>QQSC01000009.1:67266-121784 GCA_003602475.1 Candidatus Poseidoniales archaeon | reverse complement strand
TCGGACTGACTGGTCGAATGCCTCTCTTGCGCTATGAATCCATAGACGAATCACTCAAAACGAGGATTCTTGATGTTTCTAAGCAAGAATTCTCTGCTCACGGTTTCGAAGCCGCTTCGTACAACAAAATCATTCAAAAAATAGGCATCGCGAAAGGTTCGATGTACTATTATTTTGAGAACAAGGAAGACCTCTTCATAACGTGTCTCATCGATGAATTGCGTTCAACAGGAATGACGATTTTTGAGCCTAGGGAAGTTTCCAAACTACACAATCGTGAGGTCTATTGGAATTCAATCCAGGAATTGATGTCGAAACGATGGAAGGATTCGCTTCAACATCCTCGCCTCATGGCGCTTATCCACCAAGTGGCATCACTTGGCTCAGAACATCCCATTGTTAGCAAGTTGAACTCAGAGGTTGAAGGAATCACCGAGTACAACGACCTCACTGTCATCCTCGATCATGGCGTACGAATTGGTGCCATTCGAAGCGACGTACCGTTTGATGTGCTCACTCGCATGTCAACGGAACACAAAATTTGGCTGCTACAAGAAATGAATAACCAGCGGTTGAGTGAGGACCAAGTTATCACACAATTCTTTGAGATGTTTAAACTGCTCTTTGAAACAAAAAGGTGAAGAGAATGAATAAATTATTACAAATGGAAAACCTAGAACGGCATTACGAAACCCCTGCAGGCATCGTCAAAGCACTTGATGGGGTGAGTTTTGAAATCCACGAAGGTGAACGTGTCATCCTCCTGGGTCCGTCGGGTTCAGGGAAAACCACGCTCCTCAATTGCCTCTCTGCCTTGGACAGCCCCACTGGAGGAAGCTATACTTTCCTTAGCGAAGAAGTTCCTCGAAACCACTCTGAAAAGATGACATCGTTCCGCCGAGAGAACATCGGGTACGTGTTTCAATTCTTCAACCTCCTCCAAGATTTGTCGGTTCTCGAAAACATCCTGCTCATCCAAGAACTCGCCGGCAAAAAAGACCCAAAGCGAGCGAAGGATTTGCTCAAGTTGGTGGGCCTTGAAGCCGAAGTCAACCGCTTTCCCGGAGAAATAAGCGGGGGGCAACAACAACGCGTGGCCATTGCTCGCAGCATTGCAAAACGCCCAACACTTCTCCTGGGTGACGAGTTAACAGGCAACCTCGATACGGAAACATCCAACAAAGTCATGGAGGCGCTGGTGAGTGCCTGTGAAATGGAAAACATCACAGCTGTCCTCGTCACACACGATGAGGGACTCATCAAGTACGCCACTCGAGTCATTCGGATTGACAGTGGCAAAATCATCTCTGATGAACGGGTAAACACCAGCGAAAGCGAGTGAGGTGATCCAATGTCTGCTCTGCTCAACAAGCGCCTTGCAAGAAGCCTATGGCGAACCAAATTGCGACTTTTGGCCGTCGTATTGATGGTCTTTGTCGGCGTTTTTGCTGGAATTACCTTCGGGGGTTATGCTCACAATCTTGGCGGCATGTACGACACCATGCAAGCAGACGATGAAAACGGCGCGAATCTCGCAGACTTGTGGATTGACAACCGCAGTGCTCTTTGGACACCAGAAGAGGTCACTTCATTCTGTACGGCGTTGGAAACTGCGTGGAACACTTCATCCGTTTCTCCGTCGCTCGATTCATGTGAAAGCCGAACGATAACCCAGGGTGCGATGTTTCACACCAACGAAACCGGCGAGCACATCATCAACTCACTGTGGCACGGCATTCCCGATGGTGCCAACGCCGACCGTGTCTGGATGCCAGATGGTCATTCTGAAGGCAGGACTGCTGTTGCTTCAGACGAGATTGTCATCGATGCTCACGTAACAGAAGCGCTTGACCTGAACCTGGGGGACACGGTGACGATTGGAGCGGGAAATGCAACGGCTGAATTCACGATTGTGGGCACTGGTTATCACCCACTTCACGTTCTCTTCGCCCCAGAAGGTGAATTGTTTCCTTCCGAGCCAGGTCAATACGTCGTGGGTTACCTCTCCGATGCTGGAATGGCTCGCCTCACCGGTGAAGTGCTTGGCTCCAGCAACATGATTCTGTTGGATGTTGAAGGCACACCGTCGTTTGATTTACCCGATACCAGCGAACATGAGGGCGATGAGGTTGATGCCGTGAAAGAACTTGTTCAAACCGCTCTTGCTGATGCAGCCTTGGACGCCCGTGTTCGCGACCGGGGGCAAAACGAGCCCGTTGAAGTCATGCGACAGGATTTGGAAGGAACCAAGCGAACGACCGTTCCCTTCACCGTCATGATTGCTTCAATTGCCGCCATCACCATCGTTCTCAGCCTTCAACGCTTGGTTCAAAGTCAAGCCAAAGAGATTGCAGTGCTACGAACATTGGGTGTCAAACGCTCATCGCTGATGACTGGCTACCTGATCGCTCCGTTAGCGATTGGTGGAATCGGTTGTGCTCTTGGTGCGTTGGCGGGACCGAGCGGCATGAATGGTATGTTGGACTTTTACCAGGACTTGGTTGGCGTGCCAATTGTGGAACGCACCGTTCCATTTTCCGTGGTCGCCTCTGTCATTGGCTCAACCATGATCGTCGTGTTTTTGTCTGGTGCGTTCCCTGCGTGGAAGGCCAGCCGCCTTGACCCATTAGCCGTGTTGAGCGGTCAAAGCGAGATGCGTGTGGGTTCAAACCTGCTTCGAAAACTCACTTCGTGGATGCCAACAACGCTTGGCCTTTCCATTCGGTCAAGCGTTCGAAAACCCGTGCGTTTGACCATGACGTTCATTGCCGTTGGTATTTCGTTGATGTTGTTTGGTTCCATCCAAATGATGTCAGCCGGTTTGCAGGACACCATGGTCGGTGCTCTTGAGGACGACCAAACTTGGGACGCACAAGTCTACATCATGCCCGATGGTGAACAACCCGTTGTGGATTGGGCAGAAAACAACACCGTCGATTATGAAATGCTCATTGAAATGCCCCTCGGTTCAGTTGCTGATGCTGATGAAATAGAACGTACCTTCACCCTCGTGGGTCTTGATTCGTTCGAACGCGGCATGCGCGCCGTGTCTCTTTTGGAAGGCAACGCACCCTCTGCCAACGCAACAATCCCTCAAGTCATGATGGATGAAGGAAGCATGACATTCCTTGGATGGAGCATAGGAGAGCAGCAAACAGTCAGTCTCAATGGCGCACAAACCGAGGTCGAGATCGTTGGCACCTCCACTGCAGAATTGGCGAGAACGATGTATTTCTTGCGGGATGATTTGAGCGATATTTTGGGCGTCAATGCGACTTCGGTTTATCTTGAAATGCCGCAAGGCGTTGAGGTGGATTCTGCATTGGGCGAGGCGTCCATGGGCATTGTTGAACGCCAGACACTCCTTGATGGAATCAACAGTTTACTCGACCAGCAGACCCAAATTTTCCAGACCATGATGTATCTTGGATTGCTGTTCACGGTTGTTGTCATGTTCAATACCATGATCATGAACGTTGCAGAGCGTGATTTCGAACTGGCCACATTACGTGTTCTTGGTGCATCCACGCGCAACCTTGGGACCATGCTTCTCTTTGAGAGTCTCTTGATTGGAATCATCGGCGGTGTTGTCGGTGTTTTGTTTGCCTATGGAGGGGCCGTTGGCTTAGCAGCATCGTTCTCATCCTGGCAATTCTTCGTCCCCGTAACCATTGTTCCGAGCGTGGCCTGGCAGTTGATGTCAGGTGTCATCATCATCGCCGTAGCAATGACGCCTTTCGGCGTTTGGCGATTGCGAAGGATGGACCTGGTTGAGAAGGTCAAGGACCTGTCGCAGTGAGCCGAACCCTTCATGTGATGCCGCTCTCCCCAGCAACCCATGGACAACAAGCCTGAAATCGGCCACCGTGCCGTGATTCTGGTCGCTTCGCATAACGGCGAGGTTCGCCACGAAGGAAGGGTCCTCCCCGACGCCGCTCCACGTCACATCACCCTCAAACTCGACAACGGTTACAACGTCAGTTTCCGCCATGAGGACGTGGTGTCCTGCGAGGACCTCGGCCCCCACAACGTGGCCCAACCTCCTGTTGTTGAGGTCGAGAAAATCGACAACAACGACCGGCCCTCCGTACGAATCGTCCATACCGGTGGGACCATCGCATCAAAAGTGGATTACGCCACGGGTGCCGTGGTGGCTCGTTCGGAACCCGAAGAATTGTTGGCATCGCTCCCTGAACTGGCCGCCATGGCCAACATTGACACGATCAAGATGGGCAACATGTTCAGCGACGACATCAGACCGCAACACTGGAACAACATGGCCAAAGCCGTTGAGGAGGCGTTCAACGAAGGGTGCCGAGGTGTTGTTATCGCCCACGGGACCGACACCCTCCACTACACCGCAGCTGCGCTGAGTTTTGCCTTTGCGGGACGGGGCGGCCGATTGCCAGGCCCCGTCGTCATGGTGGGTTCCCAGCGCTCAAGTGACCGTGGATCCACCGACGCCACTGAGAACCTCCTTTCAGCCGTGCATTGGGCGGCCAATGGTCCGTTGCCGACAGGTGAACTCGGCGACAATGTCGTGGTTGTGATGCACGAAGGGCAAAGCGACGGACGCATGGCCGTTCATTCCGGTTTGGGCGTTCGCAAACTGCATTCATCTCGTCGCGATGCGTTTCAACCCGTCAACGCAGAAGCGTTGGCCACGATCGACGTAACCTCGGATGGTCTGGAACACAACCTCGCGCCGGCTTATGAAGCGAGTGTGGATGTTGTGTCAAGCCGACCCATAAACGCCGCACCATCGCTGTACGAAGTGGGCCAACGCCTTGGTCAATTCATCGCAGGGCCTTGGCTTCACGGGGAGCATGTGGAAGCCGTCATCGCCACCGGGGTGCAGGGCGTGGTCATCCACGGCACTGGCTTGGGCCATTTGCCCATTGACGACCCCATGGGAGACGCTCCGGAAAACACGTTGCTGTGGCGCACCATGACCCGCTGCATGAACAGAAACCTTCCCGTTTTGGTGGTCAATCAATGCATCCACGGCCCAATCGACATGAACGTCTACGCCAAAGGGCGAAAGCAGCGGGAAATGGGCCTGTTGGGCCACGGCGTCAACGGCACCCCCGAAGCGATGATCGTCAAACTCCACTGGTGCCTATCCCAAGGCATGGAAATCAGCGAAGCCATGCAGAGCAACCTTTGCGGGGAACACCGCGAAAACCTGCGAGGTTGAGCGCTTCAATCAAAAGCCGAGAGGGAGTGGGACAACCGTGCAAGGAAACGCTGACCATCGCACAGAAGACTTGCGAGGCAAGCGAGAGGCTGCTCGCCTGGGCGGGGGACTCAAGCGCCAAGAGAGCATTCGAGTGAGCGGACGCGGAACAGCAAGGGATCGCATCGGTACGTTGCTCGATGAAGGCTCGTTCCTCGAACTCGACACCTTCGTGACCCACCGAACGGTCGACCATCAGATGTTCATGCACCCAACCCTCGGCGACGGGGTCGTCACCGGCCAAGGCACCATTGAGGGGCGCCGAGTGTACTGCTTCGCCCAAGACTTCAGCGTCCACGGCGGCAGCATGGGTGAAATGCACGCCATGAAAATTGCCAAAGTGGTGGAGATGGCCGAACGCGCCAAAGCTCCACTCATCTGTATGTGGGACGGTGGCGGTCAGCGAGCACAAGACGGTGTGAACGCCCTTGCTGGCACCGGAGTGATGCTGGATCGGCTGGTGCAGTGCAGCGGACGAATCCCCATGATCAGCGTGGTTCTCGGCCCCGTGGTTGGAGCCTCAGCCCTCGCCGCCTCACTTTCGGATTTTACCATCCTTGGAGAGGAACACGGTCAACTCTTCATGTCATCACCGCTTGAGACCCCCGAGGTCATGAGCGGTGAAGTGGACGCTGCCGGACTTGGTGGTGCAAACCTTCACGCTTCTCGCTCAGGCATCGCTTCCCTCATCGCCGATGATGAGGAAGAAGCCTGTGAACTCGCTGCAACCATTCTGTCCTTTTTGCCAGACCATAACATGGCCGATCCCCCGGTGGTTCCCACAGCAGACCCCACCGACCGAAGCAACGATCACTTGCAGGAATTGGTCCCCGACAATCCAAACAAGCCTTACGACATGGTTCAAGTCGTCTCAGAGGTGGTTGATGACGGGGATTTCATGGAATTCTTCCCGGCCTACGCAGAGAACATCATCATCGGGTTTGCCCGGTTGAACGGCCAGACAATTGGCGTCGTGGGCAATCAACCCAAAGTGCTGGCTGGTTGCTTGGACATCGATGCCTCAATCAAAGCCGCCCGTTTTATCCGAACATGCGACGCGTTCAACATCCCACTTGTCACCTTTGAGGACGTCCCCGGATTCTTGCCCGGTGTTGTTCAGGAGTGGGGCGGCATCATTCGCCACGGAGCCAAGTTGCTGTTTGCCTACGCCGAAGCCACCGTTCCAAAACTCACCCTCGTCACTCGCAAAGCCTACGGAGGCGCTTACCTCGCCATGTCGTGCAAGCACCTGCAGAGCGACTACAACGTGGCATGGCCAACGGCAGAACTCGCCGTGATGGGGGCCGAGGGCGCAGTGAACATCATTCATCGACGGGAGATTGGGGCAGCACCTGAGGAAGAGAAAGAAAGCGTCCGTCAACGACTCGTTGATGAATACAAGGCCAAATTCGGTGACCCGTACGTGGCTGCACGCAACGGCTGGCTGGACGATGTCATCGAACCTCAGGAAAGCCGGCTGCGCTTGATACGAGCCCTCAACATTCTGAAGACCAAACGCGAATGGTCGCCTCCAAAGAAACACGGAAACATCCCCCTGTGATTCTTTTTTCACCTGCCAGAAAAACACCTACTTATGAATGCGAAGTCAGTTTGGAGAGTATGTCCAAGTTCCAACTCGCCGCCGTGCTGGCTCTAATCTTCGCAGTGGGAGCCGGCTCCAGTTACGCTGTTTTTGGAACCAACCTTGTTGAGTTCTCATCCTCTGATGAGGGATTCTCAATTTCAGCCGATGCCTACAACGGTACCAACCGGTACGTGATGGTTGAGGTTGATGAGGGCGACAACAACGAGGAGCAACAGGTTGAGGAGATTTTCCACCTCTTCTCGTTCAGCACCAGCAACATGGATGGCCTTGTTGTTTGGGATTTCGCCGACGGCACAACCGCCACGGGTTCAGACGTCACCCACGCCTTCGAAACCCCGGGCCACCACACGGTGACGGCGACGATCACCAACGGCAACGACGTTGAAACCCGAGAACTTACGGTCACGGTCGACCTTGACTCCGAGGTTGAAGTGGACAACATGGAATGCGTCTGTGCCCCCACAGCAAAGGACACCATCATTCCCCTGAGCGAACACGACGGAACGGCCACCCTTGAGGGATACGTGATGGTTGAACACGACGGCAGCAGCGAATCATGCGCCTTGCGCAACCCTCTGCAAGAATGCCATCTCCGCGTGGTGTACGAACTCCTTGACGAAGAACAGGTCACGATGACCGAGGTGTTGTTTGACGACACCTTCCGCTCCAACGAACTCGTCGTGGATTTTGACTTCGAGGATGTCGTGTTGGAAGAAGGGCAACGCATTCAGTTGCGCTTGGAAACCGACCAAGTACGGGACTGGCACAAGCCCATGGGTGCGTGGACAACCACCGCCCCCGCTGCAGCCTGAGCCTGTTGATCACAAACGCTCTCTCGCACGCTCAAGCAAACCCTTCTTGGCGGGTTCAGAATCGTTGCGTGCATCGCTATGAATCGATGGGGAAGCCGGAGGCGGTGACCGGTTGGTCAAGAAGAAGACCAACGCCCCTACCAACAACACGCCCAATCCGCCCAACAACCAACCGGTGGGGAGACCTGATTGAACCCCGGCGTCTTCTTCTGTTGAAACCGAGGCGTTGCCCCCCGTATCGTAGAGGTACGTGACCACACCGGTGCGCATCAATTCATCATCCCATAGACGCAACTCAACGGAGACAGAACCCGAAATTCCAGATGGGAACGCCATCAACGAGACGCATTGAGACTGGGTCGGTGTATCGGAAAGACACGAATGATTCGTTGACACCTCTTGCCCGTCCACCAGAACCGTACCGCTGGTGTTGAGTTGGCCGTCCACATCCGCTATTCTCCACTGCATGGTGGCTGTTTGGGATCCCTCAAGCAATTGCAACGACGTGATGGTGGCCACCGGCATGTCCCCAACGGGGTTAACCGTAACGTTGAGGCTCCTGACAGAGGGTTGACCACCGTCTGAAACACTGAGACGAACGTTTGAGAACACACCGTTCCAGTGTGTAGAGGCTTCAAGATGCAGCGTTCCGTTCACCACGTTGGCCGTTAGCTCGGAATGGTTGTGTTCCACGCTCCATACCAATGAATCGCCGTCGACATCGTACGCCCAAGGCCCCAACGGAACGGCAAGATGGTCGTCTTCGTCGAAGGCAAGGTCAGTCCACATGCTGATGTTGAGAACAACAGGGTCGTTGACTGAGTTGACCACGAGCGGCACACTAACCTCAAGCGGCTGCGTTGTGCCGTCACTGACCATGACGCGCAGCACCACCGAACCGTACCGGTGTTCAAGGGGGACAACGGTCAGCACCGTCCCTTCGAGAGAGAAGCGCACCGGACCTGCATTTCCAAACGCTTCTTCATTGATGGTCAGGGACAACGGCTGACCTTCGGGATCTTCAACATATTCCAAGAGGTCAAGGGCGAGTGGATCCCCGTCTTCCTGGAGTTCTTGAATGGGCACAACACCCCTCGAACGGACACGGTCATCCACTTCTGTAAGTAAAACACGGAGGCTGGTGTTGGCCTCGTCTTGGACGCCTCCATCGCTTGCCAATGCCAACCGGAGTTGGCATTCACCAAGCCACTCCTCATCATCGGGGTGGTCAACCGTCAAACTGAGGCCGTCGGAAGACAACACGACTCGGAAATGACTGGCATCGGGGCCGACCAACGTTGCGTTGACCGCCCGCACCGGTTGGCCATCAGGGTCAATGGCAACGTCAGAGATGTTCAGCAGGCTTGACCCTCGCTGAGGTACGAACACAGTAGGTACCGGGCTGGTCAATTGCATGGGCGTGTTCGTCCGTTCGACAGTCGTGAATACGGTGCTCGGTGCACCCTCTACTGCGACGCGCATCCATGCTTGGTGAACACCGGGCGCTACTGGGCCCATGGGGTACGAGCACATGGCCACCCCGCTTTCGTTCAAGGAACCGTTGGCGAGCCATGAGTGGCCTTTCCAACCGCACTCAACGGCCACGTTCCACGTTGACGGGAGGGCGGCGTACGGCGTACCGTCCCGCAGTGTAAAGTTCGAGGAAAGATTGAGCGTCTGGAGACCGTCAAGGGGCTCAGAAAGGTTGTTGGAGGTGGTGAAATTGGTCAACCTCAAAAATTCACTCGGAACGAGATGCTCTGAAATGTAGGCATTTGGGTCACTTACTTCTGACGGGGCTTGCGGTCGGTTAAACGCCGCTCTAAACGAGCCGTGATCACCGTGAAGCACGGTGTTCAGGTAGGGAATCACATGATTGGCAGTAAGATCCAATTGAGCGGATTGACTGAGGGTGGGATCTTCGTTTTCGAACACCGAGGACGTGTCTTGAAACTGATAATGGTCTGCACCCAACAGGTGCATCCAATGCCACCCGATACCACCGTGCGTCTCAACGCGTTCCATGTTGGTTTGAGAAGGGGCCACTTCATCGACGGTACCGGTGATGAACAACCCCGTGTTCGGCTGAGGCAAGACAGCATCGCTTCGGTAGGTGGACCATGAGAAGTCCTCGTCGAGGTCACTCAAATCCAATCCCAAACCGACCACACCTCTCGGGGGATGAATCGACGTGGAGTGAACGCTGAAATTCCAGTACGGGTACGAGAGATAAGCGGCTGTTGCCCCTTTGCCGTGACCGGCCAATGCCCAATGATCCAGGTCAATGTTGCCCGCTGATCCAAGCACGTGAAGGTTGGTCTGGTTTTGTTGTATCATCACGTCCACAGCGTCGGTGATGCGATCGCTCACTTGGTTCAAATCGGTTTCATCTTGAAACGGTGTCGTCACCATGACGATGAAACCTCGATTCGCCAAACGTTCGGTCAACAGCATGTAATCAGAAATCCCTTCTCCGGAATCCCCGACGAAGAAGAGCCAGGGAAAGGGCCCGTTTCCTGCCATTTCAGCGCCTTCACCAGCTTCCATGCTTGGATAAATCATCCTGACTTCTTGAGAAAAAGGGCCATCAAGACGAAATTCATCCCATCCTACTGGAAAGTCCGGCCCCGTGTGGGCATCCTCGAACGAGGTGCCCTCCGAGAGAACAGCGGCAACCGGTAGCGAGCACAACAGGAGTGAACTCACCAGAAGCACGACCGCCAAAGGTCCTCGGCGCATGAAGGTCCTAGCCAAGGCATCGCCATGACCCTTTTCCTTTCATGCATATCCTGCAAGGGTGTGTTCTGCCACAAGGAGTTGATGCATCAACACCTCAAGTGGGGGCAGATGCTGTGCAAGTTCTGGAGCCCAAAGGCGACGCCAGCAAGCGAGGTGTTGGGCGACAAGCATCCACCGGCCGTTGTATGGAGCGTCCTTGACGGCTTTGAGACGCGCCTCTACATCGCCGTCCATCGGTTCGTACCATGCGTCGAGTCGAGGTCCGGTTGGCGGGTCAATCTCGCGGTCAAAGCGAACTGAAATGTGTGGATTGTCTGTCGTCACTCCTTGGTCCCATGGCCCATCCATCAGCGGACGATTCCCCTCGAGAGGATGAATCCGGCCACCTGCGGACGTCCATGCTGCGGCAACCGACCTTGCAGCACCGCCTCCACCCAAAATACCGAGGACATGCTCGTTTGGACTCCAACCCAAATGAATCAGGGCATCGCACAGTCCCTCGCCGTCCAAACCGGCGGACCACCATCCTTTGCCATCCCACCGCAGAGCGTTGACACTCATGGTGTCCATGGCATTGTCAAGGGCTTTGACAGCGTTTGAATGGAGCTGATGCTTAAGGGGGGAGGTGAGGTTCAACCAAATCTCTTCATTGAACTGTCGTGTTGGGAGTTGGTTCTTTGCTGCAGGAGGTGCAGCCGTTGAGAGGGCGGGCTCAACATGTGTTTCAGCGGTGGCCTCAAAGGCAGCATGAACGGCTCGCTTGAGGAGTGTGCTGGTTCTAAACTTGCCAAACGGGCCGTTGGTCAACGCCCAAACCGGCGGGGACGGGACGGCCCCTGCATACCCCCATGCAAGGGCGTCAGAAATGGTGGAGGCCTCAACCAACTCTACGGAAGGTTCGGGCAACGGGTGGTTTCGTTGAACATGCGCATGGACCAAATGCATCAACAGCGGGGACAAGGAATGGGCGATTGGATGGCCGGCGACGGCGTACCTCAAGGTTCCCATGGATTGGACATGGGCTCCCTGCTCAAGAAAGCAACGGGCGTTCCGGCCCAACATTCAAAGAGGAGGGTGACAAGGTAGGACCATGTCAAAAGCCGTCGGCGCCATGACCGGAATGCTCGGATTGTATTTGACGTTCAAGATGTGGGTTGAATTTCAAGACGCCCTCGGAACCGTCTTTGGAGCCTCCTGGGCCGTGATCATCTCGACGTTGGTGTTCCTCATCTACCAGTCCAACAAGAACGAAAAGGCCTACGAAGCGAGTATGAGTTCCAATGTTACAAACCAGACCAACATCAAAAAACAACTCGAACAGGAAAACGAGATGCCGTTGTTGTTCATCGGTGGCCTCTATGGATTCATCGTCGTTGTGTTTGAACTTCTTCTTGGCGCCATTTGACGGTGACCATCATGCCGGGATTGCTCGACCTAATCCTGATCAAGGAAAAGGTCAACGGGGACCGTGACAACATTTTCCTGATGCTGTTTGAAAAGGCCTTCATTCTCATTGCCCTGTTGGTCATCTTTCTGATTGGAGTCGGCCTTGGCCTACCCGATTGGGGTGTAGCGGTGCTCGTGGGAGGGTCGCTTGGACCCGTTGTCTATGGCCATTATTACTTCATTTACATTCGCCCGGTGAAGAAACAGCAGAACCTTGATGTGCGAACGAAGCAAGGAACACAATAAGGAAGCGTCACCATGTTTGGATTTTCATCAATTTTGGATTACTTCGGTTTGGGTGAAATCACGGGTATTGACCTGTTCTTTGCAGGCATGGCCGTGGTTGGCACCCTCTTGTTCATGATTTACTTCGCCTTGGTTCTAGTAGGGGGCGTGGCCGATGGATTTGTGGACGCCATTCCGTTCCTGGACATCAACCTCGAAATGGATGCGGAAGGGGTGTTCCAAATGCTCACCCTCCAAGGTTTGCTCAGTTTCATCATGATGTTCGGTATTTTCGGCTTGGCGGTATCACAGAGCGGATACAACGCCCTTCCTGCTATCTTTGTTGGATCGGGCGCAGGCATTGCCTCGATGTGGATGGTGGGCAAGGTGTTCCAGGCCATTGCAAGCCTTGAGACAGACGGCACGGTCATCCACAGCGAAGCCTTGGGAGCCAAAGGCACCGTTTACAGAACGATTCGTCCCGGTCAAACGGGGCAGGTCCAAGTTGAATTCCAAGATGCCCTACGCACCTGCGAAGCCGTCGCTGAAGACGAAGGGTTGCAGATTGAAACCGGAAAATTTGTCGTGGTGACAGGGACGATTGCAGAAACGTTGGTGGTCAAGCCGCTCAAGGTTGCTGACGCCATGGACGTTCGGGAAGAAGAGTGACGCCGTTTCCGTGTGAAATCTCTTAAGGGATGCCGCTACAGGTACTCCCATGGCATCCGTTGGAGAAACCCTCGTCTTGATTGGAATCGCACTGTTCGTGTTCGTTGTGCTGGCAACGGTTTACATCGCCACCAGCCGATACAAACTGGCGCCGGCCAACCAAATCCTGGTCGTGTACGGAAACACACAGGGTTCGGGGGCAGCAAAATGTTACCACGGAGGTGGAAAAATCGTTTGGCCGCTCGTTCAAAACTATGCC
Source organism: Candidatus Poseidoniales archaeon (assembly GCA_003602475.1). Classification (GTDB taxonomy): domain Archaea; phylum Thermoplasmatota; class Poseidoniia; order Poseidoniales; family Poseidoniaceae; genus Poseidonia. The sequence continues at coordinate 108,792 of QQSC01000009.1, read as the reverse complement.
TTCCTTGACCTCAAACCAATGACCATCAACATCAACCTTGAACACGCTCTTTCACAACAAAACATTCGCATCAACGTCCCTTCAACGTTCACCATTGGAATCGACACCAAACCCTCCATCATGCAGAACGCCGCTGTTCGTTTGTTGAACTTGAGTCAACCGGACATTGAAGACATGGCCAAGGAAATCATCTTTGGACAACTTCGTCTCACCGTTGCATCGCTCACCATTGAAGAGATCAACGGCGACCGTGAAGCCTTCCTGAGTTTGGTGGTCAACAACGTGGACACCGAACTCCACAAGATTGGGCTCTACCTCATCAACGTGAACATCACGGACATCACCGACGAAGCCGATTACATCAAGTCCATCGGTGCAAAAGCCGCAGCACAAGCCATTGCAAGTGCTGACGTTGACCGAGCCAACGCCACCCGTGATGGTGCTGTTGGTGAGGCCCAAGCCGACCGAGCCCGTGAGATTCAAGTTGCAATGAACCGTGCTGAATCCGATAAGGGACAAAAAGAAGCCGAAGCCGACCGACGTGTTTTCGTTCAACAACAAGAATCCAAAGCCGTTGAAGGTGAAAACTTGTCCCGTGCTGACATTGCCAGTTACAACGCCGACCTCGCTGAAAAGGAAGCTGAAGCCCTCAAGCGGTCAGAAGTGGCCAAGCGTAGAGCGCAAGTGGAAATTGAGAAGGCTCAATACGAATTCGAAGGTCAGCGTCTGCGTGCTGAGGAAATTGCCCGTGAGGAAGTCTCCAAGCAACAGATCGAAATCGCTGCCGAGGCAGAAGCAGAACGCCAACGCCGGATCGCACGAGGGCAAGCTGATGCTACCCTCGCAGCGTACACCGCAGAGGCAGAAGGTCAACGAGCCGTGCTTGAAGCCAAAGCTGACGGATACGCCAAGTTGGTCAAGAGCGCTGGAGGCGATGCAAAGGCAGCCGCTACGCTTCTGATGGTTGAGAAAATCGAGGAACTCGTTGCTCGTCAAACCGAAGCCATTGCCAACCTCAAGATCGACAAGATCACCGTTTGGGATTCAGGCAACGGTGGAGAAGGCGGATCAACCTCCAACTTCATCTCGTCCCTCATTCAAAGCCTCCCTCCAGTGCATGACGTGGCCAAGATGGCCGGTGTTGATTTGCCCGATTATCTCGGCAAAGTCAGCGACGAATGAGAACCGCTTGAGTGGGCCCCCCCAGAAACGCCCCGCTGCGTTGACAGACCACCGAGGGTTTGATAGGTTCAAATCCAGCCAGTTGACTTCATGAAGACCGACCTTGAAATCGCACGGGAAGCCACCATGGAAGCCGTTGAAGCCGTGGCATGGAAACTGGGCATCTCATCCCATGAAATCGAACCGATGGGCCAAGGTGTCGCCAAAATCAATTGGTCCGCCTTGAAAATGAGGTTCAACCAACCACAAGGCAACTTGGTGTTGGTCACATCGGTCAATCCGACCCCGTTTGGTGAAGGGAAAACCGTCACCACCATCGGACTCACCCAAGCCCTTTGCCACATTGGAAAATCCGCCACATGCGTGGTTCGTGAGCCTTCAATGGGTCCAGTTTTCGGCATCAAAGGCGGGGCGGCTGGTGGAGGCTACGCTCAGGTGTTGCCCATGGAGAACATCAACCTCCATCTTACAGGTGATCTGCACGCCGTGACGTCAGCTCACAACCTCCTTTCCGCTCTGCTCGACAACCATCTCAAACACGGCAACGCTGCCAAACTGGATCCCACTCGGATCACATGGCCGCGTGTAATTGACATGAACGACCGAGCTCTTCGCAACGTAACCGTGGGCAAGGGCGGCCCTGCCAACGGCTTGGTCAGGGAAGACAGGTTTGACATCACCGCGGCAAGCGAAGTCATGGCGATTCTTGTGCTGGCCAGCGACTATGCAGACCTTCGACGGCGCCTGGGAGATATCGTGGTGGGCACATCAACCGAAGGTCATCCGGTTAAGGCCGAAGACATCGGTGGTGCAGGAGCCATGGCGCTTGTCCTTCGCCAGGCCTTTTTGCCCAACATCACCCAAACGCTTGAGGGGAATCCAGCGTTCATTCACGGGGGGCCCTTCGCCAACATCGCCCACGGCAACTCCAGCATCATCGCAGACCGCATGGCTCTTGCAAGCGCTGACTTCGTGGTAACGGAGGCTGGTTTCGGTTCCGACATGGGGGCTGAAAAGTTCATGCACATCAAAGCAGCCACATCTGGAAAGGCACCGGATTGTGTGGTCATGAACGTCACGGTTCGCTCCATGAAATTGCACGGCGGAGCGTTCGGAAACCGTGGTGGCGTTCGACCTGACAAGGCCACGCTTGAGGCCGAACATGTGGAAGCCGTCACCGTTGGTGCGACCACCAATCTTGACCGTCATATTCGCAACATGGCCTCTTTTGGCATGCCTGTGGTGGTTTCCATCAATCGATTCGCATCCGATACGAAGGCCGAACTCGACGCCATCGCTGATGCTGCTCACGCAAGCGGGGCATCGGCTGTATGCCTCACCGAGGTTCACGGAAAAGGCGGGGCTGGTGGAGAAGATTTGGCAAAAGCCGTCGTCAAAGCCGTCCAAGGACACGTGGCTGACGGGCGTCCGTTCGTCCCCTTGTTTGAAGCGGATGCAGATGTGTTGGACAAAGCCCGACACATCGCTACTCGACTCTACAAGGCTGACGACATTGATGTCAGTCCGAAGGCGAAACGCCAACTGGACCAAATTCGCTCGTGGGGTTACGGGCACCTGCCCGTCTGCATGGCCAAAACCCAGTACTCGTTTTCGCACGATGCTGGTCAACTTGGGGCTCCTGTCGGGTTCACCATCCCGATCAGGGAATTCCGACTCAACGCAGGGGCGGGGTTCGTGGTGGCCATTCTTGGAGACATGATGACCATGCCCGGTTTGCCCAAGCGTCCCGCTGCCCTTGACATGGACATGGATGAAAACGGGAACCTCATCGGAATGTTCGGGTGAGAGCATGCAAATCATCAAGCGCAGCCCGACCGAGTGGAGGCTGCGCATTGATTCCCAAGACGATGTTTGGGTGTTGGCGAAAGTCACTCGACCCGGTGTTTCGCTGGCGATGCTTGGCGAACGCAGGGATCAAACCACTGGAGGCGAAGAAGGTGGCAGGGCGAAACAGGCGGAACGAAAGAAAATGTGGATTCAATTGGCGGTTGAACACACGGAGCATCAAGCCTTCAGCGATTCGCTTCGAGTCCACGGCATCATTGAAGAAGCCGCTTTTGACGTCGGTATGCACCACACCCATGTGGTTGAGATTCGCGACGAGGTGGTCCTCAAAGCCCACCCCATGTTGTCGCAACTTGATGCCGACCTTCTTCGGCAAAGCGCAAACGCATCATCTCAGGCTCATGTGGCCTTGCTGGTCGTTGAGAACGACGAGATGATTCTCTACTTCGTAACTGGGCGAGGGCTGCGTGAGAGTGCAACTTGGACCATGCGTGGAGGCGGAAAGCGCGGGGACCTGCGCCAATCAGAGGGCATCGCCACCTCGTTCAGGGCTACCACCGTCGACGGTCTGACCGACCAACTTCCGAACGAGATGCCCTTGGTGGTGTGCGGACCCGGTCACGCAAGGGAGAAAATGCACGCTGATTTGCGAAAGGCCGGCCACAAACGCACCATGCTTTGTGTGGCCACCAACATGGGAGGACGGGGAGCCGCCAACCAAGTCCTGAGCGAAGGGTTGGCAGGTGAACTGTTGGCCGAGCATCAAATGGTGAAAGAAATCAACATGCTTGATGAGGCGTGGCGACGCATTTCCACCGATGGACCCGTCGCTTACGGCAAAAGGGATATTTTCGAATCAATACAGGAAGGCGCCGTTGAAACGTTGCTGATTTCCGCAGATCTTCTTCGAGAGACGGAAAACAATGCATCGGGAGTTTGGGAAGACGCTGTGAAGACACTGAAAGGGTTCGGAGGCGAAGTCGTTCAATGTTCAACCGACCACGATGCTGGTGACCAATTGAGGGGTTTGGGTGGAGCAGTAGCCCTTTTGCGGTATTCAAGGTGATGGAATGAACGTGATATGGTTTCATGAATTGGGCGACCAACCGAGGTCAACCATGGCCGGAAAACGTTGGTTGCTCCTCAAGGCGGAAGACCTCCCCCTGGCAACCAAAGCCCTGATGTTTTCAGAACTCGAGGATGTTCTGGTTGCTGTTGATCACCGTGGTGCTCATCCCGAATGGGGACTTTGGTCCCGAGCCGTTCATCTCTTGATCGTTGACGAGGGAGCTGTAGTCCAAGAACTCCGCCTAAAATCTGGCATTTCAAAGGTTATCAGTGACAATGGAGTTGAACTCACCGATTGCCTTTGGTGAAGTGAACACTGACAAATCAAACCTCTGTGGTGGGCCTGGAGGGACTCGAACCCTCGATCAACTCCGTGTAAGGGAGGTGTCATAGCCGCTAGACCACAGGCCCAATCGGTCCTGTGACCTCCTCCATTTCAACCAACCGACGATGACAGGAGTCATAAAGCGGTGACGAGTGGGAAAGAACATGGATGAAGCGGTCCAATCCGCTGCTGCCAAGTTGGTTCGGCGCCTGCGAAAGGGGAACTACACCATCACGGTGGCTGAATCTTGCACGGGCGGTCTCTTGGCCAGCACACTCACAGACATTGCCGGTGCATCGGCCTATTTCCGACAGTCCTGGGTCACGTACGCCAACGAAGCGAAGGTCAAGGAACTGGGCGTCAACAGCGACACCCTTGAGAAGCGAGGCGCCGTTTCGGCAAAGGTGGCCATCCAAATGGCCCAAGGGGCTCGTGAGCGTTCAGGCGCCGATTACGCCATCGCTGTAACAGGAATAGCCGGACCCAGCAACGAGGGTTCCAACAAACCGGTAGGAACCGTGTACGTCGGCATTGCATCCGCCTCGTGGGCCACATCGGTTCGAACCGAAATAGGAGGGAACCGCGAGCAAAACAAAAACGGGTTCGTTCATTTTGCCCTCCTATCCGCCATGGATTGCTGGGACGATGCGATGGTGAGAAGCCGAGAGGAACATGAAGAAGCCGCCCGAGCAAAGTTGGCTGAGGAACAACGACGTCAAGCCCTTGAAGTCGCCATTGAGGCCCGAGAGATGGAAGCTCAAGAGCGAGCACCCTGGCAGGATGAAGCTTGGGAAAAAGACACTGAAGATGGTGATTTTTCACTGAGCGATGACATCGCCTGGACCGATGGCGAAGAATGAACCCAATTTTGTGCATCACATACCTTTTGAAGCGTCAACACGACATGAGGCCATGGGTGAGCATTGGGCTGAGGTCGCCACCCGATTACGCCAACTCAAATTGCTGGCGCCACGCTCGGTGCATGACCGTTTAATGGCGCTAAACAACCCCCTTGAAGTGTTGGCAACAGCCACAGACCTGAACATCTCGGGCGGCATGTTGAGTCCTCAACAATTGGATGCTATGATCGCTCATGCCGGCAACACACCGTCCATTCGCGAACAACTTCCCACAGACATGTCGTCGCATCCTGAAGTGGTGGATTCCATGGCAACCCCGCCGACTGATTTGGGTCGGACGGTCGCACCAATGGTGGAACCGGAACCAATCGATGTCTTGCTCCGCAACAACTTACCCGACTGGAACCATTCGGATTTTTCCATGCATGCGAGCGATGCTCCTTCCGATATTAGCGTCCATTTTGACATCACAGGCAACTCCGTAACGGAAGGAAAAATGTCGGACATCACGTCTTGTTTTACCGACCGATTGGAGCAAATCCGGAAACTGATTGTGAAAAACTCTCAACTCCCTCGCAAGCATCAAGAAATCGCACGACTGGTCGCAGAATCCTCCAGGTACCAGGGATACGAAAACAAGGCGGTCGCCATTGGTTTGGTCAATGAACCCCGCTACACAAAAAACGGCCACTTGATCTGGGGCTTAGAAGACGAAACTGGGGAGATGACGTGTTTGCTCACCAAGCGAAAAGGTGACGACAGGGACCGTGCCCAAGAAGCCATCATCGAAGCGGGATTGATGCCAGACGACGTGTTGGGTGTCTCGGGCACATTTAGCCAAACGGGGGATATTTTTTATGTGGACGATCTTCATTTCCCACTCAAATCTCACCATAACAAGGCATCGGCAGAACAAGGTGTCAGTGTAGCCTTCCTTTCGGACATTCACGTTGGTTCGAAAACATTCCTTGAGGCCCAGTGGCACAAAATGGTGCGATGGTTCCATACCGACCCGCTTGCGAAGACCATCAAGTACCTCATTTTGTCAGGAGATTGTGTTGATGGTGTGGGTATTTACCCCGATCAGGAAAAAGAATTGGCCATTCCTGATTTGTTTGCTCAGTACACGGAATTTGCAAGGCTGTTGGAATTGCTTCCAGAATGGGTGGAATGCTTGATGTTACCAGGGAATCATGATGCAGTTCGTCCAGCTGAACCTCAACCCACATTTGAGAAGGACATTCAGCAGGATTACAACACGACGACATTTGTAGGAAACCCCTGTGATTTCTCGCTGCACGGTGTTCGTTTGCTCTCCTACCATGGCAAGTCCATCGATGACTTTGTAGCTGGCTTGCGAACGGTGACGTATGCCGACCCAGTAGAAGCCATGCGAGAAATGCTCCGACGTCGTCACCTTGCCCCACAATGGGGGGGGAAAACTCCACTTTCTCCGGAGCCTGAGGACGGGTTGGTCATTCGTGAAGTGCCGGATATTTTTGTCACAGGCCACGTGCATGGTCACGAGTGTGTGGATTTCCGGGGAACCACATTGGTATGCTCAAGTACATGGCAGGACCAAACCTCGTACCAACGTATGTTGGGATTCCAACCAAAACCATGCATGCTAACGGTGATCAACCTCAAAAGCCACAAATCGGTCTCCATACCGTTCGCTTGACGCCGTAGGCAAGAGCCATCACGCAGTTTTGTTTGTGCGATGGAAGGTGATTGAACGTTCGGGAACAACGTGCATTCAAGACTTGGATAGGCCAAGCATGGTCCTCAACAGCCCAAGATCCTTCTCAATTACAACGGGAACATCAGCTTTTGCAAAGGCGTCTGTGGAACTCTGCCTTGAAGGGTTGAATCCGATGAAACGACTGCCGTCCACCATCATGGAAAGGTCCATTTCTGAATCTCCAACTGAAACGCACATTGAGGCATCAAAACCTTGCATGTCGAGCAGCCGGGTTATGATGGCTCCTTTGCCAGTCGCGTGAAGCCGGCACACACCCTCGTCGGTGAGGTATCCGTTGTCATCAAAGACAAAACCGTTGGCGATCCAATCGTCGACCTTGAGCATGGCGGCTATGGATGACACAAAGACATCAACGCCAGCGCTTACGATGGCAACATACACACCTGCTGCTTGCAGGTCTGCAACCAGTTCCTTCGCTCCAGGCATCAAGGAGACACCCGAATAGGCACGGAAGATCTCATCCTGATGGATGGGGTCTTGGACAGCTTTCCACATCTGGATGTCTGACCGCATGAACTCAACGTCGCTGATCTCGCCCCGTATGAAGCGATTCAGATTGTGAGCGTTGTCGGTACCAAAGGCATCGTGCAGTGTTCGCCATGAACTCACAGCGTCAACCAACACACCGTCGCAATCGAAAACCACCACTTGAGGCAACTTGTCCATGCTTTTCCAGCAGAGGCTCTGCTTGAAAGGCTTCGCATTCCATGCTACACAGCACACCAATGAGGGGCTCCGAAGAGCCCCTCAAAGGGGACCAGACAGGTCGTTCTTCAAGAGACGAACGCCATCAAACAGCCTTGTTGTAGTTCAATCCGGAGAAGGTCTTCAACAGTGCACCGTCGCCACCAGGTGGGGCATAGGTCAGCGTGATGGTTGCGCCTTCAAGAGGCGTGCCGTCAGGGGCGTGGGTTCGCACGAAGATCGTGTCACCGGTGTTGAAGGTCGAGACCGAGCGGAACTCGTCTTCGCCGGTTTGTTCACGGTCAACTGAATCAACAAACATCACGAAGGCATCGCTGTTGGACGGGTTAAATCCGTACACACCGCTGCTTTCTGCGAGGTTAACAACCACGGTCTCAAGTCCGCCGGTAGCGTTGGGGTAGTCCACACGGACTTCCACTGCTTGGGTCGCCAGATCGGTCTCGGTCGCTTGGACTGAGATACGCCAGTGACCTTGGTCAACGTCAACACCGTTGATGTCTTCGATATCAAAGGTCACACGAGGCACTCCTTTCACGTCAGTTTCTGCAAGGCTGGAAGCCCAGACATAGATGACACCAGAGAGGACCACGGTGATGGCCACCATCAGGATGGTAGCGATCACAGGGCTGACTGCAGTTTCATCGTCCTTCATGGAAGCGACCTCTTCCTCATCGTCAGCACGTCGGCTGGAGAGGGTAAGGGCTCCGACAAAGAGACCGGCCAATGACACAGCGACAAGGCTTGGTGCGAACGATGGCACGGAGCTTGCTCCGATGGTGTCCACGACATTGGGCATGTTCTGGTCGGTTGACAGGAACGCACTGGCAGGCTGGTTCGCATGGTTGCAGACATCAGCGGTCTCGAGTGAGGTCATGATGTTGTTGCACCAGTTGCTGTCCTCAAGGAGAGGTCGGCGTTGCGAGGTGCTGGTTGCGTCCTTACCGTATTGTCCAGGCTTGGACCAAGCATCGGTGCTTTGCACGTTGTTGATGGTCGCATAGTGAGATGCGGGTTCATCAACTTGGAAGCGATCAGCGGTGCTTGCTGTCAAGTCGCACGGGTTGTCCAAACAGGTCAGCACATCCATCTCGACCCACACATGGGTGGTGTCTCGAGTGACGAACACGTCTTCGGTGATGGCAACGTCCTGGCCGTAGGATGGAACGGTGTAGTACCGTGTCAATTCAACGTCGTCGTGACCATCCGTGTGGAAGGTTACAGCCAACATGTGGTCGTATCGGTAAGGTCCTTCGTCGCCACCGGCATCCACAGTCACAGTGACTGGCACATAGGTGCCGGTCATGACGTTGGACACGCCGTTGAACGAGAAGCCGCTTTCATCGTTGAAGGCGTAGTCTGGCACTTGCTCACGGACGTTTTCGACACGCACACCGATTTCCTTGGTGGCCACACCTTGCTGGTAGTCAGCAATGGCCATGGTTCCGTAGTTGGGGTTGTAACTTGGAGCCACAGCGGTGTCTCGAAGAACCAAACGGATCTGACAGTATTCAGAACCAGACGGTCCGATTTGGTGGATACCGTTGTCGTTCAAGTAGTCGATTTCCCAATCGTTGGCGTTGGTGGTAGCGTCTTCGATGAGGGTGAACACAAGATCGTCACCAACGATGTTCGTGGTGAAGTAGTTCGTGTACACACATTGGTCCGTTGATTCAACCGTCCAGGTCAAGTCGCTCATCTCGTGGTCAACATCGTCCTTGATGGCCGACATGTCGTACGTGAGGTTGGCAATACTGGTGTCGTCTTCCATGAGGGAGATCGACCATGGCAAAGCAGGAATCGAGCCGTTGTCGGCCGTCATCACCGTCGAAGTTGTTCGGTTCCAATCAAGGATGACAGGTGCATCGTTGACAGGGGACACGTTGAACTCAATCGTCAATGGGCTTGCTGCAGTGTTTTCAGCACCGTTGTCTGACAGACCCATGACAATGTCACAGGTGCCACCAAGTTCGTTGCTCGCGTTCTCGGTAATCGTCAACTCGTTGTTGTCAATGTCCACAGAGAAAGCGGAACAGGCGTTGGTGGTGCCGTCGTTGTAAGCCATGGCGGTCCAGCTGTAGACCTGGCGGGTGGGCGCTTGCTCGTTGGCCATGTCACGGATGTACGAACGTGTGGTGTTCGAGACGTCACCAAGGAACTTGGTGTGTGTGCCGAAGCCTTCGGGCAGGATGTTGTTGAAACCATCGTCTTCTGAGAGGATTGGCATGCAGTCGGCGCGCTCGATGTTGCAGATCACCGGAGCATCGTTGATGTTGTCAACGGTGAAGGTGATGTTGTGGTCATCGGTCAATCCGTTGCTGTCGGTCACCTCAAAGGCGAAGACAACGGTTCCGAATTGGTCATCGAGAGGTGTGATGGTTACACTTTGTCCGTTCTGAACCCAATCCACCAAGACGTTGTCGTGTGCCACAAGCGTTCCTTCCGTCATGCTCCATGTCAAGTCAGCTTCCAAGTCTTGCACGTCGTCAGCCAAATCGGTGAGGCTGAAGGTGTAGGCGTTCGAGTCTTCATCAACACTGTAGTCAACCAGTCCGTCAGTTGCCGGGTTGGTTCCAACCGTGTCAATAACTGGACATGCTCGCAAGATGTCAATGGTTGAGCGAACATCGGTAGTTTCACCGGTGCCAGCTGTGTACCCTGAATCAAAGACCACGTTGGTGGCCACCGAGATGTCTTCCACAATGGCCCAGTCTTGAGCGCAATCTGCGTCGGTCTTGACCATGAGGTTGTATTCCTTAGCAGCTGATGGCGTGATCGAACCCTTGTAGGAACGGTAGACCAGAACTTCATCGTCGAGTTCACCGGTTGCAAGGTCATCCTTGGTCAGCTCAACGGTCATGAACTTGGTCAAGTTCTGTTGAGTTGTGCCAGCGTCAATGGTTTGCATGGGGTGAACCACGTCAATGTCTGCAGTTGTTTCTTGTTGCACAATAGCCACGATATCGATTTGGTCGGGCATGCCGCCAAGACGACTCCATGGGATGTACAACTCAGCCACGGAAGTGGAGAAGTCAACGTCCGTGTTGGCCGTGCTCAGGCTGGAGGGACCCCAGCCGAGGAAGCCGTAACTGTACAGGTCATTGGAGGCTTCACTGTCTGCCCACAACACGTAATTTGCGTTGAATGGGAGGTTGTGAGCACCGCCGAGTCCATTGTAGCCGACATCACTGCCACCGCCGTCAACGCTGAGGTAAATCATCACGTCAGAGGTGGACAGGTCGGCTCCGGTCATACCGAAGTAGATACCGTCGCCTTCAATGTAGGTCACGAGGAAATCGTCAGTTCCGTCACCGCTCATGTTACCTGGCATAGCGAATCCAGCGGGGTTGAGGGCGTTGCCACCAACCCAATCGTTGTTGGATCCGTCAACGGTCATGACTTCAGGCTGGAAGCTTGTCGACACGTAGGAAGCACGCTCGTTGTCCGTGGAGGTCAAGAGCAAAGCAACTTCGTTGGTAGGAGAGGCACCGAGGTGGTTCGTTTCCATTGACAAGAGGTTGGCTTCGTCGATGACTGCGGTGGTGTGCACGTTGATCCTCGATGGGTTCAATGTGTTACCAATCGAAGTGACATGCGCACCTGAACCGGCGTCAATCTGCGTAGATGAGGCTGACCAGGTCATGTTCTCAACACTGCCGATGGCATCAACAACAGACAAGGTTGTCGTGGCGTCGGATTCACCACCGTCCCAGCGGAACGGTGTGTTTTCGACGTACATTCCAACAAGTCCAGACGCATCCATTGGATAGACCCACACGTTGTCACTGTCGACAACGTGGAGACCTGTTCCTGCAGTTCCTCCGTCAACACTGGCGCCGATGGCAATCACTTCGGTGTCGTCGGCGTAAACGGCGTAATCAACACCAGTGATGTCAGCGTCGCCGAACATGTTCAGAACACCGCCTTCCTTGATGACACCAGTAGCGAATCCACTGATGTCGGTTCCGTTCAGCGAGAGAGCTGAGTTGCTGTCATCACCAAAGATACCGTTGGTGGAAGCAGTGTCGGTACCCACGAGGACGGACCCAGTGTCAGAAACGTCACAGTTCTCAATCACCATGGCGTTGTCGGTTAGCGTAATGGCGTTCGTTCCAGATTGGATGTTAACACCATCGCAATCCAGCATAACAAGTCCTTGTGCGTTGGGCGCTGAACGGCCTGGGCTGACACCGATGGTGTTGCCGGTGACCGTAGGTCCAACATAGCCGGTTGAGCCAGAGGAGGACTCCAAAACAGTGATGGTTGCACCACCGTCACCGAACGAGTCACTCACGGTCAACGTGTAGTTTCCAGGGTCGGTGTAGGTCTTCAACGGGTTGTAGTTGGTGTTGCTGCTGAAGGTGTAGGTGGGCCAGCTGTCGGTGGTGCCGTTTGGCAACGTAACTGTGATGCTGATCTCATAGCCCCAACTGTCGGTTCCGAGGTTGAACGCTGCTTCCTTTCCTGCGGCAAGCGTCCATGAACAGGACGTCGATCGGCGGTAATCGCTCGAGCTGATTTCACAGAGAGCAGAAGATGGTGAAGGAGGCGATTCCATCTGGTAGAGGTAAAGTCCACCGTCTGCGTCAACCAAGGTGTTGTCAATCACATCACCGCTTCCGCCGTAGACAAGGATACCCGTTTCGGAGGCATCACTCACACCAGAAATGGTGTTGTCATCAATGGTGAAGTTCATCACCGAGCGGAGGTAAATACCGTCTGCAGCGTTGTTGATGGTGTTGTCTGAGATGACCATGTCCTTCGCAGATCCGCTTTGAATGGCAATTCCACTTCCACCGCTGGTGGGGTTCATGGTGTTGCCCGAAACGATGAGACCGTCAACGTTGTTGTTGGGGTCCCCGTAGATGTCCGCAACTTCGCCACCGTTGACGAAGGTGTTTCCACTGATGGTGAGGTTGTCGGATCCGTATTCACTGCGAGAGTGCGTGTAGGAGTACGGTGACAGGTCCATCAAGACACCAATCATGCAGTTGTCGAAGTTGTTGTCTGCGATGACAGCGCCGTCACCACCGGTCATGGCGATGCACGAATCCTCGTAGTTGAGGCTGGTACCGTCACGGTATCCACGGAAGTGAGTGAACGTGCTGTTGGTCACTTGGAATTCTTCAAGCGTGTGGTGGTTCGTGGAACTCCAGGTGTACTTGTACGCCATGGAACCGTAGATGACACTCAGTCCAGAGATGCTGGTGTTGTTCATCACAAGGTCCATTGGGTTGTAGAGTCGACCAAGGGAGAATCCTTGGTTGTCTCCAGAATCAGAAACTCCAAGGGCGGTCACCGTTGAATCGCTGAAGTAGACGTTCGTATCGGAATTGCTTCGCATGTACATGATGTTGGTACCGTAGTAGTCGTAGGAAGCTGTGGAGATCCATGTGCTGCCGTTCCAGTTGTGGTTGCCGTTGTCAAGATAGAAGAACGGTGAATCCATCATCACTGTTTCTCCAGCGAGGTCAGAGTCGTCGTGGGAATAGTAGTACCCATACTCCGTCATACCGTTGCTGAAGGTTCGAGATTGACTTGTCGATAGACCGCTTGCACAGGTTTCCTGGAAGATGTAGGAACTGGACGAGAAGCCGTAGCACAGTCGAGCCGTGAATGTGTCCTCAAGATACATCGTGGACAGTTGTCCTGAGTTGTCCGTCAGGGTCATGTCGTGGAAGTCGTATCGGAAATCTCCGTTGTTATCACTTGATGAAGTGTAGTAGTAGTTCCCGATCTTCGCCACAGTAACGGCTTCGTATCCGGTGGTGCTCAAAACGGTAACTCCGGTTGAATCCACCTTTTGGGTCGTGAAAGTAAGTCCTTCTGCAACACCGTTGGTATTGGTTTCAACTTGTGCTTGCACCGCTCCGTTGTTGTCCTTCAAGACCACGAGTGTATCCGACACGTTGGTGGTGTTCGAAGACACGTTGGCCTGAACAGTGATGTCAACCAGACGTTGTCGGTTGAACTGACCAATGCCAGTTACAGACACGATGGAGGTGTCAACTGTACCTTCAATGAAGTCCATGGTGGAGGACCCTGAAATTTCAACATCAGCCGTGTTGTTCATGGTCACGTTGGTCAGAGTGAAATCACCCGATCCGCCAGCATCTATTCCAACAGAGTTGTTTTCTATGGACATGTCACTGAATGTGATGTCCTTGCTGGTTCCGGAACCGTACTTGAACGCTGGTCCAGCAGAATCCTCAATGGAACCGGTGACGTCTCCGCTGATGTCGTTGAGGTAGTAAATACCTGCAAGGTCTTGGTCGTTGAGGTCCAAATTGTTGAGGTGGAAGCTGCCGGATCCGGCGGAGCCGACCAAGACACCGTAGTCACCATCGGTGACAGTAAGTCCGTCAAACGAAGAGGCGGCTTGACCGGTCACGTGCAAACCAGCGTAGGTTGGGGCCGTCACCGTGATGTTCTCAAAGACACCAGCGGCGAATGCGCCACCGACGTCAATTCCGTAGTCAGCATCCGTGATGGTACCGTTGGCGAACAAGGGGGTACCAGACTCGCGGAGGTAATCACCCAGTTCACCTGGATCGTTTCCGGCGCGAGCGACAAACTCGTAACGGTCTTGGTAGTTGTCGTTGCCTCGGTGAAGAACGTCAACCCAGAGGGACACCTTGGTGATGTTGCTGGCGGAGATGTCCACGATGGGCATGGTCAATCGAGCACCCTGTCCACTTTGCATGAAGTACGTGTAAGCGTAATCCAAGCAGACACCGTAGTTGTTGTAGTATCCACCCGAAGCGTAGCTGAGTGGGTTGCCGATGTTACCAGGTTGTCCAGGTCCGTTCGTTGGTTGTCCGTTGGGTCCTTCTGGAGGACTGTAGACACCGTTGAAGTAGAACGATGGGGAGTAGTAACCCCAGTATCGGTACGGGTAGGCACTTGTTCCAGTAGGGGTCAAGCCGTCGACACCTTCCCAAGCGAATCCGAATTCATCGGGCTTGTCGTAGGAGCTGTAGGAGGACTTCCCCAACCACATGCGGTGCATGATGTAGTAGTATCCTTCTCGGAAGTAGTTGGGCCCGTAGTCGATCGAGTAGTAGTTGCAGTGCCATGATGGAGCTCCACCAGTACCTCCGTTGTAACTACCAACTTCAGAGTTGCTGATAGCAGGGTCTGAAGAACTGTAGGGGTAGTATCCGGTTTGGTCGTTGCTGGTGACGTTCCACACGTTGCCACTGTCGTCTTCGAGTTGGACGTTGTATCGATCGGTGATGAAGTAGTACTTGCTTGATGCGTAGTTGTACGATGGGTGGGCGTTACCGCCACCGTAGATGGAGTTGGCTCCAAGTTGAAGATAATCTCCCTCACCCAAGTAGTTGGACATGTCAAACTGGTAGGTGGTCCAACCGTTTGCCTGACCTGACAGAGAAGAACTCCGGTAGATGGTAGGCAAGGACATACCGCCGTAGGTTTCGACACCAACGGTGTTTCCGCTGGAGGTGAATCCTTCGATTTGTGGGGCGGCATTGTAGGACATGATACCAACTGCTGAGCCCTTGACAGTGATACCGTCAATGGCTGGCTGAGAGTTCTCAATCCAGAGAGCAGTTCCCGATGTGTCAGAATTTTGGATGGTCGAATCGGTGATGCTGGCCGTTCCACCGTCAAGTTTGACCGTGGCCATGTCATCTGATGAGGCCGTTGAACCGTAAATGGTGGCTCCATTGCGCAGGGTCAAGGTTGCACCAGATCCAATGTACAAAGCAGCATCCATGGTAGCGTCTTGAGCCAGATCTCGCAACTCAGCGTTGTCAAGGGTCAAGGAGCCGGATTGGATGTCCAAGTTCAGTCCATACGTCGAAGAGATCGACCGTATGATGGCCTTGTTGCCACTGCTTCCACCATCGTCTGCAAGGATGGAACCCTTGGAACCGGCAAAGTTACCTGTTCCATCTGCCAACGTGATGACTGGGCTGTTGGTAGCCGAACTTTGGAATTGCAGTTTACCACCGTTGAGGACGATACCGCAGCCGTCCAACAAGAGGTCGGCCGCCACGTTGAGCGTTGTGTCGTCAAAGGTGAACAATTTCGTAGCAGGGTTGTAGTTGGCACTGATATTGGACCAGGCTGGGTCGCTGACCAAGGTCTGGCAGTCCAAGTTGGGGTCGTTGAACGAGATCGGGACAGGTGTCAACTCAAGGCTGAGGTGGTCGCCCCAGGTGAACGAGTCGTTGTACCATGAACTGGCCAAGGACGTGACGCCCCAATCGTTGGGGTATGTCTCGTTTTGTCCCGCAGTTCCGAATGCACGGAGAATGTGGTCCTCGTAGGTCGTACCGTCGCTGTCAGCCACAACAACCCATACGCTGGCGTTGCCGTTAGCGTCGGTCGTGTGCGATCCAACTTGGAAGAGTTCAGAGGTCGTGCCACTCACGAGGGTGGTGGTCACAACGTGGTCGCCCTTCCAGACTGGGGCTGAGTTGACAACTCGATAGAGGCGAACAGTAGCCAGGCCACCGTAGTAGACCATCGACGGGTTGGACGTTGAAGTCGCAACATCAACGGAACAGCTGCCCGTAGAACCGTTTTCGTCAGCACAGTCGTTCCCGTTCAAGGAAACGTCGATCAACACAAGGTCTGCACCGGAGCGAGCCTTACCAACATCGGTAGACACATTGGCGGTGGTCGAGGTGATTGTGGACTCTCCAACGGTGATCATCGAGTTTCGTCCGTCAATGACGTCCGTTGTCAGTGAACCGTGGTTGAAGGTTGCATCGTTGATGGTAGCGGTGTTCTTGGAGTTGGAGCACGATGCAGAGGACTTGAAGTCGTCCAACGATGGTGTGTCCATGATCAAGGTCCAGCCGCAGCCGGTGATGGCAAAGGATCCAATGTCGAAATTGCCCATGTTCATCGTTTCAGAAGTGATGGCGCTACCGGACATGGTAACGTCTCCGGCCGTGAGGTCATCGAAGGTGCCGGGATGCACTCGGGCCATGGTGAGGTCACCTGCGGTGAGTGTGTCAATAATCGCATCTGCGCTTGATGGGCCAGCTCCGGTTTGAGAGGCACCACCGGGGCGGATCACGAGGTCGTTGTCGGTCAAATCCACGTCGTGGAGGGTCAAGTGTTCCATGGCGTCAATGTTCGAGTCCATGCCGTAGTTGGGCACGTCGACGTTGAACAAGTAAGCCGTAGAAGTAGCCTGAGTCGGCGTGTGGTCGATGGCCTTCATGGTGTAGAGGCTGGATGCTGCGTTGGTCACCGAGACGTTGGACAAGAACAAGTGTTCGAGGTCGACATCGATGAAGTTCTGGTACGCATTGGTCACCGTGACGTTCTCCATGTGGAGGAGGCCGTCGCCGTTGGAACCGGCAACGCTCACCACGGCACCATCGCTGGTACCACCGTCAGTGTTGCAGTTGGTCATGGTTCCTTCCATAAGCGTCAACATGCTATCCTCAGGGACGTTGAAACACGATTCGTCAACATCGCTGATGCTGAAGTCGGTCATGGTGATGACCGTACCCTGTCCGCTACCGTGAGTGAACACGGAGCCAACGTTGGAGAAGGTCACGTCGCTCAATGTGAAGTTTCCTGCGTTGCAGTCAGCGGTTGATGTTCCACACGAAGGACCTTGGCCGTTGTGGCGAGATCCAGCACGGAACACAGCATCGGTTGTGTTGTTAAAGTTGACATGGCTGAACTGGTGTCGGTCGTCGGTACCGGTGGCTGTCGTACAGTCGTCGGTGAAAGACATACCCAACCACTCGCCGTTGTTAACACCGGTGAAGTTGATTGGGCTCGATTCGTTACCAATGGCGGTGAAACGGGTGCAAGCGCCGTCAAAGGAGATCCCTTTGCCGGGTGCAATCTGAATTTGCACACCAGGCTGAATCGTCAAGTCGGACGAAACAACGAGGTAGTCGTTGGTTGGGTTGATGCGAATCGGGCTGTCGGTGAGATCCCAGTTGGGGTCTGCAGTGATGTCAGCGGTAACGTCGGTTCCCTTGCCTTCGTAAGGCATGATGCGGTAGTAGGTGGAACAATCCGAGGTGCTGGTGGTGAAGCAGTAGTAGTTGTTGTAGTTCGACCAGAACGGTGCGATCAGACCGGGGCGAGCAATGGAACTGCTGCTGTAAGGCAGTTGTGGGTTGTGCCATGTCCAAACACCACGCTCAACGTTGGTGTTGCCGTTGTCAACGAAATACATGTAGCCTTGGCGGCCGATTTGCATTCGGTCGTTGGTGTCGTCACCGTCGTAGGTTGTGCCGAAGTAATCAAACTCAAAGCCGGCGGGGATGTCCACGTTGGCGTTGCACTGGTTCTGGTAGGACGAGTAGTAGTACCAGCAGTAGTAGGTGTATGGTGTACCACCCGATGTGCCGGACAACGCTGTGTTAGCGTTGGCAACTTCGGTCAATCCAAGGTCAAAGGATTCCCAGCCGTGACTTGTGGCACTGGTCTGGATACGGTAGTTGTTGGATGTTGGCTGGTGGCCGGGGTTGTTGTTGTAACTGGTCGACGAGGAGTACAAAATGCTGTCACCCTTTTGTCGGGTTTGGTCCATGTAACCGATCGACCAGGAGTTGTAGGTCGTGCGGCAGTTGGAATCGTATTTGTATTCAATTTCGTTGGTCACGTCGTAGAAGAGAGCCTGAACGGTGCACATTGGTCCGTAGGTGTAGTAGTATGAGCGGTCTCGCCACTCAACCACGAGGACCTTGTTGGGGTCGCCACGTGCAAAGTCGAAGGTGGATGAGGTGTTGGCGTTGGGCGTGGAACTCACCGTGGAGGTGTCCTTGGCCGTGAAGTAGTAATCCACACTGTCGTTGACTTCGAGGTCTTCGATGTCAGCGGTCCATGTGCACATTGCGAGGGCACAATCGGCTGGGTCAGAGACGCCTTCAGCGTCCATGAGAACGGAGCTCCAAGAGCCTGCCGTGCCGCCATCAGGCGTCACTCGGTAGTACATTGTGGGTCCGACACCTGGGGTCTCGGTGGTGTTCAATCCGGAGGATGGGTCACCAGCGTCAATGATTTGCACAGAAACGACACGTGTTCCCGAGTGGGAATCTCCCAGAGCAGAGTGAATGAACTCTGGTGCGAAGGTGTCGGGTGTCGGTGCGACGTTGCCGACCTTGTAGGTCATCGTTCCGGAGGTGGCTTGGCGGCCGTAGTAACCCGACCCAAGAGCGAATCCGGACCAGCGGTAGCTGGTGGTTGATCCGTAAATCATGTAGTAAGCAGAGGTGCAGCGGTCGTAGGTGCCAGCGCGGTAGAAGTAATACCATCCGTTGGTGGTCACGCACATTCGGTTTGCATTGTACATGGTGACGTTGGAGCCGGTGGAGTTGTCGATGTATGATCCGGTGGCGTTGAAGGTGTGCTTACCGAAGGTACCGGTGATGTCTCCTGGGATGGAGAATTTGTATGCTGAGGTGTAACCGTAAGACACAGATTGTGTCATCGAACTTCCACCGGTGAGGATGGTGTCGATGCCAGTCTCCGTGTCAACGCCGACAGTACCCCATTCGTTGGTGGCGCTGTCGTAGTGGTAAATCAGGTTCATTCCTGGGCCGTCAGCGGCGTTGATCTGCAAGTATCCACCGTCGGTAGCACGGAGTTCCATGTTACCGGACGTTGAACCGGAGTTCATGCCGTAGGAGCCGGTTGGAACGTTGTTGTTCCAGCGTAGCAGCCAGTTGGCGTAAAAGGTAGAAGTGGACGTGTAGAAACACTGTTGTGAGCCGGTACCGCAGCCCGATGTGTCAAATTCAAAGAAGTATTCGTTGCTGTGAGCGTAGTAGGTCATTTGACGGTCGAAGAATCCTTGAGGCGTGAATTGGCTGCTTGCGTGCACATCGGTGGACAAGGTGGTCATCTTTTTGTGGTCAGCAGGAGCATCCTCGGGGTCAACAATATCGACGGTGTAAGGCGTGGGCGTGGACTGGTTTCCAACAAGAGCGGGTTCAAATCCGGTGTTGGGTCCAGCAGGCGTCTGTGTTGTGGGCGCCAGGTCCTGGAATTCCCAGTAGTACTGGAGTTGGTCGCCGTATTCCAAGGCGGGAGTTCGTGCCTTGAAGGTGCACTCACTGTCGGAAGTACCGCAGGTGCCGACGGACACAAGTTCGCCGCCATCAAATTCACTGTTGGTGCCAAGCCCGTAGGTGGTCTCGGACCATGTGGTGCCGTTGTCAACCGAGTAGTGGAGAGAAGGTGCGCCAGCAGTCGTGGTGTCGATACCGGACATGTCGGTTAGCGTGGTAAAGAATGTGCGCTCGCCTTCGATGTATGAATCGATTCCTGTGTAAGGTGTGAAACTGGCGGTTGGGGCGTCAGGATCGGTACCTCCAGAGTAGACGATACGGATGTGAGAGTTGGTCGAACCCGTGGCTGATGCGCGGGTGTTGTAGTACGAACTGGTGTTGTAGTGTTCGCCAATTCCAACGGTCGTGAGGTTGGCTTGTGCTTCCTTGATGTGACCAATACCGTCGGTTGTGACGTTGCAGGTCGTGGAGGTGCTGCACAAAGAAACGGTCTTCCAGCCGGTTCCGGTCGAGCCCACTGTAGCGGCTGTTGGGGAGTTGCCGATCGAAGAGAGCAGGGAAAGGGCATTGGATCCACCGTAGTTGGTGACCATCTTTGAACTGGCAATGGGGTTTCCGTTGCAAGCGTTGGTGGTGATGCCGTAATTGTAACGCACGTCAAGGCCACACTCTTCGAGAACGACCACATTGAAGTTCACACTCTGAGCGTTGGCGTAAGCCATGTACTTGCGGAATTCAATCTTGTCAATGGTAGCACCTTGCGCCAGGGAGTTGGCTGAAGTAAAGGTGAATTTGTTCCATGGCACGTAATAGTAGGTACCGTAACTGCGGTAGTGGTAACGGGTGGTGCTGGTGTAGCACGATGCGGAGTAGATGTAGCAGTAACCGCCGGAAGCCGAGTTCACATTGATGGTTGGGTCAATGGCGAGGGGATAAACGCGGTCCTCGGAGAGGAGCCAATCGGTTTCGACGAGAGTGACGAGAAGGATGCTGGGGCCGTTTGCACGCACCACGAATGTGCCAGTGTATGGCTCAGCATCGCCAGATTCGACGACCACTGGGGCAGGGATTTCAGCGAGCAGTTCTCCTGTTTCGACGTTGCGGATGTGGAGAGGGTCCTGAGTGGTCAAGATTTCTTCACCGACAACGGTTTCTCCAGAGTAAAGGGCGTAACCAACAGGCAACACCATGGCTTCACTCAAACCGAAGTAGTTGATGTGTTCAGGGATGATCGGTGCTTCACGAAGCACGAGGTTTTGCTTGACGCCCGTGGATTGCACGGTGTAGTCAAGGTTCATGCCGTCTGCGAGCGGGTATCGGATGACGTTTCCGCCAACTTCCACGCCGGTGTGGGCAGGAGCAGATTCCATCACGAAAGGTTCGTTTTGGAGGGTATCGAGCCCCACGATCATGGGGTTCATACCGGAGTAGATCGGGTCAACGAACTGGTTGGCCTGGATGGCCATCCCGCCAGCTGCTTCAGGAGCGAACATGGTCGTGAACGAGTTTTCGGTCACAGCCCATCCGTCAGGACGAGCTTGGATGTTCAGGTTGATGTCGGACCAAACGCCTTCGTCGTTGTAGTAGTGAATTGGTTCACTCGTCACGATCTGCGAGAACGTACCGTCTTCATTCAGGTACGTTTTGGTCGTCTCATCACGCATGCCCTGAAGTTCAAGGGCAGGGTTTAGTTCATAGTCTGCTTCAGCGATGCGCTCGGGGAGGCTGAAAAATTCATCCTCCGTTGTGCTTGCTTCCACAAACTCAACTTCAGCACTTGTGTTGTCTACGTATCCACTCATTGGCATGAGCACCATCAACGCGCACAACAGTAGTGCAATTCCGATACCGCCGAAGACGGTTTTCTGTTTCTTATTCTTGTTTCCCAACATAGGTCATTCCCCCATACGGACTGTATGCAAAGCACCCCACTACTTACACCACTTATATTAATTCGGGTGCAAAATGTTTGAGACGGTGTCACATCACCACTCTTTGTAAACGAAAAAATACCACCATACGAGACCGTAGGGGGTCTTTTTATTGGAAATTGTTACACAAACTGATGATGTCGTTACACCTCAAAAAATTCCCCCAGAATGGCGGGGCCTCCCACGGAAATTTGATATACAAAATTGGGGTTATTACCTACGAATTTCAGATGTTTAGCCTAATGTACTTGGAGGTCAACAGGGCATGATCTTTACTTCCGAAGAATGGCCTCGATAAGATCGGTCAATCGAGTTCGGTTCGTAGCTTGCGATTCCGATGCACATTCAGAACTCTGCTGAGTGGACGAGCTTGGTTGGCGCTCAACAAACTTGGAGAATGCATCGGCAAGGAGTGCGTGAAAGAAAAGGCTATTCAGCCATTTCGTCGCAATGCAGCAACAGTCTGACTGCATTGGGATGGAGAGAAAAAAAGCCGGAGGGGGCGCCGTAACGCCCCCCCTGGTGTTGTACACCTCTGTGAGGTGGGGTGGTTGTGTCGTTCAACGATCAGTAATCCCACTTCTCGTCGTCGCCGCCTTCACCATCGCCTCGGGAGAGGATGAATGCACCAACCACGAAAGCCACGATGATGACGCCAGCAATGGCGCCCCAAGCAGCGGTTGGGATACCGGACGAAGCACCGTCGCCGGTTTCACCAACGGTCCCGTTGTTGTCGTCCATGTTCGTGTTGTCAGATGCACGGAAGTAATCGATGCTGTTCATCTGACCTTGTGCGTCCATGTTGCTCAAGTTGTCCATAGGAACGGCCGTGAAGTAGTACGTGAATGTACCTGCCACGGTTGGCTTGGCGATGGTCAGCGTTGTGGCGTCGGAACCCATGACACTGTCTGGGCAGTTTGTGGGCATGTTTGCAGCCGTGAATGCCTCTGCACGCATGTAACAAACATGCCACATAGCGACGTCATCGGTGTTGCCTTCAATGTCCCAAGAGACGACCCAGTCGGCCCCGTCTTCGTTAACACGCAGGTTGGTGGCACGAACATCGCCTTCAACCTCACGGTCGACCGTTGCTGTACCCATACCGGCGGTTGAGCAACCTTGGTCGTTGCACACGGCCACGTTGACATGGAGCACGGTGCCGTGGGCCAAGTCTCGGTTTGAGTAGGTGTAGGAGCGGTCCGTATCGAGCACTGTGGTGTTGAACTCGTTCACGCAATCGGGGAGGCCAACGCCTGGGGTGTCACTGACGCAAATTCGAACGTTGTCGGAGGCGAGAAGGGTTCCAGTGATGTCCCAAGAGATGCCAATGGCACCAGCTTGCAAGGAATTGACTGAGAAGCCGCTCACGGTTGCCGTTGGAATGGTGGCTTGGGCCAGTTGCCCGCCCATCATCACGAATGTTCCGGCAGGAACAACTGGACTGTTGGCTGGTACTGCGTAACTGAACTCCATCTGAGTTGGTCCTGATTCGGCAGAGGTTCCGTCGAAGAGGATCCAACGGTTGTTGCTGTCAATGTACCACAAGGATGTGGCCCCGAGTGTGTTGTCCACGGTCAGCGTGAGGGTTTGCGAAAGAACGTCTGCAGATGCGAACGTCGTGCTTGGCACGTAGTTCACGGCAGCAACAGCATCGTAGGAACCGGTGTAATCTGGTAGCACGACACCTGCGTAGTTGGACAAATCCACGTCCTCAAAGGTGGTGATGGTGAATTGACTGTTGGCGAAATACTCCAGAGGGTAAGCGATTTCAACGCCTGCGGCGCTGGTGGCTGTTCCAACAGCAGAGTTCCAGACGTTGAGCATCATGGATGAACTGACTTCGCCGCCGTGAGCGTCGGTGACGACCACGTTTACAGCAAGGTTGCCCACGTACTCGTTGGTCAATGGGGTGGAGCACAACGTGGCTCCGTCTGCAGCGCTGCCTTGGCAGCCTGCAAAGGCCCCGTATTGGTTGGTGAAGTTGAACATCAATCCTGAGCCGGACGGGTCATCGACATCGAATGCGTTGACGCTGAATTCAAGAAGTCCTTCCATTCCAACGACCAATTCACCTTCTGTCACCAGTTCAAAAGAAGTGATAAGAGGGAGGTTGTTGACCACGTCAGAAACCATACGGGCATCGTCGTTGCTCGAACGGGCATCAAATGCGCCAGACCATGAACCCGGTCCTTCTGGAGGGGTGCTGCCACGTTCGTCCATCATGATTTCCACGTTGAATTCGTATTCTCCGGGCGAGAGGGTCACTTCAACACATACGAAGCCGGTCAAAGATGCACCTGGTTGTCCACCGAGAGGCTGGTGCATGTAACTCATCTCCAATCCACTGGTGCAGTCGTTCACGGTGCCGTTGGCGACGTTCACGCCGTCCTTGATCACGCTGTACATGACGTTCCATCCGTAGGAGTTTTGAGCATCGCTTCCACGGTGTTGGACTTCTGCGTAGAGGCGAGAAACACCGACATTGAGGTCTTGGCCACTGCCTGCTTCAACGAACGAGGAGGGAAGACCGGTGCCATCAGCGTTGTACCCTTGGTAAACACCGACACGAGACACAGCGATGTCGTGGTAGGTGGATTTGGTTCCTGCAATCGAATCTTCATCGGTTCCCGGACGGTCATCGTTGCTGACCAAAACCTCACAGAAGTTGTTGTAGGTCGTTGTGGTTTCTTCCTGAGTCACGGGATCCGTTTCTACGAAGGTTTCAACGCATTCATCGAACTGACCATAGAGGGTGTAG
Organism: Candidatus Poseidoniales archaeon; assembly: GCA_003602475.1. GTDB lineage: Archaea > Thermoplasmatota > Poseidoniia > Poseidoniales > Poseidoniaceae > Poseidonia. Next base: position 84,384 of record QQSC01000009.1, on the reverse strand, counting down.
TTCTCAAGTTCTGCGTCAATGGTCACTCTGGAATCGTTGTTGCTGCTGTCTACAGTCACTGTACCAAGGAAGGTCCACGTGTTTTGGTAGGCAACCACGTTCCGGTTGGATTGAACCGTAGCGTTGGGGTCGGTGATGTTGGAGAAGACCTCCACAGAAGTGCTGGTGCCCGCCTCAAGGTAGGTGATGCCTGCGTTTTGAGATAGATTGACGCTGTTGCCGTTCAAGGTGCCTTGGGCTGAATCGATGTCCCCGGACAACGCCAAGCGAACATTGACACTTCGAGGGTCAAAGGTGTCAGAACCTGTAGCGGTCACGGAGAGTGTGAATGACGCCGTGGAGTCTGCTTGAGGAATGGTGTAGCTGTCTTGGTCTGGGCTTGAATCCCATGAAAGGTCGATCTCAACATCGGCCCAATCGGCCACGGTGACGTCGATTTGTTCAACGTTGTTGGCAACGTCAGCATCGGTCAAACTGGAAACGGAAATCTGCACGATGTAGTTGCCTTCTGAAGGTGTCCATTCAATGTCAGCACCGCCTTGTTGGAGGGTGAGCTTGCCACCGCCCAAGTAGGCGTTAGCTGGGAAGGGGTGAGGCGTGGCGGTCGAGTCAAAGTCGCAGACGCTTCCGTCATCGCACATAGCGTCGAGGTTTTCCCACATGAGGTCTTGTCCATTGGCGTCCTGGGCGATGTTGCCCACAGCACCGCTGGAGTCCGTGAGGTACACCGTCACGGAGTAAGCGAGATCATCGCCTGCAGCGTCGCCTACATTTTGGATGTAGGCAGAGAATGTGGTTGATTGACCAACTTCAAGCGTGTTGCGGCATCCATTCAGATCGCAAACGGTTTCTTTCGGTGTGGTGATGGCCAACACACTGGGGTCGGCGCCCGCACGAGCGCTGGTTTCCTGTGTTTCGGCCAAAGGTTCTTCAAATTCGGTCATGTCAACGACAGCGAGATAACTCGTCATCATCAACAGCGCCAAAACAACTGCTGTCATATTCTTCATGTCAATACCCCCGAAGGTTCGGTGCGTAACCCTACAACATGCGTGGTATTTATACTATAGGCCACTTGTTTTATATCAAATTAATAACCCTACTTCGTGTCAACAAGGCGCAGTCCCCGTTGTGCTATGAAGGTCAATGAGCACAAGGAGTTGAACACAGCTCACACGAAGGGAGTCAACCTAAACACTCCGTAAGGCTGCAGACGGAGGGATGTTCGCTGCCCTGCGAACTGGAGCCATGGTAGCCAAAAGCACGACAAACCAACATCCAAACAGCAAGGCAAGAACCCTCCCCCAAGGGAACAAGAAAGCGGCTCCTTGTTCGGCCCAAATGGATTCATACAACATACGATGGAAGCCGTACCCCATCACCAGCCCGTTCAACAACCCAACAACGGCCAACCAAGTTACTTCGATGACGAAGACGCCCAAGACATGACGCCGTTGGAAACCCAAGGCCCGCAACATGCCCACGCTTCGTTTCCGTTCACTGACGTTTCGAACCGTCACGACACCGATTCCAGCAACTCCAACGATCAGTCCAACCGCAAGGTAACCTTCGAACAACGCAAGAATGGCCAACACCAGCCCCTGAATGATCATGATGTCCTCCACCACCGTGTCAACCACCACTCCATCATCCACCAAGGCCTGTTGGAGAGCGTCCTCAAGTTCAAGAGCGGCTCGCCTGACGTCGACGGATTTTCCTTGACCTGATACATCAAGACTCGAATATTCTGCATCAAAGGGTTCAGCATCGTCTGCAAGGCTGACATACATCCTTGTCACCTCGCCACTGAACTGCTCAGTCACCGGATCTGACGCCATCCAAACACCCGGAGAAAAGAGGTAAGATGACTGTTCAAGGAAACCTCCAACGGTCACACGAAGGGTGTTCTTTGGATTGGAAAAATCAACGATGGTGATCTCGTCTCCAATGGACAACTGCATCGGAGACAACCCGCTTCCATCCGCTGCCGATTCCAAACCGAATGAAGCATCAAGAAACACGATGTTGTTGAAGCGTCCAATGGATTCCCAAGCATCGTCGGAAGTCGAACCCAATGCACCATCCCAGGCATAGAGCGGGAGGCCCCCATGTTCGATGAACCCTCTGTCAACGCCGCGAAGGATGTAAGGAATGCGTTGACCCTCATCGTCCTCGAGGAAAGCTGTTGCTCGTGCTACGCGCCCAGCCGCATCTATTTGTTCGGCAAGATCGGCGTCCAAACCCCACGAATCCGGGTCGTTGTCAATGTCAATCGGCCTTGAACGACTGGAAGCAATCATCAATTCGAACTCGCCTTCTGCCTCCTCAACAAACCCAGTTGAGTAGGTATCAAATTGAGTGGTGTAACCCGACAGCACGACGACTGAAAACATGGTGATTGAAAACATTCCCATCACGACAGCAGAACGCCAGGGTGCTGCCAAGGGGTGCGCCAAAGCCACAGCACCGATGGGCCCGGTCCGCTTCGTCACCCACCGTGACTTGCTCAAGCGTTGGACGAAGAGTGGAGCAAGGCTGGTGAGGACCATCACGCCTGCTGCAACCTGAGTAAGGCCGAGAACAATGAACGCAAGTTCATTGGGTTCCATGCTCGAACGAACCGGGTCAAACGGTGCCAACGCCATGGTCCAAAGCAAAAACCCAACCCCAACAGCGCCCAGGGTGTTGCGAGGCGCATGGCGCACCCAGCGTTGCGAGATGGCGCTCTTTCGATTCAACCAGAGCGGGGTTTGCCACGTGATCACGGGAGTCACCGCCAAAAGCAAGAGCGAACCGGACAACACGTACAGTGCATAAGCAAATCCCGTTGACCGACCCGACAATAGAAGAACACCGAGGAACAAAATCGAGCCACCAAGAGCCAACACTTGCATCAGCAACAACCCCCAAGGAACGCTGGTGTTCCAGCGAGGCCGAGCACCTCGAATGGCCTGAACAATGTTCAACTGAGCGTTGTAGATGGCCGAGGATGCAAGCAAAACATAAGCCAGAAGGGTGCCCCACACCCACCCAGCGATCAACGAATCCATGGTGAATGAAAAGGCGAATTTTTGAGCCCCGACCGAACTAAAGATGGACGTGAAACCTACGGCGATGATCCATGCGAGCGCCAGCCCAATGACGGCCCCAATCGCACCGGCAATCATCGCAAGAAGCAACCCTTCCTGAACGAACATGGCTCGAGCATCGCTCTGCTGGAGTCCGACCGCCCGTACCACAGCCGTCTCCTTCCTGCGAACATCAGCAAGGAGCATAATAATCGTCAGGGAAAGCAAGACACCTGCTGCTATGGTGAACGAGCCAAACACGAGAAACATGGCGGAAAGGACGCCAGATGATGCCTCGGCCTGCTCAGCAGCGTCCCGTTTAACTGCGCTCATTTCCAACCCCATGTCGGTTGGTGTGCTCCGTTCGTCAAACCATGCAGTGAGCCGTTCAAGGGCATCCTCACCCAAAACAAACCCACTGTTGTTGGATTGAATCAGCAAGATGGATCGTTCATCGTCCTCTGCGAGAGCCAAGACTTCAGCATCTTCAAGTGAAATCACGCCCAGAACCAATGCTTCCAGTTCACTGAGGGAATCAAGACCGGGAAGGGACGTGTAATCGCTCGAAGGAACAAGAGACGTCGCCGTATCGTTACCAAAGGCGAAAGGAACCAATCCAGTAAACGACATGTTTGACGTCGTGTTGAGAGCCAAGGCACTCAAACGGGGGGAAATGGACACGTTGCCTTCGTCGACGTTGGCGGCCATTCCCTCACCACCGAAAGCCAGCAGCATTTGTGGAAAGGTTCCAAACCCAGGGGCGTCGGACAAAAACGGCAACCTCAAACCAACCACCGATTCATCAACCGAAGACACCAAGGCCAGACCACCCTCTACAGAGCACCAGATGTTGCCTTGAGGACCGGTTGCAATCGCACGTCCGTTGCAAACCTCTGGTGGCGTGACAGATCCGTTCTCTTCTGGAGGCGCGTCGGTTTCGTCAAATGAGAGATTGACTGGAGTGATGTGAACCTCGTACCAACGCATCTCAAGAAGACCTTCAATCCCGAGGAGAAGACGCTCGTCGTGAATCTGCAATTCATACCGCAACACCGTCGATGGCCGAGAAACATCCACCTCATGAGAGAACGTTCGTTCCAAACCCTGGTTGAAGCCTTGGAGTTCAAACCGATCGTCATCGGCCAAGACAGTCACCCAGCCATCATCGAACCATTCAGCGGCCACGTAGGGGCCTTCATCGGAAACGCTTCCTGCATCTTCGTCGTCAATCTGCGCTGTTGAGGCCAACACCAAACCGTTGTCATGGGCTCCAAGAGCTTGCTGGCCGTCATGATGGTAGACCACGTCGTGAAGACGGTCACCACTCTCGACCTGCCACACCCAGGTTGAAGCGTTGGCCACATGCTCGACCCCAAAACCTCCGGGACCTCTGTGCCAAACAGCCGTCTGTGTACCGTGAAGTTCCGTGACGTCCCCATCGGCGAGGGAGAGGAGCGGTGCTCCTTCAACAACAGCGTCGATCAGGGGCACTTGCAGCACCTCAAGCAACGTGGTGTTGGGCAGCAAGCCGGTTTTGTTTTCACGGAGCGCCACAACATCCTGAGCGGAAAGGCGGCCGAGCCCTTGCGTGCTGGACAGGGTGATGGAAGCGGTGGTGTCGTCGTAGGTCAAGTTGAGGCCAGCATCCGAGGCGGTCACCTCTTCAGCCATGGTCTGCGTCAAGCGTTCGATGACCTTGTCGTACGCTTCTGAGGAAATGTCTTCGTGGAGCGATAAGGACATTCGGTTCAGGCGACCTTCACTCCCCGTGAGTTGTTGAGCCGTAGCCAAATCGGTAAACACGGCCGGAGATTGCGTGCCTGCTGAGGCCCCCTGACCTGTTTGCGCCACAACATTCGCCACTTGAACGGTGGATTCCTGTCGTATTCGGTCACCGTCCGATGTGGTGTGATAACCCATGGTGAGGAGGTCACCAGAGACCACGCCAAGCGCCTCGCTGGCCACCTTGTTCACGGCAATTTGTGGCAGCAAGGCCCCGTCGTTGGCGGCCTGGACATCGATGTATCGATAATTGTTGATGCCCAACGGCGACCATATCCCTTCTGCATCAACGGCCGCATCCCTTGCGAACCAACTGACAGCTGGTTCCGCCTGTGAATTGTTTGTTGACAAACTCACCACGTTGACAGCACCGTATTGACGACCAACAACTTCCGAGGAAAGGGTCGGGTCGGTTTGGATTCGTTCCCATGTGCGCTCTGCGAGATCTTGGTCAAATTCGACACGCAGGCCGGTGCTCTGGTCAAACCCGGCAACGAGCACATCTGTCTCATCCCACGAGGCCTCAACCTCGCGCAGCACCGTTGCGTCCAACGAGTCGCCCACCACCAAAGAAGAAGTGATGATGGCTGAAGAAATGACCAAACCGGCCACGAGAAGAACGGCTTGCCGAGGCCGTCGACGGATGTTCTCCTTGGCCAATCTCCACATCAACCAGCGTTGAGGAACCAGCATGGGCTGGAGGTAGGTGAACGACACAATCCCGAAAAGAGCCCCCCCGCCGAGGGCATGAAGCGACGAGACTCCAAGCGCCGTTAGAATCAGCCAACCGATGAGGCCGTCGGCGGTGGATCCGACAACAAGAAGTGTTTGTCGCAACCGAGAAAGGTTTCGAAGGCATTGTGAAGCCAGCAGACCAGCGATGCTCAACGCCATCAAACCCAACGTCAACAACACACCGGTCAACAGCAGCCCTATGCCTCCTCGAGCGTTCTTGGGTTGTCGGACACGATGCGACCGTCGTTCATGGTCACCACCCGTTGGCAAGCACGGGCAATGGATTGGTCGTGAGTCACGATGAGAAAGGTGGTTCCTTGCGTTCGGTTGAGGTCGTGCAGGAGTGCCATGACATCATCGGATGTGGAGGAATCAAGGTTTCCCGTGGGTTCATCGCACAAAATCACGGCCGGCTGATGAACCACCGCCCGTGCCACCGCCACGCGTTGTTGTTGGCCTCCGGACAATTCTGCTGGACGATGGTCTGCTCGGTCGGCGAGGCCAACCCGTTCGAGGGCTTCCAAGGCGCGTGCAGCAGCATCTTGAGGCGACATTCCTGCAAGCAGCAGAGGCAACTCAACGTTTTCGAGGGCAGACAGAACCGGCAGGAGGTTAAAATCTTGAAAAATGAACCCGAAGTGCTTGGCCCGCAACGCCGTTCTCTCGTTGTCGGACACGCCATAGAGGGGAGAACCGAGCACCGAAACCGATCCGGCTGAAGGTTCATCGATGCCGGAGAGGATGTTAAGCAGGGTGGTTTTACCGCATCCGGATGCACCCATAACGGCCACCATGTCCCCGGGTTGAAGCACCAGAGAGACCTCGCAAACGGCTTGAACGACGGATTCCCCCGTTTGGTAAACTTTCCACAGGCCGTTGGCCTCCAGCGCATGACCCATGGTTGAGGAGGCTGAATTGTGTTCATAAATCCCTGCGCCCTCGGCACGTCATGGAGTCGACCGACGTTGTGAGCGTGCAAGTCCTCGCCTTTGGCCCCCTTGCTGAACGTTTGGGAGGTCGGTCCATCCCCGCCAAGGTGGTGAAAGGAACCACCGTCGAGGCGTTGATCGGTCAGCTTGAATTGACATCCTGGATCGATTTTGGACTGGCCGTGGCCGTCAACGGGTCACGAGTCGGCGTGGACACTCTTCTACACGGCGACGAAGAAGTCGCTCTCCTGCCTCCCGTCAGCGGTGGTTGAACCGGCCCTCGCCCCCCAAACGCCATGAAAGGCTTCAACAACGGGGAGGCCCACCCGAGGGATGAGGACGAACCATGGTTGGTGGACTTGGACCGCTTGAATTGACCATTCTTCTCGGACTGTTTTTCATCTTGTTCGGGGCCAACAGGCTCCCAGAGTTGGCCAACGCCTTGGGTCGTTCGAAAGGTGAATTCCAGAAAGGATTGACTGAAACCACCAAACTGGCTACCGCAGCAACGACGGTAGCGGATTTGGAGGCTGGCGGCAAAACACCTGATCAGGTGCTCATGGACCGTGCAAAGGCTGTGGGGCTCGATCCAACCGGCGTCGACATCAACGAACTCAAACAGAAAGTCGAGGCCCTCGAAGGCCTCAACAGCGACGAGTGATCATCGCTTCCGCTTTCGCTTGAGTGTTAGCGGTGAACCGCAACGATCGCACGATCCTACATCGTCCTTTTTCGAACGAGGGACGTCTTCTGGCACATCGCTTTGAACGCCGCACCCCGTACAGTGCATCGCCCACGCCCAGACATTCGTCGTCTTTTTGACACCGGCTGCTTCCACATGCCCACCGTTGGATGAAAACGCATTGCGAAGACGGAAATCATCGGTCACAAGGGTTGCATCAAGACCGATGGCAAGGGCCAACACGTCCACGTCCACATCGGAAAGCCGAGGCAAATCTCCAGATGCTGCGGCCACACGACGTGCTTCTCCAAGCCAGGCCGGGCTCACGTCTCGCCAATCGAGCTCAACGGTATCGATCAGCATGGATCTTGCTTGATTCACCCGCTCAAGTTCGGTTTTCTGTGACACGGCGCATGTCCCGCCAGCAAGCCGTTGAACTGGCCACATCAAGAGGGCTGCCGTATCAAGAACTCGGCTCATGGTCCCGAGATTCAAACCACCTCCATGAACACACCGCTCACCCCTATCTTCTTGAAATCACAGCCGCACGGACGCCCATGGAATGGAAGGAAGCCATTCTCGATGTGTTCGAGATCTTTGGTCCTCTGAGCCTTTTTGTGCTCTCCTTTACGGAAGCCATCATCCAACCCGTACCGCCGGATTTGCTCTACATCCCGATGCTCGCAGACGTCATGGGTGACACGCCGCAAGTGGTCTACCTCTGGGCTGTTGTGACCGTCGCCTCGGTGCTCGGAGCGCTTGTCGGCTACTGGATTGGCCAGCATTGGGGAAGTGGACTCATGAAGCGGTTTGGGCAAGAGCACCATCTTTCCAAACTGGGAATGCTTACCGAACGGTACGGATCGTGGGGCATTTTCATCGCAGCGTTTTCACCAATCCCCTACAAGGTGCTCGGATGGATGGCGGGGATGGGTGAGATGGACAAGCGTGCGTTTGTGTTGGCCGGATTGGCGGGCCGCGGGCTTCGTTTTGGCGCCGAGGCCGTGCTCATCGGCCTTTACGGTGACCGGGCCCTGGATGCCATCTTTTGGGTGTTGGACAACGAGATTTTGTTGGCCCTTCTCCTCCTCGCGAGCGGTGGAGCCGCTTGGCTTGCATGGCGATGGTGGAACCAACTTGAGGGTTCCAACCCTCCATCCTCCGCTTGAGAACGGTTGGGGAGTCAACTCCACGGCAACGATTATGAAGAGGGCGCAGGTGGGCGGACTGTCGCTCGCGTGGTGTAGTCAGGTCCATCATTACGGGTTTTCATCCCGTCGACCCGGGTTCGAATCCCGGCGCGAGCACCACAGCACCAAAGTCCACTCAATGGGCCATGCTCATTCATCGACTCAAAGCGACTGAACGGTCAGCAGAATTGGCTGGTCAACCTCGCAAAAAAAGAGGATATCAGGAAGAAAAAATCCCTCAGGGTATGGTCAGACCGGTGAGTTCTGCGCTGAGATCCCACAACCGGTCCGCATCGTCGTCGCTTCTCGCACGCTTGGCGAGTTGACGGGGTTTGGGCGAGCCTGCAAGTTGTGTCAAGCCTTTGGCACCAAAATACACCATGGGCGACACGTCTTCTTCCATCGCAGCGCGAAGGGTGGACCAGGATCCTTTTTCAGCACTCATGTTGAACGGGCGAAGCAAGAAGTTACCGAAAGCAGCACCCAACGAATGACGCTGAAGGCTGGTTCGGGACCAACCGGGATGAGCCAAAGCGGTTCCGTAAGAAACCCGAGATGCTAAACCGCGAATAAACAGTTGATTGGCCAATTTGCTCTGAGAGTACGCCGCCCACGCATTGTAACGCCGTTGTGACCAGTTGACATCGTCCCACCAGAGTTTCCCCATGTCGCCGGCCACGCTGGTCACGGACACCACCCGTGAACCGGGGCTGGACGACAACAATGGATGAAGTCGGCATGTCAGAGCGTGATGCCCGAGGTGGTTGACCCCGAATTGTTGTTCAAATCCCTGTACGGTCCGACCAAGCGGCGGTACCATCAGTCCTGCGTTGAGAACCAAGCGGTCAAGCCGTGAATGCCGATTGATGAATTCACTTGAGAACGCTTCAACACTGTCAAGGTTCGCCAGATCAAGATGAATGGCTTCGAGGCTCCCTTCAATACCCGAATGGCGTATTCGCTCAATGGCTCCCTCGGCTTTGTTCATGTCTCGGCACGCAAGGGTGACGTCAGCTCCTCGTGCAGCGAAATGTTTGGCGGCTTCGAAGCCAATGCCAGCGTTCGCTCCAGTGATGACAACCCGTAGACCGGACGGTGACGCCATGTTGGTTGGTTTCCATCTCGTCATGGGCAAGGGTCATCGGTGTTATTCTTAAACCGGTACACTGAATCATGTGAAAAATGAAGACGGTCAAGATTAAGGATGCACGACCGTCCCTTTGACCATGCTAAACATAGGAGATACCGCCCCCGCCTTCACCTTAACCGCCACCGACAAGAGCACCGTAAGCCTGCAAGACTTCGCAGGTCAGCGCGTTGTGTTGGCCTTCTATCCAGCAGCCTTTACCGGTACCTGCACAACTGAGCTGTGCTCTTTCCAAGATTCGATGGCTGCACTCAACGAGGTTGGAGCGACCGTGCTTGGTGTATCGGTGGACTCACCGTTCTCCAACGGGGCTTTTGCAAAGGAGAATGGATTGGCGTTTACCCTCCTCAGCGACGTTCACAGAACCATGATCACCGATTACGGCATGGCTTTCGACAACTTTGTCATCGATGGATACACCGTGGCAAACCGAGCCGTTGTGGTCGTGGAAGCCGATGGAAGCGTAGGTTATGTTTGGGTGTGTGATTCCCTCGGCCAAGAGCCAAATTACGACGAAATCATGGCACACTGCAGCCAATGATCAGGCCAGTTCACCGTTGTTGTAGTCGTTGATGGCTTGAACAATTTCTTCACGTGTGTTCATCACAAACGGGCCGTAGCGTGCAATGGGTTCGTCCAGTCCCGGTCCACCGAGAATGAGACATTCAGCACCCTCATCACCTGCGACGAGAGAAAAGGAACGACCGTTGGACAGCAATCCAAGGCTTCCGTCCTCAAGGCGACGTCCTTCAACGGACATGGAACCGCCAAACGTGTAGAGCATCATGTTGTGATCGTGGTCACACGGGTGAACGTAAGCCGCCCCGGGTTGCAACCTGAGGTGAATGTAAGTGATGGGTATGACCGTATCGATGACCGCTTCAACACCAAGCGCCTTTCCTGCGATCACTTTCGCCCAAACATCGCCTGACTCCGATTCCACGAAGGGAATGTTGGCGGATGGAATGTCTTGGTATCGGGGCATCATCATTTTGTCCTTGGCTGGCAGGTTGACCCAGATTTGAAAACCATGCACTCGCCCTCCGTTTTGCAACAGTTCGTCCTGAGGGAGTTCTGAATGAATCACACCTCGCCCTGCCGTCATCCATTGAACATCGCCTGGGTTGATGTCCCCGTTGTTGCCGGCCGAGTCCGCATGGCACATGTTTCCCTCGAGAAGGTACGTTACGGTTTCGAACCCACGATGGGGGTGGCTCGGTGCACCGATGGCTTCCCCAGGACCATACACCACCGGACCCATCTCATCAAGAAGCAAGAAGGGACTCATCAAACGACCCATGGCAACGGGCCGACGAACACTGAACCCACCGCCTTCCTTGACGGTATGAGTAGGGACGATGGAGGTGATTGTGCGGTTCAAGGGGCCACGCCCTGCATCAAACTGTGGATGACATCCCGAATTGAATCCTCGTTCACGGGTTTGGTTTTGTTCACGACCAAGGTGCGGCCAACCACATTGCATCCCACATATGCGAGTTGCATTCGCATGGCCATAAGCGCATGCTGTCCGCCACCACCAGAATGGGTCCCAAGCGCAACGGGACGATGGCGAAAGAGCGTTCTGAAGTCGTCCCCTTCGCGGCTGAGCCATGCAACCGCATTGTTGAGGCAAGGTGGAAAGGAACCGTTGTATTCAGGGGCCAACACCACCCAAGCCTCGCTGCTCTTCAGGGCATCAACCAAGGGGGTCAAACCCGGTGGACGAGGTTCGTTGTTTTCACGATGGATGGTGAACAGTGGGAGGTCATGGTCGTTCAATTTCACAACCGATGGTTCATGACCCATTGATTGAGCCACCTCAGCCACGGTCTTCCCCAGCACGACGTTGTTGCCATCGGATGCGATGATGATGGAAATCTTGGCCATGCATTTTCCACCTCCCCGACCCTTTTAGGGTTGCCAGTCAACGTCACGATACCGGAGGCCATTGAATGCAAGAGCGGAACATCGGGCGAGTCAACGTTCATGCCCACGGCCCTTCTGCTTGGCTGAACGCCTTCATGAACCGCCAGGAAGGTTTCGTTGTCCCAACAACGCTTGCTGATGCCAACACGGTGATTCACACCGTTCACCACAGTCAGCAAACGGGTCGTCAGGGATTGGATCATTCCCTCGAAGCCTTCCATGGTCTGGTTGACAGCATCAAATCTTCCGAATCCATCAACAGGTTGGTCGTGATCACCGACTTTGGAGGGTTTGACGGGGAGCGTTTTGTTGAACAATCGTGGACCTCTGCTCGAGGGGCCAGTCTTCGCAGTGAACAGGGGATGTCAAGCCTCATCGTTGAAGTCCTTGCCAAAAGCCTGGCCAACGCAGGCAAAGAGGTGGTGTGCGTCCGATGCGACACCAAAGCCCACCCGGAATTGATGAAGGCCATTGAATGGTCCGTCCAAGCACCCGCTGAAACGCTCAAGTTGATGCATAAACCAGAAATCCCCGATCTCGACGGCTGGGTGGCGGTTTGCCTTGACACCAAGGGGGTTCACCTTGGTGATGTAGGACAAGCAGTGTGGAATACTCACACAGGGAATTAAATGGGACCTTGGATGCCATATGGTCATGTCGGAAGAAATCATTGTGAAGCATGCCATGGAAGCCAGCACGGATTTCTTGGTCTATACTGGAAACTTTTGCGGTTACTGCAAGGCCCTCAAGCGGCTTCTCGACGGAAAAGGGTTGACCTTCACCGAACACAACTTCGACGAGCATCCAGACTACAGAACCGCAGTTGTTCAGGCCACGGGCCACCGAACCGTCCCGGTTGTGTTTGACATCCGCAGTGGACAAACGATGTTTATTGGTGGGTTTGATGAAACCAACCGGTACATCAGGAAAACGTCGTGAGCCACTCTTTTAGCGCATCGTGATGTTCGATTGGAATCATGTGCCCTTTGGGGTGCTCGATCAGCTCAACCGCCCACCCTCCCGACTCGAAAAGGTGGGCAATTGCCCATCCGTCTTCGATGGGAACCCGCAAATCTCGTTCACCATGCATCCAAAACATGCGCTTCCGTTCAAGTTCACCCAGACGCATGCGCAACTCCATTGGACGCACCAGCCGTGTCCCCATGCACACCAAACCGACGATCCTGTCAGCCACGGGAAGGTGGAGCAGTTCTTGTGCCATGGCACCGCCCTGAGAAAAACCTCCAACCACCAGCGGCCCCATCGGTGCTTGCGATGCAATGAGTTGTTCAAGTTGTGAAAGAGAGGCGTCCACGTCCATCAGTTCTCGACGAGAAAGGGTCCTTCTGCGGGTCACATCGGCGTCTTCGTCCTCGTACCTCCACCAGGTTCTGCCCCTGATGGGATGTGGGAAGCGGGCTTCGGGAACCAGCAAGGTCCAGCCTTCTGGCAGAACCTTTTCTGCAAACGGTCGCATCATGTTGGCATCGCCGGTCATGCCGTGCATCATGATGAGGGTAGGCAATGAACCACCTCAAAGCGTCCACTGGGTGACGATGGCACCAGCAACTCGGAAATGAAGCATGGAGGATTGCCCCCGTAGATTGACGGTCAGCGAATAATCGCCAGAATTTGACGGAACGGTCCCGATGGTGCCGGATTCAGTGGCGCCAGAACCCCACGTGCGAATCAACGGAGAAGCACCGGTGTGGTCGTTCATGGTCAAACTGCCAGATCCTCCACCTGCGATGGTGGCGTCGATGTACCAAACCAAGGCGTCCCATTCCGAGCCGTCAGGGTGGCCGCTGTCGAGAAACGAGTCGTAAACATCGTTGTCGGTGCTTTCGTAGACGTTGTCGAGAAGGTCACGAGCACGATAGAAATGGACGTCGCCTTCGTAACCCGTGTTCACTTGGTTCAATTGCATTCGCAGTTGCTCCACGCCATCGTCGTCCGTCCATACGAACGAATCAAGGAAACCTGCTCGACCGCTGAAGGCGTAGTCCAATCGGTGACCATCAGAGGAGGTCGCTTGAACCTCAACCACACCGTCGTAGATGGAGACGGTCGTTGCCGACCATTGTTGACCGAGAAGGGTGAACATCCACGTGTCGCCCAACGCCCAAGGGAAATTGAACACCTGCTGTGCTTCACCTTCTTCGAAAACGGACAGACCGTCCATTGTGATTCGACCGAGGAACGGATTGTGATTGATGACGGCGTGGCGCTGGGCTTCCCGTTCGCTTGAAATCCCTAACCGGTACAAGCCGTCATCTTCATCCAACTCCGCCACGACCAAGCGAGCACTGTCTTCATCAAACTGTGGCGTACTGAAGGTGTAGAGCCACTGGTCTCCAACCGACCATGTCGGCAAGAGCAATTCGCTTTCCGACGTGTTGCCGTAGCCGTCAGAATCAACGCTGGGACCATCCAAACAGCCCGCCAGTGTCAAACTGCAGAGCAGCAAAACCATGAACACGGCTTGGCGCATAGAGTGGCGTCCAGTCCGGTGCTTGAAAGGCTAACGCTCCCAAAGAGCCGGGGCTTGGTTCAAAGGAGGCCGGTCTTGCTGAGGAATCCATCGGCTCCAGCAAGGACCACAGCGACGATTGACATCAGTTTGATGAGGATGTTCAGCGAAGGACCGGAGGTGTCCTTGAACGGGTCGCCAATGGTGTCACCAATGACGGCTGCATCGTGAGCGGCATCGCCTTTCTTGGCGCCTTCGATGTGGTTCTGCTCAATGGCTTTCTTGGCGTTGTCCCAAGCGCCACCTGCGTTGGCCATGAAGAGGGCCATGAGGACACCGGTGACGAGAGAACCTGCAAGCAGGCCACCCAATGCATCCCAACCGAGGGCATAGCCAACGATGACTGGAGCAAGGATGGCTACGAGACCGGGCCCAACCATCTCACGAAGGGCTGCTTTTGTTGAAATGTCAACACAGGTTTGAGAGTCGGGCTTCACGCCTTCTTTACCTTCCAAGAGACCTGGGATCTCCTTGAATTGGCGGCGGATTTCAATCACCATGTCACCAGCCGCTTTGCCGACGGAAGTCATGGTCATGGCAGCGACAACAAACGGAAGACCGCCACCAATGAGGAGGCCGATGACAACCATCGGGTTGTTGAGGCTCAAGTCGAGCGTACTTCCACCCGTGTTCAAGGCAGCGGTGTAGGCTGCGAAGAGGGCAAGACCGGTAAGAGCGGCTGAGCCGATAGCAAAGCCCTTTCCAACCGCTGCGGTGGTGTTTCCGATGGAATCGAGTTCGTCGGTGATGGCACGGACATCGTCGCCCAGACCGCTCATCTCAGCGATACCACCGGCGTTGTCTGCAACTGGACCGTATGCGTCAACGGTCATGGTCACGCCAACCGTTGCGAGCATGCCCATAGCAGCCATTGCAATGCAGTAGAGACCGTAATCCTCGCCACCAAACTCGTTGGCACCAAGAATTCCAAGAGCGATGAGACAGACGGGAATGAAGGTGGACATCATGCCCACCGAAAGCCCAGCGATGGCGTTGGTTGCTGGACCGGTCTTTGACATTTCACCAATGTGAGGGATGGCCTTCGTTTTGATACCGAAGACCGGCTCGATTCCGGTGTAGTATTCGGTCACCAAGCCGATGAGAATACCGATGATGCTGCCGAGTACAACGGAATGCATAACGCCGAGTTCAACCTCAATGAGGCCGCCGTTGATGGCAAGGTAGCCGCCGGCCCAAAACAAAGCGGCTGAAATGAAGGTCGTGTTGCGCAGGGCTGCTGCGGGATCGCTACCGTTCTTGAGGAAGGTCATGGAGAACACACCGATGATGGATGCGATGTAACCGATGAGGCCGAGCATGATCGGCATCATGACATAATCGGGGGCAACGCTGCTGTCAAAACCGTTGGCGATGACCATGGCGGCAATGATGGAGCCGACAAAGGATTCGAAGATGTCAGCACCCATGCCGGCAACGTCACCAACGTTGTCTCCAACGTTGTCTGCGATGACACCAGGGTTGCGTGGGTCGTCTTCAGGAATACCCGCCTCAACCTTTCCGACAAGGTCTGCGCCAACGTCGGCTGCCTTGGTGTAAATACCGCCTCCAACACGTGCAAAGAGAGCAATGGATGAAGCCCCCATTCCAAATCCGGCCGCAGCACTCACGGGGTTGAGAGCACCATCGGTGGTTTCACCTGCACCCAACCAGAAAGCGATGAGGGAGATGCCGAGCAGACCGAGTCCGCCAACGGAGAGACCCATAACGGCGCCACCGTTGTATGAAACAGCAAGGGCGCCTGCTTGGCCATCGGTCTTGGCGGCCATGGCGGTTCGGCCGTTGGCAGATGTTGCCGCTCGCATGCCGGAGAACCCGGCGAGAACGGATGCCAAGGCACCCGCAAAGAAGGCGATGGACGTGTCGACATCGTTGATGAACGCCAGCAGAGCACCGACCACAACGACGAAGATTGAGAGGACCTTGTATTCCGCAAAGAGGAACGCCATAGCCCCGTCTTGAATTTCTTGTGTGATGTCTGCAACGGTTTCGTTGTCAATCTTCACCTTGTTTACTTGTTGGTACAGCACGAATGCAATCACCAAACCAAGCACACCAGCAGCCGCAGAAATCAGTGGAATGTTATCGAGCATCATCATCACCTATGACCCCGCCACCTGAGAACCATTCATAAGCAGTTCCCCCGTAAAAATGGCCCAATGGAGGGTTTTACCTCTGCTTAACTGGAACCACAGCAGCATTCCAGCGGGCAATCGTTGAAAGAGGGTGGCTGAGTGGGTGGACCATGGACATCAGTGCCGAGGAGATTTTGGCCGAAATTGGCCCGGTCCAAGAGGTCCTAGATGCGCACGACGGTGTCGTTAACGTCCTCGACACCACCGACGGAAACATCATGCTCTCCCTCGACGGTGGTTGCAACGGTTGTTCTTCAACACCCATGACGGCCATGCAAATCTACTACTCGCTCAAAAAACTCGAACCCGTGAACGACGTGATCTTCGTCAACGGCGAGTTGCCCGATTACATGCGGACGTTCATCGACCAGAAAATGGCAAAAGAATCCGCTGAAGGGAACTCCTCTGCGGACGCAGACGAGGAGCCGCAAGGCGAAATCGTCTGATCACTCCTCTTCGCGGCGACGAATACTGTGCGGGTTGGCTCCAAAAGAGACGTTTTCTCCTTTGATGTTCATTCTTGCCGAGATGGCCAACACGATGCAGACCACCGAGAGGGGAAGGGGGAGGTAATTTGAGCCCCACAACGTGCCTTCTGACAGGTAAAGCCACCACATCACGACGGCAGCGAGGATCAGCGTGGTGAAAATGATGTTCTGGACCACCAGTTCCGCCTTCTCGGAACGAGAGAAGGTGGCAATAAAGGTGAACAACACCGCTGAAACACCGCAAAGGGCTTCTGCAAGGTGTTCGATGACCACGGGGTCGACCATGATTCCACCACCAACGCCCCTCATTTGAACATGCGGGCTCGGGCGAACCTTTGTCAAGGGTCGTCCAGTCTTTTCACCATGGCAGGTGGCTCGTTCGTCCTTCCCAAACCGCGGCCCAACGGCCCTCCGTTCTTTTCGAGGAACCAAGTGGCGAATGTGTTGCATCAGGTCGCCGTCCTTTTGGAACTCCAAGGCGCCAACGT
>QQSC01000009.1:16172-67100 GCA_003602475.1 Candidatus Poseidoniales archaeon | reverse complement strand
TGGCACGATTTGCACGAGAACACGCCACCAGGCCTCATCGAGATGCTCGGCATTCCCGGCTTGGGTCCAAAACGAATCAAACTCATGGCGGAAGAACTGGGCGTTTCAACGGTCGCTGAGTTGAAGGAAGTGGCCCTTGACAATCAAATTGCACCAATGAAAGGCTTCGGCAAAAAGTCGCAACAGCGGATCCTCGACGGCATTGAATTGCTATCGAGGTTCAGGGCTCGTCGTCGCCTTGACATTGGCCTTCGATACGGTGAAGCGTTTCAACTCAAAATCGCAGCCATTGAGGGGGTGCATCGGGCGACACTTGCCGGTTCAGCGCGTCGGCGTAAGGAAACCATTGGTGATTTGGACCTGGTTGTTTCGGTGGACCAAGAAGACCATGAACGCGTGGCCAACGCCATTCTCAACCTCAACGGAATCGCTGATGTCAAAGGTGCAGGGGATTCAAAAATCAGCCTGATTCTTGACACGACGATTTTTGATGAATCCTTTGCAGTAGGTCACATAGACGCCAATGTTCTCGACGCCATTGGCGGAGACGACTACGAACAGTTGGAAGCCGGCGGCACCATCGACGCACAAGTTCGATTGGTTCCCCCACATGTTGAACCGTTTACTTTGGCCTACTTCACAGGAAGCAAGGAACACAACATCGTGATGCGGCAACGCGCCATTGACCGGGGTCTCAAGCTCAACGAGTTTGGCCTGATACCAGATGCAAAAGCAGGGGACTTGAAGGGCATGGAAGCCGCTGCGTTCTCGCTGACAGTCGATGACGAGGCAGGGATTTACTCCCATCTGGACCTTGCCTTTGTCCCGCCAGAACTTCGGGAGGACACCGGAGAAATTGACGCTGCTGCCAACAATGCCCTGCCCAACCTCATTGAGGTGCCCAACGTGCTGGGCTCACTGCACAACCATACCACCCTCTCAGACGGAGAAGCCAGCCTCGAACAGATGGCGGACACGGCCAGAAAAATGGGGTGGACTTGGTTGGGCATCGCAGATCACTCACCAACGTTGAAAATCGCCAACGGGGCGAGCGCAGAAGATTTGCTGGCTCAGGGGCGAACCATCGCCACATACAACCGCCAATGGGCCGACGAGGGCACTGACTTCAGGCTCTTTCACGGTGTTGAGTCCGATGTTCTCGAAGGCGGTCGGCTTGACCACCCGGATGAAGTGTTGAGTGAATTGGATTACGTGGTCGCCAGTGTCCACGCCATGACAAAATGGCGGGGAAGGGACGAAGTTGAGAACACCGAGGAATTGCTCCGTGTCATCGACCGCCCTGCCACAACCGTATTGGGACACCCAACGGGTCGAATTCTGCAGGGACGGGAAGGGTACGAGGTTGACTTGTTCGCCGTCCTTGAACACATGGCGGACCACAACGAAGCTGGACGCCTCAAGGCCATTGAATTGAACGCCAGCCCTTACCGATTGGACCTTGATTGGCGCCTTTGCAAACATGCCAAGGGATTGGGTGTACCCGTAGCCATCAATCCCGACGCCCATTCCATCCGAGGACTCAGCGACATCGCTTACGGCGTGATGGCTGCTCGCAAGGGTTGGCTTGAGCCAGCCGACACCCTCAACGCCATGTCCGGAGCGGAACTCGCATCTCTCCTGAACCGAGGTTGAAGCACACCTTCATGACTTACCTGCGGATGGTGCATCCATGCGCACGCTCCGAACCGTCATCATGGGCGCTTCCATGGCCCTTCCCGGGTTGTTTCTTGGGTTGTTGATTTGGATCATTGCTGGCCAGCCCGCCGACGGCGAATCACCGCTCATTGAAGCGGTCGCGTGCAACCTCATTCCGCTCACGTCCATTTTCCTCGGTGTGTTCTTTGGGTGGAAAACCGGTGAGGAATACAGCGCCAATTACGAACCCAAGGCGTGATGGCATGAAGCGATCGGACAAAGCGGCCATCATCGCCACCATGCTCGAAGAATTGTATCCTGAAATTCCGGTCCCGCTGGACCACTCCAATCCGTTTGAACTCTTGGTGGCCGTCCTTATGTCTGCCCAAACCACCGATTTGAAAGTGAACGAGGTCACACCGGCCCTGTTCTCCAAAGCCAATCATCCGGCCGCCATGGCCGAACTCCCGGTTGAAACCATCCTGTCCGACATTCGACAGGTGGGACTTGCACCAACCAAAGCGAGGAACATCAAACGGTTGTCAGAATTGTTGGTCGAACGCCATGGTGGAGAAGTCCCTTCTTCTTTTGCAGAATTGGAAGCCCTTCCCGGAGTGGGCCACAAGACAGCGGGCGTGGTCATGGCACAAGCGTTCGACGTTCCTGCCTTTCCCATTGACACCCACATTCATCGATTGGCTGCACGATGGGGGTTGTCCAACGGCACAACGGTCGAAAAGACTGAGAAGGACCTCAAGGCGTTGTTCCCCAAAGAAAAGTGGAACGACTTGCACCTGCAGATCATCTTCTTCGGCCGTGAGCACTGCCCTGCACGTTACCACGACTTGACAACCTGTCCAATTTGCTCATGGACGGCCACCAAGAAACGCATTCGAGACGAAGCAAAGCGTTGAGCGGCTCACAACAACGAAAAATTACGACCGACAACACTCGTGACCAGGATAACGGCCCCGAGCACCATCGTGATGCGAAGGGCAACGTGCAGCGAGCTCTCTTCATGCGCTTCACGTGCAAAGGCATAGGCCAAGAAGGCGAGTGAGGAGGTTTGGAGGATGCCAGATATGGCTGAGAACAGGTCGACTTGCGTAGCGTGTCCTTTGAGGTCATCCGCAAATTGGTCCGCAGCTCCTTCCTCCGTGAGGTCATAATCCGAAGCCACGGGCACCGAAGAATCCAGCGGGAATTCACTGAAAACAGCAGACACCACGAGCACCGTCAATCCAAGCGTAAGCCACAAGGAGAACGAATACAGATGACCCTTCTTCATGGCAGCAGTGGAAGGCTGGTAGGGCGATGTTGAAGCCGAGGGCGGTAGCGGTGGTTGCATGGTGACACTTTGGCCATCAGCGGTTTGAAGTTTGCTTCGTCAAGTGTTGAAGGCAGAACGGGCGTTTTCTAAGATGGTGGCTGTGCCCAACGAGGCCAACCCAGCCACCCATGTGAGGAGAACCATTTGACCAATGGCACTCGTTCGTGTTCCACCACGTAGCCTCGTCGCAATGGATGAAACCGCCATCACCTGCATCAGGATCAGCAGCGATACGACGATTTTGAAATATCTGATGTTGTCATCAACCGACGAAGAGTCTGACATGACCGGTAGGGCGACACCGCCGCCGAAGTCAGAAAGAGCATTAACATCGCTTTGACCGAGGCCAGAGGCTACGCCTGCGATGGCTTCCCCAAGTTGAACCACGATGGAGGTGGTGACGTTGAGGGTCGCAACGCTGGAGATAAGCAAACCCATCGCTACGCCCCACATGGTGTTGGCAGACAACGACCGACGGTTTCTCAGCGACAAGAGATTGCCCACCGACCGAGACACCATCTCTGCGGTCGCAGCCGGTTGTCCAGAAGATTGGGAACCTTCGATGTAAATTCGGGTGTATCGAGAAATCACGGCCGAGTTGGTGTCGGCGGTGAAATAATCCCATGCCCGGTCAGAATCAATTCGGGTACTCAACCGCTTTTCGAGACGGTCAATCGAATTGTCAAGAGGACCAAAGTCAATGCCGCGCAAGGCTTTGATGGTTGCCGAGGGCTCGGCCGAGCGAGCCTGGGCGGTTCCCCCGAGGGCCCGAATAAAATCGGGGTATGTTTCGTCACGGCGCTGAATTTGGTTCTCTTCTCGCCGAACCATTGTGGATGGAATCAAGAAGGCAGTAAACGGTACCACGATGTAAAGGAGACCCCACTTGTCCCACTCAGATGTGATCAAGCTCCAAATTGCAAAGAGTGTAAGCAAGGAAATCACCACCAACCCCGCACTGATGCCAGAAGCGACCAAAAACGAACGACGGAAATTGATTCGAAACGGCGTGTCCATTTCGTCACGAGCAAACGTGAGGTCGTTGGGAATCGTTGCGCGGAAAGCAAACACCGCCCCGACTTGAATAAAAGCAAACATCAAGGACGCAAGCAGGAGGAAACGCAGCCTCGATGCAATTTCGATGGGCGTGTCGTCACCGTTTCCAACCTCAAACAACACCAAGTGTATTCCAGCAATGACCAAGCCGAACAAACCTGCGGTCACAAGCGAGACATAGATTTCTTGGAGGGTGTCCACGGATTCCAGTCGTGTGTCGTAGAGGGTGTTGTACTGCTCGGCAATGGTTTCCTGCTCGGAGCGCATGAATTCGTCAATCGGTTGCCCTGCTTCGATGGAAAACGCCATTCGATCGAGAAAGTCAGACCACAACGGACTCGGACTTTGATGAGCAACAATGCGGGCCGCTTCAGGCAGCGAAGTGTTCCATTTGTCCACCAGGGTTTCAATGCGTTTGACCTCTGCAGCCAATTCGCCATAATCCCTCATTTGTTTGAGGATATCGAAAATTGACTGTGCACCGACTTCTCCGATTGACAAAATACCCATTCGCGTGATGAACATGTGCATCTCTGCTTCGATCATGGTGGCTGAGCGTTGCACTTCAAGGAGCGGAAAAGCGATGCTTGCAGCTGTTGCCATGGCGGTCAACATCAAGGGAAACAACACGCCAGTAATGCCCGAGAAGAGAGCACCATCGGCCAAACCACCGGTCAAGAAGACCACGAGGATTCCAATAAGGAACGTGACGATGGAAACGGGAAGGACGTAGAACAGGCCGAATTTGGCCGGAGGCATTTCCAAGCGACGGAGGGCAATTTGCCAAATCGGCATTCTCTCCATTCGAATTCACCTCCTCACGTATGGTTAATGCCGACCCAGGTGTCAACAGCACGGTCAAAATGCTCCCAACCGTTGGAATAGTACAGCCCCAACAGGTCAAACACGTCGTCGTAGTGGGTGAGGTCACGGTCCGCCATGCGCTGAATAGCAGCTGCACGTCGCAACATTTCATCGTAAATGTCACGTTTGTTGGCAAAACCTGCCATGGCTGCAATTTTGTTCTCGAGGAGGTGGGATTGGAACATACCACGGAAATAGTGCTTGTCTTTGACGGGATCCCATTCGAACATACCACGGGTCAACACACCGTCGCTGTGTTTGTTGTAGCCAATCACTTCATCAATTCCGGTTACACGACGAGCGATTCCTCCACCGGGAGCCTCAACCACTTCTTGGAAGATGGCAAAGTTGAGGTTGTCAAAGAAACGGATGGGGACGTTGATTGGGTCCCCTGTGAAACGTTGAATCATTTTGACGATGGACGATGCGTGGAAGGTGGCGATGACCGGGTGACCGGTCTGCATGGCTTGGAAGGCCGTAGCTCCCTCAACACCACGTATTTCACCGATGATGATGTAACGAGGACGACTTCGCAAAGCAGCTTTGAGGAGGTCAAACATTTCGACTCTGGAATCTTCGTTTTTCGCCTCACGAGTGACAAGCCGTTGCCAGATCTTGTGACGAACCTTCACTTCGGGAGTGTCTTCTGCAGAGTAGATTTTGACGTTGTGGTCAATGAACGGGAGAATTGCATTGAGCGTTGTGGTTTTACCCGAGGCGGTTTCACCGGACACGAGCACGGACATACCGTATTCTAAGCAAATCCAGATGTAAGCCGCTTGTTGGGCAGACATCGTGCCCCATTTGATGAGTTGAATCACTGAGATGGTCTCTTCAGCAAACTTACGGATGGTGAACGACGGACCAAGCATGGAGACGTCGTCAGAGAAAATGATGTTGATACGAGAGCCGTCCAACAACACTCCGTCAATGATGGGTTTGTTGTCCGATACTGGACGCCCAATGCGTTCAGACATGGCACGAAGGAACCGTGAGAGAAGTTGTCGTTCTCTGAAACGAATGTTGGAGGTCACCATGCCGAAGACCTTGTGATCCATGTGGATATGTTTCAATCCAACCGAGTGAATGTCTTCCAGCATTTCATCGGACAGAAGGGGCTCCAAGGGTCCGTTCCGGATCAGGTCTCTGATGATCACGTAATTGAGCCGCTCACGTTGAGCTTGTGACACGGTCAACCTCTTGTCGTCCATGCCAATCATTTCCCACAACCGACCCTGGCGGCGAACAAGGTTGCTCGCTTCGGTATCAAGAATGGTGTAGCGTTCAATCATCCCCTCGAGGATGGATTCGAATTCCGTGTCGGTGGTGAACGATGGCGCAGATGGGGCTTCTTGAAGGAGGGTTTCAACCAGCTCACGGCGGATGTTTTCTTCTTCTTCCGTGAGTTGTGGCTCAAGTCCAAACCAAAGAATGGTTCCGCCGCCTTCGTCATCGGCTGGTGGTTCGTAAATGTGAACAAAAATTGGTTCTTTGGTGATGTAAATGAGATTGAAAGGTCGTTCTTTCTTCGCGTCCCGATCCAAAGGCCCGTAATAGATTGGCCTTGAGCCGTATTGCATCTCGAAATCTCGAACCCAGTTGGCGATGTGCGGATGAGCCGCCATGACACCGTTGAGGTCTCCTTTAGCAAATCGAGGTTCGTCGCTCATGGTTCATCCCTCCAGATCAGCTAACCGCCGTAATGTCGACAATGAAGCCCATACCCGGCTCTACCCGCCATCCAACAGAGGTTTGTAATGGACCAGCAGCCCTCAAGAATCGAGTGATCACGATCGACCGTTTGAGTTCGCCACCGATCAAAATGTTGTCAAGGTCGAGGACGACTTCTGCGGATGCCCGAAGCGAATGAAGTAAATTGCCATCCATTTCCTCAGGGTCAGCGCACAGCATGAACGAACGTCCTTCTGAGGCAATTTTCCTAAGTTGTTGAATCAACGTGAAATGATCTTGTTTTTCCATGTTGCTCGGCAGCAACGAGCCCACAGAGTCGATCAGAATGACATCGGCAGCCGGTATGGCTGGGCTGTTCAATATTTCTTCGAACGTGACGTCTTGCCGTGAATCAGCAACCGTTCCGTATCGACTCAGGACCATGACTTGGCCGGTTCGGATGAAATCTGTCATACCGTATCCAATGCTTTCCATCTGTTCAATCCAGCCCCGAGTGGTCAGTTCTGTAGTGATGACGAGAATTTTGACACCGTTGTGAGCCATACCGTGAATCAGCCGCTGAGAAATGAGTGATTTTCCCGCACCGACTTTGCCTTGAAGCAAATAGAGCGAGCGGTTGGGCATGCGAAGACCCATCGTGTCTGCCAATGAATCCGTCTCAACTTCAAACGGGAAGCCGTCCTCAACCGGTTTGTGGGCAATCATGAAGGGGCTTTCATCAAACGACATTCAGTCTCACCTCCGCATTAAGTGTAAAGCCGTGTGTTCGTCCCTGAATCATCTCTGAAACACCGATGAAATTGATCATGACATCGGTGCCATCGGTGTACGTCCAAGCCGTATCGGTCAATTCCAATTCAAGTAAGGTCCCCGGGTCCCAGTCGGTCCCCGAAGGCAGGACACTTGTGGATGTGGTCGAAACGACCGTACCGTCGACGTATGCTTCAAAGTCCGTGGTGCTCAGTGTGTACTCCCCCGTGTTGGAAACGTAGATGGTCATGGTGTCGGTGGTTGTATCGTAGGCTACCATTGCTAGGTCCCCAACGATTTCTGCATCGATTTGATCGGCTACCATTTCGGAACGTCCGTTCGTTTGGACCACACGAAGCGAGTCGCTCCATGCTGAGATCAAAACAGAACTGGCTGTCGCAGAAATGAAAAGAGCCGTAATCAGCATGATCATGCTTGATGCTCCGCCATCCGCCATGTCATCAGGCCTCCAGTGAAACGGTGATTGATCCAACCGTCAACGACAAGCGTTCTTCCATAATGGCTGGTCCTGTGTGGACGAGCGTCAAGGTCTCACCCGAGTACCAGTTCGTGGTTGGGGTAGGGGGGGTGTAAAGTGTTGAAAACTGAGCGGCATCTTGGCCGTCGAAGAACAACCACATTCTATCGTGAGGCACGGTTGTTGAACCGGTGTTGGTGAAGTTGGCGTAAACTGCATCCCCAAGGGTGGCACTTAGACTCGCCCCTGAGGCCCCAGGGCATGCTGGGGTGCAATCGATGTCGAAACCTGGGAACGTCACATAATCTCCGTGGCTGGTGATCACCACGCTGTTGATTGTGCCTGTCCCGTCGACTCCATACGTTCCTTCAAATCCTCCATTGCCGGTTGACGATTTCAATGACCCGGGGTTGTAACCCGAGCCGCCGCTGTTGATGGTGACGGAAACGACTGCTCCGTCATCCACAACCAAGTCATCAATGGAAAAGGATGGAATCGGTTTTTCTGCATCGTCAATTCGGTCAATTCCCGAATCAATTTGCAATGTGATGGACTGATACGCCATCGAAAAGACCACCAGCATCGAAACGCCGATGATCAATCCACCGATTCCAGCCGAAGCACCCATGTCACTCTTCTCCTCGAATACCGTGAAGCTGTCGCCATGAGGATACAAGCGCTGAAAACACCAACAGTTGCCGATGAGGCAGATGGTCGTCCAAGGCTGTATCGGCATCTCCTGGTTCCGCAAGTTGGACAATGGCTAAGACAGCGTTGCCTTCTGTTTCAGAAAGCATGCCGGATTCCATGGCCTTCTGAGCGAAACTTACTGCAGCCAGACCGGACATGTGGTCCAACAGCAATGCGGCCACTGTGGGGGCGCCCGTGTTGTTGGAACTCGAGCCACCTCCTCCAGAGCGAGGTGCCACCAAGAACGGATTGGCTGCCAGGGCTTGTGCTTCGTAAAGTTCCACGAGTCGGCCTTGGTCATCTTCCATCATCCGTGAGGTGCCGTTGACCTCCATCACTTCGCCGTCAGCGGTGATGATTCGATCTCCGGAAACCTCGTCGATGTCTCCGCCTTCTTCGCCAGTGGTTGCATCCGCAGATTGGTGTTCGGCCGTTGGAACAAGAGTGGTCCCTTCTTCCAATCGAACCTCGACCTTGCGAAGCACGTCCTCAACCATGTCCAAACGACTGCTGAGAAGTCGTTCAAGACCAGAGGTGTCCACTGTGGCAGTCTGCGGGACCACCGGTGCTGCTGGGGCCATTGAGGCTGCAACACCGGGGACACTCTGCTGACTGCTAAGTCGAGCGCGGGTTGGGCCGGGGGAGATTGTCCAGGCATCTTCCTCAGTAAGCATTCCCTGTTCTGGGAACGGCACTTGTTCAATGGCCACGTTGGCCAAGATTTTCAAGCGGTCCTCACTGAGGTTTTGATCGGGACTTTTACTTCCGCCGGAGTTTGAACTGAATGGCCATGCCATCCTGAATACCTCCATCCAAGGTGTCGCCTACGCGGCACCCCGGAAGGGATCAAACAACAAGTGCTCCGGCAGTGTCGTCGTCGACAACCAAGTTCTCGTACGTGGAACCTCCACTGGCAACGTGCAAGTACAAGGTCGCTTCGTTGTCATCGCTTTCGACTTGGTCGGGACCGCAGTCATCCGTACCGTCGTCTGCGTCGATAACAAGGCTGTAGGGTGTACCCGGTTGGAGACCAGCGGCAGGCACAGCCGTGCCGTCCATTTCCAAGAAGGTCATGGCGGCAGTGGCACCTTCAACATCGCCAGCGTCGCAGAAGATTTGGAAGGTAATGGACGCCGTCGGCGTTTGTTCGCTGCCAGGAGCCATGGTGACAAAGAGCAGGTAGTTTTCTGCCGCCGTGCCCGTGTCAACAAAGGCCGAGTTGATAAGCAACTTGCCTGCCATGTTGTCCGCAGTGTCGTCACCAGTGGTCTGAGCGTTCTGTTGAAGCTTCTCAGCGGTTTGGATGATGACAGCGGCAGCAACAGCAGCCACAAGAATGAGGGCGATGAACACAATCATGGCGCCAATACCGATAGCGGCCAATTGGTCGTTGGATTCTTCACGTCGGTTGGTCTTCATAGGACCACCTCGCCGGCAGAAACATCGCCTCCGTAGTTGAGAATCTCGTAGGACTGGCCACCGGAGCCGGCTACCACCAGAAGGGTGTGCTCAGCGTTGGCTGCTGGATTGCAGTTGGCCGTCGTCAGTTCGGTCACGTAGGTGTTGCCTGCCACGATGGTGGTAGCAGCAACAGCCGGTGTACCGACTTGATGCGTGGCGGTTGTGGTGGGGAGGGCCCCACGGTCGAGACCGCCGCAGACGATGGACCACTGAATGTCAGCAGTGGGGACGTCATCGCTTCCGGGTGCGAGCTCGAATGTGACGTCGAGGGCGGTTGCACCACCGACAACCACACCGAGAAGCACAACACGGGCCGACATGGAGTCGGTCGTGTCTTGTCCGGTGGCTTGGGCGTTCTGTTGCAATTTTTCAGCCGTCTGAATAATGACGGCAGCAGCAACCGCAGCCACGAGGATCAGGGCAATGAACACAATCATTGCACCAATACCGATGGCCGCAATTTCATCGCGGTTTTCGTTTTTCTTTTCGTTTTTCATGTTTTTTCACCATTTTTGTTATCCCCCGACCATGTCGGGTGGAATTGTCCGGTCACAAAGCACCTCCGAGACCGAGGTTGATGCGAAGCGGGAACCGTACCACGGCCACTTCGTCGGGAGCAAGATTTCGTATGACGGGCACCTCTTCGGCCACAAAGCCAGCAGGAACCCAAGGATTGAGAAGGACATCAGAGAGGGGTTCCATGGCTCGATTTTGGGCGCGCATGGTGACGGTTATTTCACCAGATCTCATCTCATACGATGTCGCCACGGACAGCTTACGTGTGAGTGGGACGTCTTCAGAAGACATTTGGAAATCCGGACGTATTTCGAAGCGTAGCGGAATGTTGCCTCCCGGGGCGATGATTGGAAGGTCAACGTTGGGGGGATTGACGGTCCAGCCCTCGGGGACTGGAGGTCGCATTCGAAGCATCGGCATGGGGATTGGACCGTCGTTGATGATTCGGACGATGAGAACCCCGCTGTCTCCGCCTGCTGGCCATCGCGTGTCCACGCCCAACCAAAAATGGCGGAACAAGAACGGGTTAAGCGTGGAGGTGTTGCCACCGATGAGGTCTTCAAGCAAGTCTTCGACTTCAGAAGTCGCCGCCCGAATATCACCAAGTTCAGCAGCAGCGGTCGATTCTCTCAGCTTGTAGAGAATTCGTTCGGCCTCTTCCAGTGAGATGTGCTTGTGAACCAACAACCTGTGAAGCATGGCAATGCTGCGACGAAGGTGGAGAACATCCTCCTCCAAATCATCCAAGGTTTTCTCCGCTTGCTTGAGGTTACCCTTTGCTCGCTTGAGTTGGTGCATTCCCAAGAAGACTTTTGCTTCACCGATGTCAAGTTCGGATTCGTTCAGCGTTGGGTTTTCTCGTCGAGCAGCCTTTCGAGCCAGTCGCTCGAGTGTGGCCGAGGCTTCTCGGATGCCTTGTTCACGAGACGCCATTTCAGCAGCCATAACGTCCTCCGGCGTTTCATCAGACATCGGGACTCACCTCCTGTGATTCAATGAAAAGCGATTCGTCAATGGTTTCCTTGTGTGGGGACTCAACCTCATCTCCCTCGTCGACGCCCACCGCAACAGGCGCTGGTGTCGAGGGAGGTGCGGCTTGACCAAGAACGGCACTCAAATCAAGCCCCTCATCGGCCAGATCGTTGAGAAGTCGTGCCGGATCGCCCAAATCCCGTTCAAGACGGATGGCCTTGATCTCTGCATCGGTCATCCGACCGTAGAGGTTACCGTAGGCAGCGTCTGCTCGGCGAAGGAGGAACCAAACGCCGATGGCGGAAACCAAGAAGTACGCCAGGAGAACCACCAGATTGTCTGTTGTTGCTTCCAATTGGGGGGGCAAGCCCAACACAACCGCCAGAAGGCCTAGGATTGGCATGGAGAGAATGATGGTCAGTTGGCGTCGACCGTCCTTGAGGGCATCAAAGTGATCCGTGTAAACGGTCGAAATACCCTTCCTGGCACGTTGATAATCCTCATGAATCATGCGGAATTCTTCGCTGCTCTTCCACGACATACGCCACAACCACAACACAGCGAGAGCAAGCACGCCGATGCCCCAGTAAGGGATGGCGAACAGGTGGAAGGCGAAACCAAAGCCGAGCAAGCCGGCGTAGACACCACTCAGCCTCCACTTTTCAGATTGACCGGACAACCGGCCGAAGATCAACGACAGCAGGAAGGCCACAACCGTAGCAACAAAGGCAATCGACACATCCGGGGACAGGGAACGGACCAGCAAAGGCTCTTCGAGATCGTCGGTGATCAACACATCGTTGGCCTCCACATTGCCATCATCGTCCCCTGTTGAGAAATAGGTGATTTGCGCCGTGCAGTTCACTTGCTGTGCTTCGAGCCACCAATCAATGACCGATGGGCGTACATCAAAGACGAACGTGTGGGAGTCGCTGGATTGCATCATCCCAACCGGCTCGGGATTGTTGAGCACATCAACAGCTTCACCACAATCAAGTTCCACATCGACACCGAGGGCGATGGCCGTTCCAAGATTTTGGACTTCCACGTTGTAGGTGGTTTCGACGCCTTCGTAGAACGCATCTGATGTTGGCCCGCTGCCTTCCAGTATGATGGCGGGGTCGGAAAAGACCGCCAAGCGATACGTGAAGGTTTCCTCGTCGTACACGGTGTATCCGTTGTGCTCGTCGGGATGGTACAGTCGGAGGGTGAGATCCCATCCGTCGCCCGCCAAGACATTGGGGGGGTCGGGGGAATCGATGAGGAGTTGAATCGGTTGGTCCGTCACCCACGGTTGGCGACTGGGCAATGAAATCCGCGAACTGGGGCCCAGCGATGTTGTACCGCAGAACTGGGTCAAATCCAGAGGATAGTCGGTGTCACCAACTCGCATGATGAAACTCCATTCGTAAAGGGAGGCGTTTTGCTGAAGCGCATTGAAGTCAAGCAACCTGTTTGCCGAACACAGTTCCACCTCGTAGGCCACTGCGCTAATGGCCCCAATGGGTATGTGAGAATAGGTGATGGGGTAGGCCTCAGCTCCACCGCCTTGAGGTGGTGTTACATCGGTGTCGCCGAGTTCAAAGAACCGACCCATCCGAAGGGTGGTAACGAATTCTGCGTTCCCGATCACTTCTGGGTCAAGTGGTGAGACGCCCACAACCAAATTAGCCGCCAACGTCAGCGCTGGCTGAGTCGCTACGCCGCGAACAGCGAAGGTGAAACTCACCGTCTCGCCCATGGGCAGGAACAAACGGGAAGGAGATGAACCGGGGCGGACTTCCCAATCGCTGCTCAATGTGGTCAACCCGCCTTGGAAAATGGTGTAGTTAACGGAAACGTTCACGTCTTTGTTGCCGGTGTTGGTGATTGAAGCGTCCCATGTCCGTTCGAATCCTCTGTAGTAATACATCTCCGACGGCCAATCTGATACCTCGACCATGAAGACGGGCGCCACGATTAAATTGAGCTGGTGGATGTTGAGAACATCGCTGGTTGTGGCGTTGAGGATTTGAATCGTCACGGCATAAATCGAACCGTCCAGCAATTCATCGCTACCGCCCAAAGCTGGGACGTTGACGGTGAACGATTCGTTGAAATAATCTCCCACCCCAATGTTGGCCGAACGGCGCTCAGGAGTCACAGTCCAGTTGTTTTGGACGGTTGTCACAATGACCACGTCCTCGACAAGGTTGCCGTTGTTCAAGAGACTGAAATTGACAACTTCGCTCGTACCCGGAACAACACCTATGTCGGTGATGGTGTTGATGTTGATACCGTGTTGTTCGCTGATGTTGGAAATGATGTTAGCGGAGAGGTTCAGCCCTGATGCAGCGTTTGAAACCCAAACGGTCCCGGCGTAGTACTCCGCTGCCAAGGCATCGGCGGTGGGTTGGATGCGCACACGCACGGTGGATTCATACCCGGCCCCGATTTGAACGACGGATGGACTTTCCAGTTGGAAATTCACGGCACCCGCACTGCTCCGGTCCAACCAGATGTTGAAGGTTGCAGGTGTGTTCCCAACGTTGCTGATGACCACACTTGTGGTGATCGTGTCGCCCAGCGACATGTTGAGGAGTTGACTGCTTGGGGAAAGGCTTGCATTGACCTGCTCGCCCACCCTGATGGGCACATCAAATTCACCAATGAGCGCCCCTGTGTCCATGTCCTCAACCGTGATGGTAAGGGTCTCAACGCTGTTTGCAGGCGCATCCTGTGCGGTTTGTATGGAGAGGTCAACCGAGGCAACGTGGGCAAGAGCGGCAGAAGGATAGTCAGCCACATCAGCAGGCAGATTCACCACGGTGGTGGTTGGCATCAACGTGGTGTTTGAAAACGATGCAATCCAGTTGTCTGGGAGCGAATCCCCAATTGAAAGCCGGTACGAAGCCATGTCGTTTCCTGTATTGGAGACGTTGATGGGGAAGAGGGTGCGTTCGCCGACCATGGCGTCGAGGGTCCCGCTGTCGTAGGGGCCGATGTCATGGACAGCGGGGATGTTGATGGTGAGGGTTTGTTCAATTTCTGCTGCGACCACACCGGACCCTTGGTGAACGCTTCCCAGCGACACATTGGAGACAATCGGAACGGTGAGCGTGCCCGCAACAGGGTACTCGTCTGCTGGTCCCTGGATGGTCATCACGGCTGATTCTTCATCGCCAAGAGACATTTCAGGGAACAGAGTAGGGCTCAAGCCCAGGGCCCAACGCCCAGTCTCGGCAAAACCACCGGAAGAATCGGGAACGAAAACCGGCGTACCGAGGGACAACGCCACGTCGACCTCTTCATCGAGATCGCTGGCCAAGTTGTGCCGAACTTCGAGGTCAAGGTTCAACACTTCGTTCAGCGCAACGCCCTGAGCGGCCAGACGAACCTGCTGGGGCGTCATTTCAATTGTCGTAGAGGGCAAACCTGGGTCAACAACAATCACCGAACCAATCGACAACGACTGGGCCGCTACAGCAGGAATTCCACCGCTCTGAGGTTGAGCCTGCACCCACACCGACATTGAATCGCCTGCACGGTTGTATTCGGCAGGTACAAGTGGGTTCTTGATCATGGGAGGGGTTAGGGTGACCGTGACGGTCACGTTCTCGCCAACCGCAAGGGTGCCTGTCGTGGTGGATGAGAGTGAAACCACCCAATTTTGAGGATTGGTTGAGATTCCCGTGGCTAAGGAAAAACTCGAGGGGACGTTGCCGTCGTTTTGAACCACAACTTGGATGGTACCGCTTGCGCCCGGCATCAACAGTTTGGTTGCGGGGTTCGTTGAGGCCATGGTCACGTTGGCCTCGTAGGAGGGCCCTGTGAGAACGGTTGTGGTGAGCACCTTGGCGTACGAACCTCCGTTGGAAGTGATGGTCAATGTGACCGTTTCGCTTTCGGTGCGGAGGGCGTCAGCCGGGACAGAAACCTGGACGAGAATGGAACTGGTGATGTTGGGCGTGATGGTTGGCGTGGACGTCCCCGATGCTGGGGTCGTGGACGTAACCCAACCGCTCACGTTTGATTGGGACACCAAATAATCGTCCGAGTTCTGGCCAACGTTTCGAATCAAGTAGGTCAGAGACGCCGTTTGACCGGGTTCCACGCTGAGCGTGTGCGGCGCCACCAACTCGAAGTCGTAGGCGGAGAAAAGGACGGTTTGAGAAAGGAACTCCACGGTGTCGGACCAACCAGGCCCACTGGCGGTCAGCGTCCCCACGACGGTGTATGTGCCGCTTCGAGAGGAGGAGTCAAACGGCGTGGTCCCGAAATCGATGGTCTGGGGGTTAGCGCTCCCGTTGTAGAGGTTACCTGGCTGGACGGCCGTCAGTGTTTCCGAGGTGGCAGTAAACGTGTCGCTTGGCGTGTTGACGTTCGTGAAGGCCAGTGTGAATTGTGCTGAAAATGCCTTAACGCCGTCGTTGCGAACACCAACAGAGAAGTCTTGCACGGCCTGTGACCATACAACGCTTGTTTCTCCGCTGCTGGGCTGGGGGATGTTGACAACTGGAACCGTCACGTTCTGATACTGTTGAACGTCGACAATCATTTGATCCTCGTCGTTTGCCGAGTTGCTGTCTCCTGAGGACGTGACTTGAGCCTTGAGTATTTGACCGTCCCCAAGAACAGCATTCCAGGAAAAAATGGCCGTTGAGCTGACGCCGCCCGCATTCACGATGCCGACATTTGCGGTATCGATCACCAAATCTCCTGAAGAAGGTGTGCCCTGGAGGAGCAAGGCAACGGTGGCTTGGCCGGCGGAAACGCCAATGTTGCGGACTTGAATCCGGACAACGTGGGTTGAATCCTCGGCAATCACGGTGCCGTTTTGTGAAATGGAACCAGCATTGGAGAGTGTGAACGATGCAATGGTCATGTCCGGTGTCGACCGTGAGGTCGTGTCAGCAGAGATGGCCGGCGACATGCTGGCCGCCAACAAAATCGTCATCAGCACCAAAGGAAGCGTGGCTTGCTTCATCAGGCTCCCTCCGGCTGGTCAAATCGGTCAATGGTCACGTTTCGCCCTTGACGCTTCCATTGCGTTAGCATTTGCTTCAACAAATTGTCGTGCTCTTGCTGGCTGATGCCAAGTCGTCGGCGTTCTTCCCAAAGGAGCAGCTGTTCGGTCCTCGTAAGAAGAGCGTCACGAAGGTACAATTCGAGGGTTTTGCGGTAAGCATCCCTGTCAGAGATGGCATAGACGATGGACTCACCGGGTACTTCGTCAGCCCGATGTTGGATGAGATTCCCAAGCATCAGGGCCTCATCGTAGGAAAGGTGCCGCTTGTCGAGGTCGGTTTGTATCCCGCTGGCGATTTCTTGCAGGCCGAACTTATCCGCAGCCCGCTGAATTTTTTTGAAATGCTTGCGGGCCCGACGTGACATCCTGGACCCGACCATGAGCCGTTGGGTTGCGTGGGAGTTATTGAACGAATCGGTGAACATTGGAAAAACGACCCTACGTGAATAAAATGACATGCTTCGTGCATAACCTTCCGGAATTGAGCATTAAGGCAACCTTTTTCCAAGATTCCCAACGGAGGCCAATGCAACATGTTTTGACCAAAACCAGTCGTGGAGGAGACATGGACACCGTACAGTTGACCCCCGGAGACCAAGCTCCTCGATTCACCGTTAAGGACCAACTTGGACAGGAACACAATCTTGAAGACTACATGAATCAGGAAAAATCGGTCATCGTCTATTTTTATCCAAAGGATTCAACGCCGGGGTGCACCACACAAGCGTGCGATTTTCGGGACAACATGGCACGATTGCAGCAGCAAGGGTACGTCGTCCTCGGCGTGTCCAAAGATTCTGAGAAGTCTCATGTCAACTTCATCAACAAACAGGACCTTAATTTCCCCTTGCTGATGGACGAAGAACTGCACCTCCATCATCTCTTTGGAACATGGAGGTTGAAGAAGAACTACGGCAAGGAATACATGGGCTGTGCTCGCTCCACTTTTGTGATCTCCCCTGACGGAACCATCGCTTGGTGCCGTTACAACGTCAAAGCGAAAGGTCACGTTGACATGCTCCTTCGTGAACTTTCGGTGGCGTGAACGAATGACAGCGCACAAACTCAGTGGAGAGCAAATCAAACTCCCGGGGGGAGCCATTGCTTGGTGGCCCTGTCACATTGGGAGCGACACCACCATCGGGGAAGGGAGTTCCATAGGTGCACTGGCTCACATCGGACAGCGTGTGATCATCGGAAAGGGTTGCAGCGTCCAAGGCGGCGCCTACATCGCCGATGAATGCACGTTGGGTGACGCAGTTTTTATCGGTCCGAATGCGGTTGTGTTGAACGACAAATACCCGCCCTCCGGCGATCGGAAACGGTGGGACCCAGTGACCATCGGTAACGGCGCCGTCATCGGCGGCAATTCGACCATCGTTCCCGGAAACGACGTGGGTGAAAACGCTGTTTTGGCAGCAGGCGCCGTCCTAACAAGACATTTGCCGCCCAACGAGGTGTGGGGTGGAAACCCTGCCGTATACATGATGAAGAGGGACGACTACGAACAACACGGAGGACGATGAACATGGCAAGTGAACGAGACGTGGTATCGGCATTCCTCGGACGATGCAACGAATATGCCAGAGCCTCCATTGCCCGCAAGCAAGAACGGGGAGAAAAGGAGGACATCGCCAAATGGGAAGCGTACATCGAATTCAACGAGCACGCCCTGGAAGAAATCAACAACGGAACCCTCGATCGCTGGTTCCCTCAGCAACAACCGGCCAAGCCACCTGCGCATCGGCACGAAACCGATGCCATGGAACACGGTGAGCGAAGTCTCTGGTTGAACGCTGTGTTGAGCCCCCGGCCCGTGGTCGTGGCCGTCACGATGGACAACAACGGACGACGGAACGTGGCACCGTTGTCTTCACTGATGGCGGTTTCAACCGCACCTCCGTACCTCACCGCTTCGTTTTCAATTCACAAAGACGGACGCCATCGTGACACCCTCGTCAACGCCCGATCAACCTCCACCATTGTGTTCAATTTCATGCCGGCCACAGCCCGTGGCGTTCAGATTGTGAATGAAACTGCGACACCTTTGCCCCATGGCGAGGATGAGGGGCTGCTCGGAGAAATTAACATGCTGGACGACCACCCAATGGTCCTCAACGAGGCCGTGGCCGCCATTGAGGCGGTGTTTGTTGAGGAACACGCCCTCCCACAGGCCGTAGCGAAACTAGCGGTCTTTCGAGCAACAGCGGTTTGGTCTTCTGAACAAGAAGGGCCAGAAGAAGGCCTCAATGTCTTGTGTCAACACGGTCGGGATCTGATGACACCAGCTCCAGACGGATGGACACACCGCGTGACCAAGCATTACGGTTGAGAATGGAGAGCCTTCCACACACGTCGAAGCCCCTCATGGATGGTCACTGAAGGCGACCAGCCAAGGTGAGTGACGGCTGGTGAAGTGTCACCAGTCCGTCGTCGAGAATCTCCGTGGTAACCACCACCCAGAGTCAATTCCACCGCAAGTGAACCCACAATCTCATTGACATGTTGCGCCAAATCAAGCATGTTGATTTCTTCATCGTTCGCCAAATTAAACGTCAAGCCAGCCAACGGTTCCCCGGTGCTGTGACTCCCGTCCAATGTACCTGCGCGAACAAAACCGTCCACCAAATCGTCCACGTGGGTGAACGAGCGCGTTTGTTGACCGTCACCGTGCACGTTGATGCTTTCAGAATTGAGCACGGCGCTGAACATCATCGCCACCACCTGTCCTTCATCTGTGCCGATCAACCGAGGACCGTAGCCGTTGAAGGGGCGAACAATTCTCGCATCCATCCCTTGTCCAACGGCATGGTGAACCATCACCTCATCGAGGTACTTGCTGGCTCCATAGGCAAACCGTTGGTGCAATGAGGCAGGAGGGAAACGGCTGAAACTCGTGTGCGAGAGCGGCATCTCTTCGGTGATACCGAGGGCTTCGGGAGACGAGGCAAGGACGTATCTGGCGCCCCAAGATTCAGCCATTTGGAGCGACATCAGCGTGGCATTGATGTTGATGTCAATCACACGTCGAGCCTGCTCGTGAAACAACTTCGTCCCGTTGATGGCGGCCATGTGATACACCGTATCCACGGCTTCGAGCCGCTCCAGCGCTGCAAGGTAAGGTGTTGGGTCGCACGCATTGCCCTCAATGAATGCGAAGTTACCGTTCTTGATGGCTTCGGAAAGATTCGCCGATGTGCCTCTTGAAAAATCATCAATCGCCACGACGCGGTGTCCCTCAGCGAGCAAGCGTTCGCAGAGTGAAGAGCCAAGGAAGCCCGCTCCACCGGTGACGACGATGCGGCTCATGGCAGAGCACGCTCCACAACGGTCAGCGTCACGACGTCACCCTTGCGTTTGAGCTCCACGAGATCGCCGTTGTTCACCGACATGCACGGATCTTCATCGAATCCGTGACCGTAAGGGACATCCAACAGTGAACATGCTGGGAGGGTCAACGCACAAACATCCCGATTCACCACTGCTTTAGGGCCCATCCCCGTGTACAGCAACCCCATCAGGACATACGGGGCGACGGTCGACCCCGAGCCCTTGGGATAGATGAGAACGGTGTCCTTTACGGCTTGTCCGTCCAACGGATGGCCGGTTTCCTCAACAACGCCGGTGTCTCTGTTCACGTACCCGAGGTAAGTGATGGGCACGTCGGTGACCATGGCTCTGCCTTGGACCACAAAATCAGTCTGACTTTGGAGGCCTCTCCCCGACACGACCATTTCACCGGTTTGATGAGACTTGGTGCTCGCGTGTTGTGGTTGGGCTTTGGCTGCCAAAACGGGCCTTGGACCAGCACTCAATTCAGGTTGAAAGGCATGATGGACACAGTCTTGAATGGGCATGACGCTTGTCGGTAATCGATTCAAACCGCTCGTCAGGTAGTGCTCAGCCTTCAGTGAATTGGTCAACAAATGGTTGTACTTTTCCCGGTTGTAAGGGGTGACTTCTGGGCACGTGTCTTTGAGCACCACGGCGCCTCCCTCCTCAAGCAGAGCGATGGACCCGTCGGCCATCGCCAAATCATAATTTTCTTGACTGGTGAACACCCACAGCCTCTGGTCGGGAATGACGGCGCCCATTTCCATGTGGGAACGTACTGCTGAAGCCGTCAGTCGAATTTCCTCAAGACTGGCCTGAGGGCAACCAATGACCACCAAATCCACTTGACCCTGAGGAGCCAAGTCGCTGTAACGAGCGGCCAATTCCTTCTCGGTGAATCGCAACGTGCCTTGCCATCCACCCTCAGGAGCTGTCCATTCCCCGTCGGTGCGCTCAAGCGGTGGATCGGTCGTGTGGCCTTCAGCCCACAGCATGGCACAGCCGTAGTTTGCAGATGCGGCCGTTAGAGCTTTTTTAGAAGCGAAACTCAGCCAGTCAGGAAGACCAAGGATAAGCGGCATGGGTCCAAATGGCAAGGACCAATCTGGACGAACTTGTTTGCCAATCCAGTCGCCGAGGATGGAGTAATCCGCCAAGCAGGTGAGATCTGCTTCAACCTCCACCAGAATGTTGGGGATTCGGTGGTGCTCGAGGTGCAACCCCCAGGCTGGAGCAAAACCCGTCAGAGCCGTTGCCAGGGCCGAAAGTCCAGATTCGCGATTGGTGATCAGGGAGGTCCAAGTGTTGGAAAAGCACACTGCGTTTGATTCAGCCCATGACGCAATGCCCACGACATCTTCGATTCCACGATCGTAAGGCGTGCATGAAAGCGTCGCTTCCAAGCCCAATCGGTCATAGGCTTGAACAATCTCGAATTGCTGTTCAAGGAAATCGGGCCATTGAATGTCCATTTCCTTCATTTTTTCACGGTCACAACCCGCCGAATTCAACGTGGTTGGAATGGCGACTTGGCCGTCACCATCGGCGGAGAGATCGGCAAGAAAGCGACGCAAACCGTGACCTCCGGTGATCACTGAAACACCGGACACGTGGGCATGGTCCACCTTGACAAAGCCCTCTGCGTTGGCCGTTTCTGCGAGGTCCACCACCAACCGTGCCGCTTTTTGGCGAGTGGCACCTTCATCTCCGCGGAGCTGTGCTTGCAACCGTTTGGGGATTTCCATGGCGATGCGTGTGGATGACGCTTCATCAACCCACCTCTTTGACCGGTCCAATCGGTTTGGGTAACTTTAGTATGCATTGATGGAGTTTCAACACCACATGTCAACCCAAGACAACAGGGCAGCCCCGCCCGAGGAAAACCAAGATGAACGCAGCCAGGAAGACCGAGAAACACCTCCCAAAAACAAAGCTTGGGCCATCCTCCAAGGCCTGCTGCTGATGACAGCCCTTGCCATGGGTGTGGTGAATTCAATCCAACCTGAACCTTCGAACTCAACGGAAGTCGGCACCAACATGCTGGTCCAAAGCGAATCGATTGAACCTGGCGTTCTGTGCCAAGAAGGAGGCGTGGTGCTTTCAACAGGCATGGACATCAACATCAACGCCGTTCTTGATGATGGCGAGGTGTCTTCCACCACCCACCTTTGCAACGGTCCGATGGGCCTGTCCGGACCGCAAGGCCAACCAGGATTGAACGGGGACACCGCTCACGCTCAAACCTTGGAAACAACACCGTTGTCGCCCGGTGACCCTACCTGCCCCCAAGGTGGCACCAACCTCTCTGGGGGGTTGGATCTCAACGGCAACGGTGAACTGGACAACGAAGAAGTGGTGACCACAAGCCTGCTTTGCAATGGAGCTTCGGGAGTCAACGGCACCGCTGGTGTTGCAGGGACCAACGGTTCCCACGGAGCCAACGGTCCAGCGGCCTTGATCGACAAGCAATCCGCTCCACATTACGTTTGCAAGGACGGGTTTGTGATTCGGTTTGGGGTTGATGACGGGCATGACGGCGCAATGTCACAGGACGGGCTCTTGCAACCAAGCGAAGTGCGCGAATCGCTCAACGTGTGCTTCAGCCCACTCCTCTACGGGCGGGTTTCAGACTTGGCAACTGGAATTACTGATTCGATAACATCTGGATGCGATGCCTCAACGTGGTTGCCCGTCACGGAACGGTTGTTGGTCGCTGCAAGTCACGCCGACCATGGATGCGAAGCCTTTCTGCACAACCCAGCCACCAATCAGACCGTGCTTCTCGAAGACCTTCATGCCAGCAGCGGCAGCCAACCCGGACGCGAGATTGGGTTCCATTCCTTGGCCGCAGGCGACCACGACCGGGTGTTTTTTGACGCCGACGACGGCGTGAGTGGTCGACAGCTCTGGGTCAGCGATGGCACCGTGAACAACACCGTCAGTTTGGGCGTTGTCGAATGGCAGGCTCCGCTCAAGTGGGCCGATGGACTGGTGTTCCACGCCAGCAACGGATCGATGCTTTGGACCAATGGAACGCAACTGTACACGCTGCCAAATGCCCCGTGGTGGAACGAAACCCAACGAATCCACATCGAAGCCTTCGCAGATGGACACACTCAATGGGGAAGCGGATGGACGCACAGCGATTCTGAACACTTGTGGTTCACCGCCGTGGACCCGCAAGGCGATGTTGAGCCTCATCGGTTGACGATGGATGGAAGCGTCACCTCTTGGAACGTCAATCCAGCGGGTGATGCGTTGCTCAACCACGGCCTTTCTCTCGAGAGCGACGTGTACGTTGTGGCTCAACGAGGTCCCGCCAAACAAATCGTTCAGCTCATGGACAACGGCACCCATTCCTGGCTGACGTCCATTGCCCCTTCTGCGGGTGACACGGCGATGGGCGAGCGAATGGGACTCAATCTCATCGGTGAAAACTTGGTTTTTGACGCACAAACTCAACCCAACCAACCTCGGTTATGGACCACGCATCTTCCAAGCGGGATTTCTGTTCAACTCTCCACCACCATGCTGGCCCCGGGACTCAACGCAGGTGCCACCGTCAGCGGAAACAGCGTCGTGTTTGATTGCACCACACCCGAACACGGCATGGAAGTGTGCATCACGGACGCCACCACCATGGGGACACGCGTGGTTCTCGATGCCACGCCGGGCATGCTTTCCTCAAGTGTCGTCGCTGTTCAGTCCGTTGGCGAAGGTTGGCTGGCGCTCACCAACGGCAACCATGAGGGTTCATCGGTTGGAACCTCGCTCTGGTCATCGTCTGGAACGACGATGAATCTCGTCTACAACCCTTGGCCGGGAACAGGAAACGACAGTCAAGCCGGTCAATACGGCGATTTACTCGTGTCGGATACGCAGTTGTTTTTCGTCGCTCACGATGGTGAAACAGGCCATGAATGGCATCGATGGAGTCACGGAGTATTGAGCGACGATTGGATCGTCTTCAACCGGTAAGGCTTCGCTCACGATCCGTAGCAGTATGGGCAGGATTGTCCAATCACGTAGTGCACTGAGCGTTGTTCTTCCACCGATAGCGGTTGGCGGCAGGCAAAACAGACCTCAGCATCGGTTTCCTGAAGGTTTGGGTTAACCGCCACACGTTGATCAAACACGAAACAGTCACCCTCCCAATGGTCACCACCGACTTCTTCGAAGTAACCGAGCACACCTCCTTTGAGTTGCTTGACGTTCGTGAACCCTGCTTCAAGCATGATTGCACTGGCCTTTTCGCAACGAATCCCCCCCGTGCAAAACATCACAATCTCTTCGTTTTTCATGCTCTCTGGCAAGGAAGTGATGGCTTTTGGAAAATCTCTGAAGGATGAAATCTCCAAGTCGATGGCGTTCTTGAACGTTCCAATCCTCAATTCGTAATCGTTGCGCGTGTCAAGAACATGAATCGGTTGCCCTGCGTCCAATTTCTGCTTCAATGCCGTTGGTGTGATGTCTTCTCCGGTGAATTCATGAGGGCGAATGTGACTGAGCCCAACGGAGATGATTTCCTTCTTTCGACGAACGTTCATTCGGTTGAAAGGTTGGTAATCCGTGTAGGACATTTTGAGCGGAATGCTTTGAAAACGCTGATCCAATTCAAGATGGGCAATGAAAATGTCCAACCCGTTTTGAGGACCGGCCAAGAAAAAATTGAGGCCTTCAGGTGCGACCAACACGGTTCCCTTCAGACCCGCATCGTCACAGACGCTTTGCAGCACTGGAACCAGGTCGTCACGGTCCGGCAGGTCAGCAAACCTGTATCCCGCAATGTTCACCACATGAGGTGCCACGAAGTGGGCTTTGAGGCACAGTTTTTGAGTTCACCGATGCTCTTCTTGGGTCCGCCACTGATGGTGAGAGGCCAACGGTCGTCGCCAACCTTGTCCGAAGGCACGGGAAGAGACCCGAGGACCTGGGGGCATTTGCCACCGCTTGTGTTCGTTTCTTTCAAGGCGTTGCAAGACGTCCAGAACGGCGGCCTCGTCGAATCCAAGGGCCACCATGCCGTGTGCATCGTGCCCGTCCTCAATGTGGGCTCGCAACATGTTGTCCAACACGTCGTATGGAGGCAATGTGTCGTCGTCTTGTTGATTCGGTGCCAGTTCGGCAGAGGGTGGTTTGGTCAACGTTGATTCGTTGACGGGGGGCGTGGCTCCACGGGCGCTGGCTCGAGCGTTGAACCATTCAGCCAGCGCATAGACTTCCATTTTGTAGACATCTGCAAGTGGTGCATAACCGCCAGCCATGTCACCGTAGAGCGTGCAATATCCCTGAGCGATTTCGGATTTGTTCCCCGTGGTCACGGCCATTCGACCAAGGGCGTTGGAGTACGCCATGACCGTCAGTCCGCGAAGCCGGGCTTGGACGTTTTCTCCTGCGACGGCGTGACCTTTGGCGAGCACGGAAGCAAGTTCGTGTTCAACGGCATCGTGCATGCCACCGATGGGGTGAACGGCGTAGGAAAGCCCAAGCGCGTGCGCTGTATGAGCGGCGTCATCGATCGAATGCTGGGAAGAGAACCGAGAAGGCATGGCCAACCCCGAGACGTTTTCTGCACCCACGGCATGGACCGCGACACAAGCAGCGACCGCCGAGTCAATGCCTCCAGAGAGGCCCAAAACGATCCCGTTGATGCCTGATTTGCGACAGTAATCGCTCAAACCAGTGATCACAGCATACGCCAAATCGTCCGTTGATCCGTCCAATTGAGAACCGTCCTCGCTGGGCTCGAGATGAACGAGGGTCCCTTCACCCTTGCACAGAGCGTTCGTTTGAGTGGAGGCCATCCATTGGCAATTTTCGGGCTTGTCAAGGTCGACCATCAACACGCCCTCTTGCCATGCAGGAGCGACCACTGCTCGCCCAGAAGGCCATACGGCGAGGCTTCGACCGTCGAACAAAAGGTCGTCGTTACCGCCCACTTGGTTGGCGAGCAAGAACGGATGTTGCAGCACTGCAGCAACATGGCGGGCCACCTCAAGGCGGGTTTGAAATTTCTGGGTGTGAAACGGTGAAGCTGAAAGGTTGACGGTCGCATGAATTTCTACGCCTTGGCGACCCCATTCAGCGATGTGTTCGATCGGGTCTTGCTGGTAAGAAGAAGGGGTTTTGCCTGCCGACTGCCACGCATCCTCACAAATGGTAACACCCAACGTGAGTCCGCCGCATGAACGTGCAAGACCCGTACGGTTCGAGGGTTCAAAGTAGCGAGCTTCGTCAAACACATCGTAGGTTGGCAGCAACTGTTTCTTTCCCACCACATGCCCTTCTGCATGACCAGTGATGGTTCCAGAAGACGACCCCACACGCACCACCCCGTTGGCCGGGCGTTGCCGCGGTTCGTCTGGAGGAAGCGGTGTGCCGATGAGGGCAGGAAGAGCGGTGGGCAGGGTCAAGGCCGCTTCCATTGCAGATTTTACGAAATCTGATTCGAGCAACAAGTCTCGTGGAGGATAGCCGCAAATGGCCAACTCCGTGCTGACTGCAACCTGGCCCCCTGCGCTTCGTGCCTGTTCAAGCAAGCCCTGAATGCGAAGGGAGTTTCCAGAGAGATCCCCTACTTTGGGGTCCATTTGCAGAAGCGAAACCACACCCAAGACAGACCACCTCATGGTAACGAATCATGGGTGCTTTACAATGTCTCCGTTGGCGTCTTTGTACCACCATTCACCCGAAGCCTTGTCGTGGTACCACCAATAACCGTCGCTGCCTTTCACCCAATCCGTGGAGGCCGTGTCGTTTCGGTCTGACGTGTTTGTAGAAGAGGCTGTGCTTGAAACGGCTCCTGTTCCTGATGCCGCATGCGATTTGCTGGAAGTCGCAGCGTCCACTTCGTCATCCACTCCGTCTTCATCGTCTTCAAGATCCGAAGAATATTCGTCCCAGTCCATGTCGACTTTCGCACCTTGATTGATGGTCATGCGTCGCATGTAAACGAGAAGGACACCGAGTACGGACACGAAAAGGAGGGTCACGAAACTGCCCAAAAGGGGATTGACATCTCCAAAGACTTGTTCTGAAAGACTCGGTTCTTCCGGGGAACGTACATCGACCGTTGGGCCAGTGGCTGTGCCACCCGTTGCCAACGTCGCCTCAACCCAACGCATACCGATGCCCTCCGGTTGCCAATCAACGGTCACCGTGGTAACGCCGCCTGCT
Source organism: Candidatus Poseidoniales archaeon (assembly GCA_003602475.1). Classification (GTDB taxonomy): domain Archaea; phylum Thermoplasmatota; class Poseidoniia; order Poseidoniales; family Poseidoniaceae; genus Poseidonia. Next base: position 40,118 of record QQSC01000009.1, on the reverse strand, counting down.
GGTGCTGACGCCGATGTGCGTTGGATGACGGAACGCATACCGTCCACCGTGACCTCCTCAAACAGCAAATCAACGCTGCCTTCGAGCGAACCAATGTTTTCAACTTCAACCTGCACTGAGGAGGATTCTCCCAAATCAAGCAACAAGCGAGAGTAGGTCAGTGCAGATGGCGATACGGTAAATTCTGGTTGAAGCCATTCCATGTCCCAGGTAATGATGCCGCTTCCACCCGCTCCCTGAACCGGATTGCCGGCGAGGTCACGGCCTTCGACACGCAAATTGACCACCATTCTCTCGATCAACATGTCACGGGTGATGGAGCTGAGGTTCATTTCACCCGTGAGTTCCAATCGCAATCCAGCAACCTCTTCACCGATGAGGACCATGGGTTCACGACCCGATCGGATGGAATCGCCGGTGGCGAAATCTTCAACTGTCCATACCAATTCAAGCGATTGCATGTCCAAACCACCGAGTTCGTTCATGAGAAGGCGAACCTCGTACGATTCACCCGTCAAGATCGCTCTTTCGCGAGGAGAGAGGACCTCCACGGGCTCTGGGCCGGTACCGTCCACGAGGATCCATCGAACGGATGATTCCGCATCCGTCAAGTCCTGACCTTGACCTTCGAGGCACCCAACGGACCAAGTGAGAGGGAAGGAACCGGATGTCGCAGGAGCGGTGACAGGCATGGACCAAACTCCATCAATGGTGGATGCAGTGTACGTGCGACCGGCCAAGAGGACATCAACATCGCAGTCAAAGCTGGGGACGGTCATGGTCTCACTGAACACCACGCCCCCTGAAATTTCCATCGAGGTGGAGGGCGTGACTCGGGCACCATCACCGAGGAATGAACCGCTCGAAAGGAAAAGGTTCACGGATTCGTCGGGAATACTCAATCCTGCAGAGAATCGCCATCGATGTTCTGGGAAGGCCCTCAACGCCTCTTGTCCCGCACGGTCAACAACCCGTATGGCTGGCTCCCTGCGGTTTTCTCCGAGGTCGGGTGTGTTCCACCCGAGTTGGAAATCAACCTCCAGAACCATGGAGGGCTCAAAAGGTCCTGCAGGGCCGTTTTCTCCACGCATCAAGCAATCTTCGATGATGATGTGAATGGATTCTGTGGTGCAAGCTTTCGTAGAGAAGTCCCATTCAATGCTCATGGGATCGCTGCCTTGGTTGTTGGCCAACATCACCTCAACCGTGGCGAGGTCCGAGCCGCCGTTTGGCTCTTCAATGGCCAGATTCAACCTGTAAGGATCGTTTGGATGGAGCCAAGCGTGACGCCCATCCGACCAACGGAAGGCATCGCTGGCCAAGGATGGTGCTCCGTCAATGGCAAGCTGATAGGTGAACAGTTGCTCTTCCAGTTGATCGCTGCCTCCATCCTGGATGGCGTATCCGGAAGGGTCGGTTCCTGAAAGGTAAACAGATACTTTGTCACCAAGTTCTCCGCCGGTGTCGTCGAGCATGAGGGTGTAGACTCCTGTCAATTGCGTTTGGTCAGATGGAACGAGCATGGCCACAGGGTTGAATTCACCGGGGTCGGGCCAACCGTTGAGGTTGTCGTCGTCTTGCCATTCCTTCCACACCATGGCATCCATAGCGCTGGGAAGAACGGGCTGATCCATGATGGTCACCTGTGCCACCTGTGTGGTGCTCGGTGTTCGATGATCGTAGAGGGCCATGGTCGACATAAGGACTCGGGGGCGAACCGAATCCACCGTGAACGTGCGTGTCAACTCCGAGGGTTCGACCACATCGGACCCGTTGAAACTCGTCATGCGAACTTCCCAATTCACATCACCGTAGGTAAACGGAATGGCTGTTGTGAGGTTCCAATGGACACCATCCAGAACCGTGGTGTTGCTCAACTCCACCCCGTCTCTGAACAAGGCGAGTTGAGCGTCCCCCTCGAAAAAGGCGTCCATGGTCGTCACGTCTTCGAAACCGACACGAATTGAGAGGTTCATTTCCTCACCGCCACGAAGGTATTGCCGGCTTGGACTGAATGGTCCTTCTTCATCAGAGAACAACATCGACTTGAGCTGCAAATCGTTTTCGTAACCCTGAACGAGTGAAGTTCCCCATGTGTGGGTGAATGGAATGCCTGTTACCCCGTTGGCCAACACCGCACGGGAGGTCACCGTCAGTCGCATTTCATCGTCCCAAGACGGGCGAAGTCGGAAACTGATGTTCGCCCCTGTCGTGGTGGAGGTCTCAGCGATGGCGGAACCGGTGATGGCAACCAGCTCGTGGTCACCTTGTGCCACAGGTGCGCCCCCGTTCGCAGGGAACATGAACACGGCATGGTGTTCAGAACTGAACACATCCAATCGATGATGCGTGACCGTGGTGCCCAACACCGTGTACTCGGTTCGCACGGTTTGTTCGTTGGCGCTCGGCGTCAGGACGGTCGGTGGGTTGATCATACCACCAGAAGTAAGGGTCAAGGCGCTTGAGGTTTGGAGGCGAACGACTTCCACGGTCAACCCGCCTCGACCTTCAGAAGTGAACGGTAACGGCACGGCTTGGTATCCACCAACCTCGGGAATTGTCGTCCTCGCTTGGTTCAAAGCCAACACGAAGGGGGACGCACCATCAGCAACGATGCTGGTTCCGGCAACATAGGACGCCCGAAGGCCTGCCAGAACGACCGTGCCTTGTCCGGACACCTCAATGCGCAGTTCAGTAAAGTTGGTGCCAAGCACCTCCACAGTCGGCCCGATGTTCTCGAGAACAGCCCGCAAGTTCAGCAGTTCATCGGGGGTGAGAGCCACCGTTCCTGTGGAACTGGCTTCAAACGTTCGATTGGTGATGAACGTGTTTTGCACAAAAAGAGCCACATCTCGAACGAAACCGGTTTCGCTGTGGAATCCAAATGAGAGCGAAGTGATGTCGTCTGCTGGCACCCAGGCTCGGCCGGTGGATGGTGAAGCGCTCGACACGCTCAGCGCCATTCTTTCCTGGCCGTTGACGAAGCGATCTTGTGACCCCCACGATCCGATGCGAACGTCTTCATGGCCCCATTCATACCGCTGGTCAAGGTTGAAGTCCAAGCCGGGGCGGGCGGGCATTTGACCTCCATAAAGTCCAATTTCAACCTCCTCAAGAGACCAGGTGGTGAAGTTCGCCATGTTGCCGTCAGCGGGTGGGAGGGCTTGAATTCGAAGCTGAACACCCACCGATTCCTGGGTCACGACAGGGTCGTAAGGCAAGGTGATGTTGGCCCAAGGTTGGGCGGGGTGTTGACGTGCTTGAATCTGAGCGTGCGTGCTCGTTCCCTGCACCCTCATGTCGTAGACAGCGGAACCTGCCAAGAACCATGGGGATGTTGCCGAGTCCGAGGCTCCACCAAGGACAACGTGTTCGGGTTCGACACCAATCTGGAGACTGGACATGTCGTACCAGTCCCATTGAGAAGTCGATGTGTTCCAGATTTCAAGTTGCACCGTCACCGAATGCCGGGTGGGCGTAGCTGAGGTGAGCGGCAAGGCGTTCACCTCGAGAAGCCCCAACGTGCTGCTTTGATTCCATGTGTTTTGTCCACTGTGAAGGGTTGTGTTGAAGGCGTCAACCACCGACCAACTTGTTCTGACATCGGTGTTGCTGGGCAGACAGGACGCCATGACCACAAGGTTTGCTTGTTCCTGCCGCGTGTAGTGGTCTTGGTGTGCGAACACCGACACATCGGTCAAATCACGGTCCAATCCACAGTCAACAGGTTGACTCAGTGGAGGCGTTCCGATGCCAGCCCAATTCCACACCGGTGTTGGTGTGGTGTTGTACCACGAAAGATCAGCAGTAAACGCAAGATTCCCAGCCCCTCGGTTGTTCAGGACTGAAGAGGTGACGTTGATGCTGTCGAGGAACGAAGTGGTGGTCCACTCGGCGGTTCCCGAATCGAGCACCTGTTGGGACTGGGCGTCTTCAAGTGTCCATGTCACCCACATCGTCACGTTTGATTGTGGGCAGGTTGCGTAAAGATGGCCCTCAAATCCGTTTCCAACCGCCAACACTGAACGAAGTGGTTGAGCATGAACCGAGCACGGAGAGGTGGCGGTGGAATAATCCACGACGAGGAAGGAACGCATATCGGTGTCAAGAACGGCCCACGAGTTGGTGGTGGAATTGAACCATGACAGCGTTGCCTCGAGAGAATAGTTGCCCGCAGGCTCGGTAGCCAATCCGGTGGATGTCACGTTGTGGACCTCCAAGAATTGCGTGTTGGTCCAACCGATTGTTCCCGATTCAACGGTGGTGTTGCCATCGAGGTCTCGAAGTGTCCAACTCATGGAGAGGTTGTCCCGTGTCGGAGAGCAGGCCGTGTTCAACCTGCCACCAAAGGCATCCCCCACATCAACCATCGGCACATCCGGCAGGGCTTCAACGGTGCAGTATGTCGGAGCGAGGTCAACCAACGTGAAGTTTGCTACGGTAAAGGTGTTTGAGTCGGCGTCGATCAAGGTCCAATTCATGGTGCTGGTGTTGAGGCTGAACAATTCCACACCCAATGAGTACAATCCAATTCCTTGGTTGTTCATGGCCGCCACGCTCCAGTTGATGGTTTGGAGCAAGTCGGTGTTCGACCAGTTGGTTGAACCGTTGCTGATGTCGCTGTTCGAGCCGATGGCACGAAGGTTGTAATCGGCTCTCAAGGTGGTGTTCGTAAGCGCACAAACCGATTCAATTCGCCCGTCAAAGGCCGAATTCAATCCGAGAACGGATTCGGTCGCCTGTGCGTGCACCGCACAAGACGTGGAATTCACCACAGCGGTGGTCATGTTTGTCACCGAAAAGCCAGCTGCATCAGCGCCCAGTGTGGACCACTGTGCGGTCAGCCCGTTGTACCAAGAGAAATCTGCACGAATGGAATATGTGCCCTCCGGTTGAGTGGACAACGCCGTTGAGGTGATGGCTTGAGTGCGGTTGTAAGCTTGGTTGGTCCAAACCAGCGAGCCCGAATCGATCACGGTGTTGCTGCTGGTGTTGAGCACTTCCCAATCGACTTGCATGGATTCGTTCAAAACAGGGCAGAACGTGGCCACTTTACCCGAAAAATCTTGGCCTGGCTCAACAACAATCGCATCGACATGGGCATGAACCGAGCAGGCAGCCGTGCGGTGTTCAGCATCTCGAGCGTTGACGGTTTGCAGCGGTTGAGTGTTTGAAGCCGAGTCGATCACCCTTGCTGTGGCAAAGGTGGAATTCGACCACGCTGCGGGAGCGAGAGAGCCGATTGCGGGGTCAAACACTTCGTACACAACACGAAGGGTGTAGTTGGAGGGTTGCTGTTGGTCCAAAAGGTTGGATGACATCGAGCGCAAAGCGTAAGCGGATGAAAATTCCACAACGTTGAGCGACTGGGCGCCCGAATCGACCGTTGAGCCGGTTTCATCGGTGATGTTCCACGACCATCGCAGTGGAATGCCTTGTGGATTGCACTTGAGCACCACCGATGCGGTGAAGGTTTGAGTGAGGTTGTAAACGGGGTGGTCAGCGTAGGCTTCGACGTCGGCAAGAGATGGGTCAATGCCGCAACCCGTGGTGTCCGGGAGTGGCTCAAACGTTCCCCGATGGTACGACCCGTTCAATGACCAGCCCCGTGGCGCCGGGTCTTCATTGAACGATTCAAGGGTTGTTCCATCGCCTCCGATGGAATGCACCTTGGTCATCCCGTCGTCGCTACCTCGGAATTCAAGGAACAGTCGGATTTCATCATGAACTGAGTGGTCGAGCAGGTGAAGGGGGACGTGCAATGTGTTGCTCCCACTCATCCCCGGTATGGGTTCGCCCTGAGCATTCAGAACGGACCAGTTGAGCCATGCTCCTGTAGGAATGGTGGCGTCAATGGTCAGCGGCATGTACGTGTCGTCGGCCAATGGGAAACTGACACCCGGTGCGTGACCCATTGACGGGCTGGTCCAGTTTGAATCTGGAGGCGTGGCAATGTGGACATCATCAATGAACCAGTAATCACAGCAGGTGCTGCTGCCACTGGTTTGGTGAATACGGAACTGTGCGTTGGCGTGAAGGGCAGCGTTTGGCAACGTGGTTTGGTATTGAGCGACCGTACCGCCCGTGGACGAACCAAAGTATGTTTTGAACGTCACCCACCCACCCGCAGCCGTGCGATATTGAAATTGCAAATCTTCCCCCGAATCGGGCTCCTCACCACAACTGAAACTTCCCTGGTTAATCCAAGCGTGGAAAGGGGTGTTTTGACCTCCGGCCAGGTTCACGATCGGAGATGTGGCGTATGTCGAGCCGGCGTAGGTGCGAATGGATCCTCCCGACGTTCCGTTCATACCGCAAACTGGCGTGCTTACACGACTGCTGTAACTGTTGGAAAACGTCCAACCTTGGCTGCCAGAGTTGAAATCCCACAATTGACCTTCCGTGGTTCCTGTCAATCCTCCGTCGTCCACGACGGTGCCGTTGAGAACGGCGTTGCTGTGTGTCCAATCTGCGGCATCGTCCCAAAGAAATCCCGATTGAGCGGGCAACACCTTTGGCGTGACCCGGAGTTCGGCATCGTAGACCGGTTGGTCGGCGGGGAGGTCAAGACGGATTTGGGTGTTCGGTGCTGAGGAGAGCGTGATGTTGCTGATGTCTCCTTGACCGACGTGCGACGGCTGTGGTGCATCTCCCATTGATGGCATGGGTGCCGGATGGGACACCGAGGCCATCCAAGTGCTGCTGACCATGAGCAGCACGAGCCAGAGGGCAAGGCTTCGGCTTTGCTCACCCCTCATGATGTGACGTGCACTTCCAAGGACTTGAAGGATTTGCACACCAAGGCTGCCGTTTGAAGACTCGAATCGACCCGATTTATGCTTCCGTTTGATGGCTGACGCCGAGTGAGGTTGAAAACCCGCACGAAGGTCCGGGATTCATGCCTCGCCTTTCTCCCGCCGGTGAATTGGATGCCGTTGCCTTGGAGACGGCTCTCCTTGAAGCGTGGAAATCGGAGGATGCATTCCGCACATCCATCCAACGGCGTGAACACGGCGCCCCGTTTATTTTCCTTGAAGGCCCGCCAACGGCCAATGGAAAACCCGGTATTCATCACGTGGTCGCCCGCACCTACAAGGATCTGGTCTGCAGATGGAAGACGATGGAGGGGTTCAAGGTTGAACGAAAGGGTGGATGGGACACGCACGGCCTCCCCGTCGAAATCGAGGTGCAGAAGCGGTTGGATCTTCTTTCCAACGAATCCATCGAAGAATTTGGCATGGACAAGTTCAATCAAGCATGCCGAGAATCCGTGTGGACCTACGAGGCCGCATGGCGTGAAATGACGGAGCGAATGGCGTACTGGGTGGACCTTGACAATCCATACGTTACGCTTCACAACGATTACATCGAATCGTCATGGTGGGCTCTCAAGCAAATGTTCGACAAAGGGCTGTTGTATCGCGGTCACAAAGTCCTCCCGTATTGCCCTCAAACCGGCACCTCGTACTCAAGCCATGAAGTGGCCCTCGGGTACAAGGAAGTGAAAGAACCATCCGTTTATGTCAAGTTCAAACTTGTTGGTGACAGCGCTTCCATCCTCGCATGGACCACCACCCCATGGACCTTACCGGGCAACGTTGGCTTGGCCGTTGGTCCAGAAGTCACCTATGTTCGATGCAAGGTGCGGGAAGCCGCCGGTGAGAATTGGCAGGGCGCCGGAGGAGCAGATGTAGGAGAGGAGTTGATCCTTGCCAAGGACCTCATGAAGGACGTTCTGCGCCACCATGTTGACATCATGGAGGAATTCCCAGGCTCAAGCCTTGTGGGCAAAGGATACGAACCGCTCTTCCCCGAAGCCATCGATGCTGGCGATTCGGATTCCGCATGGACGGTTCTGGAAGCCGATTGGGTGACCACAACCGATGGAACGGGTGTTGTTCACACCGCCGTGATGTACGGAGAAGACGATTACAACCTCGGGATGGCCGCCGGATTGCCGGCCCAGCACACCGTGAACATGGAAGGCGAGTTTGTTGCCGGTACGCATCCAGAACTCGACGGTCGTTATGTCAAATCGTGCGATGAGACCATCATTGCCCTCTTAAGTTCATCAAAAGGCACCAACGGAACAGGCCCTGAATCGGGCTTGCTGTACCGAGAAAAAGACTACCTCCACGACTACCCTCACTGCTGGCGTACGGACCACCCGTTGCTCTACTACGCCATGGATTCGTGGTTTGTGCGGATGACGGCCGTGAAAGAGAAGCTTTTGGAATTCAACGACAACGTGGAGTGGGCACCCGACTGGGTGGGCGAAGGACGCTTTGGAGAATGGCTACGAAACGTCAAGGATTGGGCCATTTCAAGGGAGCGATACTGGGGCACACCCTTGCCGGTTTGGCGAAGCGCCACTGGAGAAATGAAGTGCGTGGGCTCCATTCAGGAACTGCAAAACGAGGTGGCGAAAGCCGTCGCAGCAGGCATTGAAAACCCTGATTGCCCGGACGATGTGGACCTTCACCGACCCGTTGTGGACGGGTTCACCTTGATTTCAGACACGGGTGAAATCATGCATCGTGAGCCGTTTGTGATGGATTGCTGGTTTGATTCTGGGTGCGCACCTTTCGCCCAATGGCACCATCCATTCGATGGAGGCGAGCGGTTCAACGCCTCTTTCCCAGTGGACTACATTTGCGAAGGTGTCGACCAAACCCGTGGTTGGTTCTACACCTTGCTGGCAGTTTCCGCAACCGTCTTCGACAGCATGGCTTACAAACGATGCCTCTCGCTGGGATTGATCCTTGATGCTGAAGGGAAAAAGATGTCCAAATCTCGGGGCAACATCGTTGACCCGTGGGACCATTTCAACAGAGAAGGAGCCGATGCTACTCGCTGGTACATGGTCACCGCAGGGGCGCCATGGAATCCGTTGAAATTTGACTCAAACGGTGTGAGGGAAACCTACGCCAAGATGTTCCTCACCTTCTGGAACGTCTACAAATTCCACGTGGATTACGCAGCCCTGGACGGTTTCGACCCAGAAGAGACGGACTCGCCAATTGAACATCGCCCAGCCCTTGACCGATGGATTCTCTCCAAACTTCACACCGTCGCTCAGGACTACCACCAAGAATTTGTGAATTGGAATTACCACAAAGCCTGCCGTGACCTCGAAGAATTTGTGGTCAACGATGTGTCCAACTGGTATGTCCGGAGGAGCCGACGCAGGTTGTGGGACGAAGCCGACAGCGACGACAAGTTGGCCTGTCAGCACACGCTTCACGAAGTGCTCACGTTGGTGTGCCGTTTGGTTGCCCCAATTGCACCCTTCATGGTCGACACCGTCCACCGAGCGCTGACCGGAGAATCGGTCCACAATGCGGATTGGCCCGTGGGAACACCAGGAAGCCTCGAAGGGGCGACTGCGGATGCATGGGACGAGGCGGCGGCAGCGGCGACCGCTACGCTACCACCACAGGATGTGCACCTCGAAGGCGTCATGACGCTCGTTCGTGAACTGGCCGAAGCGGGTCGACGTGTTCGGGTTGATGCTGGACGCCGTCAACGGCTCCCTTGTGCCCAAGGTTGGTTGGTTGCTGGCCCTGATTTGACACCGTACCATGACCTTCTCTGTGAAGAATTGAACGTCGAGGCCATCCGAATCGAAGACGACCTTGACCGATTCCAGCGGATCGAACTCGCCCCCAATTTCCGGGCTCTTGCGCCCAAGGCCAGAGCAGAAGTGAACAACGTGGCCAAAGCCATTCGTGAATCCGAACACCCTAATGCCTTGCTGAAGGACATTGAGGACGGAGGAGCCGAAGTGTTGGGGGTTCTCGTGGAACGGTCTGATGTTGACGTGAAGAGGGTGGAGCGCGAAGGATTCGCTGCTCAGACCGTGGAGGTTGAATTGGATGGAGAAACCGTCCATGTCACACTGGTTCTCGACATGAACGACTCACCAGAGCTTCAATCTAAAGGCATGGCAAGGGACATCACACGGCGCATCCAGGCCAAGCGCAAAGACCTCAATCTTGAGATGGAGGCCACCGTCTCTCTCAAGATTTGGCTGAAAGAAGCACCGGAAATCGGCGAAGCCGATCGGACGTGGATCGCTCATGAAACCCGAGCCACTGCGATAGAGTTCCATGTGGATTCTGACGGACCCGAACATGCCGAGCGCTTTGAGGTGGACGGAGCACGTGTCGCCTTCACCGTTGAATGAGGACCCCGGCATGCGAGTGGTCTCGTTGGTCCCCTCCTTGACCCTCACCTTGTTTGACTTGGGCTTGGACGCAACCGAAATCGTCGGGCGCACACCATGGTGCATTCATCCGGAAGATGCCGTTGGAGACGTTCCCGTGGTTGGCGGGACGAAAACGCCCACGTTGTCCAAGATTCAAGCAGCTCAACCCAACCTCGTTGTCATGGACAAGGATGAAAACCCGAAGAAGGTGCACGACTGGTGCCTTGCACAAGGGTACGATGTCTTCGTTTGCCATGTCCGGCATCCAGACGATGTTCCGGATATGCTTCGAGACCTGGGAAAAGCCGTCAATCGTGAAGGGAAGGGAGAGGCGCTGGCTGAAGAACTCGAGACGGCTCTCCGCATCCTCAAACAATCTCGTTCAGGCGTGGTGTTGCCGTTCATTTGGAACGACCCGCTGATGGTGGCCAACGGCCAAACCTATGCTGGTGGCATGCTGTCCACACTCGGTTGGACCGTGCCGGTGATCAAACCCGATGGAACGGGCTATCCGACGGTTACGGAGCATGACCTCCTCGAGCATCGGGTTGAAGGTCTGCTGATGTCGAGTGAGCCCTACGACTTTTCATTGAAGGAAGGCGAAGCGCTTGCTGGTCGAGTGGTTGAAGCAGGTGGGCGACGCCCATGGGTGCGTTGCATCGATGGAGAGGCGCTGACGTGGATGGGCTCTCACACCCTTCACGGCCTTCGGAAACTGGCAGAAATCAACGCTCCTGAACCCGGAGGGGCATGAGCGACGGCTTCAAATTACGCCGCAACGACGCCTTGCCATGCACCGAGCATTGATCGCCGTCTTGGTGATGCTCTCCATGGTCACAGCGGGATGCTTTGGCGACGGTGAATCCGTGGTTGGAGAAGAGGACACGGCATCGATTTTTGAAGCGTACCAACGGGTTGACCCTCAAGCCCACATCGATGAGCGGATGTTCGTGACCCTTGATTTGAACACCAACCAGACCACCAACACCACTTGGGCAGTGTTTGATGCAACATACGGCGGAAACTGCTGCGAACATTACCTCGCCACAGACATCGATGGACAAATCCTCAACATTGGCGGGGAATATCCGGTGTTCTCCACCGACAGAGGGCATGAGTGGGACACGTTCATTCCGCCAGCTTTGCCCGACGCCCAGTGCAGGACGTTTATTCCCACGAACCCCGGTCAAGAAGGATTGGGAGAAGGTAGCATCGTTCAAGCCACCAACGGCGACATCATCTCCATGTCGTGGTACCCCTATGTTGGTGGTGATTTGAAACTGGACAAATTTTATGCCATTCTGTACGACGAGTCCGAGGAGGAATGGAAGTGGTGCTACAATCGGCTAACAGAACCGTTCTACGACCGGTCGTGGCAAGTTGAAGTCATCGGCCCCATCGACTCAACCCTTGGAAGTGGAGAATGGGCGAGCATTGTGGTCTCCAACTTCTGGCATCAAACCCAAAACGCTGGCGGGCAAATCAGCGTTGACGGCCTCAATTACTATCCTTTCCAGTTCCCCGACCGTTCCGGAGGCGATCCCGTTGTTGAGTTGGATTTGGATTTCACCGAAGCAGGTTTGCCAGCGTATTGGGACGTCAACAAACCTCACAAAGAAATGAGAGCCTTCTCCATCCCGAGCGGTGGGCTGTTGTTCCCTTCGTATTACGACAACGGGAACGCTGCGTTCATGGACACCACGTTGTCATGGAACGAGTTGGAGGTGGTCTTCCCCTCAGAATATTGCCAAATCGACCGAGCGGGAGCCCTCCACTGTGTCAGCAACAGCGGTACGAGCCTTACCCATTACCTCTCCATGGATGGCGGGGCAACATGGATGAACCAAACCTACGCACTTGGAGTGGAAGCGACGCAAATTGAAGAATGGGAATTTCAGGCCAACGGGGAACTTGACTTGTTCGTGCTCAACGTGCGGTATCAGTCCACCGAGGGACCCGATGTCGATACGGTATACCACGTCCGTGGCTATTCTGAGGACATGACACCGGACACCTTGACCTACATTGGGCAAGGTGACTTGGATTCCACTTCCGGTGCAGGCAACGACATCCGCTTTGACTTCGCTTCGCTCGGCATCCTCAACGACGGCGGCGTGGTGGTCGCCTACCACGACTCAACCGACCCTGACCCGTTGTTTGCCGTTGAATTGGACCTGCCCGAGTGAGCCTTCGACCTGCATCACTGACGATGTTGTTGCCGTTTCCAAGCGGTCCCAAGACCGGTGATATTCAGGTCTCAAAGCGGCCTAAAATATCCTTGAACAGATCTTTGGCTTGGCCGGTGCTTTTCTCCACCAGTCGACGAACGATGAGCTCTGGCGTGGATCGTGCCAGATGATTCCTCCGAGGAGTTCGGTCCACCACGAGTTCAAGGTCCTCACCCAATCCTCGTGCTTCAATGCCGTCAACGCGAAGGTCGTCCCGCCCTGAAGCTTCAATGATGGAGGGGGCCAAATGCGTCACAAGCATCATGGTTGTTTGTGCTTGAGATTCAGCAGCGAGAAGCATCCCTGCGATGATACGGGCTCCCGCTCCTGGTTCCGTGATGGCTTCCAATTCATCGGCAAGAATCAGTTTTGGAGCAGGATCGCTGACCACATCAGCCAGTTCGACCAGTGTTTGCTCCAACGCCCCAGCGCTCTGCGTACCGCCCGCTTTGGCCAAAATGTGCAACGCATCAACTCGCCCCACTCTTGCCGAATGGGCTGGAACTGGCAACCCCATGTGCGCCAGGATACAAGCATGGGCAAGACATTCCAACAAGGTGGTTTTTCCACCCGAGTTGGCACCGGTCAGCAAAGCGAGCGATTGACGATCGCCTTGTGAGGCGACATGCCCCAAACCGTAGGTCACAGGGTCTGGCGTCACACCAAGCAACACGTGACGGCCCTCAACCAGAGCAATACCGTGCTCGCCAAACTGGGGCAACACGCATCCATCGTGGACCGACCAACGAGCGATGGCACACCACTGGTCAAGTTCGATCATCTGTTGAACCGCTGCCTCACAGAGAAGTTTGAGAGGGCCGAGTTGATGGGCCGCTTGGACCAAATGGTCCGTGGTGGCGGTGTTGAGGTTGCTCTCAAGAGCCGCATCAACACCATCAATCGCTTGTCGGTCGAGTTTTGCGGGCCACGATGAAGTGAAAATATCGTACGGGCACTTGACCTTTGCAGGTTCAATGAATGCGGCCAAACGTTCCCTCGCTTTTTGCATGGCTTCAGCAATCACATCGCCCGTAGCGTCCCTGAGTTTTCGTTGAAAGGCCGCCCCGTCCGCAAGGGCTTCGAGCAGTTCAGCTCCGGACAAGGCCATTTTAGCATCGTTCATGGCCGATTCAACCTCAAGATTGACCTCTTGCTCCAAGGTTTTCACGAAGGTCCACAATTCATCGCGTATGCTGGCAATGAGGCCCGCTTGATTGGATTCACCGACCAAAGCCATGGCCTCCGGGAGTTCTCGAAGAGGTTGAAGGGCTTCCATGAGTGGCTGCAGTGCATCGTTGGCGGGGAGGCTGCCGTCCTTCCATGAGGCCACTGTTTCGCACACCAGGTTCAACACCGTGGCGTTGTGGGAGAACCAATCGATGACTCGTTCTGGCAGGAGCGTGGCTTCATCTGATGCATTTCCTGTCACCAGCCAACCATCTGGCGGTGACATGGGCGCACCTGTCCCGACCCAAGTGATGGTGTTGAAGACCGTGTAATCTTTCCAAGTTTCATGCTCACTCGGCACGAGGACTCTGCAAAACCGCTTCAAATGGTCAAGAGGTTCGGGTGAGACGATCACACGTTCATAGCGACCTTTGGGTTCCTTGAGACGGCCCAATTTGGACCAGCGTTGTTGTTGCTCGTTCAGCCACTCGCTTGGAAGCGTCATAGCAGCTGAAATCATGCTCCGCCTCGGTTCAAGTTCCTTGGCCGGCATCAGCAATCCCATGCGCTCTTTTGAGGCAGCACAGGCGGTGAAGCCTTGGAGGTGGACAATGAGTTCATGATGAAGGCGTTCGGCTTCTTTGGTGGCCAGAAAAGAACCGTCGGCCCCGGCGTACTGACGAGCCATGCTGAGCGCTCTTTTCAGTGAAACACCATCCACCTCTGCAAGTCGGGCTACATCGCCTGAACGGAGGGTTGCTCTCACCCTGTCTTCTGTGCCGAAGTGGTCGGTGATCTTTTGAGCCAATCGCTCACCAACACCCAGCGTTTTCGCAAGAGTCATGCGGAGGATTGTTTGTCATCGGCTTAAGAGCATGACTCTTCGGCTGCGGGCAATGCTTCAGAATTGGGAACCAAGTTCAGTCGCCCGCCTCTTAACGGCGAAACAGCCGGGTTGTTCTGCGGTTGATTCAGACTGGCAGACAGACAATCAGACGGGGGACTGTTCTGGAATCAACAGGTTCGCCCTGCTTCTTCTCCATACTCAAGCATCGGCGCTCTGAAGAGATCGTCGCAGGTTCGGTTCACCAACGGCAGAGTGAGGGTAGATTCTGCCCAATTCAAGGAATAACCTCCGGCAGCTGCGGGGGATGGCACGTAGTCCCTTCCGGTTTGCGAGAGGGTGATGATGATGCTGTCACCTTCTTCAAGGAAGATGTCCATGGCCATGAATTCCATTTTCCCGAGGACTGTGGAAAACGGAACGAGTGTTTCTTGCCCGTCACGTCCGCCTTCGTGGAATCGGAAATCCATCACGGCATGCCCAAGACGCAGACCGTCACCATCCGTCATTTCGAGGTAGCCATGAGCACCGTTGGTCGTGTGGGGCGTGACGGCGATGTGGAACGACGGCATGCCGGCGATGTAAACATCGTTCTCAAAAGGACCGTACGTCATGGTGATGGTTTCCGTGGTGGTCACCATGGAAGCTCCAGACGGGCTGAGGTCGGCAGCCCCGATTTCTCTAAACTCGGTGTCTGGAGCAGGGTATGTAGATTCAAATCGCCACCCTCCTTGATTGTCTTGCATCTCCACCCCGAGGACGGGGGCTTCGCCTTCGCCTTTGAGGTACCAGTCGAACCAGTACAGCATTTCATCAGCCCAGTCCCAGCGCAGCGTGTAAGGATAGGCTTCGCCGCCTTCTCCACTCGGCAAGGCGCTGTGACCGGATTGACGGTCGGGGTAGTCGTGTGCCCATTGCCCGGCCAACGTCTTCACGTCGATGCCAGCCTCTTCCACCAGTTGATGTGTTGGGAACGCCATGTGCGGGTCGACGTTCCAGTCTTGCATTCCCTGGATGATGTAGATCGAACCGTTGTAGTTCTCAACAACGCGGTCAAGGAAGGAGCGCTCGGTCCAATAGTCGTTGCCAGCATAGGTCACCATTCCACCAGAAAGGTAGGCGGCTGGTCCGTTGACGTACCCTTCGAGGTAACCTTCGCAAAGGGTGTGGGCATCTTCCCCGTCTCCGTCGATGCCGAAGGAACCGTAAACACCGTTGTGCATGATCATGCCCCGTGCTTCCATGCTGCCGTTTCTCCACATCAATTCGTGGACGCCAATCAGGCCCGACATCGGGACAATGGTGGACAAGTAGGGGTTGCCGAACGTGGCGGCTTGCCATGGCGTGGACCCGTCGTAGGATTTGCCAATCATGCCGACTTTACCGTTTGACCAAGGCTGACTTCCAAGCCAAGTGACCGCTGCATCAATGCCTCGCTGCTCATCGGTGCCCATGAGGTCCATGCAGTGGTTTGATTCGCCGGTTCCAAAGACGGACACTTGAGCGACACCGTAGCCGTGCGGCACATAATTTTCAATGAGCATGCGGCCAAGACGATCGGCAGGAGTGAGTGCATCAACATCGCCGTCGTTGTAATACGGCCCCACTTCTGCAATCACTGGGACGTTGCATTCTTCTGGCAATTCAGTCGCTTCCCAGTCGCATCCTTCAATCACAGGCAACCACAAGCCAAGGTGGACCTCTGCGTTGCCCGTGAGCCCCGCACCACCGTCTGCAGCGGTGATGGTATCAACAGGAACAAACACGGAACGTACGGTGTCAATAGCATGCGTTCCGTTCACGGTGACCCGAGCAAAAACATCGCTGTCGTCGTAGGTGAGGTCCGAACGTTCCCACGGCTGAGGATACATTGAATCGGACGGTTCATTGGTGACTTCATCGCTCGATTCTCCAAAACATCCAGCGAGGGAAGCCGTGGAAAACAACACCACAACAAGCCACGGGCGAAGGTCCATGTCCAAGCCTCGCATGGGACTCATTTCAATCAATCGGAGGACCGTGCCCTCACGATTCGTTGGCTTCCCGTTCGGCCAATTCAGCACGAACCTCGTCCATATCGAGTTCCTGAAGCATCTTGACGAGGTCACGAAGGGCTTGTTCTGGCAGAGCGCCAGGTTGCATGAACACCCCAATACCTTCTTTGAACGCAATGGTGGTTGGAATGGAGCGGATACCGAACATGCCAGCAAGGGCTTGCTGGTCTTCGGTGTCGATTTTCCCAAACACCACATCGGGATATTCTTCAGAGACTCGTTCGTAGACTGGACCGTATGCTTTGCAAGGGCCGCACCATTCAGCCCAGAAATCAAGAATCACCAGTTCGTTGTTTTCGATGGTCTCGGCGAACACAGGTTCGGTTAATTCAATGGCTGCCATGTTTTACCCTGCCAACCACCCTTTTTGAACACCTGTCATGAGAAAAGAGTCCGATGGAGGGCTTAAGAGCCTCCACAATGCTCAGCAGCCATGCGAAGAGTGACGTTGGCGGCGACGCTGGCCCTTTTGATGATATGCAGCGTCTATGCGGGCTCTGTCAACGCCCAAGTGAACACAACGGAAGGCAGGAACGGTTCCACCGGCGTCGTCATTTCAGAAGTGTTGGTGTCCGCTTCTTCGGAAGACTACAACGGTACGGATTGGAACAACGACGGTGACATCGGTTCAAATTCTGACCAGTACATCGAAATTTGGAACAGCGGAAGCACAGCGGTTGATGTTTCCGACTGGTTGCTTGACGACATCACGGACGGCGGATCACCCCCCTGCAGATTGGCATGGAACACCACGCTTGAACCGGGGGCACGCATTGTGGTGTTCCGGGACAGCTCAGGGATTGAATTGGATTACTGGGACGGCGACACGGCATCGTTGTCCACAGATCTTGGGGTGCTGGTGGACAGTTTGAGTTTCCCAGGTGAAGATTCCTGGTGGGACCGTCCATACCAGCGTTCGGGCAACGGTAGCCTCACCAAGGCCGATGAACCAACCCCCGGATGGGGCAACGGAGAGACCCACGAAATCGCTCAGAACATGGTACGCTGCTACCGGACCAACGACCACATCCACGAGGGTGCCTACCTCCTCAAAGGCCGAGTGGTCCCCATGACCTCGCAAGGCGCTGTCATCAACAACGGGCACGTGCTGGTGCAAGACGGCATGATCGCTGGCGTCTGGGGCGATGTGATTCCAAACAACGTCCAGTTGACCAACGTCCCCATCATTGAAACCAACGGCACGATTTACCCCGGTCTTCTTGACCTTCACAACCACCTTCACTACAACCAAGCACCCCTTTGGGACATGGTCCCTCATCTTTCAGAATCGAACAGAAACGAATGGGGCGGCTACAACAACCGATACGAATGGAAGAACCATCCAGATTACAGTGAGGAAGTGACCAAGCCCAAGATGTTGGTCCATTCCGGACCCTACTGGAACATGGAAGCTGAAGCCATGAAGTACATCGAGATGAAGTCCATCGTGGGCGGCACCACAGCCGCTCAGGGTGGCCCCTCAAACCCGGATGACAGTTACACCAGCATTCTTGCAAGGAACATTGAAGACTACAATTTTGGAAGGGACGAAACCCACACAAAGGTCACCGAATTGACCTCTGACTATCAGGGAAATCACATCAAATCCGGAAACGTAAGCGGTGAACTCGATGCGTGGTACGTGCACATTGCCGAAGGCGTGGACGAACGCAGCCGTGCAGAGTTTGACACGCTCGTGAACAACGATTTGTTGGTCGGAGAACTTGTGTTGATTCACGGTGTTGCTCTTACATCGGTTGAATTTTCTCAAATGGCACAAGCGGGTTCAACCTTGGTCTGGTCCCCATTGTCCAACCTCTTGCTTTACGGTCAAACCGCCGACGTGGCTGCCGCTAAGGCTGCTGGAGTCCACATCACACTCGCACCCGATTGGGCACCATCGGGTTCCAAATCCCCCTTGCATGAGTTGAAGGTTGCGGATGCTTGGGACGACGAGATGTTGGGCAACATCTTCACCGATTACGAACTCGTCCAAATGGTCACCTCTGGTGCTGCCCAAGCAGCAAGTTGGGAGAACGAAGTTGGAACCCTTCAGGCTGGAAAAGCCGCTGACCTGGTCGTGGTTGACAACATCCATGCCGACCCCTATCGAAACTTGATCAACGCCATTGACCCTGACGTGCGCCTTTCGGTTGTTGGAGGATTGCCCATCTACGGCGACGCCGACATCATGACGGCCCTGAACGGCGAAGATCACGAGCCCGCTGGAGCGTACGGCAAGGTTGTTGACGTGACCTTTGGCTCGGTCCCTGAAGGCGCTCAAACCTGGACAAGCATCGTTGAAAACCTGACCATGGCCATGCGATTTGACCAAGCAGAGATGGAAGAAGCCTTCGGAGAAGCCAACGACTTCGCAGGTGTGACCTCAGGCATGAGCCACGTAGGTCTTGACCCCTGGTACACCTATGGAGACGACCGGTATTTCGACGTACTCAACACCTCTGCTGTGGCCAACGCCCAAATGGACCTCTCCATCGTTTATGACAGGTATTATGACCGCTCAGAAAATCTGCCATCCGTGATCGAGATGACCACCGAGGTGGATCCAACGCCAACCTGCTCCGATGGCACAGCACCACCCTGCACCGTGGAACCCACGCCTCAACCAGGGGACACCAACGACCAAAACACCACGGACGGAGGCGACGATGAGACAAACACAACTGGAGGCGGACTTACCGGCGTTGATTCAGAAGACCTTCTTGACGCTCAAGAGGTTGAATCTCAGCAGGCCGATGCGGCTTTGTCGTTGCTTCTTGTCATCGTTTTAATCTTGGGTGTACTCCTGTTTTTGGTCTCACGTCAAGGAGACGAAGGCCTCACGGACGATGTCATCATCGACAAGATGTGGGGCGATGATTCGCTTGATGGCGATGTTTTTGATTCAACGACCGGCAACGAATCGTTCGTGCCCGCACCTCCTCCGCCTCGAGCAGCGTCCGAAGAGGAAGAGTAAGCGTCAAGCAAGGTCCCACTCGGGGCCCTGTGGAGTATCGGTGACCACCACGCCGAGGGCGTTCAGCTCGTCCCGAATGGCATCTGCACGAACCCAATCCTTGGTCGAGCGCGCTTGGGTTCGTTCAACCAGCAGTGCTTCAACATGGTCAGCAATTTCGACCTTGCGTGGATCCTCTTCGGGTTCAGCCAGTGCCAGTTCCCTCGATGGGAGCACACCCAACACGCGCCCGGCTGTTTCCTCGAGGAGGTCGACTGCGTAGTGGGCAAAGGCGTCTCTGTCCGCCTCGTCAACACCGTCGGCGTTGAGGGTTTTGGAAATTTCACGGACCGTTACCAGAACTTTGGCCACCGCCTCTCGTGAATTGAAATCGTCGTCCATGGCCCTCGCAAAGCCTTCACCCATTTTTTCCAACAGCCCAAGGGATTTCCCAAGAGGTACCGATGAGGTGATGTCGGCATGGGGGAGGGCCACTGGAGAGGTGGTTGTCCGGGCTTTGAGTGCATCAACGTAGCATCCAAGCAAACGGTTGTAATTACGCTCTGCATCGTTGAGCAAGGCTTCGTTCATGTCGATTGGAGAACGGTAGTGTGCGTTGATGAGGGCAAAGCGAAGCACCATGGCATCCACCTTTTCGAGAATGTCACGGATGCTCCAAAAGTTGCCCAACGACTTGCTCATTTTTTCTCCATCGATGTTGACAAAACCGTTGTGAAGCCAGTGGTGGACCACCGGACTGTGGCCTGTGTGGCATTCACCCTGGAAGATTTCTGCTTCGTGATGGGGGAACCGAAGGTCGTGCCCACCGCCGTGGATGTCAAACTCTCTGTCAAAATGGTCCATGGACATGGCGGTGCACTCAATGTGCCATCCCGGCCTGCCTGGGCCCCAAGGTGAGTCCCATGTTGGCTCATCGGGTTTGGCCGCTTTCCAAAGTGCGAAGTCCTTGTGATCGCGTTTTGTTGAACCCGTATCGCTGACGCGACCTCCCGCACCCGATTGGACAGCATCGATGGATTGGCCGGTCAATTGACCGAACTTTTCGGGTGCTGATTCGACGTGAAAATACACGCCATCATCGGTGACGTAGGCGTGGTTCTTCTCGATGAGGTCTTGCGTGATTCGCACCATGTCGTCAACGTAGTCGGTGCATCGGGGGTAGGCATCTGCCCGTAGGATGTTGAGCGCATCCATGTCCTCGTAGTACGACTCAATGTTGCGATCCACCAGGGTTTTCCAATCGCCATCGCCCTCGTTGGCTCGCTGAATGATTTTGTCGTCGATGTCGGTGAAGTTCTGAACGTACATCACGTCGTACCCCTTGGCCTCAAGCCAGCGGTGAATCAAGTCAAATGAAAGGTAACAACGGGCGTGACCGAGATGGCATCGATCGTACACCGTCACACCGCAGACGTACATTGACACCTTGCCGGGTTCAAGGGTTGTGAAGTCCACTTTCTCCCGACGACGGGTGTCATGAACACGAAGTGCCATGTCCAAAGGGTCAAGCCCCCTTCATTTCAAGGTTGATGCTGGGGATTATACGGCTTGGTCGGTTCCAACCATCATGGCAGACAGAACAGGGACCACGATTTTTGTGACCGGGGTCAACGGGCATGTCGGCAACCACATCGTCCGAGATCTTCTCGCTCACGGGTACAACGTCAAGGGCTCGGTCCGCAACCTCAACGACCCAACCAAGACTCAACTGGTGAAGGCGCATGCAGCAGAACTTGAGGCCAACGACCGACTTGAACTGGTCGAAGCGGATGTGTTGGACGCTGACCCTTGGGAAAGCCTCCTCGAAGGATGCGATGGCCTGTTCCATACCGCTACAGTTTATGCAACAAAAGGGGAACGAGCCGCCATCCTTGAAACGGCCGTGAAGGGAACGACTCATCTGTTGAGCGCCGCTCACAGGGCTGGTGTACCACGGGTAATTTACACCTCAAGCACGGCTGCAGTGGGTACCGAACCTCGCGGTCGGCCCAAAACAGAAGACGATTGGCAACGACATGCAGGCATTCCTTACACGCAAGCCAAAACAGATTCTGAACGCCGAGCATGGAGCCTCGCTGAAGAATATGGGTTGGACCTCCGTGTCATCAACCCGACCGCGGTCTACGGAGGTGGCTTCACTCGACCAACGCCAAGTGTGGAATTCTTTCCCGAAGCCATGCGAGGCGCCTATCCGGTTGCACCGCCGTTTCCAATGTCCATCGTTCACGTTCGCGATGTGGCAAAAGCGCACCGTTTGGCCTTTGAAACCGATGATGCCGAAGGCCGATTTGTTCTTGCACCCCACAACGGCCTGACCCTCGCAACCGTTTGCCGACGAATCCGAGAACTCAATCCTGAAACAAAAGCACCCCGGCGCGCCCTTCCGAAGATGTTCTTGCCCATCGCTGTCTTTCAGGATTGGGTCGGTGGCCTCTTCGGTCGTCCCCGATACCTCACTCGCAGGCTGGCCAAGAGTTTGATGCGAGGTGACAGCCTGTACTCAAGTGCCAAAGCCGAGCAAGTGTTGGGCATGACGTGGGAGGATTTTGACACATGCATACAAGATACGGTCGACGCCTTCCGCTGAGCAGGCGGTCGTCCATTCGTCTCGCTCACATGAGTTGGATGGTCCCAGCTGGATCGCTCTTGCTTGCGATGCTCATCCACGCAGCCAGTGGGCCTCGAGCCGTTCCATTTTTCATATCCGAAGCCGATGCAGCAGGACCACAGGAGTGGGTGTTTTCCGTTGGACTCACGGCGGGGGGCTTCATTCAAGCCGTTTTTGCGTGGCAGTTGTACCACGATGTGGATTCTAAATCCACCACAACATGGTTTGTTGGTACGCTGGTTGGCATTGTGGCCAGCCTCAACACCGTTCTTCTGGCGTATTACGACATGTGGAACCGAATCGACCAGCACGTGTTGACCTCCATGACCGCATTTGGAGGTGGATTGCTGTGGGCGTTTTTGGCACATGCATCGCTGGGAGACCATGGAACACCTCGGGGGAATGCCGAGCGACGGGTTGGCTTCGTTTCCTCGTTTGTTGCGTTTTGGACCATGGTAGTCTCGTTTCGCCTTGGAACCAGTGAACTGACATCACAAGGCCTGACAACAGCCGAATTCTTGAATCAGGCCCAGTCCGGAATCAACGTAGCAGCACCAGCCGAATACGTCTTGGTTGCTGGCCTGTTTCTGTGTTTGGCTTCCTTCCGTCATGAACTTCGTGTGCCTCAAACCGATGAACGCAACGAAACGATGGCCGATGGAACGGTGTAGGTGTAACTCAAGTTCGCTCCCGAAAGGGTGAGGGAAAGAGGGGTTTGATGAAACTCGACGTGTTCAAAACGGCTGTTGATGGCGTGAAGTGGCATGTTGGCCAAAAGTTCACCCGATGAGGTCAGTGCCAAAGCCGTCGCTACTGCAGGTTGAACCGAGGCGTAGCTCAAAAGATCCTCAGAAACGGTCACGTCACCCAGTTCAGCGAACATGCTCTGAAATTGTTCCGTGATCAACATCCAATCGGTGGACAATTCATAGCGCATGACAATTACTCATGCGGGCTCTGTTTAGCCTTTTGCAAACCATGCAGCAGCACAGGCCAAGACCTTCTCGTCCAGAGTGGAAACCGCCACCTCATCACGCCGGGTGCCTTTCAACACATCAGAGCGAACAACGGCGTGCACTTCGACGGTGAGGCGACGATGGCTCAACGCGTGGTTTACCGTGGCAATACTGGTCGCGTCGCCCTTTCGTACACGTTCAGGATTCTCGTCGTAGGTTGGCCCCCAAAGCCCCCCGAACATACCGTTCAAAGGTCGCTGTTGAAGCATGGCTTCTCCGTTTGCTGCCAGTTCCACGAGGGCGTAGAGGGTGACGGCCTTCACCTTCGGGCGTTTGGGTTCAGGATAGCGGCCTGGATGGGCCATTCCAAGGCAACCTTCGTTCACCGGACATGAGGTGCACTGGGTTTTCTTTGGGGTGCATACGGTGGCCCCCAATTCCATGAGGGCTTGATTCCAATCGCCTGGCCGGTCGTAATGAAGGGAATCATCCGCCCATTTCTGAACTTCAACCGGCTTCGGGTTGAGCGATGCTGTCCGCCTGGCCATGACCCTGCGAATGTTCCCGTCAACACAGGCAACGGCCTCCCCGTGAGCGATGCTGGCCACGGCTGCAGCAGTGTATGGACCAACACCGGGCAAGGTGAGCAATGCTGAGGCCGATGAAGGCAACGTCCCATCGTGTCCACCTTCGGTGCTCAAGGCCATGACTCGTTGACTCAACGCGTGCAATCGTCGGGCCCTGCTGTAGTACCCTGCTCCTTCCCAGGCCTTGAGCACCTCGTCAACATCGGAGGAGGCCATGTCTTGAATGCGAGGGAACCTCGCCAACATTCGCTCCCAAAACACCAATCCTCGACTGACTTGGGTTTGTTGCAGCAACACTTCGCTCAACAAGATGGCCCA
>QQSC01000009.1:12956-16143 GCA_003602475.1 Candidatus Poseidoniales archaeon | reverse complement strand
GACGGTGATGCTGGTCGTACCAGGTGAGCAACGCTTGCTGCTCGTCGGGGTTGAGCAAGCCAGACCCTCAAGCTTCCACTGAATCAACGGGTTCAGAGGTTGACGCCGTCTTGCTGGCTTCGATCTTGGCATCGTTGGCCTTGATCTGTTCCCAGACAAGTTCAGCGATGTCCTTGACTTCCATCTCCGAACCGATGGCGCTGAGGCCGTCGGTGACCATGGTTGAACAGAACGGACAACCAACGGCGACGGTGTCCGCACCGGTTTTTGCAAGTTCCTTTGAACGAATGACGTTGACGCGATCATGGTCCTCGTCCACAATCTCTTCCATCCACATTTGGGCACCTCCCGCTCCACAGCAGAAGGATTCCCGGCCGTGACGCTCGGCTTCGACATCAACGCCTCCGATGGCGTTGCGGGGGGCGTCCAATTCGCCGCCAATTCTGCCAAGATAGCAGGGGTCGTGGAAGGTGACGCTGCCGTCGTGCTGCGGTTGAGGCAATTTCCCTTCGATTTGGAGGTGATTGATGAGTTGCGAATGGTGCATCACCTCGATGTCTTCGCCGCCGTAGTCTTTGTACTCCTTTCCGAGGGTGTGGAAACAGTGGGGGCACGAAGCCACGATTTTCTTTACGCCAATCTCCTCAAAGGTTGACAGGTTGGTCTCGGCCAACATTTGGAAGAGGTATTCGTTGCCGGCTCGTCGAGCAGCGTCCCCGCTGCAACCTTCTTGCATGCCCAATATACCGACATCAAGACCGGCTTCTTTCATGATGCTGATGGTGTCCCGAGCCACCTTCTTGTTTCGTTCGTCAAAGGAGGCTGCGCAACCTGCGAAGTAGATGTATTC
The DNA here is from genome assembly GCA_003602475.1 of Candidatus Poseidoniales archaeon. Classification (GTDB taxonomy): domain Archaea; phylum Thermoplasmatota; class Poseidoniia; order Poseidoniales; family Poseidoniaceae; genus Poseidonia. Next base: position 15,293 of record QQSC01000009.1, on the reverse strand, counting down.
CGCCGGTTCAGCGACCTTCACATCCAGTCCTTCTGCCCATTCCCCACGTTCGTGAGCAGGCAGTCCGTACGGGTTGGAATCCGACTCAAGGTTCTCGATGGTTGCCATCAGCGGCATGACGGTTTCTTCGACCGATTCGTCAAACTCCATACGCTCCATCATCAAGTGTCGACGTGCGTCGGTCAATTTCGGCACGTGGTCGATGTAGATTGGACAGGCCTCCACGCAGGCATGGCATGTGGTGCACGCCCAGATGGATGATTCTCCAAATCGGGCGATGATGTCCTGTTCAGGTGCTTCACCGGCCATGAGGGTGGTGACGTTTTCGTTGGCGTAATGGCGAACGTCGTGGATGATTTGCATCGGATTGAGGTCCTTGCCGCTGGCGTAGGCCGGGCAGACGTCCTGGCAGCGAGCGCACGAGGTGCAAGCCCAGCCGTCGATGAGGTCGCGCCACGTGAAGTCGGTGTAGTTCACAGCGCCGAAGGATTCCACATCCAAATCGTCCAGCAGCACCGCCTTCCCGTCGGCTCCCCGAGCCAACGGTTCCATCGTGGCCATGGGCCGCAAATCGTGAAAGAAGACGTTGGGGAACGCCATGACCAGGTGCATGTGCTTGGACAGCGGAATCAGGAAGAGGAACACGCAAATGGCCAGCATGTGAGCCCAATACGCACCAACCACAACCGCAGTTGAAGGGACGAGTGCAGCGGCCACCCATGCACCGATGGGTTCCCAGGTTGAGGAAACACCGGCTTCTCCAGCCTCAACGACGAACGAGGTGGTGGTGATGGTCATGATGAGCAGAAGGATGACGTTGCCTTCCAGCTGAGATTTTCCTTTGAGTTTCTCAGGGGTGAAGGCGATGCGGCGAATCAGGGCGAGAACGCATCCAACAAAGGCGATGGTGTAGCCAATTTCAACCATCAGGTTCCAAGGACCACGAAGGAGGTCAGGCAAGACATCATGTGAGAATTTATTTCCGCTTGCGAGATCAAACATGTCGGTTGACAACATCAAGAAACCCCAAAACATGAGCACGTGAATGCCACCTGCAATGCGGTCTTGAAGCACCCTTTTTTGACCGAGCCATCCAACGATGACCTCCTTGATGCGCAGACCCCAATTGTCGAACCGGTCTTCCGGGCGACCGAGCATCACCAACCGAGTTGCCTTGACGACCTGGTAGAGGAAAAAACCGCCGGATACGCCGAACAGCACGAGAAGAATGGCCCAACCGGGAACGGGCCCATAATCCATGAAAAGAGGATGCTCCATTTCATCACCACGCGCCTTAGCGCATTCAACCCCAAAGGACGACGGGCCTTGAATGCACCGTCAAAACGAGATGTTCCCTCGCTCCAAGCAGGCGAAGGGAAATAAGGCCGATGCCGCTCAAAAGACCATGGTTCATCCCGACGGCGTCATCACGGCATCGGCTCCCGGGAAATGCATCCTGTTTGGGGAACATGCTGTCGTTTATGGAGAGCCTGCCGTGGCCGTAGCCCTTGAGCAACGGATGCATCTGAAACTGATACCTTCCACTTCATGGAGCCTCAACGGGGCCGAGTTGGACGAGGAAAAACATCCGCACGTGTGGTCGCTGCTCGGGGCGTTTGGTGGCGTTCATACCGTCCCGCCCTTGGACATTCACATCACAGGCGACATCCCCCGGTCGTCGGGGCTCGGCTCAAGCGCTGCCCTTAGCGCTTCGATGGTTCGGGCGTTGGAAACGCACCTCAACCGACAACTCTCGGACGACACTGCAGGCAAAATGGCGCACGAAGCCGAGGCCTTTTCCCAACAGGGCAGGGCATCGCCGATGGACACATCCACCAGTTTGCTGGGCGGCGTTGTGGTCCTCTCCAACCAGCGCGAAGAAGGACTCAACTGGCGGTATCAACGCTCACATCGGACGCCAGAGGCCGAACTGTCATGGGACATACACGACCTTGAGGTCGCCATGGATGACGTCCATCTCGTCATCGGAAACACGGGGGTCCACGCCCCAACACTCCGCCAAGTGGAGAAGGTCGCCCAAGCGCTCAACGACGACCCCGGATTGAACCAGGCCATCGCCACCATTGGGTCGATCACGCGACGAGGTCTTGCCGCATTGAAAGCAGGTGATGCACATCGTGTTGGTCAAGCCATGACCGAAAATCATCTCGTGTTGCGCAGCCTTGGTGTTTCTTCGGTGGAGCTTGAAGAATTGATTCAGGCAGCGGCCCCCTCATCCTTGGGCGTCAAACTCACGGGTGCCGGTGGTGGGGGCTGCATGGTGGCGCTCACGCAGCATCCGGAAACGACCCGTCAAGCCATCGAACTGGCAGGGGG
>QQSC01000009.1:0-12718 GCA_003602475.1 Candidatus Poseidoniales archaeon | reverse complement strand
GACATCGCCATCCAACTCAACTGCGAATACGAACCTGAGCAGTTTCCCGGTGTGGTCTACCGCGTGACTGAACCAAAACTCGCCATTCTCATGTTCCGCTCCGGACGAGCCGTGTGCACCGGTGGAAAGGACGAAGACAACATTCACACCGGTATCGACCGCATGATCAAGGATTTGCGCTCTGCTGGCATCGAAACATGGGACCTCGAAGACGTCACCATTGAAGTCCAAAACATGGTCGCCACCTACGCCCTTCACTACCCAGAAGACTACGACGGCGTCGACAAGTTCACAGGAGAACCGCAAGCCGGCGTTCCACGCAAACTCAACCTGAACCACCTCACCTTCCACTTGCCCTTTGACAAGGTGGAATACGAACCTGAGCAATTCCCAGGCCTCATCTATCGACTCGACGACCCGAAGGTGGTTTGCCTCATCTTCGGCTCTGGAAAGATGGTGATCACCGGTGCACGACACAAGGACGAAATCCTCGAAGCCGTTGAAATCATCAAGGACGAACTGGCCGACCTTCTCTGAGGCTCGTTCCGTTCGGACGCAGCCGTCCTCAAGGGCGAATCGCTGACCTCCCTGTGCGCTTCCTTTAGTAGAAGGACACCCACATCCAAGCATGAGCGGCAAAGCCCTGTTGCCCCTGTTCGTCCTCGCCCTTTTGCTCGGGACAACGGCCAGTTACGCCATCAATGAACTCGTCCTTGACACCCGCATCGAGGCTCAGCCGAGCTCGGGGGGTTCCTCGGTTGTGGACGTTCCCACGTACCGGGTTGGAGATGAATGGGTGTATGAAACCCAATTCGACATCGCTCAGTTGTTGGCTCAAGCAAATGTATCCGCCACCCTCAACGACATCACTGGCGACACAACCAACAGCGTCACGAACATCGGTTACGCTACAGACACCGACGGACAGACAGTTTTGGCGTACACCGTCAACATCGATGGGGCCTTCACGAGCGCTGGACCAACAAGCGGCGGAGGCACCACGCGGTGCGGTGCTGACATCGAAGTCGATGGAACCATGAGGAACGGTCGCCTTGACATTTCCTACCAGGGCAACGACCTCATCAGAGCAAGAGACCTTGGCCTGTTCAACTCCACGTTTACCTTGGACGTTGAATTCATCGCCTGCTTGTTTGGTACACCTGCGGCTTGGATCACCGGGGGCCCTGTGCCCCTCGGCGAAGTGACGTTCGAAAACGTCTACACGCCCGCAAAGGAGCGCCATGACTTCCCCATTCGCAACGGTGACCAGTGGTACATGCCGTTTCAAGCCGTGACAACCGTGGACGGTACTTCCGATTACTTTGATCCGTCCTCGTTTGATTCCGATGAATCTGAAAACAATTCATGGCAGGTGGTCAAAACGGGATCGCCTTTGGAAGACGGTGATTCTCCGCAATACACCGGCTGTGGAGACTCGTACAAAATCTCTGAATGGAACGCTACCGGTGTGAACCTCGGTTTCAACTGGTACTGTCCTGAAGTTCGCGGTTCTGTTTGGAACAGAATCATCAACCCGGCGGGATTTTCGATCGACTGGATCCTCAAAACATACGACCCAGAAGATTCGAACAGCGTTGATGTGGCGTCATCGGCCGGTGGTAGAAACACCGTGTTGTCAATCGACACCACCACCATCGCAACCTTGCCCGATGCAATGGAGCAACTCCACATCGATTACAGCGTTGCCAGTTCGCCCCCTCTCCCGATTCGAAACACAAACCTCCAACTTCGGTACGAGGTGGCTGGAACCATCCTCAACCCAACAACCGACAACAACGGGCAAGCCCAAGTCAGTCTCAATGCCTCGAGCCAGAGCGATACGACACCATCGAGCGACGATTACACGAGCAACGGGATTCTCGTTTACGACCCCGTTACCAAAATCGTCGGAGCCGTCACGCTGGTGCAAGATCTCAATGTTGTTGGGGTTGACCTCGTTGCTCAATCGGCATCGGTGATCGTTGAACGGACCCGAGGCGGCCTTACCAGCACGTTGGGGGCCGCCATTGGATACAACGCCCTGCCCGGCGACGTTCTCACCTTTTCACTCCCAGCACAGAACCGTGGTGTGCTCAGCTCTCCGGGAACGGTGATGGAAGTAGGAACGCCTGACAACATCACGACAAGGTACGAGATGTCGCCAGTGGAACCCTACGCAGAACAGCGCGTTTCAGTGAATTGGACCGTACCGGTTGACATGATGATTGGAACATCGTCGCTGACCTTCGAAGTGGACCCGGACGAGAACGTGACCGAAGACGCCAACCGCTCAAACAACATGGGTTCAGTTGAGGTCTTTATCGGCCGTGCCCCAACAGGTAACCTCACCACAAGCGACCCTGTTTACACCTTTGAGAACGTCACCCTCGATGCGACGGGAAGTTTTGATGAAGACAGCGGTGATGTTGAATGTCGATTTGAAATCGAATCACGCACAGGTTTGGTCGAAATCATTGAAGCACCAGGATGCTGGACGCAGTGGAACTGGTCCAACAGCGGCTTTTGGACGGTGAACCTCCTCGTCACTGACGACGAATTGGACATCGACGACTTGACGGTTGAGATTGAAATCCTCAACCGTGCGCCGAACATGAACCTCACCCATCCGCCATCGGTGTACGTGGAATCTCCCATCACCGTTTCTGCAGTGGACGTTAGTGACATCGATACGACCTCGCCCTCGGGACAACAAGTCATGATTTCTTGGCCCGGATTGGATTGCGCCGAAGGCCTTACGCAAGCCAATTGCACCTTTATCCCCACGCAAGAAGGACCTGTCACCGTGACCGCTGTCGCCGTGGACGACGATGGAGCAGAAACCACGGTCAACAGCACGATTAACGTGCTCAATGCGGCACCAACTCTCGACTACCCCACCTTGACCATCGCCGGTCAAGCGATGAGCCCAGACAGCAACGGGTCCTGGCAAATCAACGAGGATGAAGTGGGTGTGCTTGGCATCAACGCCAGCGACACGGCCAACGACCAAGGCACCATGATCGTCCAGTGGTTCCCGTCATCAGCAAACCAAAATTGGTCCATCCAAAGCGTGGGTGCAACCTCCACAGAACCCGTATCTTGGAACACCTCGGGAACCCACCAAATTTTGGTTCAAGCATTTGATGCCGACGGCGCCTCCTCTGAATTGCGTCAGGCGACCATCACCGTCCATAACCTACCACCGACCGTGAGTGGCCTACCGGGATCAACCCCCGTGTTTGAAGACGAAACCGTCAACCTCACCGTCACCCCGTCCGACACACCATCCGACATGACCTCCCTCAGGACATGCTGGGATCTTGACAGTACGGTCGACAGCGACAACGACGGCACTCGCAACAACGATTGTGACCAAGAAGGAACGACGATGTCCGCTTCGTGGTCCACACGTGGCGTTCGATGGGTCACGGTCACCGTGACCGATGATGACGGCGCCATCGCACAAGTGTCAACCAACATCAGCGTCATCAACCTCCCACCAACGCCAGTGGTGACCTATGAATCCTCAGAAGTGGACCTTATGGAAGGCGACAATCTCACCCTTTCCGCTCTCAATTCGGTTGAAACTGAAACAGACAAAGCCAATCTTGCCTACCAGTGGGACAGCAGCCATCTCGACTTTGACGGAGACGGCAACACCATCGGCGAGACCGATTTTACTGGCCCCACCTGGACCATTGAAGACCTTCCTGCTGGCACATGGACCGTCACCATGACCGCCATCGACGACGATGGAGAAACGAAGGAAACCACGGTTACATTCACGGTGAACGCTCGACCGGCTGAAGGCATCTTCGAAAGCATCTCCGCCACCTTTGGAGCCACCACCACCACGGTCATCTTCGTCCTTGGATTCGTGATCGTTGGCCTCGTGGCCTTCCTCCTCTTCACAAGAGGAAGCGGTGCATCAAAGGACGAAATGTTCGACATGTTGGCCCCCTCCAAATTCGACCCCATGACCACCGCTGGCCAACAGGGCTATGCAAGCCAACCTGCACCCGCAGCAGCCCCCGCACCTGCTCCGCCACAACCGGCCTTTGCCAACGGGCCACCGCTGCCGGCGGCTGGATTGCCTGCAGGATGGACAATGGAACAATGGCAGCACTACGGTCAACAATGGCTGGACACACAAGCGCCGGCTGCTCCTGCTTCCCTCTACGCCGAACCTGCTGCCCCTGCCTACGCCCAACAACCGGTTCAGCCCGTACAGTCCGTCCAACCGGTCCAACAACCGCAAGCGAGCCCCGCCTCGCCCCAACCTCAACAAAGCACACAGGCCCCTGCATCGGCTGAACTCCAATCGCTTTTGGATGACCTGGATTTTTGAGGTGAGCACGTGGGGAGTTTGTGGCAGTTTTTCGGATTACCGGACCCAGAAGCACCCACTCCTCGTCAGGCACGCCCGGTGACGAGTTCTGAGCCAGCCGTGCTCGAACGCACTGCTTCGCCGGTTCCAGAAGCTGAACACGTGACGTTTGAACCCGTCAACAACAACGCCAAGGGGGGTTCGTCTTCGTTCCGAGCACCACCCGAAAATTGGGAGGGGCCCACCACACCCGATGGCGAGCCTTTCCATGATCTGGGCATTTCTCGAACACGGCCACCCCAACGAGCCAACATCGCTTTGCGCTACGTGGTGCCCGATGAGATGAAGCGAATTCACACCTCTCCTGTGCTTCAACGAGTGCTTGAAGGCGACACCGTCATCGTGGACTTGCGTCCTCTCGTCCACATGGAAAGCCACCAGATGGCATGCCGAAGAGAATTGAAGCATGCTTGTGACAACGCACGAATCAATGCCTTTGCCTTGGACGCTGAAGACAAACTCCTGATGTTGCCGGGCGTCGCCACCGTCGTGGACACCCAAAAACACCGTTTGGGCCTTCAACCGTTGTTGTGATCACAAGGCTGCGTTCAACACTTCGAGCGATTCCAACGCCCCCCGAGCCAGGCCAAGTACCACGCAGGCCTCACCGTCCACCAGGCGTGCATGTTCACCCATGGCGCCGTGAAGGTCGTATCCACCGGCTTTGCCTTTCCATGACCCCGACTGGAGAAGTTCATCCAAAACATCCGTTGAAAATTCTGGAAACGACACCGTGGCTGCCTCACACCAAAACGTCCAGGCTCCAAGAGCATGTACTCCAGTTGCCGTCCATACTTGATGACGACGTCCCTGCAGGCGAACCAGCATTGAGGCCGCCTGAGCCACGTCGCGGGGTTTTCCGAGGCTCACCGACATGTCATCGGGGTCGGCAATCATCGTGTCCGCCACGACCACAACAACCCCATCTTGTTCAACGTCCACAGCGGCGGCTTTCCGACGGCAAATCGTCAGCACTTGATGATCAACCGTCCCGATCGGCGGTGTTTCGTCAACCCCGTCAAGGCCTTCTTGGGCGACGGTCTCAAAACGATCGGAAAGCATCACCATTCGTCGCTGAGAATTTGATGCCAAGCACAGGCGCATAAGCCGGCGAAAACACACATTGGTCATGACCGTTCTCGTGGTTTTGAGGGGTGAGGTTGAAGAATCGCAACGAACACCGTGGAGCGAGGGCGCACCATGGCAACGATTGAACGCATTCCGACTCACATTGAAGGATTGGATGAAAGCATGGAAGGAGGCATTCCCCAAGGACACATCGCCATCGTCGCTGGTGCCTCGGGAGCCATGAAATCCAGCATGACCTTTTCGATGCTCTACAACGCCGTGCTCTACGGCGAAACCAGCGGCATTTACGTCACGTTGGAACAAGGAAAGGATTCCCTTCGCTCCCACATGGCCAACATGGGCATGAACGTTGACGACCCCCGTGTTCGAAACCGGATCGCCATCATCGACCTTTCCGACCTTCGAGTCCAACTCGATGAACAAGGGATGAACAACCGCGTTGACTGGATGGGGCAACTCATCAAGCAATTGACCTCATATCGCCAATCTATTGGCTTTGAGATTCTTGTCTTTGACTCCCTTGGCGCCTTCTTCACCCTGACCAAAATGGAAAATCCGCGGGATGAAATTTTCAGATTGTTTGAGGCCGTGCGGCGGTTGGAACTCACATCGTTCTTCATTTGTGAGATGACCGGCGTGGACAACAAACAATTTGGTGAATACGGGGTTGAAGATTACCTCTCGGACAGTGTGGTTCACCTGGTGATGGAGCGATCCGAGGACGAAGTGAAACGGAAGATTGGCATCGTTAAAATGCGGCATACTCGCCATTCCTTGGGATACAAACCCTTCAACTGGAAGGAAGAAGAACAGCGATTCACGATTCTGTGATGCTCACTCGACGGTCACGGACTTGGCCAAATTTCGAGGTCGGTCCACATCGCAACCCAGTTTGATGGCGGTTCGATAAGCAAGGAGCTGAAGCGGTAGGACCGTGAGCAAGGGTGTCAACTGAGGATGAACCGCTGGGACGCCAATGGAAACGTCCCCTTCCTGCTCAATGGGGTCTCCTTTCTCGTGAATGAGAATGATACGAGCACCGCGTGCACGGCATTCGTGGATGGCTGAGAGGGTTTTGTCCTTCACATGGTCGTTGGGTGCCACAATGACCACTGGGCTACCCTCTTCCAACAGGGCGATAGGGCCGTGCTTCATTTCACCTGCGGGGTAGGCCAGGCAGGGAATGTAAGCGATTTCCATGAGCTTGAGAGCCCCTTCTTTCGCCACGGGTGCAGAGAGGCCCCGCCCGAGGAAGAGAACGGATTTGGCATTGGCCACCAATTCCACCGCTTCGTCAATGGGGCCGACATCGTCAAAATACGCTTCCATGAGGTGGGGGGTTTGTTGAAGCCCCTCCATGATGGCCCGCCCTTCGGCTCTGGACAAGTTTCCGGTACGTCCAATTTGGGTGGCGAAGATGGTCAATGCCGCCACCATGTTGGTGAAGGCTTTGGTGGAGGCCACCGATTGTTCGGGACCCGAGTGAATGTACACGCCCTGACCACAAAGCCGTGCGATGGTGGAGCCAACCACGTTGACCACTCCGAAGGCTTGGCCTCCCTTTAGTTGAATTTCTCGAATGGCGGCGATGGTGTCCGCAGTTTCACCGGATTGTGAAACGGCAAGATGGAGAGCCTTGGGATTGATCACAGGATCGTTGCTTCGAAATTCACTCGAAATGTTGGCGACGGCAGGAAGGCGGGCCATGGACTCGATGAGCATCTTGCCGATTTCTGCGGCGTGATAAGCCGTACCGCAGCCAAGTAACCCAACGTAAGGGGTTTGAACCATCACATCGTTGGTGAGTCGCATGCCTCCTAAGCGCCCACGGCCAAGGGTTCGCTCAACACGCCCCGCAATGCAGTGGCGAAGCGCATCGGGTTGCTCGTAGATTTCTTTGTGCATGAAGTGAGGCGAGTCACCGAGTTCGGATTCACCCCAATTTTGGTCAAGAACAGTCACGTTGGCTTCCACGTGCTGCCCGGTGAGACGGCTCAAATCAACGCCTTCTTCTGTAACCGTGGCCATGTCACCGTCTTCGAGGTATATGACGCGGTTGGTGTGATGAGCGAGTGCGTGTGGGTCGCTGGAAATGAACATCTCGCCGTCCCCTTTCCCAAGGATCAGCGGAGAGCCGTGACGAGCGCAAATCAGCAAATCGTGAGACGTGAAAAGAATGCAAAGGCCCCACGTCCCTCTCGCACGAGACAGAACGTTTGCAACGGCCTCTTGAGGGGTTCGTCCTTCCTTCAAGGCCAGCGCAATGTGGTGGGCGAGGACCTCGGAATCGGTTTCGCTGCTGCACGTGATGCCAGAGGCACTCAATTGGGCCTTCAACTGTCGAAAGTTTTCGATGATGCCGTTGTGAACCAAATGGACCTCTCCATCAAAGGAGGCGTGTGGATGGGTGTTGGCCTCGGTCACGCCTCCGTGCGTGGCCCAGCGGGTGTGAGCGATACCAACGGTGGCGTTGTGGGAGGAAGGCAACACCGTCTGAAGGCTGCCAACTTTTCCAACGGCCCGAAGAAGTTCAATCGTGTCGTTGTGCTTCAGGCCAACGCCTGTGGAGTCGTAGCCGCGGTACTCCAAGCGACGCAAACCTTCAACCAACAGTGGCAAGGCGTTTTGATGCCCAACGTAACCAAAAATACCGCACATGTTCATTCCTCAAAGGTCAATGGTGGTGCTGCACACCGGGCACGGCAACCGTTTGAGCATCAAGTCCTTGACGCCGAAGGTCGCTTGACACTGAGGGCAGACGGCCTGCCGTTTCAAGTCAGGCAGGGGAAGATTGCCCGGCGCAGGGAGTGGAGCACCATCGGGGAGAGTGGGACTGTCAGAAGCTGGAAGAGGTGGTAAGTTCGCAGGCTGAGGCAAGGGCAAGGTCTCCGGGAGTGGAGCAGCCCCAAGAGGTGGCAAGGAGCCTGAAGCAATGGCCCCCCGCAACTTTTCCGTCATTTCACGTTGCTGTTTCCGGCGCATTCGACGTTCGAGACGGGCGTTCCCCTCACCTTCCTCGACTTTTTGTTCAAGGGTTTGTGCGAGGGTCAGTTCGTCATCGGTTGTCTTTGGGGTCGAAGGGATGACGAGGTCCTCGTCCTCTTCCTCAACCACCGTAAGCAATGGGCCCTGATCCGTTTCAGGAGCGATCATCAATTCCACCCCGTCTTCATCATCACTGTCGGAAGCCTGCATCGCAGCAACCAACTCTTCAGATTCATTTCGACTGCGACGCAAGAGGACGACCACAAGACCGAGGAACAGCATCAGCCCAACACCCGCTCCGCCTAAGAGTGTCAAGGCTTGGTTGCGGTTGGACACAGGAAGATAGTTCACGAGGGTGTCAAGGAATCCATCGTCGGTTTCTTGATCGTCCTGAGGGTTACCAGCAACCTGCACGAGGCTTTCACTGCCGGTGGACGACAGCGAGAGGACAACCATATCGGGGCCCAATCGAGCAGCATGAATCATCCCGTTTGCGGTTACAAAATTTGACAATCCAGTGACCGGCTCTCCTTCGCTGTCCATCACCAATCCAACCCGTGTGACCGGTCCAAGGGACGTGATTTCATCGTGGAAAAGAAACATTCCGTCGGGCATGTTGACGATTTGAAGGTTGGCGGCTCCAGGAGCCGCCAATCCGTTGGGGTTTTGTACGGACCAAACAGAATTGGTGTTCACTGAGCGAACCGTAGCGGTTTTTCCGCTCCCTTCAATCCAAGCGCCAAAGAGGTGGTCTTGCTCGTCCTTGACCACGACATCTAGGACAGGGGATGAAGCATCGTCGCCAACCGAAGATTGGAAACTCCAAGACGATTCTCCGAACGGCCCGTGCGTGTACATCAACCCAACCCGCTCAATTCCGGTCACGTCCGACCGATATTCTTGGTAGATAATGTGGAGGAATTCATCTCCCAAAGCCATGGCCAATGGTTGAGCATCTTCCGAGCGGATGTCCACATCGCTGAGCACGGTGATGGCGTTGCCCCAGGAAGTTCCACGGTCTGGTGTGGACGAGGAAAGCACAAAGACGGAGGTGATGTCTTGCCATGATCCGCCTGTTGATCGATCTCGATGGTAGCCTGCAAGGACGATGGTTCCATCGTTTTGGTCAAGGGACAACCCGAAATAACCACCCTCGGAGAGTTTCAGAGGCGTCATGTGGTAGTGTTTTGGCGTTGTTTTTCCCGAAGCAGTAATTGACGACATCGCAACGTCCGTAAGGTAGTACCCTTCAGGGCTCAGTGCGCGGCGTGTCCACGATATGTGAACAAGCCCGTCGTCCCGCTGAAGTGTTGCCAGTTCTCCACCCCAGTTTTCTTCAATGAGGGTTTCACCAAGTACGGCCAGTTGGTTGCTGACCGTACGGGCGTACAACTCACCGTCTCGTGTTGTGAACATCAGGCCTCCGCCGTCAACACCCACCCAATCGACCACCGTTTCATCCGTGGCGATGGGAAGAGGGAAGGTGGCTCCAATTTCGTAGTTCGTTACCGTGACATTGAATCGGGCTTCATTGTGTTCAATTTCCACACCCGAGCCGCTAAGAACAGCTCGGTAGGTCACCGAACCAGATTGGTTGCTGACGTCCGCAAACCGTACAATTTGATAGCCAGATGAGGTTTGAGAACCTTGGATGCTGCTGATGGTCTTCACATCAATGCGCTGGAAACCAAAGCCATCGTTTCGCTCGAGCCCGATGTTCAAGTTGCTGGCAGCAGATTGGCCAAGGTTGTCAAGCCGAAGAACGATGTTGAACGGTTGTCCCGGGGCAGGTATGCTGGGGTCGGCCCTCGCTGCCCCAGGTAAGAACCGAAGCATTGGCTCAACGGGGCGTTCATCTACGGTGAAGGAGAAGGTGTAGGTGTTGTCAGAAGTGTCGGGGTCGTTGTACTGTTGATTGGGATCAATGGAAAGTGTGACATCGTGGGTTCCTGGTTCAGTGGCCCACCAAAACAGGTTGGCTCGAACGGTTTCTCCTTGAACGAGTTCGTTCAATTTACCTTCTGAGGGGAAGGTGGGTGACGTTTCACCCGGCCCGTCGACTCGAAGGTAAACCTCTCCGGCATCGAGGTCGCCGGTGTTGCGAATCTCAAAACCGATTTGGAGAACGGTGCCAGCCACCACGCTGCTCACACCCACGCCGCCGTCAAGGACATCAACCGTTCCCGTAAACGCAAAGTTCGGAGCGGCGGGGAGATTGTCAATTTGGTACGTTCGTCGGACCGGTTCGCTCGCGTCGCCGCTCGTGTTCACAAGGCGGACGCTGATTCGGCGATTGCCGTCTTCAACAGAAGTGGAGTCCCATGAAAACGACCATGCTTGCTCGCCCTCCAATTCCGGGTCGAGGTTGTCACCAAGAACCCAATCCCCGTTGTCGATTTTGTATTCCAAGCGTTCGGGTTCCGAACCAATGGCGGTGCCTTCAATGTCCACTGTGCCCACCAAAGCGGTGCCCAGCGGAGGCGATGTGATGGTTGCTGTCAGCTGTGAAAGATAGATGACCCTCAAATCAACGCTCGATGTCTCGCCCTGAGTCGTGACACCTCGAGCCATGACCAACGTGTACTGCTCGTTTTGGACGACCCAGTCGTTGTCGATGGTGATGTCGGTGTACCATTGGTCAACGGTGCCGTCGGCCTCAATCCAGTCGACGAGGACGGTTGTTTCTCCGACATCGTCAACCTGTTCCATTTTGACCTGAATCTCTTGGTAATCGTTGATGGTTGCATCGGTTGTTCCTTGCACACCGAGAACATCTCCAGAGAGGTAAAGGCTGCCGTTTGAAACCGAAGTAATGGTGACGTCAAAACCAAAATCATCGTCGCCGGGAGGCGGGTCAATGATGACGCCTCCTGAGTCTTCCAGCGGGGTGCAAACTCGGTTCAAGACTCGGTCAAGAGCGCACGAAGCATCCACCAAGCCAAAGCCCCATTCGTCGTTCCAGCGGTCAGAAACACTGGGTTCGGACGCAGAGCCTCTTTGTTCGGAGGTGTTGCGTAGAATGTCGCGAATTTCGAGGGGATCGAGGGTGTCATCGGCCTGGAGAAGGACGGCAATGATGCCGGAAACAACCGGCGTCGCCATGCTCGTACCGGATTTCGACTCGTAGTCGCTGTCAGCGAGCGGCCGTTCCGGCTGCCCGGGAATGCTGGGGCCAGTCGCAGCGCTTGCGGACATGATGTTCGAACCAAACGCAGTGATATCGGGTTTCAATTCATCCCATTCGTCCTCATCGCCATCGTCAAGGCGAGGACCGGTGTTGGAAAAGTCGGACACGATGTCATCGGTTCTGTTGACCGAGTTGCGATCATCAACCGAGCCAATGGCAATCGATTTGTCGGCACTGGCAGGCGATGGGACCCGATTGGTCCCGTCGTTGCCCATCGCAACCACGCATGCAATACCAGCGTCCGTTGCGTCGTTGACCAGGCGAGCATCTGCTCCAGAGCCGTTGTCGCCTTGGTCGCCAGGGTTGAGGGGGGAACTGAAGGAACCAAACGACATGGAAGCAACCTGAATGCCCCTACTGGAAGCGTTGTTTCCCCAATCCGTGTTGACGTTGTTGATCATCCATTGGATGCCGTTGATGGAATATTGAGAGTTCGTTCCACCGGTGTCGGTGAGAACCTTGATGTCGACGAGGTAAGCACCCATGCCGGTCCCGACATGAACGCGGTCGGCACCACCGGTCCCCAGGGCCGTCGCAGCAACGTGGGTGCCGTGACCTTGACCGTCATCGGGGTCTGTCGTTCCATCCGGGTTGGAAGCAGAGGACGTGGCATCATAACCGGCGACCCATTTTTGGTCGTTGTAACTCGTTGCGTCGCTGTCGGGTTCGTCGTCGACATCGTCAAAATCATTGAGGGAACGGTGTTCGTTGTCCACCCCGGTGTCAAGCACGGCGATGACGACGCCTTCGCCGTAATATCCACGACCGTAGGTGCTGGCCGAGTACACGTCGGAGGGCATCACCCTGCTGGCTTGTGAGGCAACGCCATTGGAAGGCACCATGACGTTTTGATTTTCGATGACAACAACCCCTTCGAGGCGATAAATGTCCATCAGTGCGCTGACGGGCACTTTGTCAACGACGACAGCGTTCAACGAGTCCAAGACGCTAAACCATGCACCGGAGTCTTCTCCAATCCATCCGTGGTTTTCAAGGGTGATGCGAAGTTGTCGGACGTCCTCATCGGTTGGATACCACGCATAGTCCACGACGATGGCCACGGTTAACCG
>QQSC01000008.1:28360-30027 GCA_003602475.1 Candidatus Poseidoniales archaeon | reverse complement strand
CTTAGCGGATTTCACGGCTGAGCCATAAGCGGGCCCACTGCTTGCACTTCCACCAGCGATGTGACGGTCGAGATCGGCATGGCTGACACGACCTGCAGGTCCGGAGCCAGCCACCAGTTCGAGGTCGATGTTGGCGCTGCGAGCTCGCTGGCGGACGGCGGGTGAGGCCAGAACTTTGGTGCCAGGTGCTCGAGCCACGGGAGCAGTTGCTGCTGGTGCAGGTGCGGGTGGGGCCACAGGTTCGGGTGCAGGAGCGATGGGTTCCGAGACCTCAGTGGGTTGCGGAGCATCCACAACGGGTTCAGATGCTTCCGTCTCCTCGCTTGCGTTGCCAGCACCGTCAACATCGAACACGATGCAAACAGCGCCAACCGGCAAAATGTCACCAGCTTCACCAACGAGGCTCTTGACGGTCCCGTCGCACGGTGCTGGAATCTCAACAGTGGCTTTGTCGGTCATCACGGAAAGAATGGGGTCGTCTTCTTTGACGGTGTCACCTACAGCGACCATCCATTCAACGACCTCGCCTTCTACAACGCCCTCTCCTATGTCCGGTAATTTAAATTCAAAAAGTCCCATGTTTATTCCTCCTGTGTGTTCTTGATGGCTTGTGCAATGCGAGATGGACTGGGCATGTAATCCCATTCAGTGGTGTGAGGGAAGGGTGTGTCCCACCCTGTGACCCGTTGAATCGGTGCTTCGAGGTGATAGAAACAGCGTTCTTGAATCGAAGCGCTCATTTCAGCACCAAAACCACTGGTTTTTGGGGCTTCATGAACGATGACGCAGCGTCCCGTCTTCTTGACCGAGTTGACGACGGTGTCCCTGTCCCATGGTACCAACGTTTGCAGGTCGATGAGTTCGCAATCCAACCCTGAATCACGAATTCCTTGTTCAGCCACGTGAACCATGGTTCCCCATGCGATGACCGTGCATGCAGAGCCTTCCTTCACGATCCTGGCTTCTTCAAGAGGGATGGAAAAGTAGTCTTCAGGAACCTCCCCGTCGGGGTGGTCGTTCCAGGTCGGTACGTTGTGTGGGTCTCCGTAAAACGGTCCACGGTAGCACCGCTTTGGCTCAAAAAAGATGACGGGGTCGTTGCATTCAATGGCGCTGGTCAGCAGTCCTTTGGCGTTTTTAGGAGTTGAGCAATACACCACTTTGAGCCCAGGCGTGTGGGTGAATTGAGCCTCGGGAGATTGCGAGTGGTGATGGCCGCCTTTGATGCCGCCACCTGCTGGTGTTCTGAAGGTCACGGGTGCGGTGAACTCGCCACCTGAGCGGTGACGCAATTTGGCGATTTCGTTGACGATTTGGTCGTAGGCTGGGAAGATGTAATCGGCGAATTGGATTTCTGCGACCGGGCGAAGACCGTTGAGGCCCATGCCCATGGCAATGGCTGCAATGCCGCCTTCAGCCAGTGGCGAATCGAACACACGGTGTTCGCCGTGCTTCTCTTGAAGTCCGGCTGTGACGCGGAAGACCCCGCCGAAGTAACCAACGTCTTCTCCAAAGATGACGATGTTTGGGTCGTTGCTCAGTTGAAGGTCCAACGCTGAGTTGAGGGCTGCAATCATGTTCATTTTCGCCATGGTATCGCCTCACTTTCCGAGTTCCTCGCGCTGTTCTTGGATGTGCCACGGCACAGATTCGTACACTTCGGTGAA
>QQSC01000008.1:0-28323 GCA_003602475.1 Candidatus Poseidoniales archaeon | reverse complement strand
TCGCCAAACTCGCACGCTGCTTTGTAGGCCGTCATGACCTCAGCATCGATTTTTTCAGCCAGGGCTGTGTGTTGTTCTTCGTCCCATTCGCCAATAAAGATCAGGTGGTCCTTCAAACGTTCAACAGGGTCACCGCCCGGCCAGCATTCGAATTCTTCTTTGGGCCGATAGGCAGAGGGGTCGTCGGACGACGAGTGCGCTCCTGCACGGTAGGTGTAGACCTCAATGTGGGTGGGCCCCAATCCTGCTGAGGCTCGTTCACGGGCCCATTTTGTGACGCTGTAAAGGGCCAAGAAATCGTTGCCGTCAACACGGAGAGATGGGATGTCGTAGGCCAGTCCACGCTCAGCAAACGTTCGGCCGCCAGTTGCGAGAGAAACGTGGGTTGAGATGGCCCATTGATTGTTCACCACGTTGAGAATCACGGGTGGCTTGAATGTCGAGGCGAAGTTGAGGGCGTAGTGGTAGTCGCCTTGGGCAGATGTACCGTCGCCAAGCCAAGAAATGCACACCTCATCGTCTCCTTTGTAGGCGCTGGCCATGGCAACGCCGACCGCTTGAGAGAATTGTGTGCCTACCGGAGATGAAATGGAGATGAACCGGCCGGGTCGCCAGGTGTAGTGCACCGGCATTTGTCGTCCTCGCACGTTGTCCTCAGTGTTTCCGATGCAGTGGCAAATCATGCTCACCATGTCACGACCTCGTACAAACTGTGCCCCGGGTTGTCGGTAGGAAGGGAACAACCAATCCTGCTCTTCAAGAGCCATTGTTTGGGCGATGGCGATGGCTTCTTCACCGAGTGATCGCATGTAGAAAGACAGTTTACCCGTGCGTTGCATTTTGATCATTCGGTCGTCAAAAATGCGCAGGCGCATCATGTATTCCAAGCCGAGAATCATGGTCTCGGTGTCGAGGTTGGGATTCCACTCTCCAAGAGCCTCGTCATCGTCGTTCATGACGCGGATGAGGCCTGCTGCGTGCGGCGCCGTATCCTGAGCGTTGCAGGTGGCCGGATCTGGCCGGTCGAGGTCGCCGGGTTGTTCCACAAAAGCACCTCCAAACGAGGGCTCGTCACCGGGACGGAACGGTGCTACGCCAATGGTGTAAGGCGTGGTGGTTGCGGTGCTTCTGTCCGTCATTGTTTCACCTCAAGGCTCGTCCATCTTAAGTGGTGCTGGTGGTGCGTGTTGAGCCTCAGCCACGCGAACGTAAGCCCCCGGCATGGTTTCGTTGTTGGATGCATCGTGTGTTTTCCTGTAGAGCAAGCCAGCCTTGAACGACGAACGGACCAAGGGTCCACTGGCCACGCCCGAGAACCCCATGTCCATGGCCTGCTGAGCCCAAACATCGTACATTTCTGGCTCTGGGAAGCGGGCAACTTCGAGGTGTTTGGCGGAAGGTGCGAGGTATTGTCCCACCGTGATCAAGTCAACACCTGCCTGCCGTAACAACGCCAGTGCTTCTGAAATCTCTTCATCGGTTTCACCAACGCCCACCATGATGGAGGATTTGGTGATGATGTCCGGTCGAAGGCGCTTGGCTTCTGCAAGGATGGCCAAGGATTGTGAGAACGAAGCACGAGCATCCCGTACGGTGCGGTCTAGTCGTGGCACACACTCAACGTTGTGGGCGAACACCTTGAGCGGGCTTCCGTCAAGCAAATGCGCCAGAGCTTGCATGTCGCCCGCCAAATCCGAGCAAAGAAGTTCGAGGGTGACGTCTGGGCTGCGTTCGTTGACGGCAGCGATGCAGCGCTTGTAATGGTCAGCCCCGCTGTCGGGCAGGTCGTCTCTGTTCACCACCGTTACCACGGCGTGGCGTAGGGTCATGGAATCGACGGCTTCAGCAAGATGTTGTGGTTCTTCATCGTCAAGGGGTGGAGGTGTTTTGATGGTTCCAACAGCGCAAAATCTGCAGCCTCTCGTGCACTCTTGTCCTGCGATCATGAACGTTGCATCGCCCGAGGCCCAGCAATCATGGATGTTCGGGCAGCGCGCTTCCTCGCAGACCGTGTGCAATCGGTTGTCTTTCACCGCATCTTTTGTGGCTTGAAAGACGGCTTGTTGCGCCCCGTTTGGTAACGAGGTACGAAACCAATCCGGTAGCCGTCGCTTGCGAGCGGCCTGCTCTGCATCGGCTGCCATTGGAAGGGTCCGTTCCGTCAGCCATCTCCCCCCTCGTCCTGCCCTCGGGAGGGCCACACAAAAAGGTGTGCGGCAACTGTTGAAGAACCCAAATCCCATTGCGCAACGATACGAGGCTTCTTGACCTCCTCGCCCAGACAAGCAACATGGGTCGTCAAGTGGTCCTCATCACCGGGGCGGGCCAACGTCTGGGCGCTGCCACGGCCCGTCGGCTGATGAATCAAGGATGCCACGTTCTCCTCCATGTCCGCTCTTCCATCGTTCAGGCTGAGGCGGTGGTGGCCTCCTCTGAAAAAGAGGGTGGCTCGGGAGAAGTTTTGGTGGCTGACCTCACGGTTGACAGCGATGTTGAACGTCTGGTTCAAGATGTGATTTGTCATCCTTTGGTGGTTGAGCATGGACTCTTCGGCCTGGTTCACAATGCCTCGTTCTATAGTCCCTCTTCGTTTGAAGAAACGCCGCTTGAAACCTTCCGCTTGTTGAGTCGCCTTCACATGGAGGCTCCCTATGCTCTCACCCAGGGTTGCCTTGGCGCCCTGCGACGTGCCGGTGGTTCGGTCGTCGGCTTGGTGGACACTTCGTGGGGCCGATCATGGGATGGTCTGGGCCACTACACGGCCACGAAAGCAGGGTTGCGCCAACTCATGCTCAACCTTGCGGGAGAGTTGGCTCCTCACGTCAGGGTCAACTGCGTGGCTCCGGGTGCCATCATGGCGGCGGATTGGGAGGCCGAGCATTTTGCAGACGTTGTTGAAAAGGTCCCTTTGAAGCGCTCAGGCAAGGCTGAAGACATCGCTGCAGCCATCCATCACCTCTTGGAACACAACGTGTTGTCGGGCCATGTGCTGCACGTGGACGGCGGATGGTCCATGGTCGAATAGGGCGAATTCTTGAAATGCGGTGTTACAAGCCGCCAAACGCAGGGGTGGCTGAGGTGGTCAAAGGCGCCGGGCTTAAGATCCGGTCCCGTATGGGTTCGTGGGTTCGTATCCCACCCCCTGCACCATTTTCTCTGCGCCATGAACCAGCGGGCTGCTGCACACCGGAGGCAAAACGGTTTAACACCCCCCTTCGTCACATCAAACCAGTGGATGCCATGCGCAGTGAACTTACACTCACAACCCCGGCCGCTCGAGCCGTCTCGTTGGTGCTTGTCCTCGTCCTCTCTCTCATGACCTCAATGGCTGCCTATGACCGACCCGTGGCCCTTCTCGACCAAGAGGATGTGCAGGCGGTCCGTGCCAACCAGCAAACGTACGAACTCTACCTGGACGCTCCTGTCTCAGAATTTGGTGGCGACGGTGCCATCGTCACCAACGAACCAGACGGTGGTCAGGAAGAGGGAAGCGCTGTGGACGGTTTGGAATTCCGAAGCACGGAAATGATCAGCGACCTTTACATCAACGGCTCCGGCTCAGGCAACACGGTTCGTCTCTCCGTCTATTACCAATTCCGAGGCAGCGACGGGTCCACCGCCGACATGACGTTTGCACTCAAATCAGGTGATGTGCAAATCGATTCCATAAGCCGTGAATTGGATTCACCATGTTCTTCCATTAATCCCAACTCGGGATGCAGTTGGGCCATTATTGAAGTCGAATTCGATGTTGGCGACAACGGTTTTGAAGTCCAAAGAGGAAAACAAATCAAAATTCGCATTGACGCTCAGCCAACCTGCGACCAGAGCAGCGGGGGGCCATTGTCGCCCGATTGCGACGTCCAAATCGCCTTTGGCCGTGTCGGTGGGACAAGCAGTTATTCCCGGCTCCAAGTGTACACCAACGCCCTCTCGGGCTCATCGGTTCGGGTTCACAGTTGCCACGAGGATTACGGCTGCAACTGGAACGACGCACAAAAGCTGACTTGGTCCCCGAACCATCGGCCAGAATTCCGCGAAATGCAATTTTCGGTTGAAGTCCGGGACGCTTTTGGTCGGGATGACATCGAGGAAATACAACTCATCCTTGACACGCCAAACAGTGCAAACGTCGTCTTTGAAAACGAATTTGACGATGACGATTTGCGCCTCGACAACAACGGGTTGGTGGGGAATTATTCCTTCACCTACACGCCAGGCATCGCAGCCGGAGATTACCCGCTCCGCTTGCAAGTAGAGGACGTCCAAGGGCACAGCGTTGTGTTTGAACATCCTGGAATCACCTTCCTTGAGCACGATGTTCATCTCACGTTGCCCAGCAACCAACCCGATGTCGTGCTGTTTGCACCGGGGGCAGATGTTACGGTTGAGTTCTTGCTGGAGCACACCGGTTCGAGTTCAAGCAGTTTGGAAGTGGTGTTTGATCTCAGCACCAACTTGCCCAGCGACTGGTCCGACCCTCTCTGGAGCGTCCCAAGCAAGACCTATTCGCTCTCAAGCGGGGGTCAATCGCTGCGACCACAACTTGACATCGCAGTCCCAGAGGGCGATGTGACGTTCGCCCCTGATTCTCTTGAAATAACGGCCAGGGTCTACGCGGAAAACGATAATGGTTTAATGGAAGAAGTGGCGATCAAGACCATCAACCTCGGCTTTGAAGAAGTCGATGTCTACGCCCCCCCGCGCTTGTTTGCCTACGAAGACGAAGAACATCAAGTGCAGATTGCTGACTCAACCAGGCCCGATGCCTACGATGAGACCCTGTCGCACTACGTCGACGCCGATGAGATCGGGGATTTCTTCCTCGACGTGTTCAACACCGGTTTCATCACCGATGCCTTCAAGATTCGAGTGCTTGAACAACCAGACGATTGGCAATACCGTTTCTACGACAACGATACGGGCATGGAACTGGTGGAGGAAGGCATCTATTCCGTCACCCCCAACATCGGCTCGACTCAAATCCTTACCATACGGATGGAAGTTTATCCCCCCGCCGACAGGGACAGCGAAGACATCGGCTTGTTTTCGATTTCAGTCACCAGTCAGGAGGACAGCGAACTTCGGACCGATGTGGGCTTTACCGTGCACCGTACCTTTGGTATCTTGGTGGAAGTCATTTCTGACAGCGATGGGGTGGGCGACAACAACCCGCTTGGTCAAGTCGGACCGGTGGGTCCAGAGGCCTCGGTCTTCTACAACCTCCGCATAACCGACTCAACAGAGGGGGCGGGTCAAACGACGTGGCGGGTCATCAATCCCCGGGACGTCGAGCGCAACACGGAAGCCAATTCCAAATACGGGTCTTGGGATTACACCCTCTCCAACGGTTCAAACTCGAACATCGTCGTGGTGCAACTGGCTGCCGATGAGTACGCCGACATGCGTCTCGATGTCACCATACGCGGGCAGATTGAGGCCGGTGAACACACCATTTACACCCGTATTGTTGAAGAAGGCGTGGACACAGATGATGCCAGATACTTCGACCTTCCAGTTAAAATCGTCATTCGAGAAGATGTCGTCGAAAATCGAATTGAAATCACCGACAAAACTGAGAAATCACGGTTTGCACCAGGTGAGGAACAAAACCTCGACTTCCGTGTCAGCAACCAAAACAACATTGCCTTGGATGTTGTTATTCGACTGGACCAGCCCGAGGGATGGGAAGGCAACATTCGAGCAACATCAAGTCAACTTGGCAGCGATTTCCTCATTTTGAACCTCCCGGCCTATGCATACAGGGATTTCAGCGTGACCATGGTGGCCCCCGACTCGGTCAAGGACAGTGAACAGGTGGCCTTTGAACTGCGTGTGACGCCCATGGACAACGAGACGCCCTACGGTGAGGGCTACAATCAAGTCTTCACCTTCAATTATTTGACGGAGTGCAGCGGTGTGTCTTGCTTGATCGGTGAACTGATCAATCCAGAACCTCAAACCATTGGCTTTTACGTGATTTTGGTGGCGCTCATCGGCTATGCTGTTCGCCGAAAGCCCGCAGGCCAAGAATTCTACCAAGAGCAGGAAGAGAAATCCTTTGACGATGAGGTGGTCCCTCATGAAGAGGAAGACGACGATCTCCCACCAGCTGTCACGGCGAGCACTGACGACGATGAGTTGGAACTTCTCGACGAATTGGACGACCTTTGAGGTCGGCTCACTTCGTCCTTTGTATGAACAATGCACCATTCCCCTTATGAGGGTTAAATTCAACCCAACGTTATGGGTCTTGTGCACACCTTGTCGAACCCCTCTTCAGCAGCCCTCCGTGAAGGCTTGTTGGCCCGTCGAAAGACGGTTCAATCGCTCTCACTCACGGCTCTGATGGTCCTCTCCACGTTTGCGGCGCTGCCCTTCGTATCCACCAACGTCCAGGCCGCTTCAGACCAAGACGGCGACGGTTTGACCTACGGATTGGAATACCTCATGGGCACCCAACCGAACGACCCGGATTCCGACAACGACGGTTTGCCCGACGGATGGGAATGGAAATACGGAATGGACCCCTTGTCTTCCAACGGGGCAGATGGCGCCACGGCAGATCCTGACGGTGACGGCATGTCCAACCTTCAGGAATACCTCTACCTCCAACCCTCGGGTTGGGACACAGCCTCAACGACCTCCGTACTGGACAACGGCGTATGGTGGAACGGCACGATTCCAGTCAACGATTGGAACGAAGAGGATGCCCTTCAATTCAACCAGCCGGGCTGCGGCGATGCAGGCTCAGACGGCAACGGAAACATCATTCTTTGCGATGAAGATCCAGTGGGTAATATTTGTGCCAACGGGTTTGATGACGACAAAGATGGGTTCGTGGACTCAGCGGACAGCGATGGTGACGGCGATGCAGATTGCTTGACCAATGACGACGATGGCGATGGCCTCATCGATGAAGACCCAGCCGGCTGGGACACCGACGGCGACGGAATGCCCGATGGTTGGGAAGCAGCGAACGGCCTCAACGCCACCTCCCCGTCCAATGCCGACGGTCCAAACGGCGACCCTGATGGCGACGGCCTCAACAACCTCATGGAATACGTCAACCCCACGTGGACCACGATGTGCGGCTCATCCCCTTGTTTCCGTAACGGCCCAGATGGAGTGGTCACCGAAACCACCTCACCCTGCAACCCCGCTGCAGGCCAAGGGCCCGGCGGATGCGCCACGTACACCGCCGAGGTGGATGGCATCACCTCAACCAATCCACAAATGTCCGACACGGACGGTGACGGCTTGAACGATTCTTACGAAGCTTTGACGCTCCTCACCGACCCCACCGCCTCCGACACCGACGGTGATGGCATCTCGGATGGCGTTGAAATCAACGGCGCTTACGGCGACCCAGCACAAGCCAGTGACCCACGCAACAACAACACCGACGGTGATGCGTTTGATGACGGGGAAGAGGACACGAACTTCAACGGTGTCTTGGACGAGGGAGAAACCGACCCGACCCGCCGGGAAGATTCCGGTGATGCTGACAACGACGGCTTGCAAAATTGGGAAGAAAACCTTACTTGCACCCTCTGGAACGTGGCGGACACGGATTTTGGAGGCATCAACGACGGGGATGAACGAAACATCAGCCACAGCACCGACCCCTGCGATTCATTGGTCAATTTCGAAACCACATTTGTGAGTTACAGTTCTTCCACCAATCAACTCACGGTTGGTGACGGCTCTGGCTTCAACCCTGCGGGGGGCGAGGGCTGGTACAACGTTTCAGGTGCTTGGGAATCGTTTGCTTACGCTTCCGTCACCAACAATGTCCTGCAACAAGTTTCTGCAGGACCGAGCGGAACGGCCACCGATATCGCCAACCGAAACGGCTCGTTTTGTCACACCGACGCCACGGCAGACGGTTCCATTGGCAACACTCGACAATACTGCGACGACGATTATGAAGACAACGACGGCGATGGATTGGCCGACTGGCAAGAATTGCTTGGGACCTTCGGTTGGTTCTCAAATCCCACGATCGCAGATTCGGACGGTGACGGGATGGATGATTTCAGAGAAGTGTTTGACAACACCGATCCGAACGAACCTTGCACCAACCTCCTGGATGAAGATGGTGACGGTTTGAACAATTACTTCGAAAACACCACGGGATGCGATCTCCTCTACATCGGCATTACCAACGGTTCAACTGACGTTTGGGCGACTCAATACGATGCCTTCGATTCTGATGCAGGTGGCGTTGACGATCGTACGGAATACTTCGATGGAACCAACCCTGAAAACGATCCCACCGATGATATTCAGCCGGACGACTTCGATGGAGATGGGATACCTGATGCCATCGAGAACCTGACGGGGACAGATTGGACCAACCCCGACACCGATGGTGGTGGAATGATCGATGGCCTGGAATGCCCTGACATCTTCTGGCTGGTGAATTGCGCAGGCTCCGGTTTTGACCCTCTTGATCCCAGCGATGACATCGTCACCACCGATGTGGTGTTTTGGGCCAACAACACCTCCGGGACGGTCGACCTCAATCTCGACCATCGCTGGCGAGTGAACACGAACGATTTCTACACGGGCACCACCTACGCCCATTTGGCGGCGGTTCACCCAAGTGAACAACTCGTTCTCCCCTCCAACAACCTCACACATTTGCCCCCTACGTCGTTTTCCAACAGTACGGTTCAATGGAATGTTGAACTCTCCACCCCCTTGACCGAAGGGCAACTCCCTGCTCCTTCCTCGTACTCCAACGTCTCCTTTGTGTTTGATGTGTCCAGCATTCTTTCTCGAACCAACGATACTCACATCTTGACCGTTGAACAAGGACCTGTGAACCAGATCATTTACGAGCAACCGGAGTACTACTTTGACTGGAGCACCCTCGCAGCCACCACCGTTCCAGGGCAAGGGCTACCTTACGAATCGCTCACGGACAGCAAGTTTACCGACGCCAGCAACCCCCATTCCCTTGTCAAGAACATCACCGATGCGGTCGTCACCGAATCGGGCGCAACCGACGCTTACAGCACCGCAGCAGCCATTGAAGAATTCCTCATCGACGGCAACGCAACGACGGAATTCAAGAGAAACCACAACGGCTCGGGAACGCCGAACACTCTCGATTTGCCTCTGAACATGTTGGAATTCACCAACGAGGGCTCGTGCAGAGAATTCAACACGGTCTTTGTGACCATGGCCCGCTTGGCAGGCTTGCCCGCCCGCCAGGTTACCGGTTACATCGGTGGCACGTGGACCGGGACCGGTTATGCTGTGTATTCCAACAACGCTGCCACATGGTCGGAGGTCCGCCTTCAGCAGAACAGCGGCAACGGCAACACCGACCTTGGTTGGGTTGCGTTCGACCCGTGTCCACCTGCGGAGGAAATCGAAGTGGTGAATCAAACCATTTCGTCCCTCACGGTGACCCGTGACGTCAACCAAGAGATTGTGGTCAGCGGCCAACTTCGCTACGCAGACAACGGTACACCTGCGACCGATGTCCGAGTCAAAGCGTACTTGACACCAGTTGACGATGCTCTTCTCGTTCCAGGACCAGGTGGCGTTATCGAACGTCAACTTGACGAAAACATGACCGCTTCAGACGGCACCTTTACGCTGCGAGGTTTCCCGAGCCAACCAACGGCTCCCGGCATGCACAACATCGTTGTTGAACATCTCCAAACCGGCTATGTTCCCAACGGCGCTGTCGTGTTTGATGCCTACGTTAATCTCACGGACAACGCATCAATTGTGCATACTTCGCCAGCCGTCATCGATGCGCCTGTTGCTGGTGCAGGGGCCACCACCGTTCTGGAAGGTATACTCGCGTACGAAAACCTCCCGTCCAACGACTTCTCAACTCTCCCCAATCAAAGTGTTTGGCTGGCCTTTACTTCCAGTGTTTTTGGCTCACAAAACATCACGGCTGACGTGAACAACGCTGGGTTTTGGACCATGACCCTCAACTTGAGCGAAAACGAAGTAAAAGGTGCCCTTTCGGCCACACTCGGATTTTCCGGCTGGCAAGATGCATCGATTACAGGCATCCCTCTTCCTCAGTTCCATCTGCTTCCAACAACCCGCAGCATCGTGATCAACGTCACCGATGCCCCCAACCTTTCGGCGACCGTCGAGGGGCCGCTGGTCAACAACAGCATCTTGTTGCTGGACGATGATGTGTGGGTGAACGGTTCGGCTGTCTCTTTCGGACCCTCTCCAACCGCTCTTTCCGGCAACATACAATTTTCCATTCGAGCCCTCGACATTGGTGATGCTTGGACCGAAGTGTTCAACCAAAGCGTGACGGGTACCTTCTCGATTCAACACTTCCTGCCCAACACAACGTTGGTTGGAGCAGGACAAATCGAGACTCAGGTTCGGTTCTTCCCCGCAACACTCCCAGCCACCGATGATGCAAACCTCAGCAGCGGTGCACCTTACTTCCTACGAGGCATGCTCAGCTTTGTAGTGGACGAATCAGCGCAACTTCGCGGATTTAATGCAGGTGTCACCGTGAATCTGGTGGACCATCGTGGCGTGAGTCCTTCACCCAACACCTTGGGGAATTATGACTTCAGTTTCAACGGTTCATGGTTCAACACCACCGTTGACCCACTGGGCGACGTGTTGAATCTCGTCATTCCGCTCGATGCCAATCTTTTGGCTGGAGATTATCCCATTGGGGCGGCATTCAACGGCTCAGACTTCTACCAGCCTGCTATCGGATCTGGTTCGATACGCGTCCAAGCTGAGATTGATTACAACCTTTCAATTTCTCAAGATTGGACCTACATGGGCAACACGACCACCCTCGTTGGTGACATTTTTGATGCGGTCTACAACACGCCCGTACTCAACAACAACACCTTGATTCGTGTGTCGATGGGGACCGACGACGGACCCATTGACCTGGCCTCATCACGGCTCAACACCACAACGGGAGCGTTCAACATCTCCATCACCATGCCAACCAACTTTGCCTCTGGTGCCTACGAATTTGCGTTGGATCTTGACTTCTTTTCTGAGGCACCGCTTGGCGGGTCGTATTATGCCTATGTGGACACCGCTTTACCTCCCGCACCTCCAACGCTCATCTCCACTCTGGGCGGCATCGTTACGGAAGTGGTCGTTGCCTCAGAACGTCCTGCCTTTATCGTGGAAATGAACGACACCGTTGACTTTACCGCCAAAATTACAGATGTAGCTGACAATTCCAACCTTACTGGGATTTCAGTTGAGTACATTTGGGATTACGGTGGGGCCAACACAAGTTTGGGGAGCACCACTTCGGACACCGATGGGAACGCAACGCTTCAGTTCTCTCCCAATGGCATCGCACCCGGGTACTACGATGTGGCCATTGTTGTTCAAGACGATTTGACGGATGCCTTAGCAGACGGCAATTCTCGCCGCTATGGTAACATCTCTGTTGTCAATGTCACCGTTCAAGTCGACAGCACCATACAGATCAACAACATTCCTTCCAACGTGACCGCTGGTCAATCGTTCACCGTTGTTGGGCAAGTCCTCGACAGCGAAGACAACAATCGGCCCTTGATTTCAAGCGTGCGCCTCGACGTCTTTTGGTTGGAAAATCCAGAGGAACTGCTGCTCGCAGGATTCAGGACAACCCAAAACGGCAGTTTCAATCTCAGTGTGCCCACGGACACATCAAACAACGGCACAACACGTGGCCCTCACACCCTCGTCATCACCGTGGTTGAGGAATCTTCACCGTTTTACCTCACAGCTACTTCGCAATCTCCGGTTCAAGTGATGGGCGTGTCAAGGCTCGAGAATCTGCAACCCCTCAACGCTGTGCTCATCAATCGAGGCAACACGATCAACATGTCAGCAAAACTGGTTGAAGCCTCCGATTTGTTTGCTCCGTTGAGCGCCTATGAAGTCAGTCTCAAATTCCACGAGACGTGGTTGTCAAGTCAAAGCACTGACGGAGAAGGCTTTGCCAACTTTTCCTACACCGTTCCTTACGACCATCCATTGGGTCTCATCGTCGTTCAAATGGCCTTCAATGGATCCAACGACCTCTTGAGCACCAACGCCAACTTAACGAGCATCACCGTTCGCTCGCTGACGTTCATGGTCGTGGACAGCATCACCGCCAATCCCGTTGCGGGCGATTCGTTCAACATCAGCGGTCAATTAACCTCAGACAACGGATCGGGACTGGTCGTACGAGATGGCAATGTGCTGCCCAACGCCAACGTCCTGGTGGCCATTGACGGCCAACCCGCAGGGTTCTCCGTTACGGGTGGCGTTGTGGGTGCAGACGGCTACTGGAACGCCACCATTGATCTCGGATTGTCGTTCGCTCGTGGCAATCACATTCTCGAAGCAACCTACATACCAACCGTAAATTTCTATGTTGGGTCGGTGAACAACACCACCTTTGACAGCCGTGGATTCTCCACCATGCAGTTCATCACCCCCGTCCTTGACGGGTTGGGGCAACCTTCGCTGAACGACAGGACGGAACGGGGCACCAACGTGAGCTTCAGCTTGCAATTGATGGACAATCAAAATTCCGAACTTGGCAACCAGTCCATCGTCGTCACGCTTGTCCCAACTCTTGATTTCTCCACTCCGGTTCAAGTCACGGTGATCACTTCGGACAACGGTTCGGCCTTCGGTGTTCTCCCCGTACCGAGCAACCTCTCGGTGGGTCCATCCGACTTGCTGGCAGAATACGCCGGAATTTCTGGGGCGACTGGATTGGTTGGTACAAACGCCAGCTCAACCTTTGTTGTCCTTGCCGCTACCCAGCTTGACATCACTGAGGCACCCTCTGTTCTGACCGCCGGAGAGACGATGAACGTCAACGGTTCTCTTGTTGACGACCTCGGTTTCGTTCTGATGAACGGCGGCGTTGCTTCCACAGCCGTGGTTCACCTCCTCATCGACGGCGTTCCGGTGGCCAGCATGGAAACCAGTGCATCTGACGGCTCGTTCATGTTTGTCTACACCTTGCCGCAAGGCACCACCGCCGGGCAACATTTGGTCGGCGTGGAATTCCGTGGTGGTCGCGATTGGGTGGACCCCATCGGCGTGGGAGAAGCCAACAACCCCGAATACTACCTTCCATCCAGCGATACTGCTGATTTCAACGTGAGTGTTCCAACGAAAATCCTCTTTTTGACGCCATCGGGTGAAGCGGACAGAGAAACCACAATGACGCTACAAGGTCGCCTTTTGGACATCGTAGACAACCCTCTGCCCAACATGACCGTTGAAGTCTGGCTCGACGGACAATGGCTCACCAACACCACAACCGACGCCAACGGCACCTTCACCGCCGTTCATCCAGTGCCCGCAGACGCCACCCTCGGTCCGGTCCCGGTTCAAGTTCGTTTCACTGGGACATTGACGTATTTGCCGAGTCAATCCTCCGGCCTATGGGAAATCTTCAGTCCAATCTTGGTGACCGTGGACATCACCTCACCCGTAGCGGTTAACCAGACCGTCATCGTTTCCGGCACCGTCGTGGACAATCAATTGATGGGCATCGCTGGACATGAAGTGCTGCTCACGGTTGATGGCATCTCCGTCGCAACGCTCTTGACGGACAACGATGGGGATTACACCTACGCATGGTTGGTGCCAGATCTCTTTGAAATCGGCAACCAAACCATTCTGGCTGAAGTACCTGCTCAAGGGTACTACCGTGCAGGTCAAGGCAACACGACGTTCTTCATGTCTCACCGCTCTTTCGTGACGCTGGACCTCGACAACGGGTTGGACGCCACACGTGGCGACCTCTGGGAATTGTCCGGTCGCCTGTACGACTTCGACACCGTTGACCGTGACGGTTTGGTAGGTCAAACCCTCAGCATCTCCCTTGATGGGGCAATCCTCACCACCGCTGTGACGGGATTGGACGGAGCATGGTCTGCCACGATTCCTGTGACCATGGATTTGAGCCGTGGAGACCATGTCATCGGTGTTCAGTTTGAAGGGACTCAAGCTCATTTGGCCGCCAACAACGATGCTACGGTACGGGTGTGGTCAAACCTCCTCATCACGATTGATGGCACTTCATCCAACATCGTGACCCGCTCTGATGGTGTCTTTGCGCCAGTTTCGTTCACGGGTTCGGTACAGGAAGTTGGCGGTCAAGGAGAGGTTTTCGACAACCTTGTCTTGTCGATGGGCAACGGATCTGACTGCACCAATGGCCGTGAGGGCGCTCGATGCTTCTCCTCTGTTGACGCATCTTGGCTGAACGGTAATTTCACGATGGCTGGGCAAGCTCCTTCGTGGTTGATGGTTGGTTCACAGTATTTCTTCATCGATGTCGCTCGCAACGACTCCCTCTATCTCAACGCTGCAAGCGCCAGTCGTGCCGTGTTCGTTCAGGTGGATGCAACCATCACGGTGTCTGTTGACGATGTCGTTGAAGACGAACAAGAGGACATTCTTACGGATGTCACCATCATCGCTGACGACACGAAAACCGGATTGAGCGGCATTGAAGTGTTGGTGTTCCTTTACGATGAAAACCAATCTCAAGTGGCTACACAGTCCCGTCAAACCGACGGTGAAGGACGAGCTGTGTTTGAATTCACAGCCGACCCACCGTACGGTGATGTCGACACGTGGGGCCAATTGTCCATGGACATCATCATCAACGACCCTCGCTTGTCTTCAAAGAGCATCTCCGACTTCCAAGACACAAGAAGCGAAGGCTTTGTGTTGGAATACGAATTTTCGGTGTTGCAAGAACCTACACCATGGTGGTCCTATGGACTTTTGATGATCGCAACGGCCCTTGTGGCTGCAGGCGTGGTTGTCTACCGAAGGCGGCAAGCAGCCAACGATATTTTGTCCGAGGCCGCTGAAGTCTTCGCCTACACGGCAGAATTGTTGGCAGCCGGTGATGCTGTCCGTGAATCCATCTTTACTTGCTATCAGGACCTGTGTGGTTTGCTTCAGCAACGGGGATTCCTCCGTAGAGACTTCGAGACGGTACGTGAGTTTGAATTCGCTATCCGCCAAGCCTTAGGAGGCGTCTCAGAGGACGCTTTGACCGCTCTCGACAACACCTTTGAGATGGCACGGTACAGCCGCGAGGAATTGGGAGCTCAACATCAAGAGGTGGCTGGACAAGCCCTGACCAAAATGAGCACTGAAATCGCCGAGATTTCCAAGGTGCCTCCACGTGGATTGTGATGGTTCCCTCAGGTGCTGAAAAGTGCACGTAGGTCTCGCCAATTCGAAGGCTGTGGCGTCACTCACCAGCGAAGGTGCAGGTGCCCGTTGACCCAGCGAGCAACGAGGCTTTCCCCGGCTTGTTCTGGTAAGGTCATTTCTCTTGTTAGTGGGTCGTGTCCCTCTTCGTTAACACGTAGTCGAACGACGGTGGCATCTTCGGTCGTGTTGACGTCGAGATGGACATCCTCAAGTTGAGCGCCAAGCAGAGGGATCGAGAGTCCATCGGGACTGATGCGCCCGTTGAGTCCGTTGACCACCCAATCGAGAGCCCGGTCCGGTAGCCTGTTGGCAACATCTGTTTCGGGGAGCATGCCTGCCGTGATGAGGACCTGCTCGTGACGCTGCCGGACGTCGGCCAAATGGTTGGATGACAGGTCAAATTCTGCTTGGAGAGTTGCTGCGTCGGCTTCCAGTCCATCCGTGATGGCAGGTGCACTAAGGTCGCCTTGGGGCGCTTCGTCGGGCTTGATGGCGAGGGTTGTCCATTCGTCCATGGCTTAAGCATCCGACGAGCCCACATGAACCTTCGGACCCTGTTCATTCAATCAGTTGATGGGGTCACTTTGTTGAAGAACCTTCGAGCAAACCGCTGAGTGGTCGTTGCATCGGTCGCTTCGTTCATCCGCATGTCTTGGGGAAAACACGCTGCGTAGGTTCTGTCGGTGACTCTTCGGTCCAACAGCAGAATCAATGCTCTGTCCCCCATGGCACGGATTGGACGGCCCATGGCTTGCATGATGGCGTTGATGGCGGGTTGGGAAACGGTGTACCGCCAAGCCAACGATTTACCAAAGCGCTCTTCAGCGTACTGTTTCAGTGCTTTTGACAGAACTGAGGGCGGTGCGTTTGGAATGCCAATGCACGCTACAGCATCCAATGCTCCGTTGTGGTAGTCAACACCCTCGGACAATCGGGCGCCAAACACACCTGCCAGCAAGATCTTTCGCCCTGCCCTTTTTTCCTCGAGAAGTGTTTCAACGATCATGTCGAGATCTTGCTTTGACCATTCACGGTCTTCAACCATGACCCTTGCACCTTGGAAGGTGGCTTCACCAACGATTTGATTGAGCATGGCATACGATGGTGCAAACACAGCGACATTTCCGGGTGTTTCGTCGATAAGGGTTTGGATGTGTTGGCGCATAGCGGTGGTGTTGGCAGGACCCCGTTCTGTGTATTTTGTCGTGACGTCCCTCGCCACGAGAACAGGTCTTCGCATGGCCGCAAACGGAGAATCGTAGGCGCGAGTGGTGGTTCGGCCAGCCGGAAGGGCGAGAAGGTCGGCGTACATTTTTGGTGGATAGAGCGTTCCAGACATCAACACGGCTCCAGCAGATGCCTCAAAAACCGGTCTTGACACAAGCCCTGGGTCCAGCAGGTGCGTGGTGATGCGCCCGTCCTTTCCTTTTGTGTCAAACACCAGTGTCATGGCGGTTGTGTCGCCAAAGCGGACCATGGCGTTCAAGATCTCGGCCACTTTGTGGGCGTTGGGTTCCATTGGATTTCCATCGTCTCCGGCGTCCATGTCCACATCCACAGAGGACAGCACGTCACGAAGTTGATGCAGCCGAACCGCAGGGTCAACCGCTGAATGTTTCGAGGGCTGCTTTGCTCCTATGCGTTGTTGTCCAGTCACGCCTTCGGCTTTGTCGCAAGCCCTGTGGAGGGCGTTAAGCAAGGTTTTGACCTCCACTTCCTGTTCTTCATCCCCGTGTTGGAGGCTGCGATGAAGGCGAGAAAACAACAGTTCGAATTCAGTTCTCGCAGCTTTCATGACGTCATGAGCCCATAAGGCCATGTCGGCCGAAGGTTGGAGGACTTCTCCGCCAGGCATTGACAACGCTTTCTGAAGGGTTCCAACGTGTTCTTCAAGTTCCATCCAAGTGTTGCGAATCATGGTTTGAGTGAGCCGTCGCTCAAGTGTCATGCGAATGCGATCGGGAAGGTTGTGGGCCTCGTCAACCACGATGATGATGTCCTCAAGGGAGAGTTCCATTGCTTTCAGGCTTGATTCACGGACGCCCTCATCAAACAGGTGGTTGTAATCTCCAACAAACACATCGGCTCCCGATACCGCTTCTCGTGCTATTTTCCACGGGCAGGTCACCGCCGGCATACCTTGCGAGGTGTGTTGTTGGGCAATGCTGACCAATTCGTCAACATGGAGTGGATGAGCCAAGATCTTCTCTTTCAACCCCGGTGCTTGTGTCATCCATGGTTTGCACCCTTTGGTTCGCCGCGCCTGACTGCACATTAAGGAAAACACAAACGGGGCTTCTTTGGCAAACGGTTGGACACACATCCCGGCCTGACCCACCATGTCAACGAGTCGTACAGGCATGTTTCCTTGACGGCGTTCATTGATTCGTCGAACCGTGTCCACAACGATTCTGTGTTGTGTTTGTCGTGACGTCAGGAAAAAGACGGTCTTTTTGACCGGTTGTTGACTGGCCACCTGAAGTGCTGCTGCTAGGGAGGCGGCTGTTTTTCCTATACCCGTTGGTGCTGCTGCCAAATGAAACCCACTTTTCTCAAGGCTCGACGTCGCATCTTGAATCATTTCGAGTTGTCCGGGCCGTGGCGTATCGTGCGCAAGAAACGGCATGCCGGTAAACTGGGGCTTGGCATGACCGTTCATAGGTAGCATCGGCAGACGACCATCCTAAAGGATTCGCCTTCGGCACCCCGCTTTCGCTGATGTGAACTGGTGTGCCCAACAATGTGGGGATTGGGCACGTGGGGCCACCCGCCTAACTGGCAGGAGTGGAAGACGAGTCCCCCTGGCCGTCATCCAGGGGGTTGTGGGGGGGTTGGCCGTGGGGGCCGTGGCCACGACGTGCATGACGGGCACGTCGACACAGTGAGGCTAGACCGTGCAGGCTTGACCGGTCCCGCACCGTCCCTAGGGTGGCATCTCCTTGGAAAAATCCTCGGTTTTGCCTCATCATCCCATCCCCTCCGCTCTCTCACCATTTATTCTTGGTATTCACTGCGTCTGAGTGTTGCTGCTCTGGCTTCCGCCAGCGCTTCATCAAGTGCTTTGTTGGTCTCGAAAAGGTCCTTCATGGCCTTTTGTATGTAGAGGGTGAGGCCTTCTTGTGCGGCTTGCTCAGGCGTGACGCCTCGCAACTCGTACAGTTTGGCAAGTTGAAGCTGATCGTGACGACCCATTGGAATTCGCACGGATTTCATGTCGTGCAGTTTGGGTTGATTGTGAAGGTATTCCTGGATGGCCAAACGAACAACGTCTGAACGGTTCCTTGTTCCCGATGTGCCAACCCGGTCGTCCAAAAGAATCAGATCTTCTTCGCTGATTCGAAGAGAAACGGCGGTGGTGGCTTGGCTCATTGCTGGGTCCCCTGCAACACTCCATTCAACCTCGGGTATATCAAGTGTATGCAAATAATGACAAATTGTCATACAAATGTAATTATTCATGTGGGATGTTTATCCCAACTTTGAAGGACAGCACGCATTGAACACCCACACATGCCTCTCCAACCAACTCGTGGGAAGTACTTGTATTGTGAAGTTCTCAAAGTTGCATTTGCAGATCAAATCGTCACCACTGACGAAGCGCGCATTCTCCACATTCTTGCACTTGCATTGGATGTCGACCCAGCAGAGGCTGCAACTTGCAGGGACATTGTGACCGGGGTGGAACCGTCACCGTTTCATGAGAAAGGGGGATTTAGAGGGCACCGGACAGGTGATGTGGCCACCTATCAATCCGCTCTGATCGCTGCGCTTGACGACGAGGTCATCAACGAAGACGAATGGGCGCTTCTTGACGCACTTCGCATGTTCATGAACCTTCAGTCCGATCAACATGCTCTGATTGCCCAAGCCATCATGATGACCGCAGAAGTTGACCAGAACGGGCAACGGAGATTGGAGCGCCTTCAGAAGTTCCTTGCCCTTCATCCCTATCGATGATGAAGGCTTGAACCCGTCATATTGGAGGCTACACCGGGGCAACCATTAGAAAGGGTCTGTGTAAGCCCGAGCCAACACCACATGCGTGAGAAGGTATGCCCATGAACCCCAGTGATGCAATCTATGCCAAAGTTGTCGCCCGAGATCCCGACCAACCTGAGTTTCACCAAGCTGTGAAAGAAGTCCTGGAATCGTTGGAGCCCGTTCTCGAAGCGAACCCTGAGTACATCTCCGTCGTGGAGCGAGTGGTTGAGCCAGAACGGCTGATTCATTTCCGTGTCCCTTGGGTTAACGACAGTGGTGTGGTGCAGGTGAACCGTGGATTCCGAATTCAATTCAACGGAGCCATCGGCCCCTACAAAGGCGGTCTTCGTTTCCACCCTTCCGTGAACGCCTCTATTCTCAAGTTCCTAGCGTTCGAGCAAATTTTCAAGAATTCCCTCACCGGTTTGCCAATGGGCGGCGGTAAGGGCGGTTCGGATTTTGACCCGAAAGGAAAATCCGATGGCGAAGTTATGCGGTTTTGCCAATCCTTCATGATGGAACTATGGCGTCATATCGGTCAAGATTGCGACGTACCCGCTGGTGACATCGGTGTTGGAGGTCGTGAAATCGGTTACATGTTCGGCATGTACAAGCGACTTCAAAACGAATTCCAAGGCGGGGTCTTGACCGGAAAAGGGTTGTCCTACGGTGGATCGCTCATTCGCCCAGAGGCCACTGGATACGGGCTGGTTTACTTTGCCCGTGAGATGCTCGCTGCCAAAGGAAAATCGTTCGAAGGAGCGACAGTTTCAATCTCCGGCTCGGGCAATGTTGCACAATTCGCTTGTGAGAAGGTCCTGGATTTGGGCGGTAAGCCCGTGACCATGTCCGATTCCAGTGGATTTATTCACGACCCTGATGGCATCGACCGAACCAAACTCGCATGGATCATGGATCTGAAGAACAACCGACGTGGCCGCATTTCCGAGTACGCTGAAAACTTCAGCAGTGCGACGTTCACAGCCTCTGCTCCAGAGCCGTCCTCGAACGCTCTTTGGGGCGTCAACGTTGATGTTGCTTTGCCGTGCGCTACGCAAAACGAAGTCAATGGAGCCGAAGCACAGATGCTTGTTGACAACAAGGTCATGGCCGTGGCTGAAGGAGCCAACATGCCATGCACTCCCGAAGCTGTTGAAGTGTTCCATAAGAACGGCATTCTCTTTGCTCCAGGAAAAGCCAGCAATGCTGGAGGTGTCGCTACATCCGGTTTGGAAATGTCTCAAAATTCCCTACGATTGTCATGGACTCGAGAGGAAGTCGATGAAAAACTCGACAACATCATGGTCGACATCCACAAGAATGCAGCAGAAACAGCCGCAAAATATGGCCGCCCGGACGATTACGTCTTCGGAGCAAACGTTGCTGGATTCTTGAAGATTGCAGAAGCCATGATGGCTCAAGGCGTTGTTTGATCCGCTCGGACCTCCCGTGAAGTGGAACGAGACCCAACAACACCGCTGGGGTGGTTCTGCATGCCTCAACCAATGCAGTTCGCAAATGGGAATTGTATTTCAGCGTGGATCTCTTACAGTGCACACCCTCAATCCGACACTGTTGGATTGAACAGATGTGGCCATGTTCGCTTCATCCAAGAAAACAAGCGACGGCTCAACACCATGGACACCACGAGAAAAGCCCACGGGGCCCATGAGGGGAGTGTTTCACCAGAAGCCAGCAAATAGGTGACGACCAGAATCCCAGTGCCGTATACGGCCCTGAACAGAGAAAACATCACCACGCTTCGAATCACGCTGTTGGACGACCAGCCGTTTGATGATCGCTTGGATGAAGGTTCATCCTTGCTCACGACCCTTCAGCCCCGGAAGTGGGTGAAATACTGCTGTGTGTACTGCATGGCTTCTTGCGGAGGATAACCTTGAGCCACGAGGCCGTTGTAATATTCACGAGCTGGGTCGGGTTCAAAACCGGGCGGTGGTGCAACCTGAGCGGGCGATGCATTCTGAACGCCTGTGTTCACGGGGATGGTGTTCATCGGATTCTGAACACTCGGTTGAGCAGTGAAGTCGGGAAGATTCACCGGTGATTTTGTCAGCGGGAGGTCGCTACGACCACGACGACGCATGAGCATGCCAAGGAGAACAAGTACGACGACCAGGCCGGCGCCACCTCCAACCAACACCTCGTTTGATGCGATGGCCAGGCCTTCCTCAGGTTCAACGTAGACCCACTTGTCAGGATTGTTCGGGTAGGCGTCCGCGCCTTCAGGGATGCCCCAGCCGCCGGTAGGGTCGGAATATCCGTCACCATCGGTGTCCAGGCATCCCAATCGATCCATCGTTGAGTTGCCGAACGCCAAAGGACAGGCATCGGCTCCGCTCTCAAGCGTCCAACCAGCTGTTGCATCTGAACGTCCATCTGCATCGCTGTCAAGGCAACCGAGCCTGTCGATGGATGAGGTTCCGAATTCTGCGGGGCAGTCATCAGGTGAATCTCCGTCCTGGTTGTCACCATAGGCGTCTCTGTCAGCATTGGCCCACTGTGTGGCATCTGTATCGTCGTAATCGGCTCCGTTCGTCCAGGGCGTCCATTCGACGCCTTCGGGGGCAGAATAGCCGTCTCCATCGTTGTCAATGCAACCAAAGCGGTCGTTTGTAGAAAATCCAGCCGTTGTTGGACAAGCATCGGAGCGCAGACCCAAGGCGTTGTCGCCAAACCCATCGTTGTCTTGGTCGGCCCATTGGGACGGTTCAGCAGGGAAGGCGTCCTGGAGGTTGTACCATCCGTCGCCATCGGCGTCCGGACAACCCTCCATTCCATTGGCTGTTGCGTTTCCGGGCTGTGTTGGGCAAGCATCTTGCATCATCGTATCTGGCTGGTATTCACCTGGCCAAGATGGGTTGCGGCTTTCCCAACTGGCGTTGGCCCAATTGTCACCAAGCCCGTCGCCGTCAAAGTCTGACCATTGCGTGGGGTCGTCGGCGAACGCATCGGCGCCGTCTTCAACGCTCCACCCGAGGTCGGGGTCAGAGTGTCCATCCCCGTCTGTGTCCAAGCATCCCAGTCGGTCAATCGTTGAGTCGCCAGCGACATCGGAGCAATCATCTGATTCGACACCACTCGGGTTGTCACCGTAACCGTCTCCGTCGGCATCGGCCCACTGGCTGGGTTCCTCCGAAAAAGCGTCGTCAACGTCGGCCCATCCGTCACCATCGCTGTCGAGACACGCGTTCTTTCCGCCAAGTGTGGAATTTCCTGGTTGGTTGGGGCAATCGTCCAAGGTGTTGGACCATCCGTCTCCATCCGAGTCAGGGCATCCAGTTTGACCCTGCGTTGAGTTGCCAAATTCGGTGGGACAGTCGTCAGAGGTGTCGTCAAACAGGTCACCGTCATCATTGATGTCTTCATCGATGTCTCGGCACCCGTCTCCGTCAACATCCGTCGATTCGTTGGAAGTCCATGTTGGCCTTGGCGGTTGGTATGGGGAACGGGGGCATACATCGTTGGCGTTGAGAATGCCGTCGTTGTCCATGTCGTTGTCTTCCGCATCGTCCTTGCAGCCGTCACGATCCCAGTCTGTGGAATTGGAGGGCATGTCAAAGTCTTGAGTCGATGTCCAGTTGAATTGGCCGTTTCGTGGGCAATCGTCACCCGAGTTGTCGGTTAAACCATCGTTGTCATCGTCGGAATCGCACGCATCGCCTTGTCCGTCCATGTCGGTGTTGGCCTGGCTCGGGTTTGACACCGTCGGGCAATTGTCGGTCACGTCTGGCACACCATCCGTGTCAGAGTCCTTCTTCATCGCCGGGTCAAAGCCCCACACAAAGGTGTCCCAAGCTCCAGCTGCGGTGATCGTTGTCGTGCCTTTTGAGATGGTGGCCGGGTTTTGATTGGCAAAGGCACCCACCGTGGCTGCAATGTCGTTGCTGTCGATGGCCAAGCCATAGTTCACCACAAAATCAGGGCTTCGGGTGACGTCCAGCCATGTCCAACTTCCTGAAGGACTCAATCCACCAACAAGACCGTCGTAACTACCGCTTGGCGTGATGGCTTTGGTGCCCGCACTAAACGTGCCTTGAATGAAAGCAGAAAAGACGAGTTCACCTGCTGAGTTGACATCGAGTCCGGTCAATTCATCGTTCGTGTTGGAGCCCCCGATTTGGGCCCATTGTTGGGTTGGTGTGGCCCCGTTTTTAATGACAAAGATGTCGGAACCGCCTTTGTTGGCGGTGATGGACCAGGTGTTCTTCGAGAGTGTTCCAGAAAACGTTCCACCAACGTAGAGAACACCGTTGGTGTCGACGGCGAGGTTTCGAACCACGACCACTTGATTGGCGATCCCGTAGCCTTCAATCGATTGGAACGCTCCTGCGGACGAGAGGGTAAGAACAAACGAATCCTGAGTTCCTACGGGCGTGTAACTGTTCGTGCCGAAGAACACTTGGCTTTGTGTCACGCCAGAAACATGGATGATTCCACTGCTGGTGACCACGACATCGGTGATGATTTGATCGCCAATGCCTCCGCCGGTGACCACCCATTGGAGGTCGCCGTTGCTCCCGTTCAACTTCGCCACGAAGACTTCGGTTGAGCTGACGTTGAATGTGGTTCCTCCAAAATCGGTTTCACCCTTGAAATTCCCAGCCACAATCACGTCACCGTTGCTGTCAACGGTCGCAGCGGCGGGGTTGCTGTTGTCAGTTGATTGGTTGGCCACGGTTTGGAACACTGAACTCCATGCCCAACCGTTCCCCGAGGGGTTGGCTTTCGCTACAAAACCGTCGAGAACGGCCACCTGGTGGGTGGTGGAACCAAACGTAACGGGGCCAAACATCTGACCGACCACAACCGGTGAACCCGATGAGGATGTCACATCGGCTCCAAAGGACACCCCACCTGCAGAATGATCGGCTCCCAGAGCGTAATTCCAAGATCCTGTTGTGTCTACTTCTGCAAGGAAGAATTCGTTGCCGTTGGTGAACGGTGAAGTGGGGGTGAGCGAGTTGGTGTCGAAATTCACGGTTCTGTTGTAATCTCCAACCACCGCAAATCCACCAATGGAATCGATAATTGCGGCTGGGAACTCGTTCCCATTCGCACCTCCTCCACCCGCAAGAAAGACTTCTTCAGATCCCGATCGGCCGGATGCTCGGTTTGCGGCAGGGTCGTCCAAGGGGGCCGGATGAGCAAGCAAAGGCAGAGCAGAACTCAACAACAACAGGGCGGTCAAGAGCAGGGTCGAGACACCAAAGGTTCGCATGACTGGTGGTCATCATCCAAAGGCCATCAAGCCTTTGTTGTGCAGGGCAGCTCACTCGATGTTGGTTTCCAACGAAAGCAAGTCACTGTTGCCAGCGTCGAGCACGGTCAAAGTGGAAACCGAGAAGGGTTTACCACAGGCGATTCCAAGTTCACGGTTCACCATCAACGATCGGTGCATGGTCACTTCTGGGTGAGATGCACGAAGTGCAGTCACGTAAGCCTCGGGGCAATTTGCGGCGATGATGACGAGTTTTGCGTCACCACCCGCACAGGCGTCCTTGGCTTGTCGTTGTCCAAACAACAGGTTCCCTGTTGCGATTGCGTTTTTCAATTGTCTGCTTAGGTCCATTTTTCTTCCTCCATTCTCCACGTGTGTTTCTCATGGTTGAACGTTTCATTCCTCAGGGATGTAGTACAGCGCAACGCTGCCTGTCCCCAGGGAGATCGGCTGACCTACGATGATGTTCTCAGCGACACCGGTGAGGTAGTCCTTTTCTCCAATAATTCCTGCCTTGAGCAGGTGATTGACGGTGACTTCGAAAGCAGCACGAGCCAGAATACTGTGCTTTGTACCAGACACACCGTGTCGGCCAATGGCACGAACTTCTCCTTCGGAGGTCATCACATCGGCCACCATCAGCAAGTGGCGAACGTCAACCTCGAGGCGAGCGCCGTCGAGGGTCAGTTGCAATTCGTTGACAATGGCTTGGCGTGCGGCTTCAATGCCCAAGTAATCGTAGATTTCGATGATGTTGTTGGTGTAGGTGCGAGACCGGTCGATCGTTTCCAATTCGCTGATGCGCTGAAGGTTGCTTCCAATGGTTGACAGGTAGTACTCACCGGTCTTATCGTCCAACTGAACGTTGGCTCGCTCAATGCCGGGGATACCTTTCAATCGCATGTCACGGATTTTTTCTTCAAGTTGAAGAAGCATGGTGTAGGACGGTGGGTTCTCAGCCAGGTCAGCCAGGTCATCCTCAGAGTGAACGCCTGGAATGAGTGTGAGCGTCGATGGGTTCTTTTCCTTGTCAGCTTGGACGAGCAATCGTGTGGCTTGTTCCAACTTGTCCTTGACTTCTGCTGGTGACATGTTCTTTTGCTTCAGGTTGCCCTTGTTCAGTTTCAGCACCAAACGTCGCTGGGCGACGTCCGTTTCCAACGATGCAATGTTGACAGTGGTTGTTACTTCAATAGCTGCTGCCAATTTCTTGGCTGCGTTGCCATCTTGAACCTTCTTTGGCGTCATTCGAATCGTCATGGTCGGGGTCTGTGGGACCTTACGAGCATCCACGATCTCAATGATACGAGGCAACCCTTGGGTCACGTTCACCGTGGCGACACCTGCGTAGTGAAACGTACGCATGGTCATCTGAGTCC
The DNA here is from genome assembly GCA_003602475.1 of Candidatus Poseidoniales archaeon. Lineage (GTDB taxonomy): Archaea > Thermoplasmatota > Poseidoniia > Poseidoniales > Poseidoniaceae > Poseidonia. The sequence continues at coordinate 2,520 of QQSC01000008.1, read as the reverse complement.
CGGGTTCACCGATGGATTGAGCCGTGATGATACCAGCTGCTTCGTACGGGTCGATGCTTGCTTTTTCCAAGGCGACAATGGCGCCTTCGATGATCTTCTTGGCCTGTGGCTTGGTCAACTTTTTCTTACCACGGGTGTGGCAAGTGGCGGTCAAGTCAGCAAAGATTCGGTTGGTGAACCGGCGAGAGCCGTTGGCTTCAACAGCATCCACGAGGGCTTTGTAGACGGGGTCCTCAGAGAGTTCGTGCTTGAGGGACGTGACCTTGCGCTCAGCGTCGTAGGTCTCCAAATCCACAACCGTCTTGGTACGAGCTCGACGGCTGCGTCGTCCGGACAAGCGGACTTTCGTGATGGGTCCAGATGTATCTCCGTCGCCGTCTCGTCCTTTTTGGGTGGCGGCAACGATGGTGCCGTGGATTTTCCCAGCAGTTTCCGAATCGGTTTCACACGCCTTTGCGATGTCCGTAGCGGACATGGTTTTCACATCGTCCCACTTTCGGTCATCGGCGAGTTGATGAGCAAAGTTCTCGGCCACGCCGAGGTCCATCAGCTTCTTCTTGGTTGCACTCTTCACGACCATCAGGCTTCACCTCCGTCTGTTTCGGCTTCAAATTCCCAGCCGCCGAAATCCTCCTCACGCTCTTCGCGTTCGACGGATTCACGGTTGACTTCGGTAGCGCCTTCTGTGCCGAGTGCAAAGTCGACGATGACATCGACGTTGAACGGAGATCCGTGCACGCCACGAGAGGGGTCAATACCGTCTTCACCGTAGCTGAACTGGATGATGCGGTTGGCTGTGTTTCGAACGGACAACATTTCGTCATCGTACACCTTGAGGTCGTCCATGGCGTTGATGAGCCGACGTTGCATGTAACCGGACTTGGCCGTACGGACAGCGGTGTCAACCAGAGATTCACGGCCGGAAACGGAGAGCATGAAAAATTCAGTTGGCTCTAGACCGCGCTTGAACGATGATGCGATGAACCCTCGGTCGGGGGCACCGCGTCCGCCACGCTTGAAGTGAGGCAGCACACGTTCATCGTAACCGCGCTCAAGTCGCTTACCGCGAACCTTTGCTTGTCCGATGGAAGCCGCCATCATGGTCAGGTTGTCCATGGACCCACGAGCACCACTGATGGCCATGTTGACCGCAGCGTTCGTCGAGCCGCTTTGATTGAGGGCATCCTTTGCGACGTCACCAGCTTCTTGCTTTCCTTTGTCAAGCATCTGCATGATGTTTTCTTCAAGTGTTTCACGAGGTGTGCGCCCGGGACGTGTTTCGTACCCCTTGCCGTTGTTGCCGAACATTTCGAGTTCAGCGTTGACTTGTTGGGATGCGTTTTCGTTGGCGGCGTTGATGGCGTTGACCGCTTCGTCTGAAAGGTCTTCGTCGTCAATACCGGTGGTGAATCCAAGCGAGGTGCACGCCGCGATTGACAGGCGAGTAAACTCGTCAAGGAACTTGGCGCCTTGTTCGGGTCCATTCGTCTGGACGATTGCATCCAGAAGGCGACCGTCTTCAGCACCAATGGCTCGCTTGTCGAGGGTGCCGTCAACCTTGCCTTCTTTGACGACCACGTCGTCGTTGGAACGGCTACGGAATCGCAGGAAGATGTTGTCGGGGATGATCAAGGAGATCAAATCTTGACCTCGGTAGACCAGCTGACCGTCATCATCCTTCAGGAGCTCTGGCAGTTCACCGGTGTAGCCGATGTTGCCCAGCATTTCCAGACCGTGTGCTTGTCGAATCATGGTCCCAGGTCGGGACAAGAGGTAGGCTCCGGAGATGTGGTCGTGAATTCCACCGATCACGGCACCACCGTAGCGGGGCGTGAGGATGTGTTCTTGGACACGCATCAGGATTTTTGCCTCTGCTCGTGCTTCTTCGGATTGAATGACGTGCAGGTTCATCTCGTCACCGTCAAAGTCAGCGTTGTAAGGGGTACAAACGGCCAGATTGAACCGGAACGTATGACCTTCCATAACACGAACTTCGTGCACCATCATGGACATGCGGTGCAACGATGGCTGACGGTTGAAGATGACAACATCGCCATCGATAAGGTGACGTTCCACTTGAAGTCCGGGCTTGGGGTTGCCGTAACGGTCAACGGTGGCCAATCGGTCTTCAACACCGGTTCGTTCCTCGGTCCACTCGTCGAATGGACTGCCACAGTGTGGGCATGAGACTTCGAGGTGTTCGGGGTAGGGGTCAGGGTTGGGGTTGTCAGCTTGCGCCAATTCATGCATCCAGCGGTAATGGAGGACGGCCCGTGGGTCGTCTTCTGCCAGCATCTTTCCGTTCTCATCCACGCCTTGGAGGTTGGCCAATGTGGCAGAGTCGTTGACGGCGTAGGTGATTTCTTCTTGAGACTGGTCCATCCCACTGAGGGAGATTTGCTTCTGAATGACCATGCCTGGCAAAAAGTTGGGAGCAGGCAACACAGAGTGCAAGTCATGACGTGTGGTCGTTTCTTCATTGCACTCAGGGTTGTGGCATCGGAAACCAGCGTTGATCAA
>QQSC01000007.1 GCA_003602475.1 Candidatus Poseidoniales archaeon | reverse complement strand
GCCTCCGCATTGAACAAGGACGTATAGTGTAGTCTGGATGTCACTTAGGCCTTCTAAGCCGAAAACCCGGGTTCGAATCCTGGTACGTCCGCCACCAATCTGGAGTCCGTACCCAACCTTGAGGATTCCACATTAGGGTGTACAATGGGTTGCAACGGGTCTTTCAGGACGACAGGGTTTCCAAAAGATTCAACTGTTAAAATCCTGCCAGTTGTTTCCACTCCCTGCCGGAGTAGTAATTTGTCCCGTCCGATTCCGTGTACCACTCGTATCCGTTTTCATTTCAGTCTTATGAGCTTCGATAGATGCATCCGGAGGGCCCAATGCTGCAGCCGATGCGTTCGCGAGAGCCGCTGCTGCGGCTGCCATTGATGCTTACCGCCAGTGCTTGGACGATCGAGAACGATGAAGTCAAGGGTTCTATATGAGAGAAGGTTTGTGAAGAATCCATGGATGTAAGCACCTCCACATTGGCCGCCGCCGTCCAAGGTGTCCGTGCATTGGTTTCAGCCTATGACGGCTATGAAAAAGGCCGGTTCATGAAATCGGACGAAGCGGTTCGAGCCGAAATCCAACGACGTTGCGAGATGCTTGCTCGTCACGCAGAAAAATTACAGGGCGACGTTCACGCTTCAGGAAATCGAGATGCGCGAAGCAGTCTCGAGCGCATGATTGAATCCATCAACATCCTGCGCAACGAGGCCCAATTCTCCATTGCGAGCAATCACGTGTCACAACACACGGGCATCGGAAAACTCAAGGCCAAAGCCGTACGTAAACTTGTGAATCACGATAGCGAGGTGCTTCAAGCCCTCGTGGACACCACCCGGATGGCCAACGCTTTGGCCCATGATATGAGTGGGTTGGATGAAGCAGCCGTGAACATGCGTGTTGCTGACTGGCATCAACACTTGACTCGAACTCGAAACATGTACCTGGAGAGGAACATGTACATCGACGGACTGACCAAGAGGTGAAGAGCATGCATTTCAGATGGAGAACCAACCCAACCGTGATCGCCCACTACATGAACGACGCCCAGGTGCCTCGGCAAGCCGAGGTCACACTCAAGCCCAACGAAGTGTGCGTGGTCTTGGAAGACGGGAAAATTGTCGGTTCTGTTTCACAGACCCATATGGAAGTAAGCCCGCAAATTGGGCTTTTCGGGAAATTGTTCGGAAGGAGCAATCCAGTCCGTTCCTTTATGTTCGCCTTCACCGGGCCGCACGCCGTCCTCGTGCAGGTTCGAGGAACGGCCGCCAACGGGGACGAGATCAACTGTCTCATTACGCTGAAACTCGAAGTCACCCGGGAAACTGCGCCTCGTCTCATCACGTTCCCAGCCAAGGGCACGATGACCGTTCAGGCCAAAGACATCGCCGAACTGCTCTCTCCGGCCGCTAGCGCCGCCGCCCTGCAGCATCTTCGGAGCATGGATGCCACCACCATGCGGACGGTTCAAGCGAACGACGATGTTATGTACGCCGTCAAGACGGCCCTGCGAGCAAACTTGGACGACTACGGTCTTGCCTTTCGCGGCGGCTTCATGACGTGGAGCAGCACGGCCGCAGAGCAGCAACTCCAGCACCAAAATGACCTGGAGCGTTTGCAACTTTCCAAAGACATTGAATCGGACAAACACGCCCTTGAGCTGGACCATCTTGTCAAAACCGAACAGCGGAAGCACGAGGTCAACGCCCGAATGGCGCTTGCTGGGGTACAAGCCAAGGAAGCCGCTGAACTCAAGTTGGAACTTGACCGACTCAAGGGGGCAGGAGAATACACCCTGCAGAAGTGGCATCAGCAACAAGAACTGCGCAATCAACAGGCTGCTGCATCCCGAGACGAGGCTGTTAAAAACGCGCAGACAGATGTTGAATTGGCTAAACTTGAGGCAGATCGACAAAAGGCCCTTGCCAGCGTCGCACAGGAAGCTGAAGGGCAGAAAATGGACAAGGCCATGGAGATGTTTGAACAGGTTCAAGCACGTAAGCGAGAAAGGATGCGACTCCAAAACGAGCAGGAGCAACAGCGACTTGAGCAACACGCCAAGGGTTCGCAATCCACGATAGCCGTCCTGGAAGACATCGCTGCCTCCTCGGACGACCCTGCGGTGAAATTGGAAGCGCTCAAACAGTTGGCTGAACTTCGAAAAGCCGACGTAGCCGGTCAGAAGGACGCCTACAAGGACGATTGAGCAAAACGAAATTGCAACTGAAGGGGCTCAAAAGTATAGGGTTCAATCCGGCTGCCTCAGTTCAATTTGGGCACAACACCGTTGGTCCTTCCCCGGGTGACATCACCATGCACTCATCAGAACACAACCATCGTTTCAGTGTGTGCAAAACATCCAATGAGACAAGGCCACGGCCCGTTAAGCAGCGATGGTTTCCGATTCAAGGTCCGTCCTTACGACCCGCTCGATAGGCGGCGATGACGGCTCGAGCGATGGCATCGGGGTCATTGTTGACTTGCTTGTCGATTTTCATTCCGCCCATGATCGAATCCCCAACCATCACAGAGTCGGTCAGCGAGAGGTTTTTTTCTTCCGCTTGACCCCGTTGCTCTCGGTCACTTAGGCGTTGGCTGAGCGAAGATTTGCTCGCTTCAATTTCTTCGATGAGCACGTCCTTCTGTTCAACTTCCACCTCCAATGTGGTAACCTTGGATTTTGTTTCTTCAAGTTGCGTTCTCAAGCCGTGGGCCTCTTCAATGGCTTCCTTGAGTTGGCTGTCAAGAGCCTCGAGGAGTTCTGAAAACGTCACAGGGTCGGTTCGTTGTTCAGCCGCCAAGGGTACGGAGGTAGGTTCTGAATCGATGTTGGTTGCTGGGGGATGTGGCGTCGTGGTCTGCATGGCCATGGAGTTCATCCACGCCCCTGCATCCAATTTGAGTTCGGCAACGGACGCAAACCATCGGGTGCTGAAAGCGGTACCGATGGTGAATAAGAGGGAGGCGAGAACCATCGCCAACCCAACCAACCCAGGCGCGCTATCGGGCCATATATAGAAGAAGAGGCCCGCATCAAGTTGGTCGCCCGCATCCTCGTCAGCGTAACGCAAGTGAAAGGCCCCAGCGGCCGCCCATACCAACGTAGTGCCCAAGCCGTACAGGGAGAGTAAACCACTCAACCCACCTTGGACAACATCCGAGGTGATGTTCATTTCTGCCAGTGCAGGTTTGTCGAGTAGCTGATGACGCTTAAGATTCCTTTGCGAGTAAAAATAAAACCCAAGCCCAACGATGGTGACGACACACGATGTCACCAAGGGCCCTGCGAGGGATGCAAAGAAGTCGGCGAGGGAGTGGCTCATCGGGCGACTTTCCATTGAGAATACCTCATCTCTTCCAATTCAGCATAGGTTATGACCCTTTTTACGGCTTTGTTAAGGCCGCCCTCTCCAACCGAAGCGTGGGTGACTTCTATCCAAAACGGTTGAATTCAAGCATGAAATGGGTTTGGCTATGACCCTTTGCTCCTGAGCGGGGCATCTTGGTCGCCGGCGATGAGTTGACCCGTTTATTTGGCCAATCGCTGGCCGATGTAGAACCCAACGGCGAGGCTGGCACCAAAGACGCCCATTTCCATAATGGTGTCCACGAGGTTAGAGGCCTGGCCCACCACGATTTCCTGCGTTTCAACAACACCCATCGTCAATCGGTCCCAATCGACCATCACGATGCTGCGAGCCTCCAGCCATTTGAGGATCAGAAATTGAGCGATGAGAAGAAACTGAACGGCCTTCGTCGCAAAACGAACGAGCGCACCGACAAGAAAACCGATGATTACTCCGGTCGTCACGTTTTCGGCCAGCAGCCACTGCCACTCCTGCATACCGTTGGCTTGTTCCGCCACCACAAAACCTCATCGGTGGAGATGGAATGCGTTCATGACGGGTGTTGTTGCGGGGCGACGACATGTACGTCCTCGCCATGTTGAGCTTCTCAAAGGGTACGATGCTCTCATATAGGGAAGGCAAGTCGGAGATTCGTTCACCATGAAGCGAGGGTCCCGTGCTTGGAAAAAACCGGTAACCAACGGTGGAAGTGGCGCAAGAAGAAGTTGCGACGCCGAAAGCGTGCNCGNNGNCAANCNAAGNCNTGATNNTNNNNGTNANNNACNNNGGGAGTATAGTATAGCTTGGTAGTATCGCGGGCTCCAGTTGCACGGGAATGACGACGAGTGGGTTTGCTGNNGTTGATGACCAACTGGAGCGCCGACCNGTTGCAATCCTGNANACTGCCCATCTGATGCGCAGTTTCAGAAGAAATCCGCTGGGGGGGGTTCAAATCCCTCTGCTCCCACTTCATTCACCTCGGGCTGTGCCAAGGAACGTCCGTTTCAAACAGCACCCGAGAATCAAAACAACCTCATCAAACCATTGTTTGCCTGCAGGTGGCCTTTCTTCCCAGCGCTCGGTGGTTGAAAACCGAGGGCCCACACCGAATCAACATGTTCATGCTGGAGGGGCGATTCGGCTGATTTGAGTGAGTGTTGTGCGTCATCTGATTGCCTTTGTCATGGTTGGATTGTTGCTGGCCCCGTTAACGGGAACGTTGGTTCAATCCAACGATCGCAACGACTGGACAGCCCAAGACGAAGGAGGCGTTCACTGGCGCCCTCTCCACACGTCGCTGACCGTCCCGCAACAAGCCACTGGAGAATGGGTGGGGGACGATACGCCCTGGTGGGAGCAAACCACCCTCGACTTGAATCGCAACGGCATTCACGACCGTCTTGAAACCGCTTCGGGCATCACCGGGATTGGGGTTTCCTACGGCGTTCCGGTCACCGAAGTTCACTTGGCTGCTTTGGCCGAAATCGGCCTTCCTCACACCTATGTTATCGAGGCCGTCGATGCCGTTCTCATCGGCTTTGTTGACGCCACAGTAGCCACCTCTTTGGCCAGCCTTGCGGACGTGGTGATGGTGGAGCAATACGGAGGCGTCGTGTTTTATGGCGACGTGCAAACCCCAGCGGTCAAAGCCATGAATTCTTCCACGTACCCCATCGGGGCTTGGGACCTGGGCGTTTCAGGCGAGGGCATCAACGTCGCTATGGTGGACACGGGTGTTGACAACGAACACCCCGGCCTCAACGAGAAATTCATTGCTGGATTTGACGCCGTGTGTTATGTTCACTCCGACCCTGCTTGCATCGCTGGAGGTGCTCGTCAAACCGATGGAACCTACGATCCGGACGACGCCAATCAACATGGAACGGCCTGCATGGGCATGGCTGCCGCCACGGGCATGGACGCCAGCGGGACGCAAACCGACTTCTACGGCTCCGCACCCGATGCTGACCTTGTCGACGTTCGGATTGGCACGGACTTGGGAGCCGGACCGTTTGAGAATTACGTCATTGAGCAAGAATTCTACGAGTCCGCCATGAACGGGTTGCAATGGATCATTGACAACAAAGACACCCCGTGGCAAGGAGCCGACGAATCAAACGCGGGCATTGACATTATCTCACTTTCATGGGGCATCACCTCACACGAAGGCGGGGGCTCCGACGGGCAAGACATGCACAGTAGAATTCTCGACGAAGCCATGGAGGCCGGGGTCATTGTCAGCGTGGCAGCGGGCAACGACGGTCCGGACAACGACGGCTTGTCCGGCATGGGCTCCTCGAGCCTCTCCTTAACGGTCGGCGCCACCGACGACATCAACACCGTCGACCGCAACGACGACACCGTCGCTTCCTATTCTTCTCGAGGTCCACGTCGTGACAACGGAGACAACAACCCCCTCAACGAACTGAAGCCGGAGGTTTCAGCTCCCGGCACCAACATCATCCAAGCGGAGGGTTGCGTGACTTCTGGTCTATGCAACAACCTCGTGGGCGGAGATGCGGCCGATAATGGCTACACAGGGCGAGGTTCCGGTACCTCGTACGCCACGCCAGCCGTTACGGGTATTCTTGCCTTGATGATGGAAGCCAACCCTGATTTGTCTCCTGCCGAATTGAAAGAGATCATCAAACTCACTGCCGAACGGCGCGGTGAACCATCCGCACCGGAGGTCGACCCGTTCTGGAACAGAGATTTCGGTTGGGGCATGGCCGACGCCTTGGCAGCGGTTGAGATGGCCTTCCATCTCAAAGAGCAGAACCTCACGGGATTGATCGATGTCAGCAGCCAAGTTCACATCACCAGTGCCGGCATGAACGAATCAACCGGACTGTTTGAGATTCGAGGATTGGCATGGGGTCAAGAAGCCGCCATCGCCTCGGTGGAGGGTCGTGTGGCCAACGGCGAATGGCAAGAGGCCACCTACGAAATCGTGGACGGGGGCCTTGCAGCCCTTGAGCGGTTTGAGTGGGTGATGGCTTTGGACCCGGACCAACTGTTGCTCGGCAACCAAACGGTTGAGATTCGAGGCGTGAACGAGCAGGGGCTGCCATCCTTGCCGGTCTTTGCCACCGTCATGGGCACAGGAATTGGAATGGGCAGCGCCGCAGATGAGGGGCTTTCGTTCGGGTTGGCTGGATTGGTGGTCCTTCTCTTGGTGATTCTGTTTTTCATTGGTCGAATTGACCCCCCTTCCACACTTGATGTGGTCAGCGGCCTTCCCTCACCCGGAGCGGTTCTTGAAGCTGAGTTGTTGGACGCTTCAGCGACGACAAAACCGGGCACCATCGGTGCTGATTCAACCATAATCGACGACAAAACGGCTTAGCCGCCGGTTCCATCCAGATGAATTGGGTTCAAATGGAGAGCCCGACTCGGGCCACCATGCGCACGTTCAGCGACCGCTCCATGGCCATTCAGCCAACCGGCGTTCGCAAAATGTTCGACTTGGCTGGTGATGATGTCATTTCATTTGGCTTGGGTGAACCCGATTTCCAACCACCGGAAGTGGCGATTGAAGCGTTTTATCAAGCCATGAAAGACGGTCGCAACAAGTACACCACCACGGCTGGCTTGCCCGCATTGCGCCGAAAAATTGCCGATTCTTGGTCCGCCTTCCAAGAAGGCATGGATGAACACAACGTGTGCATGACGATGTCAGGAACCAACGCTCTGTTGAATCTCTTCATGACCTTGGTCAATCCTGGCGACAACGTGTTGCTGCCCGAGCCCTACTTCCCACTCTACGGCCCCGATGCCACCTTGGTGGGTGGTGAAGCGAAGTACTATCCCTGCTTGTTTGAAAACGAATTCATTCCCAATGTTGAGGACCTTGAAGGCCTTGTTGACGAAAACACCGTGGCCATCCTCTACAATTTTCCAAGCAACCCAACGGGTGGGACCTTGGACAAACAACAACGGGACGATCTCCTGGCCTTTGCACAAAAGCACGATTTGTGGATCATCTCGGACGAGGTCTACGACCGAATTGTGTTTGGCGACGAGCACGTCTCGTTCATGGGCACGGGGTACGACAAAGTGCTCATCGTCAATTCCTTTTCCAAAACCTTCGCCATGACGGGATGGCGCATTGGTTACATCGTTTCAACCAACGTCGAAGCCATGAAGCAAGTCATCAAAATCCAATACTACATTTCAGCCTGTTCAAACGACGCCATGCAGTACGCTGTATTGGAGGCCATGGAAAAGGCGAACGACTATCCCGACATGATGGCCCGTGAATTTCAATCCCGGTGCGATCTCATCGTTGACCGCCTCAACGCCATGCCAGGTGTGGAATGCCACCGACCGAAGGGTTCCATCTACGTGTTCCCCAAGGTGACGGTCGCAGGTCTGACCTCCGAAGACCTGGCCCTTGAGCTCTTGAAAGACGGCGTCCTTTGTTCACCCGGCAGTGCCTTTGGCCCTTCTGGAGAGGGTCATCTCCGATTTGCTTACACCATCAGCCAGGCAGATATCTCTCGTGGGATGGACAAGGTGGAATCCACGTTGAAGCGTTTGATGCAGGCAGCGTGATCTCTTGAGCATGGCCACCAACCTGTTGTTGTTGGCGTTTGGTGCTTTCATTGGCCATCTTGGTCCACGGCTACCGGTGCTCATCATGACCCGAGGCAAAGGGTTCAATCTTCGGTTTGAACCTCATCCCGAGCCCATGGCGCTAACCCCTCACCTCACACAACGTGTGCTCCACATGCGAACCTTCTACTGGTCTGCATTGCTCATCGCCTTGCTGCTGATGGCCTTTGGTGGAGCGAGTTTGCGATGGGGTTCAGCACCGTTTGGGTTCGGCCTTTGGTTGGCGGCTTCATGGTTGGTGTTGTCTCGCCTTCAAGGAGCGTTCGGGGGTGGCCGGCCGGCCCCTTGGACCCTTGAGATGGCGGAGGAACTGCAGAAAGCCATGAATGCCTCAACCGGTCAAGACCGATGTTGCGGCGGTCCAGACCCACATTGGTACCACGATGGCATCGTGTGCCGGTCATGTGGCACGCTTCACGCCAGCATGGCTCGTCCTGACCTTGGGCGAAAACGCACCGACGGGCGCATGATGGGTTGGGTGCGGTTGCTGATCACCGACGGCTACCCCTTGACGACCGCGGCTCCTGCGGCCGATGGAAAAGAACTCCCTCAAGAGGGTGTTGAACAGGGGAACCTTTGAGGGCTCGTCTTTTGGAGCCAACCACCATGGAAAGTCAGCCGTCCATCGGCTCCCTCGCTGCAAGGCTGGGCTTGACCTTCCAACTCATCGGCCAAATTTTCTTGACACCCTTTGTTGCATTTTCACTGACCTATCTCATCGTGTTCGGAGCGTATTCTGGCCAGTTGATGCTCAGGGTTGAGTTGGAGATGCTCCCGTACATTGGCTTGACTTCTCTGATTTACGGTATGACGGCGTTGGTGCTTGCGTTGACGTTGGGCGGTTTCATGCCACTGAGCGTCGTGGAGCGCGGCGGGTGGAGGTTGGCTCTTGGCCTCACAAGGAACTCCAAGAGTGGGGCCCACCGAATCACTGCGCGCCGGCGATACGCCAATTCATCGCACGGCCGTTTGGCCATGTTGGTTCACGACAGGTGTGCGGAAGGTCACCCGCTTTGGACCATTCGAGGGTCGCTGATTCTTCTCGCCATTCCGTTCCAAGTAGCCTTGGCGACCATCCCTCTCGTGTTGGTGCTCGTGTTTCCCGAGGGGGCTGTCGCCCAACATCGTCAACTTGAGTTGGCTTTGCTTCTCTACGCTTTGTGCTTGTACATGTCCATACGTTTGTTTCCCGGGTTCGCAAGGCGCTATGTCAAATTGGCCAACATTGCGAGGAAGTTGCTCGGCAACACCTTCAAGATTTCGTGGGCGTTTCCAATCTTCCTCTTGTGGTCCATGGGCCAAATCTCTTCCTACATTGTACAGCGCGTGTTTGGGTCGAACATGTCACTGAACTTTCAGATTGAAAAGCAAATCTTCGAGACCATGATTTCAGCACAATCCATCCCTGAAACCTCGTTCTTGAACCTCCTCACCGCCCTGGCCGTTATGCCCATGGCGGCCTTTACCACCTTGGCGGTGTTGGGAGGAGGGGCCACAACTCCGCCTGAATGGATGAGAACAAAACAACCCGAGGAACACAACCCCCTGAATGAACGCCTTGACCAACTCTCTTCCACGGTTGACAGGCTCCAAGAAGAGCACCATCGGACACAACATCAACCACACACGACCCATCAACCCGCTGTGATTCAACCGGTGGTGGCGCCGGTGATCATGTCGGGCGTTTCTGCCCCTGTTNCGAGTGAGCCCTCCATCGTCGACGGACTGGACCTTGACGGTTTGTTCTCGGAACCCGAACAGCCTGAACCATCCGTGCTGGATTCCAGCGGACCAGCGTCTCCGAACACATCAGAGCCCTCTCATCAGGCTCGTGTCATTCGAGGGTTTGATACGAAAGAGCAGCCCTGATTGTTCATTTCGTCGTCAAGAAATGGACCAACAAAAGGCCATCTTCTTATGCTCAACCTTCCTCGGTCGCGTGTTGATGACCATGCGCCGTTTGATGCCTTTCTCCATCATTTTGCTCTTGTTGCTTCAGACGGTTGCCATGAACATGGTTGTTCCCGCTCAAGCTGCCTCCGGTCGTGGCGGTGTAAACGACGACTTTACGGTGCGCAGTGTCGAGATCGGCAACGTCTCTAACCCCGCCGATGAATGGGTCCAATCCGACGGTACGGTCATCGAATACATTTTCATTGAGCAACCTCGAGAGATCAAAGTTCAAATCCAACGCTACGGTCAATCCGCTATCGGCGAAGCCGCCCCGGTGACGATTGACATCGTTCACCCTATTGGCTTCATCATGGAAACCTTCAGTTTCGAAACCTCCCCTCTCACCGGCGGACAGAGTTACAATTACCAATTTCAATGGACGCCTACTGCAGCACACTCGATTTTGAACACCACCACCAACGATCTCGAAGGTGGCCTCACCGTCCGTGCGACCGTAGCGTTCAACGACGACACATCCAACGCCAACGATGTCCGCAATTTGGTCGTTCCAGTAGCCGTCGCCGCCAACGCTATGGAAGAAATTGCGCCCTCAACGGCTAAGCAGTTCTTCTCGGCCAAATACCCGGCTGCAGGTGGCGATGCTACCGCCGCCGGATCCTGGCAAACCGACTCGACCACAAGCGCTGCCGGCAGCGCTCACTGGCGTCACTCAGCTCCCGGCAGCAACTACCCCTCCAACGCCGAAGCGACCCGTTTGGTCTATGCCCGCCAGACCACTTCACAGACGTGTGAAACCGACGCACCCGACGTGGGATTGACCAACCTGCGAGGGATTGGCGTTTGCCGAAACCTCTTCTATTCCAACGAATTTGTATCCAGCCAGTTCCACCTGCAAGCCTGGGGCAGCATGGCTGCCGGCGACGCCGTTCACATGGAACTTTGGCGCGGGTCTGGCAACATCGACAACGGCTACGAATCCATTCACTGGGACATTTCGGAAGGCATGCCAAGTGCAGCGCCCGGCCAGTGGACGAACCTGTCTTGGGACCCCCAAGAAACATGGTTGGAAATCCCCGACCTCGCCAACCCAGATGTCTTCCTCGGGGGCAGTTCCTATTCGTTCAGCGTTCTGTTCACTTCCGACAGCAGCACCGCCAACGAAGGGTTTCACATCGATGACTATGTCCACTTCGGCGTGAGCAGAGTCACGGATTACACCCTTGACATGGATTGCGACAACCCCACAAACGGTTACACGGTTGCTCCAGCCCAACTTGCGGTTCTGCGCTGCACCCTTACCAACAACGGGTATTCACCTGCTACCATCAGGCTTCAGACCAACGTGACCAACGATTCATGGATGGCACCCTTCCCGGTCATTCGGGTTGACGTGACCGGCAGCAGCAATCACGGCACCAACATGATTTTGCCACCCCTTTCAGGAGGCGATTCGGTGGAGTTTTGGGTGAACCTCTCTGTTCCGGCAGGTGCTGATGTACAGCAGCAAACATGGAACCTATGGCTGAGCGACGCCAGCAGTGCACAACTTGGCGAAAAGGCTCGCATCGACTTGGATATTGGCGTCTCCGAACAGTTTGGAGTGGCCTTGACCTCCTCGGTTCCGCTGGTTGCAGCGAGTGTCCTTCCTGGCCAATCGGGTCACATCGCCTTCTCGTTACAAAACACCGGCAACCGAGACGCCGCATTCAACCTCGCTACAGATTTCCAGCAGGAAGGTTGGTTAGCGTTGGTCGAAAACGCAACCGGTGTGATTCAACAAAACCCCATCGTGCTGACGAAAGGCGAACGTGTGGACTTGGTGCTCAACGTGACGTCGCCAGAAGAAGCCAACCCTGCTCTTGGAACCGAAGCATTCCCCTACGTCAGTTTCAACCTTCGAGCGACCTGTCCATCCTGCAGCACGGCGTTGTTTGGTTCCGATGTGCTGTCTCGTGTGATGGAAGTCCCCATCCTTCGTGAAGTGGCCATGGAAATGGAAGAGTCCGCATTCACCGGTTCTGCGAATGGCATTTCCCGCTCGGTTTACATTACCCTGCTCAACCTTGGGAACAACGATGAACAGTACGATTTGTCCATTGTCATGAACAACTGGAGGCTGGGAGCAACCCTCAACGCTGAGCAATCTCCCATTATGGACGCTTGGGACGGCGAAGCAACGCTCCCCGTATTGTTGCCCATGCCCGTCGGTCTAACTCCGGGCATCTACACCGTGACGGTTCGAGCCACCAGCGTGGATGACCCAACCGTGTCGGGAGCTCTCACATTCACCGTCGAAATCCTCGACACAGCCGCTGTGGATGTCTCCGATGAGGAAACCGGGCAATCCTACATTCCGGGCGATCCCGCACAGACGATGACCTTTGAAGTTCGAAACGACGGGAACAGCGAGGACAGTTTTGCCATGACGCTGAACACCCCCAACGGCATGGTGGCCGGCTTCACCAACTTGGTTGACGGAAGCACGCCCGCCATTGCGGTTGGATCCAGTTACAACGTGAGCGTTGAATTCTCTTTCGTGGATGATGTGGATGGTCAACTCACACTTGATGTCATCGCCACCAGCAACAGCGACATGAACATCAGTTCGAGTGGTTCCGCCACTTATCTTGTCGGCTCCCAGAATTGGCTCAAAATCTTCGCCATACAGCCGCTGACCATTGATGAAGCTGGAGAATACGAAATTGTTGTTCGGGTCGGTAATCAATACACCTCGGGACAACTTGTGGTCATGGAAGTTGACGACAGTGAAACAAACGCTTGGTTTGGCACCTCCATCGGTCGACTTGACCGTGACTTCTCACTCGCTGTGAGTGAACAACGAGAAATCACCCTCACGCTTGACGTAACGGAAACGACCCTCAAGAACCTCAACGGTGACACACTCACAGCGAACGTAACGGTTTGGGCTCGCTCAGAAACCGTTTCCGACGCCGCAAGATCTCAACTCGAGGTGACCCTGGTCCGTATGTCATCCGACGCCGGTGGCGATGTGGACGATGCAGGCTCTGCCCTTCCCATTGAGACCATTGGGATGTGGGTCGTGTTTGTCCTCATCTTGGTTGGAGGCGTGGTTGTCCTCGTGAGCATTCTTCGCTCGGTTGAAGATGACGACGACGACGAGTATTACGCCAAATGGGGCGAGGACGGCTACGAGGATTCTCTTTCTGCCAACTACGGCGCTGTTGCTTCGGCACCAAGTGTTCCAATGGGCATGCCCACGCCCGCTTCTCCGGCCCTTGCGACCAACATCGCCGACAGCGTGTTGATGGGTGGCGCAGCCACTGCACCACCTTCTGGTACGCCCGAACCCGTAGCTGCAGTTCCTTTGCCCTCGGCAAGTCCTGAAAGCCCATCCGTGCCTGATGAACCGGACATGCCCCCTCTTCCAGAAGGTGGCTTGCCGACCGGATGGACCATGGAGCAATGGCGTCACTACGGCCAGCAATGGTTGGAACAAAACGGCCAATCTTGAGGCCATACACTCAACCCCATCCAAGCGCAGGGTTGAAAATGAACGGGGCCTCGCCCCACATGAAGGCGTGATTTCACATGTACAGTAACGGACAAGCCCCCATCTTCATACTCAAGGACGGCACCCAACGCACTCGAGGTCGCACAGCACAATCGAACAACATTGCCGCCGCTAAGGCAGTGGCTGACGCTGTTCGCTCCACCCTTGGCCCCAAGGGAATGGACAAGATGCTGGTGGATTCCATGGGTGATGTGGTCATCACCAACGACGGAGCGACCATTCTCAAAGAAATGGACATCGAACACCCTGCTGCGAAGATGATCATCGAAGTGGCCAAAACCCAAGAACAACACTGCTACGACGGGACCACCTCAGCGGTGATCCTTTCAGGGGAGTTGCTCAAGCGAAGCGAGGACTTGATTGAACAAAACGTCCATCCAACCGTCATTTGCGAAGGCTTCCGTCTCGCAGCCGAGCGTGCGATTGGGTTGCTGGACAACCACGGGATCTCAACACAAGGCGAAAATGAAGTCCTCCATGAGGTTGCCAAAACCGCGTTGACAGGAAAGTCCGCAGGCGCTGTGAAATCATTCATGGCCGACATTTGTGTCCGTGCTGTTGAATCGGTTGGAATCACCGAAAACGATGAGCGTTTAGTTGACCTCTCCGACATCAAGGTGGAGAAGCGTCAAGGCGGTTCCATCAAAGATTCTTCTCTGATCGATGGCATCCTCCTCGACAAGGAACGGGTGCATGCGGGCATGCCACGAACCATTTCAGAGGCGAAAATTGCTCTTGTCAATTCAGCCATTGAAGTGAAGAAAACAGAGGTTGATGCCAAAATCCAAATCACCGACCCGAACCAACTTGCCATGTTCCTTGAAGAAGAGGAAAACTACATTCGCAATCTTGTCAACACCATTGAAGGGGCAGGAGCCAATGTGCTCGTTTGCCAGAAAGGCATTGACGAACTGGCTCAGCATTACCTGGCCAAGAAAGGTATTTTCGCCATCCGTCGAGCCAAGAAATCCGACATGGAAGCCTTGTCAAAAGCCACCGGGGGTACCATCATCACCAACGTTGAGGACATGAGCGAAAGCGACCTCGGGCAAGCGGCGAAGGTGGAGGAGAAGAAAATCGGGGAATCCGACATGACGTTCGTGACGGGATGCCCTGAAGCCAAATCCGTTTCCGTGTTGCTTCGTGGCGGCACTGAACACGTGGTTGACGAAATCCGTCGTGCCTTTGACGATGCGGTGGGCGTCGTTTCCGTTGCTTGGGAAGACGGCGCTGTGTTGACGGGCGGTGGAAGCGTCCTCGCTGCCTTGTCCCGCGACCTGCGAACCTACGCTGAATCCATTGGTGGACGGGAGCAAATGGCCATCGAGGCGTTTGCTTCTGCGCTCGAAATCATCCCTCGCACGCTGGCAGAAAACGCCGGATTGGATCCCGTGACAACACTGATCGAACTCCGGAAAGCCCATGCAGACGGTGATGAATTCGCAGGCATCAACGTTTACGAAGGCGGCGTTGCCAACATGAAGGAAGCCAACGTTGTTGAGCCCGTACGTGTGGTTGAGCAAGCCATTCAATCGGCGACTGAAACGGCGATCATGATCCTTCGCATCGACGACGTGATCTCCTCCAAAGGCGTCCCAATGGGCGACGGAATGGGTGACATGGGCGACTTCCACATGTGAGCCACTTGAACGAAAATTCAAGTGAAAATTTCCATCTCAGTACCCCGATTTACTCGTGGGCCAATAATAACCTTCAAAGGCCACTCAAGGGTGGGCAAGACTGTTCACAGAGCGTGAGCAAGAGGGAGTCCCATGACGGTTGTTGCCAAAGTCTGGATTGATGAAGATTGCATCACCTGTGACGCATGTCAGGACATATGCCCTGAAGTGTTTGAGGTGAACGACGAAAGTTCCCAAATCTTGGCAGCTGTTCGCGTGGACGGGAAGTTTGACAGAAACGTTGGCGGCTCACCTCTCTCAGGTACGCTGGGGGCTGACCTCGGCGACATCATTCTTGAGGCCGCTGAAGCTTGCCCTGTCGAAGTCATCAAGTTTGAACTTGTCACCGAAGGCGGCGAAGAAACCGTTGTGGCCGCAGAAGCCCCCGTTGAGGCAACGACAGAATCCATCGCAGCGGTTCCTGCTGCAGGGGCCTCGGAAGCCCTTACCGCTGTTCTTGGCGGTGACCGAGCCCTCAACATTCTCTTTGGTTCGCAAACTGGCAACGCCGCTGGACTTGCGGAAAAAACCGCAAAAATGGCTGCAAACTACGGATTGGAAGCCAAGGTGGTTGACATGGAAGGTCTTGACCCTGTGAAACTCGCTTCCATGAAGCGTGTGATGATCATCACGTCCACATGGGGCGAGGGCGAAATGCCGGACAACGCCGATGCCATGTGGACTTCCATCAATGCCAACGGCCCCGCTTTGGCCAACACACACTTCACCATTTGCGCCATCGGCGACTCATCCTACGACGAATTCTGCAAAGCCGGACACGATTGGAACGGTAAATTGGCATCGTTGGGAGGGCATGAAGCGTTCCCCATCAAGGAATGCGATGTGGACTTTGAACCACCATGGCAAGAATGGGTTGTTGAAGCCCTGCCGTTGTTGGCATGCGTTGACGACTCTGGGACGCTCCAAGTCGAACTCCTCGAGGAGATGAAAGCGTACGGTTCCGATGACGACGACGACATCGTGGAAGGCGACTTCGCCCCGGGCATCCTTGCCCAAGAAGACATCAACATCACCCTCGAAATTTTCCGCTATTGCCCAGAAGCAAGTGAATCGGGCTGGGACACGCTGGCATGCGCTGTGCCGGGCCATGCGACGGTCCAAGACCTCCTCATCACCATGCAACGGGAAGTGGACGGCAGTCTGGCCTTCCGGAGGGGAAGCTCTGCCGGAACCCCAACCACAGGTGTCCGTGTGAACGGCCGAGTGGTGCTTGCGGATCTGGCCATGGTGGGCGATTTGGCTCAAGAAGGCGGGCGTGTTCGAATTGAACCCCTCCCTGGCCACCCGGTTGTTCGCGACCTCATTGTTGACACGGGCCGATTCGAGAGTCATCGCAGCAGGGCCGAACCTTGGATGCGCACGGACCCTCGAGAGGGCCAAACACTTCCCAGCGGTGCTGCCATGGGCACAGTGGATTCAGCGGTTGCAACGGCGCTTCATCAAGCCGGTGATGTGCTGTCGTTCCAATTGATCCAAGCCATGTCCGACACCCTCGCTCACGACACTCACTACGAAGGGCCCGGGGTTCACTTCCAGCAATGGTTGCGCATCCTTGACCCAAGAACAGGTGAATCTCAGCGTCGCTCCATGCTCAATTCCTTGCAAGAAAAGGACGGTGTGTGGTCCGAGACGGACCATGCAAGCCTCATTCGTCAAGGCGAGGACGGACGCTTGGCAGCACGAAGCCTCAACGAAGCACGGAGTGCGTTGCTGAACCAATCTCGCTACAGCGGCAAATCCGGTCGCCTCGTCAAGTGGTATGGCCGCAGTGTCAAGTGGACCGGCAACGTCAACGAAACCACCCTCTACCGCCAAGTCTTGGGCCCTCTGGGACTGGTGAGCAACGTCTTCAGTGGCGTCTCCGCCCGAATGGCCTTGGCGTTCACCCGCAACGGTTCTCCACCTCTGAGAGGCCTCCAGGGGTTGCTCTTCCCTCCATCGGGAGTTGGCCGCATCCCCAAGATGTTCAACAGCAAGGTTGACGAATACCACGAGGTTGTCAGCCTTTTCAACGAAATTGATCAGAGGTTCTGAGGCGGTCACATGGCAAAAATGGCATACTACCCCGGTAACGTCGCACGAGCAGGTGCGTTTGAAGTTGAAGACACCATTCAGCCGATGTGCAGAGCCCTCAACATCCAGTTGATTGAGCTCCCTCGGGCAAGCAGCGACGGTGGCAACGTCATCAAACAGGCCACGCCGAAACTGCAGGACGCTCTCGTCGCTCGGAACTTGGCGTTGGCTGAAGAAAAGGGACTCGACATCATCACGGCTTGCGCCAGCAGCCACGCCATCATGTGCAACACCATCGATGACATGAAGCGTGACCCTGTCTACGCCAACACCATCAACAACTTGATCGCAAGAACCTCCAGCCTGGAATTCAAAGGCGAGTCTCGCTCCCACCACTTGCTTCACTATTTGGTTGAGCATGTGGGCCTGGATGCCGTTCGTGACGCCGTCAAGAACCCACTCAACATGAAGGTCGCCGCATATTATGGCCCCGACATGCAACGCCAGGGTGCTTGTGGCCGTGACGACCCCTTCATGCCCAATTACATGGAACAACTCATCATCGCTCTGGGCGGCACGCCCGTTGATTACGATTCCAAGTGCGCAAGTGTTGGCTCAACCTCCATGCTAACGCTCGAGGACTCCTCGTTGGCCATGACAGCAGCGGTTCTTTCCGATGCCATTCAATCGGGTGCAGACCTTGTGGTCAGTGCTTGCACGGTCTCGCACATCAATTTGGACTCCTACCAATCCAAAGCTGGACGTCAAAGCGGAAAGAACACCACGGTACCTGTTTGTCACATGACCGAACTGATTGCGTTCGCTTTGGGTTACTTCCCTGACCGGTTCGCACAACTCAAGACCCGTGTTCGACTGATCGGTTCATGAGGTCATTCCATGCCAAGCGCTCACCAATTCGTGAGCACGTTCGGTTGAGCACCCCAACAACTCCTGCAACTGTTCGACCGTCATGGTGAGCAACGCTGCAAGGTGCGGACTCACCCCTTCCAAGGTTGCACGCTCTTGATTGCTGGCATCGGTGTGCTCAACAAGGCACTCGGTGAACCAACGGTGCAATTGGTCAACACCTTCCTGTTGCCAAGGGTGGTTTTCGGGGTTGGCTTCGATGTCATCAATTTCTTTTTCAGCCGCCTTGGCCAACAAATCAGCACGCTGTTTCTCCGGTGCTGATTCAATCACAAGATCCATCCACCGTTCAACCAATTTCTGCTCTTGCTTTGACGCCACGGCGATGAAGTGTGCAGACTCTGAGGGCCCCTTTGTCATCATCACCGGCAAACCGAGGTCCAACGAAATGTGGGCCAAGGCTCCAAGCACAGCGTTTGGGTGCAGTCCATGACCGCCTTCTCCGTGTTCCACCAGAAGCAAAGGTCGACTGGCACTTGCCTTCAAGGCTCGGCACTGATGGAGCAAGCGTCCGTTTTTAATCGATGCAAGGAGGTCTCTTGCCGTTTTTCGTTCGATCAAGACCCGGGGCGATAAGCGAACGTCACCGACGGGTAAATGCGTCAGCCTCACCGTCATTCCTAGCCCCATCAACAAAGCGGGGAGGGTTGAATTTCCTTCACGGTGGTCGACCAACACCTCGCGCCCATCTCCCGATGCCTCGTTCATCTCGTCCAACACTGCATTTGTTGCGTCCAAAATCGGTTGGAGTTGGTTCTTGTGGGGGACCGGTGGCATGGTCGGTACGTCAATGAAGTTCTCCAAGCCCGTTTGAGATCTCGGTCGACGCTCTTGAGGCGTAAGCGGTGGTGTCGTGTGTTTTGGGAGGGGGCTTCGTTCGCCCGTCTTTGGATTCGAGGGTGTGTGTGGTCGTGGTTGGTTCTTCGCCAGTGTGAGGGCCCTGTCAAGGAAAGTTTTGGCTGATTCCTCCTCCCCGTTGTTGGTGATGCTGAAGGATTTGAGGGCATCGGGTGCAGGATGCAGGATTTGAAACAGGTTTCTTTTGACCATTGTTGCAAGCAAGCGATGCATGTTGGCTTCTTGGTGCTCGGATGCTCGTTGAACATACACGTCACGCGATTCATCTGCAATCAGAACATGCACGGACCCTGCTCGCTGACGAGCTGTTCGCCCTCGTCGTTGAATCGCTCGTACCGCACTTGGGACCGGCTCATAGAGCACCACCAGGTCTGCAGCAGGGACATCAAGGCCTTCCTCGCCGACCGATGTGGCAACAAGGACGTTGATGTCTCCATCTCTGAACCGTTGGAGTTGCGCCAATTGTTCCTTCTGCGTCATGCCTTTTTGTTGCCCTCTTGAGGATTGGCCAATGAACGCATCTGCCTTTACTTCCTTCTGTTGATTCAAGACGGCGACCAAATGAGCAACGGTGTCCCGGAATTCTGTGAACACCAAGACCTTGCCTTCGGGTTTTAGCCCAAGTTCGTCGTTCACAAGACGCTCGACCTGAGCGAGCTTTGGGTGCAGTTCATCGGCACCTCTGAGGGCCAAACGGAGGTTGTGAATGGGTTCAAGGGCCAACAATCGGTTTGTTTTCCTGCCGTCTCGTCCTTCCTCTTCAGCCCGATTGAGGAAGGCGTCAACAACCTTGGTTCCTTGGGATTTAAGCAAGTTGATGACCATGTGGAGGCGACGAAGGTCTCCGACTCTACGGGCGGCATCGTAGCCTCGAGGGTCTCGTTGTGCAATGGCCTTGCTCGCCCGAAGTTGTGCGCGTTCAATGTCTCCTGAAGCGATGTGCTCCTTCGGGGCGAGAAACCCCAACCGTTGGAGATGAGCCACTTCGTTGTTGAAGTGCTCCTGGACGGGGGCGCCCAATGTTTTGAGAATCTCTGGAAGCGGCAACTTGTGTTGATGAATCACCATGTCGACATCGTAGGGTTTGAGCAGATGTTCCGTTCGTTTTGAAAGATCCACGCTGAGGGTGTCAAGGTTCGTCTTGACCTCCTTGATGTTCTTCAAATTCGAACCTGGGCTTGCTGTGGCTCCAAGCACCCGTCCATTGGGCCGTTGTTGCCTGTACATCTTCCCGACTTGGGCATAGGCGTGGTTCCCCGTGGCGTGATGGGCCTCGTCAACGATGAGCAGGGATACTTCGCTCAAATCAAGGGTCCCATTGATGGCATCGTTTCGCACGACTTGAGGGGTAGACATGAACACTCGCCCTTCCTTCCACAATGTTTCCCGCTTGGCAGGTGGCGTCCCACCCGTGTAGGCCACGATTCCTTCCGGTTCGACAGCCAGAAACTGCTTGGCCATCCGAACATGCTGGTCCACCAATCCTGTGGTTGGTGCGATAAGGATTATTTTTTGAGCGCCTCGATGCAAGAATTCAGCCATTGCCATCCATTGAACGGCGGTTTTCCCGAACCCTGTTGGCATGACCATCAAACTGGACGCTGTCAACACCTGTTCCAAGGAACGCAATTGGTACGGCCGAGCTTCGACACCATCGCGCAAGAGCGGGTGCTGGACGGTGGCCATGTCGTTGGTTCTGCGTCAAGGGTTCAAAAGCGTGATGAAGTCCCTTTCAGTGGTTTTGAAACTAAAGCTGCCCAAAGAACAAATGTATTCCAACGGTTTTCCGAGGGACGAGGGGCGATACAAGCCTCTTGCGTCCACCGAACCGCATATATACGGGTGGTAAGTCGG
Source organism: Candidatus Poseidoniales archaeon (assembly GCA_003602475.1). Classification (GTDB taxonomy): domain Archaea; phylum Thermoplasmatota; class Poseidoniia; order Poseidoniales; family Poseidoniaceae; genus Poseidonia. The sequence goes on along the minus strand of QQSC01000007.1, from coordinate 15,196 downwards.
AGGGTTGCTCAAAGGTGAGTAGCCAGACACACTGGGCCATCCCCCGAGGACCCCAACTGGCACGTCCCCATTCGTGGGATTGTGCCTCCGTGTCACGGCTTCGACACTGCATGTGCCCTCGTACGCCCCCTCGGTGGGGGCCAATGCGCTGTAAAAAACACTGGAGGAATCCAAGATGGCAAAGCGAAACCACCCACGCCGTGGATCGATGGCGTTCAGCCCGCGCAAGCGAGCGAACCGCCCCTTCGGTCACGTCAAGTCGTGGCCCACAACCGATGCGAGCGAAGTCCGAGTGCAGGGTTTCGCCGGCTGGAAAGCCGGCATGACCCACATTCTGGCCCGTGATATGAACCCACGAAGCACCTCTGCAGGTCAAGAAACCCGCATTCCGGTGACCGTGGTTGAATGCCCCAAGATGCGCATCCTTGGCGTACGTGGCTACGAAATGACACCCTACGGCAAGCAAGCCAAGGGCGAAGTTTGGGCCGACGCCGAAAAAATTGCTGAAGCCTTTTCTGAACTGTTCAAGCGACTTCCTGCTCGAAAAGAACACGACGCTGAAAAGCACATGACCCACCTCAAGCAATCCGATCTCTGCGAAGTTCGTTTAATCGTGGCCACGCAGCCCAACAACCTCTCCAGTGTACCCACCAAAATCCCAGATGTGATGGAAATGGGCCTCACCGGTGGTACCGCAGATGACCAGCTGGACTGGGCATCCGAGCGATTGGGTGAAGAATACAGTTTCACCGACGCCTTCGAGGAAGGCGCTCTGACCGATATCATCGCAGTCACCAAAGGCTACGGCTGGCAAGGTGTCATCAAGCGATTTGGCGGTAAGCTGCAATCCCACAAGAACTCCAAGAAGCGACGACAGCACGGAAACATGGGTGCTTTTGGTGACGGATACGTCCGAAAGACCATTCGTCAAGGTGGCCAAACCGGCTACCACCAACGCACAGAATACAACAAGCGTGTTCTCCGCGTTGCCAATCCTGACGATCACGCAATCACCCCCGCCGGTGGATTCCTCCACTACGGGGAAGTCAAATCAGAATACATTTTGGTTAAAGGCAGTGTACCTGGGCCCGCAAAGCGACTCATTCGATTCCGAGACGCCACACGCGGCAGCGACCGTACGCTCCACGATTACGAAATCACCTACGTGAGCACAGCATCAAAGCAGGGGGCCTGAAGATGAAGATCGCAGTGAAGGACATCGTCAACACCGTCACCCAAACCGAAATGGACGCTGGCAAACTGTCAGCCCAATTCGATGTGGAAGTCTCAGAAGGCAAAAAAGTGACCCTCCCAACCGTCTTTGAAGGCGAAGCCCGAGAGGATTTGGTCAAATTGGCCGTCGCCTCCAGCCGAGCCAACCGCCGTCAAGCCTACGGTTCGCGAGCCCATGTTGGGAAGCGCCGACCAATGGCCGGTATGAAGCACTCCGTTGAATGGTGGGGGAAGGGCCGTGGTGTGTCTCGTATCATGCGCCGAACCGGCTCCCGCCGCGGTGCTCAAAACCCCCACACGTTGGGCGGTCGTCGAGCACACGGACCTAAAGTGGAAAAGGACTGGTCGAGGAAACTCAACGCCAAGCAACGCCATGCTGCTCGAAACGCCGCACTCGTTGCAACCGTCTCCATGGAAACGGTTGCTGCCCGTGGCCACCGATTCGATGAAACTGTGAAACACCTGCCCATCGTTCTTGGCTCCTACACCGAGGTCGTTGATGGCAAATCCGTTGAATACGACATTGAAACCTTCAACCACGGCTCCGCCACCCGCAAAGCAGCTGCTATCTTCACTGAACTTGGGCTCGGCCCTGACTTGGATCGTGCTCGCAACGGTCGAAAAATCCGTGCCGGTAAAGCAACCATGCGAGGTCGCGTCCACAAGACGCCCAAGTCCATGTTGCTGGTCGTCAAGGAAAAGGCTGGACTGGCCAAGGCTGTTCGCAACCTGCCCGGCGTAGACGTCGTGGCAGCCAAAGATTTGTGCGCTGAAGATTTGGCGCCTGGCGGTGCCCTCGGTCGTTTGACCGTCTTCACCGCTTCGGCATTGGAGGCCATGAACTGAGGTGAGATCATGAACGCATACGACATCATCATTCAACCCTGGCTCACAGAGAAATCCATGGAAGCTCGTACCAACGAGCAGCGATTGGAATTCTTGGTCCGCCGCTCGGCCACCAAGGCCCAAATCGCACGTGCCATTGAGACGATCTTCGAAGTCGAGGTCGCTAAGGTCAATGTACGAAACTCCAAACACGGTAAGCACGCTTCGGTGAAGCTTGCCGAAGGTTACGACGCTGAGGACGCTGCCATGCGTCTAGGAGCATTCTGAGGTGAAGAACAATGGGTAAGAGAATTCGTGCACAACGCAAAGGTTCCTCTCCACGCTATCGCGTGGCGAGCCACCGGTTCCCCGGAAAGAACAGAATGCCCCGCGACAAGGATGTCGTCTGTGAAGTTACCGAGCTGGTTCACAGCCCGGTTCACAGCGCACCATTGGCTCGCATCAAGACGCCTGATGGCGACACCACTCTCGTGGCAGCTACCGAAGGCATCGCTGTGGGCAGCCAAGTCGCCATTGGCGACAACGTGGCCCTCCGCCCCGGAAACATCACCGAGATCGGCAACATCCCCGAAGGGACGGCTGTCAACAACCTTGAACTCCGTCCTGGTGACGGTGGTAAGGTGGCTCGTTCAGCAGGAAACTCCTGCCTCATCGAATCCCGTATCGGCGACATCGTCCGTGTCCGCATGCCTTCAGGTTCGCTCAAGGAACTGCCCGTGCATTGCCGGGCGACCATCGGCGTTCTCGCAGGCCATGGACGCGACGAGATGCCTCTTCGTACCGCTGGCGCCGCTTACTACAAGGCCAAGGCCCGAGGAAAACTCTACCCGCATGTTTCTGGTGTTGCCATGAACCCTGTGGACCACCCTCACGGCGGTGGAAACCACCAAGCCGTTCACGGTCCAAACTCCGTCGCTCGCGGCACCCCACCAGGTGCCAAGGTTGGTTTGATTGCCCCAAGCCGAACCGGTCGTGGACGAGGTAAGAAAGTCTGAGGTGATGATGTATGGCACGTAAGAAGAAGTCGTTTATGACCCCCAAAGCCAGTCGACGTAAGGCACGTAAGCGCCTTTCGACAACCTCGGCCCGCGTGAAGAAGGAATTCACCTACCGCGGTTACACCATGGAAGAACTCAATGGCATGCCCATGTGGCCCGAAGACGGAGCCGAAGAATCGATCGTTGGCTTGATGCCATCACGTCTTCGCCGAAGCATTGGTCGTGGCCTTTCCTCTGACAACGAGCATTTCCTACGCCGTATGGAGCGCTCGTCGAGCAAAACCGTTCGCACCCATCGTCGAGACATGCCAATTCTCCCACAGTTTGTTGGGAGGCACATTGCCATCCACAACGGACAACACTTCGTTGATGTTGAAATCAAGCCAGAGATGATCGGCCACTACCTAGGCGAGTTCGCAACGACCCGCCGTGGTGTGGCTCACAGCGGCCCTGGTGTTGGAGCAACCCGCTCCTCCAAGCACGTTCCATTGAAGTGAGGTGAACATGATGAGCAAGAAGAATCAGTTGGACCGCCGTTCTCGCCGACGTCAACTCTCACAGAAGGGGTACACCCAGATGCTGCAAGGTCAGCGCCTGGCGACTGCCCGTGCTGTTGATGTTGACATGCACGTCAAGCATTGCTTTGAAGTGTGCCGAGCCGTGAAAAACAAAACCGCATCTCAAGCCGTGGACTTCCTCAACCAAGTCCTCAAGATCGATTCCAATCGTGCCGACGTCCGTCGCAAGGCCGCCGCCGTCCCGTACCGATTGGGAAGCGGCAACAAGCGCAAGCGACGCTCAGGACCATCCATGGTCGGCCACCGCAAAGGTGGCATTGGGCCCGGTCGTTACCCAGTCAAGGCTTCCCGTGAAATCCTGAAGCTCATCGAGAGCGCCATGGAAAACGCCCGGTTCCAGCACGAGGACATCGACGCTGAAGAGATGGTTATCACTCACATCGCTGCCCACCGAGGTCAAATCCGCCGAGGGTGGATTCCACGTGCACGTGGGCGAGCCACGCCAAGCAACCACTACCGAGTCAATTTGGAAGTCTTCCTTGAAGACATGAACGCCATGGATGACGAGTTGGAGGAAGAATTCTGAGGTGGACATCATGAGTAAGAAAAGCACTCTCCGATCAATCGTGAACCGCAACGTCGAGCGTCTGCTCGTCCGCGAGTTCCTCATGAAGAACACATCCCGCTCTGGATTCGGTGGACTTGATATCCGTCGAACGCCATCGGGAACCGAAGTCACCGTTCACGCAGAACGCCCCGGTATGGTCATTGGCCGAAAGGGAAAAATCATCAACGATTTGCAAAAGCGCCTCGACCAGGAATTCGACCTCTACAACCCCAAACTCAAGGTTGAGGAAGTCAAGCAATCCACACTCAATGCCCAAGTCATGGCTGAAAAGATTGCCTCCGCTCTCGAGCGTGGATGGTACTACCGCCGCGCAGGCGGCAGTGCCGCTCAATCCATCATGGAAGCCGGCGCTCGCGGCGTCATCGTCACCGTGGCCGGTAAGTTGACAGGTTCTCGTAACCGTACCCAGAAGTTCATTCTTGGACACGTCAAGTACTGTGGAGAAACCGCCTTGATCCACATGGACAAGGGATACTCAGTAGCCGTGAAGAAACTTGGGACCATCGGCGTGACCGTTGAAATCATGCGACCCGGCACCAAGCTTCCCCACGAGATCAGCATCTTCTCCGACGAGGAACTCAAAATCCAGGCCGCACAAGCTGAAATGGACGAGGAGGCATCTCAATGAGCCACGTTTCGAACCGCGACATTTCGGCCATGAGCACCGAAGCAAGAGAGGCTCGCCTGCTTGAACTCCAAGAGGAGCTTTTGCAGTTGCGTGCTGAGAACGCTTTGGGTGGTACGCCATCCAACATGGGTGCCTACAAGGCCACACGGCGCAGCATTGCCCGTCTAAAGACGCACATGAACAACAACGAATGAACACGAGAGAGGTGATGAACAACAATGGCTACCATCTGTAACGTCTGCGGTCTCCCAGGCGAATTGTGCATCTGTCAAGAGATTGCCAAGGAACAACAGAAAGCCATCATCTCAACCGACCGAAGACGCTACGGAAAAATTGTCACAAAAGTAGAGGGCATTGACGACGCAGCAATTGACATCAACCAACTTGCAAAACTACTCAAAAACAAATGCGCAGCAGGCGGAACGGTCAAAGGACGATTGATTGAACTTCAAGGAGATCACAAGAAAAAAGCCGCAGGTGTTCTTCGAAACAACGGATTCAACGTGGAGGTGAGATGAGATGGGAACTATGAACGAAACTTGGATTGGTCGTACCCTAACCGTCGCCACTTCCACCGATCCAACCCTCAGTGGTCGTCAGGGCATTGTCCTTGATGAAACAAAAAACACGCTCACCCTCATGGAAGGGGAGCACACGGTTGTTCTCAACAAGAACAGCATTGCATTCAACATAGACAACAGCGATGTTGTCGTACAAGGGGCCACGGTGAGTCAACGCCCGGAAGACCGGATTCACCGAAGATACAGGAAGGCATGATACGATGCGAGACATTGGTGTAGACGTGAAGAACCCCATTGGTGAATGGGATGGCGATGTGAACTGTCCGTTCTACGGCAGCTTGCGCCTCAGAGGCCAGGTGCTCGAAGGGACCGTTTCCAGTCAAGGGATGCTCAAGACAATTACCATTGAACGCAACAACGTTCGATACATGAAGAAGTACGAGCGATTTGAGAAGCGCACCAGTTCCATTTCGGCCCACCTCCCATCTTGCATCGGAGAAGTGGCTATTGGTGACACGGTGAAAATCATGGAATGCCGACCGCTTTCCAAGACCGTTTCATTCTGTGTCATTGAGAACTCAGGGGGTGTGATCTGATGAAGGGCATCGCTGGCAAGCAAACCCGTGGTCTGCCCACCGCAGCCCGACTTCACGTCGCCGACAACACCGGTGCAAAAATCGTTCAAATCTTGAACGTTCTGAAACTCGGAAACACCATGCGCCGATACCCGGCTGCTGGTGTGGGCGACATGGCCAAGGTGTCCGTCAAGAAAGGGACACCTGATACACGCCGACAAATGTTCAACGCCGTTGTGATTCGTCAACGTCGACCGTTCCGTCGTGTTGACGGTACGTGGGTCCAGTTCGAAGACAACGCTTGCGTCATCGTCAATGAAAAAGGCGACGTGCAAGGGTCGGACATCAAAGGTCCAGTGGCTCGTGAAGCCGCCGAGCGATGGCCTCGTATTGCAGCCAATGCAAAACAAATTGTGTGAGGGATGAACATGGTCAAAAGCATGAAACCAAGTAAACAACGCAAGGCGCATTTCAATGCTCCAATGCATGAAAAGCGAAAGCGAATGGCAGCTCGTCTGCAACTCGCCAAGCCTGATGCTCGATTCGCTGGTGTGCGAACCGTCACCGTTCGCGAAGGCGACATCGTCCAGGTCACCCGAGGCGATCACGCCCACGGTGGCAAGCGCCACGGCGGCAAGCGCAAGGGTACACCCCTCACAGGAGCTGTGCTCCGCATCGATTCTGAAAAGGGTCGAATTTACGTCGAAGGTGTCACGGCCAAGAAGGCCGATGATCGAGAGGAGGCGGTGCCCGTTCACGTCTCCAATGTGGTGGTGACTCAACTCGACGAGTCCGATCGCTTCCGCATCGCCAAATTGACCGGGAACAGGAGTTGAACACCATGAGCAGCAATCACTTGAAGCGTCTGGCCATGCCTCGAAGCTGGCCTTTGCCCCGTAAAACCACCGTTTGGGTGACCCGACCCACTCCCGGTGCCCACAGCCTCGAACACTGCATGCCCGTGACCCTTGTGGTCCGTGACATGCTTGGTCTGGCTCAATCTGCACGTGAAGTGCGATTTATCCTCCACAACGAGATGGCCAAGATCGACGGTCGTGTGGTCAAAGACCCTCGCCGTGGTGTTGGTCTGATGGATGTCCTCACCTTGGGCGAAGAACACTACCGTTGTGTCCTCGACCATCGAGGCCGCCTGCGATACCGCCCCATCTCCGCCAAGGAAGCAGCATGGAAGGTCTGCCGAATTGAAGGCAAAACCACCATCAAAGGTGGTCAAACCCAACTCAACCTTCACGACGGCCGCAACATCATCGTTGACGATGCCAATGCGTACAGCACGGGCGACTCGTTGAAACTCGGATTGCCTGAACAGAAGATCGTTGAACACATTCGCTTCGGCGAAGGCACCCGTTGCTACCTGATCGGTGGAGGCCACGTTGGTTCCACTGCCTCTGTCAAGGAGTATGTCGTGAAGCGCTCGAGCATGCCCAACGAAGTCATCTTTGATGGCTTTGGTACGGTCAGCCGGAACGTGTTCGCCATTGGCGACGCCTCCCTTCCTCTTTCGGAGGTGAATGAATGAGTGCTGTGGCCAACCCAATGAGCCAACTGCGCGTCACCAAGGTCTGCGTGAACATCGGTGTCGGTGAAGGCGGAGAACGCCTTGTCAATGCAGAGAGCGTTCTTGAACTGGTGACCGGTGTTAAACCACAACGAACCCTCGGACGAATCCAGAACCGTGACCTCAAGGTTCGCATCGGTGCCCCTATTGGTTGCAAAGCAACCATGCGCAAGCAAGACGACATCAAGGCTTTCTTGACCAGTGCGTTTGATTGCCGAGACAAAATCGTCCCATCGTGGAACTTTGACCGTGAAGGCAACTTGTCCTTCGGAGTCCGTGATTACACGGACTTCCCCGGGCAAAAGTACGACCCAGAGATTGGAATCTTTGGCATGGACATCACCGTGGTCCTCGAACGACCAGGCCACCGTGTCAGCCGCCGCCGCCGTGCAAAGAGCAAGGTTGGCATGGCTCACCGCGTAACACCAGACGAGTCCCGTGCTTGGTTTGTGGAAGAATACGGAATCAACATCTTGGAGGAGTGAACATGGCAAGAGATCACGGAGAACGAATTGGAAGAACCATTGGATGCCGACGCTGCGGACGCAAGCGTGGCTTGATTCGACGTCACGGCCTGCGGCTTTGCCGCCAGTGCTTCCGCGACGTTGCGCCAGAAATTGGCTTCAAGAAAATGAACTGAGGAGGAGACAAGTATGCAATTTGATCCATTGAACGACGCACTAGTCAAGATCTTCAACGCCGAACAGGCGGGGAAATTCAACGTGGAGTTGGCTCCCGCTTCCAAGCTGCTTGGAAACGTGCTCAACATCATGCAAACCTCCGGCTATGTCGGAGAAATCAACCGTGAGGAAAACGGCCGAGGGGACACCTTTGTCGTGGAACTCCGTGGAACCATCAACCGCTGTGGTACGGTGAAACCCCGTCACAGCGTTCGTCGCCAAGAGTTCGAGAAGTGGGAAACCCGCTATCTCCCGGCCCGAGATTTCGGACTGCTCATCATGACGACGAATTCCGGTGTGATGCATCACTACGATGCAAAGGACGCTCGAATCGGCGGCAAACTGCTCGCCTATGTGTACTGAGGTGATATCGTGGTAAAACTTGACAGAATTGAACACACCATCACCGTCCCCGAAGGGACCAATGCAACCATCAGCGATGCAGGCGATGTGACCATCAAGGGACCCAAGGGATCGCTCAGTCGAACCTTTGAGAGCACCTTCATTGAACTCTTCAAAGAAGGCGACGATCTTGTTGTCCGTGTGGACCTCCCACGACGCAAGCAACGAGCCCTCGCTGGCACCTGGAACGCCCACTTGAACAACATGATCAAGGGCGTGAACGATGGCTTTACATACAATTTGAAAGCGTTCTACTCTCACTTTCCCATGACCCTCGCAGTCAAAGGCGACACCTTCACGGTGAACAATTACTTTGGCGAGCGAGTTCCTCGGACGGCGAAGATTCTCAGCGATGTGAGTGTTAAAGTTTCAAACAAAACCGAGATCACCGTGTCGGGAATCGACAAGGAATTGGTCGGCCAAACCGCCGCCAACATCGAACGATGCACCACGGTGAAAAACCGAGACCGACGTGTCTTCCAGGACGGCATTTACCTGTTGAACAAGGAGTGATGATGAATGGCAGAAGATTACGAATCAATGACAGTTGCACAACTCAAGGAGTTGTTGAAGGAACAGGGCTTGCCTGTCTCCGGAAAAAAGGGCGAATTGGTCGCTCGACTCATGGAGTCGGAAGGTGCTGAAGCACCGACAGTTGAAGAAGACGCCCCTGTGGCTTCTGAAGACAGCTGGGACGACGACGAGGATTGGGACGGCGAAGACGAAGACGTCTACGTTGTGAAGCAAAAGCCCGTGCTGGATGAGGAGACAAAGGAAGCCTTGTCCCTCCGTGCCGCACAGAAGAAAAAGACGCCTTCCTTCCGTCGAACCGAGTGGTTCCGCTACAAGCGACTTGCTCGTTCCGGTTGGCGAGCCCCTCACGGAATGGACAGCAAACAGCGACGGAACTACAAGTACCGCGGTTCCCTTGTCCGCATCGGTCACGGCAAAGTGGCCGCAGCTCGCTTCCTTCACCCGTCTGGATTTGAAGAAATCATGGTGCACAACCTGAGCGACCTTGAGGTCATTGACCCAGAAACACAGGCTGCTCGTGTTGGTGGGACCGTGGGCGGTCGCAAGCGAGAACACATCTATTCACGTGCCGATGAACTCGGTGTCCGTGTCTTGAACCGTAGGAGGGATGTTTGATGCAAATCACCAACCAAAAGCGACTCGCTGCACGATTGTTGGGATGCGGTGTGAACCGTGTCTGGATTCACCCTTCGTTCGTCGACCAGGTGGCTGCTGCTGTCCAAACCGACGACATTCGTGAATTCATCGAAGAGGGCTGGATCAAAGCCAAGCCCGTGAAAGGAACCTCCCGTGTTCGTGCCCGAGCCCGTCTCGAGCAAAAGCGCAAGGGACGACGCAAGGGACAAGGAACCCGTGCAGGTACTTCCAACGCCCGCAACCCACGAAAGAACCGATGGATGCGCACCATTCGCAGCCAACGCCGCACGCTCAAGGGAATGCGTGAGGACACAACAATTTCTCCGGCTCAATACCGCCGGTACTACCTGAAAGCCAAGGGTGGATCGTACCGATCCATTGCCCACATGCGCTCTCAGATGGTGCTTGAAGGTGTGGAGCTTTCCGGAGGTGACCAGTGATGGCAGGCAACAATCGACGATCCATTTTCCGCCGCCGAAAGGCCGGTTTGACCGACTACCGCCGACGCCTCAAGTTGCTTCGAGGCCGCAAGCCCCGAGCCGTCGTTCGCGTGTCCAACACCCGTTCCACGTGCCAGCTGGTGTCCTGGGCCGCTGATGGCGACCTTGTAACCGTCTCACTGACCGGGTCCGACTTGGTCAAGAAACATGGTTGGCCAGCCGACGCATCGCTCAAGTCCGTACCGGCTTCTTACCTGGTCGGATACGCCATGGGCAAAGCAGCGCTTGCCTCTGGCTCCGATGAAGCCGTGTTGGACATCGGCTTGGGTGCCAGCACCCGAGGTGGCCGTGTCTATGCTGCCCTCAAGGGCATGATCGATGCAGGCCTTGACATTCCTCACAGCGAGCACGTCTTCCCAGAAGAGGACCGCTTGAACGGCGCTCACATCGGTGACGCCGTTGCTGCAGCTGTTGAACACACGAAGAATTCCATTGAGGAGGCTTACTGATGACTGAAGAAGAAACCACCCCAACGATGGCCCCAGGGCTTCTCCAAGCCTACGCTCCAGAAGAAGTTGAGGAGAAACCAGATCCTCGACGTCGCCGACGAAATCAGGACGACCCCATCGCCAACCTGCGCAAGTGGGAGCCCCGCACCCGCCTTGGTGCTGCGGTTATGGCCGGAAAAATCGTATCTTACGAAGCCGCTTTGGCCTCTGGCCTGCCCATCCGTGAAGTTCAGATTGTTGACGCCCTTATTCCCACGCTTGAAGACCAAGTCATCTCCGTGAACATGGTCCAGCGCATGACGGACAGCGGTCGTCGACCACGATTCAACGTGATGGCCTGTGTTGGCAACCGTGACGGCTATGTCGGTCTTGGTATGGCCAAGGCAAAGGACGCATCAACGGCGATTCGCAAGGCCATTGTCGCTGCGAAACTCAACCTCATTCCAGTCCAACGTGGAAACGGCTCTTGGGAGTCGTCCGCCGGGCCAGGCAACACGATTCCGTTCAAGGTGAACGGACGAGCTGCCTCCACCCGAGTCACCCTCATGCCCGCTGCGAAAGGCAAGGGCTTGGTCATCGGTGAAACGGGCAAGCGTGTGCTGGAACTTGCCGGTATTGAGGACGTACTGTCCCGTACCAAAGGTCAAACTCGCACCACCATCAACTACGCTGCAGCCACCTTCAATGCCCTGAAGAACATCAATTCGACCCGTGTGACCAACACTCAGCGGGAGAAATTGTACATCCATACCGGGAGGAAACTTTGATGGCGTTTGTTGTAGTTCGAGCACGTAGCGATGTTGGCGTTGAGCGCGGCATCAAGGAAACCATGCACCACATGAACCTAACCCGCGTCAATCACGCCGTGATCATCGCTGACAACCCGCAATACCGTGGGATGCTTCAGAAGGCCAAAGACTACGTCACCTGGGGCGAGGCCGATGCAGGCCTTGTTGAGCGCATGCTCGCCGAGCGTGGCCGTATGGCCGGTGATGCTCCTTTGACCGATGCCATCGTGGCTGAGCACACCGCTCACGCCTCCATCGCAGACTTCGCTAAGGCCATCGTGGCCGGCGATGCAAAGGTCAAGGATGTTCCAAACTTGAAGCGTGTCTTCCGCCTTCATCCCCCTCGTGGGACAAAAGGCTGGGGCGGCATCAAGCGAAGTTTCGTGGTCGGTGGCGCACTCGGTTCTCGTGGAGACGAAATCGGTGCTCTGGTAGACCGAATGATTTGAGGTGATGATGATGGGTACAAAAGCAAACAAGCATCGTGGACGAAACCGATACCACGGTCGTGGAAAGAAAGCTGGTCGCGGTGCTGGAAAGCGCGGTGGCCGTGGAAACGCAGGTATCAACAAGCACCGTGTCATGACTCGCATCAAGTACATGCCCAACCATTGGGGTATGCACGGGTTCAACCGTCATCCCACACTGCGCACCGTGCACGTTACGGCCAATGTGGGCCAACTTGAAGAAATGGCAAAGGGAGCCGAGAGCATTAATCTGACCGAGATGGGCATCGACAAGTTGCTCGGCAGCGGTCAGCTCCGTGTTGGTTTGAACGTGATCGTCAACGAAGCAAGTGCACGCGCTGTAGAAAAGGTCGAAGAGGCCGGCGGCAGTGTGGAACTTGACGGCAATTGAGCGAACTTGAGGAAGACTGAAAACTGTTACCGCAAACCAAACGATACCGAGTGTGAGCATCATGAAACACAAGCCAATTCCTTGGGCCATCGCCTTGACGGGCGTGCTCTACTACGGATTGCTCATTTACTGGCAATCCGACGAACTTTCCGGTTCCGGAGAAGCCTTCGATGCAGCCGTCTTCGGACTTCTGTTTTCAGTGGTCTACATGGCCTACTGCATGTGGTGTTTCCAACGGGATCTCCCTGCAGCGGTGAAAGACATGCCGTTTGTTGGCCGGTTTGGGAAACTGACGGGTTGGCTGGTCTTCTTGACCATCGCTGCCTGGTACGTTCGTCCCAGCGCATGGGGGGGTTACGACGAAGGTGTCGGATTCTTCCTTGTGGGCATTATTTTGCTCGGCTTCGGAGCCGCAGCCATCCTCACCTGTTTCATGTGGGAAGGCGACAAAAGCAGTCGTCTCTACGCACTCAGCCGATTCGTTGACGTGTACCCAACCATCACCAAACCCGAACGCCACGTTCGTTTCAACGAGAAGATGTGGACAACCACCTTTGTGCTCATCATTTACTTCGCNATGACCAACGTGATGTTGTTTGGTCTCTCCGGGCAGGCATTGGACTTGTTCAGTGGATTCCGCTCCATCATGGCTGGTGCTTCGGGTACCATCATGCACTTGGGCATCGGTCCAATCGTTACGGGTTCCATCATCATGCAATTGTTTGCGGGTGCTAAAATCATCCGCTTGGACCTCAGTGACTCCGACGACAAGGCCATGTACCAAGGTGTACAGAAGCTGCTCGTTCTCATCATGATTCCCATTGAAGCCATTCCACAAACCTACGGGTTCCTTGACCCAAGTGAATGGCTCATCGATGCTTACGGTCTTGGTTGGGCCAACTTTGTGATTGTGGCACAACTCTTCGCTGGTTCCTATCTGGTGTTCTTGCTTGACGAACTGGTCAGCAAGTGGGGCATCGGTTCGGGTATCTCGTTGTTCATCGCAGCGGGTGTGGCCCAATCCACTTTCGTGGGAACGCTTTCGCCGCTGGCCGCAACAAGCGGTGCTCCATATTCCATCCAAAACCCTCCATCCGGGACCTTACCGATGATTTTCTACATGTTCAGGACATCGACGAACTACGAAATGATTCAGGCCAACGGTTTTGAAATCATGTTGCTCACGCACGTGAACCCCATTGCTGCCCTCGTCTCATCGATCATCGTGTTCTTGGTGGTGGCGTATGCTGAATCCAGTAAGTTGGAACTCCCACTCACCCACGGTAAAGTTCGTGGCCATCGCGGTAAATACCCAATTCGTTTGGTGTACGCCTCCAACATCCCTGTGATTTTGATGGCGGCTCTTTTGGCCAACATCAACATGTTCACGCTTCTGTTTTGGAGCCATCCAACCCTCAGTCAAACGCCGATTCTCGGCCAAAACGGTTGGGCCTCTGCCTCCGCCCTGATCGGGACCTATGAGCCCGGCCAAACAACGGCGTCTGGAGGGTTTGCATGGTACGCAAGCATGGTGAACGGGGTGAACGACTGGCTGATTCCGCTGCTTGAGCAACAAGGAGACGTGTTTGGCCATTCCCTCACTCAAATCATGGTCCACGTGGTGTTCTACGTGGCCCTTATGACCGTAGGTTCGATGGTGTTCGCGAAGTTCTGGATCGACACCACCAACATGGGTACCAAAGACGTGGCCAAGCAAATTGAGCGTACCGGTATGCAAATTCCTGGATTCCGGAAAAACCCCAAGGTCTTGGAAAAGATTCTTGAAAATTACATCCCTCCAGTCACCTACTTCTCTGGTGCTTTCGTTGGGCTCCTAGCAGCCGGTGCGGACCTTTTGGGAACGGTTGGAAATGCTACCGGTACGGGGCTCTTGCTGGCCGTTGGTATCATCTTAAGGACCTACGAACAAATCCAAAAGGAACAGGCCATGGAAATGCACCCCATGATTCGTCAGTTCTTCGGTGCTGACTGAACTTCATTTGCACATCGTTGGATGTTCAGCATAACCCGTATCTTTTGACACTGGTTCAAGCACTTCAGACTCCCGAAGTTGGTTGTTTCAAGCAAATGCCCGAAATTCAACCTGATGCTGCCGGAAGAATTGCGCCATGATGTGGGCGAGTTTCGAACGAATGAAAGCGACGCACATGCAGTTCAATCGCCGTTTTCTCCGGGCCACAACGGCTAAAGTTTTATTTTGAGGCAGGTTTGTTTTTTCTCCATGGAACTCCCAAATCCAGTGCTTTGGGTCAAAAAAAACCCAGGCGCTTATCGAATGGTGTCTGACCATCATGGGACCCGTTTGGAACAGTCAAAGAGCACGTTCATTGGTGTCATTGGCACCGTGTTTTTCCTCTCTTTGGCATCCCAAACAGTGCTTTTCAGCGTTGGAACTTACCAAGAAACCACATCCGTAGATGACACTCCCGTTGTTTCTGGGTGCTGGAGCCATCAAGTGGAAATCATCCTTGGTGCCAACCCCTCATACTGTCTGGGAGAAAGTTATGGCGAAGTCATTGATTCGCTTGAAGTCAGTGAGGACCAACACATCCGAGAAAACACCCGGGACAGCTATACCGGTGAACTCTACACAGCGGAATACCGTTGGGAGGATCTTAGCGACTCCGTGGTTTACGGTTTCATCGAGGAGGGGCGGTACAGATGCGAGCGGTTTATTCCTGAATTTGCCCTTGAAAACGATTGGGTTGTAGAAGACATTGATCGCTCGTTTGAATACCCTGATTGGTGCGGTGGCTCGATGGAAAACCAAGACACTCGGGTGTACGAAGAGGGCGCCCACCC
>QQSC01000006.1:127231-133310 GCA_003602475.1 Candidatus Poseidoniales archaeon | reverse complement strand
GCACCGCCAGAGATGCCACCCATGCCCGAGGTGCCCTCAGCCGATCCTCTCATGGACCCGTTGGCGGCTCCTCCAGTCGACCCGCTGATGGACCCCTTGGCTCCCGTTTCGGACGCAGAGGAATCCAAACTCATTCCACCCTTGCCCGACCTTGAACCGTCCGATTTGACCGGAGAACAGGCTGGTGCAACCATCCGAACCTTGTCAGAAGTGGCCGATGTGGTTGGAGACAAGTTGGAAGGTCACCTTCACGAGATAGAAACGACCACCCTCAACGCTGACGGCATGATCGTCAAGCAAACCGTGAAGGGGACGCTTTCGGTGAACAACCCTTCATCCGATGACCGAATCTACGATATTGACGTGCTTCTCGACCACATCGACGCTACCGATATGGGTGGCGAACACGTGTCGGTTGACGAATTGGAACCCTCCAAGAAGCACACCATGGCGTACAAGGTAAACGGCAAGCAAATGATGACCCTTCGAGAGCGCTTGGACACCAACCCTTCGCGAACCCAGGAACGGTCACTTTCAGTGGCCATGAACGAAGACCCAGGCGAATTTTCGCTCGAGTTGGAAGTTGAAAACTTGTGCGATGTGGAACTTCATGATGTGGTCGTGACCCGACCCCTTGCGGCTGAAATGAATGTCGAAACCGCAGGCGGTGCTACACTTGACGACAACATGATCACCTGGACCATCGGTCGACTCGGCGCCGGCCAGACCCAGACATTGGCCTTGACAGGTACCATCACGGTGGCCTCCACCTCCGCCATCAAAGGAGGCGTGGCTTCAGCGACCTACAAAGCCGATTCCACACTTTCAGGCATGGCATTCCGGGAACTTGATGCGTTCTGCCGAGGATTCACTTACATGCGGGTTCGTGAAGACGAGCGTCCCGACAACTGGATTTGTCAAGCCATCTTTGAGAACCGCTCATCGTTCGCCGTTGACCTGACCCGTCTTCAAGTGAGAATGAAGGGCAGCGACGAGTTGCTGTTTGACATTCAAGATGTGGATCAAGACGTGACGCCCAACGGCAAGTGGGAATCCGAAGAAGCGACCGTCATGGCTCAAAACAAGCCGGATTTCTCCTACGAGCTCTCCTACACGGTTTTGCCAAAGGCACAGCGTACCACGGAAGGAACCATGAAACTTGAAGCCAAGACGCTTGAAGTTCTTGAAGCGGAAGTGAACAAGACCTACTCCAGCACAAGTCTCCGCTCCTACCGCCCCCAGAAGGTTCACGCAACGCTGGTGTTGGAAAACAAGGGTTCCTCACCGATTAATCTCATGAGAATCACCGATGATATCCCCGGTTTGTTTGAGGCTCCTGATGCAGCGCAGATGACCATCAAGGTGGCTGGAAAAGCCATCGACGACGACCAGTTCAAGGTTGAGATGTCCGAAGGTGTCACCATCGAAAAGGAACACCGTTCACCCGATGGTGTCGGTCACACAATGACGCTAACCGTTGGAACTCGAGGTCCCATCGGCCTCAAACCAGGCAAGTCGATTGAAATCACCTACCCCCTCAACGCACCCGACCCCTCGCCCAGCAACGAACGAGTGGACGCACCAGCCCGCATTGAGTTCAGCGCCGAGCGCTTTGGCCCTATCTGCCTCCGTGAGGTGAACGAAGCACCAAGCCTCAAGGTTATTCACAACCGCCGGAACTTTAGCGCAGGTAAGCAAGCCATCCCGTTGGGTGGAAAAGGACGCTACGAAGTGTTGATTCTGTTTGAGAACAACGGTGATACGGCGCTCTCGGACCTGTACATCAACGACGTTCTTCCCTCTCAGTTCTCCATCAAGGATTGGGTCGTCAAGACCGGTAACGACAAGCGGGATGACGTGACCATGTCGTCCGAAGAAGGAGAAGGCGGCTTGCACATCGTCTGGCACGTTCCTAAGGTTGAGAAAGGCGAACGTCTCGAAGTTTCCTTTGACATCAAGGGCAACGGAGAAGTTGATGCTGAAGCTCTCAACCGCTTCCACGGTGTTCACTTCGGAGACGAGGTTGAATCCGACGCCCCTGTTGTCGACAAGGAGGCCACTCCTGAGCTGGATTCCGATGACGAATCCCTCATTGAAGAGGTTCCTGCTGCCGAAGAAAGCGACAACGACGCTGAAGCAGTGGCCGATGAAAACGACAACGAGGCTGAACCAGTTGACGAATCATCTGAAACGACGATGAATTTCCGAGAGGATGTTCTGTTGCGTGTTATGGAAGCCTTCGATATCACCGATCGGGATGCCTTCGTTTCTCACGCCTACAACTTTGACAGCGACGACAACGGCTACTTGAAGAAGCAAGAATTGGAAGCCGCTGCAAAGGCATGGAACGCAGACCATGCAAGCGAGGAAGATTCCGAAGCGATTGCCGATGAAGGTGATGCAGCCGAGGCTGATTCGCCTGCGTCAACTGAGGCCGATGTCGAAGAAAAGCCATGCGGCATTTGCGGTACAATGAACGCCCATGACGCCACGGAATGTTCAGCCTGTAAGTTCGCCTTCTGAGGTGAGATTCGCAGAGCCTGCCTCAACAGGACATGGAATGGATTCCCTCTGCCGATGCGGACCTGCTTCGCATTGATTTGAAAACGACTGTTCACTCAGAAAGGCAACATCCACTGAGGCCAATCTTCATGTTCGGGTGATCGACTAACGATGACCAATACCGATCTTCGCAACGACGACAAGGTCTCTCCCAACGGTCGAGTGATTGAGGGAGGCACCGTACCATCACGCATGTCAACTGCTAACCAAGCCTTTGGATATTGTTTGGTCCATGCCTCCAATTCAGCTTCGATGCCTTCGGGGGGAACGCCTTGGCGAACACTGGCAATGAATCCCCATCCTTCAGGGCAATGGCGCTCATCGTCGGTCCAGTAAAAGACATGAGGGGGAGAGGGCAACTTGGACAATTGTTGAATGGCCTCGTGCTCTGTTGCGCACACCGGTTGACCCGGCATGGGCATGGGGAGTGGATATCGCCAAACGGGTTCCACATCCAGTGGTTGTTTTTGTCGCATGGTGGATGGTTCTCCTTCAAGGGTTTGAACTTCTCGCTTGGTCGCTCAAGTGACGTTGGTTTTTTTCCATCGCAACCCAACCTTCATCCCCTTCGTTCAGGTGGCATGGTCATGGCAAACGGTTCCCCTCCGCCGCCACCCCCCCCGCCTGGGGGTCCGATGCTCACCATGCTCTTGCTCATGGTCTTCATGACAATTTTGATCATGACCCCGTCGATACGAAACTCATTGGGAACAACGGCCGACCCGATCCTCTCACCCCTGTTACCAGAGGAGTCGTTTTTCGTCATCACGGTCATGATTTTGGGCATGTTCTCGATGACGCTGAACACCGTTGTGCGTAATTTCTTTGCCGACCCGATGGACCAAGCCCACATTGGTCACCGCCAAGGTCAAGTTCGGCAAATGATGAACGAAGCTCGCCTCTCACGAGACCCCATTCTGCAGGAAAAGGCCATGACGCTCCAACAGCAGATGATGCCCGAGCAATTGGAGGTCCAAATGGGCGCCATGAAACCCATGATGTTCACCATCGTGTTCATCATCGGAATTTTCGCATGGTTGACCACGGCTGTCGAAAACTTCCGTGTGGATTACGTCTCCCTACCTTGGGCTCCAGAGTGGGATTTGTTGGAAGGTCGTTTCTTGTTCTTCCCCGCATGGATTTGCTGCTACATCTGCATGAGTTCCGCTTACGGTCGAATCCTCGACCGGCACATCAAACTGCGCCGATACAAGACCCATCCACTGGTGGTTGCNNNNGAGACCCTCAAAGAACCGCTCTTGCATCTCGTCGCCTCAAAGCCCTCCTCGGGGTCCTCTCAAGCAAAGAAGCGACAGCAGCGATCACGCCGTCAACAATCGCAACGTAAGAAGCCCGTTTCTCAAACCGCTTCGTCTGAGGGCTCCGAAAGCGAATCGGGCACCAGCTCACCGGTTCTCATCTGTCCTGAATGCGACGGTGACGTCATCACCCATGACGGACCGAGAACCAAACGTTGCAACGTTTGTTTCCACGAATGGGTGTGAACATGGTCCAAATCACGGTCTCTGGTCACCCTGGAAGCGGCACCTCAACCCTTGTCAAAGGATTGGCCAGCAGGTTTGGCTGGTCCATTCTTAACGGCGGCGATGTGTTCCGAAGCGAAGCCAAGCGCCGTGGTTTGAGCCTCCACGAGTTTGAATTGCTATGCAAGGACGACGAAGCCGTGGACCGATCCTTGGATGCTCTCCTCCAGGACAAGATGATCAACGATGCTGAGGTTCACGTCGTCGAATCACGCTTAGCCGGATGGTGGGCTCATCGAAATCAACTGGATTGCCTCCGCGTGTGGCTGGATGTAACGGAAGAGGAACGTGCCCGTAGAGTGGTGGCTCGGGAAGGTTTGGACTATGCTGAGGCTCTTGAGGCCAACCGTGTCCGTGTTGCTCTTGATGGCGCTCGTTTTGAGCATCTTTACGGCTTGGTGCCTGAAGATCCTGAGCCTTACACCCACGTTGTTGATGCCACATCCTTCAGCGCCCATGAAATACTGGAAGCCGTGGTGGGCTTCTTGGGGGACATCTCATGACCGTGCATCTGCTTCAATCCGATGTCAGCACGAATCCTGCTCATGGCACCTTGCCCGACGAGCGTGACCTTGAGGCGTTGATGCGCTCTGGCTTCATTCTCATCGACAAACCGGCAGGACCCACCTCGCATCAATTGGCAGCATGGGCTCGTGACCTGTTTGGTCTTGACCGCTTGGGTCATGGAGGCACACTCGACCCCTTTGCTACCGGTGTTCTTCCGTTGATGGCAGGCCGCACCATGAAAATCACCAACAAGGTCCTGAAACACACGAAGTCCTACATCGCTGTCTTCCGTTTCAAAACGGTGCCTGATTCAACAGAATTGGCTTCCGCCATGGCCCAACTCACCGGTCGTATCTACAACGTCCCACCTGAGGTGTCGGCCGTTAAGGTGCAAGTGCGAACCCGGAGAATTCACACGTTTGAACAACTCGATATGGTTGGGCAAGATTTGGTGGCTCGCATCACCTGTGAAGCAGGAACGTACATCCGAACCATGGCCCGTGATTTGGGCTTGATGCTGGGTGGGCCGGTTGTCCTCAAGGAACTCCGAAGGGAAACGTCCGGTCTTTATCGCCTTGAGCACTGCATCACCATGGACCAACTGGCCGATGCTGTCTGGCTGTGGAAAGAGTGTGGAGAGGAAGGTGCTCTGCGCAACGTGATTCATCCCATTGAGAAGTTGCTCGTTGACGTGCCTTCTTGCACCGTTAAAGACAGCGCTGTTGCAGCCCTCACCTACGGAGCACCACTCCTGTTGCCAGGCTTGGTGTCTGTTCCTTCAGGCCTCAAGAAAGGCAGTGAGTTGTTGGTGAAATCTCTCAAAGGCGAGGCCGTAGCTTTCGTGACCCTCAAAGTGGACAGCGACTCCATCCCTTCCCTCGAAAACGGAGAAGTGGCACGACCCAGTGCAGTTCTCATGGACACGGATGTGTATCCACGACGCTGGCCGGCGTCAAACTGATCACGCTTCAACGTATTCTTCGTAGATGTATTCTTCCGTTTCTATTCGTATTTTCAACTGAGACAAGGTCCCCACTTCCTACCCTGTTCACCGAAATGAAACGGTCCCCACGACCTCAGAGCGTTTCCTTCTGACACGGTCTGGTTATGAACATTGAGGCGTGTTCTCGCGTTATCCGACAGCCGCCCTGCGGTGGAGCCCACAATTCATCGGGTTGAGTTCACTCAATTTTCTTGATCTTTGGAGGCATCATGTACCCGATGAGGGCCAGGAGAGCCAGAGCAGCGATGGAACTGAGAACGAGTAGAGCACTCTGACCCATACCGTCATCTCCGCTTTTCACGCCATCTTCGGTCACGGATTCTTGAATGGCCACCAATTCCTCGGCAACGTTGTTCGCTTCGTCGCCCTCAGGTATCTCGAGCCCTCGGTCCACTGTGGCGGTGAACCGAACCACACGGGTGTCGGTTGGAATTTGCCAGTCGCACACGACCGAACCGAGTTC
>QQSC01000006.1:0-127173 GCA_003602475.1 Candidatus Poseidoniales archaeon | reverse complement strand
CGAACCGAAACACCCGTGGCATCGGCTTGACCTTGGTTTCGTACCAGCACCCGCATTTCGATGATGGCACCTTCGGTCATGGTGCTGTCGCCGAAATCGATCGACTCGACCAAGAGGTCAGCAAGCGCCATCACCTCAAGGTCAAGAGTTCGGTTGGTGCACGATGACTGGTCGCAAACGCTCACCAACACGCTCTGGAATCCCGGCACGGGGGGAGTAACGGTGATGCGTCCATTTTCCAAATCCACGCTGGCCCATGAACGGTTGGTTGAAGCGGTGAGGGCCGTGGAATCAACATCGTTGACCGTTAAGTTGAGTTGTGTAGGAATGTCCAACTCCGCTGGAATCAATCCCGCAAATTCTGTGATTGTCGGTGGGTCATCCACGGCGTTGACCACCACGGTGAAGGCAGCGTCCCACGTGTTGCCGGCGGCGTCCATGACGGTCATCCCCACAACGCTCTGACCACTGCTTTCCGAGGTGACGGCGATACGGATGTCACCTTGCAAAAGGTCAACCTGAACCAATTCGTTGTTGGTGTTGGTGAACGTCACGGTAAGGTCATCTGAAGCCGTTCTGTCGTCAGAACAGCGGCGCAGCAACGGCAGGATAATCCCTCCACCGTCTTCGGTCAGGGTTTGGTCGCCGGGAGACTGGCAAACGGGGTTTTCATCCCATTCGACGTCATATCCTCCGTTGATGTCCACCGATGAAACCTCAAACACGGTTTCGCTTGCCAAGCCGTCCGAGTCCCAGGTGAACCACGCTTTGATCTCGACATCAAGTTCCGTCTCTCCTGCTTGCAGGTACTGGCCAACGGGCCAGGAGTGTGCAAACGAGCCGAGGGCCATGGGTTGGTTGGAGACCACCTCATCGTTGACAAACACCAACCATCGTGATAGGCTGGCGTTCAGCCCCTCGTTGTTGCCAAAGACTCGCCCTGTGACGGACATGGTCGGATCGTTGATGTCGACCCTTGCTTCATTTAGACAAGCGTCGGTGACGGTCACACGGAGTTGATAGCGGTCGGCCATGGGCAGCAGGGTGTTCTCCAGCATGGGCGCAAATGCACTCATGGCCGCATTTTCTGCCGCATAGGAATATTCCAAACCGATGCTGTCCACCTCTCCGTTTGAGACGCCGAGGTGGACCCGCCCCATCCGTTGTTCTGGTGGGGTGAGAAACACATCACTGGTCCATGTTCCGGTCGTCCCGTTGACGCTGGGGGCGAGTCCGCATTCGCTCAAGGCCAAATTTGAGGCCGTTCCATTGCTGATGTTCAGCGACATCACCGGCATGGGGTGGCCAGAAAAGGTCGTACTTGCCGCAGCGACTTCGCCACCGTACCAAGGGGTACGAACGGTGACGGCCAAACCGAGCGCATCGACCACCAATCGTGTGTCGTCAACCCCTCCTGCTGCGACGTAATCAAGGGTGAACACCATTGAAGCCACATCGCTCCACGTCCAGTTCATGAGTTCACTGATGTCGACCTCAAAGGCTGAATTGTTGATGTAATCCAAATTTCCTTGGGTGTGAGCAAAGGTCTTGAGCAAATCAAATCCATCGGTGTGCTGAACCGAAATGCGAACAGTGTCCTGCTGTAGGGCTTCAGGCATCTGGATCACGGCTTTCATGCTGATGCTGACCAATTCGTACGAGGACAGGCCGGACACATCAAACGACGTGAGTTCGATTTCCGGGCCTGAAGACCATGTGCTGGCTCCATCGGGTGCTCCGATGGAGTAATTGGAATTGGTCGGAGAATTACCGGCCCAAACGGTGATGGTGTCGAGGTTTACTTCTCGCTGATGGACCATTGTCAAACGGTCGTCGGCTACCATGGCTTCAGTGTGGGTGGCTGCATCTTCTGTAAACGAAGTTTGAGTCACCGTTTCCCATGCGCCTGCGTTGGAGAAGTCGCCTTGGGGGAACAGGTCGACTTGTCGTGTTGCATGAACCGACCGCGCTTCTCCTTGGTCAATGACAGGCGCAACCGAGGTAATCACCAACAGAAGCACAAGCAACGGTGCCATGACCGGGGTTCGCATGCTTTTGGTGAACCCTCACCGACACTTGAAGGCAAGGGTTCGTTGTGTTCTGTGTCGGCCTGTGGTGCATCTCTGGCGGATGATTGAAATACCAAGCACATGAGGCCGAAGTACCTCTCATGGCTGTGGTGGTGTAGGGGTTAGCACGGCAGATTGTGGTTCTGCCAGCCCGGGTTCAATTCCCGGCCACGGCCCCATTCACAACTCGTCGCTTGAGATGTGATGTCCCATTCGTTCACCTTTTGTCGTGAGGTAATCTCGATTGTTGTCGTTGACCCCCACAATCAGCGGCGTCCGGTTGATGACGTTGATGCCTTGGAGTTGAAGCTGAGTCACCTTCTCAGGATTGTTCGTCAACAAGGTCACGTCCTTTATGCCAAGTTGGTTCAACATGGTCGCAGCAATGGCGTAGTTGCGACCATCAGCGGGCAGCCCCAACATCAGGTTGGCATCCAGCGTGTCAGCTCCTTCATCTTGGAGGTGGTAGGCCTGGATTTTAGCGTGAAGGCCTATGCCTCTGCCCTCTTGTCGGAGGTACAACAGAGCGCCCCATCCACGTTCAACGATGGCCTTCAATGCTGCATGAAGTTGAGGGCCGCAGTCGCATCGCGTGCTCTCAAAAACATCTCCAGTCAAACACTCCGAGTGGACCCTGATAAGAACAGGGTCTGGACCCTTCATGTCACCCAGTGTCAGGGCAACATGGTCCATTCCGGTTGAATCTTCATGGAACACTTCGATGTTAAAATCAGCGTGTGTTGTCGGTAAAAACGCAGTGCTTGGTACGTTTGTTCTTCGTTCAATTCTCATGGGTCCACCTCAATAAGGAAGCGTAATTCTCCGTGTTCCTCTTGCATTTCCAAGAGGCGGTGATGTGTGCGACCAAGGACCATAGGCATGTCAAAACGTGTTTCAGGATCGTCCGCCAGAACTTCAAGCACGTCCCCTTTGTTCAGTCCCAACAATGCTTCTTTGGTCTTCATGACCGGAACCGGGCAGTGGAACCCAAGGACGTTCAATCGATGCGTAGGAGCGGGCTTGGTGGCGCCTCCCATGATGGCGTGTCGTTGTGGACTCTTTTCAACACATCCGTCGTCTTCCTCACCTATCGGTCGCAACATCTTTTCAAGGCGGGCTTCCTTCTTGGTCCATGGCCACCACCAACAAGACCCGTCCTGAAGGGGACTTGTCCTGGAAAGAGGTTGGTGAGCTTGGTCTACGGTATGGTCGAATTCCCCTCGCCTTGCTGGTGGTGGAAGCACTTTATTGGTTCATCACGATGCCATCGGACACCTTGGCCCCGATTCAAGTCACTGAAGCCTACATTTG
Source organism: Candidatus Poseidoniales archaeon (assembly GCA_003602475.1). Classification (GTDB taxonomy): domain Archaea; phylum Thermoplasmatota; class Poseidoniia; order Poseidoniales; family Poseidoniaceae; genus Poseidonia. The sequence continues at coordinate 123,793 of QQSC01000006.1, read as the reverse complement.
GCACGCAGCAACCAACGCCCTGTTCGGCGAAGGCTCGGCGACGTTGACCACACACAACGGATGGATGACCCGCCTTGATCTGCTTCATCCAACGTTTCCCGGCCCGTTCAACAGCGTCGGGTTGTACGTGTCGGACGAGTGTGCTGGTGTTCACGAAATGTTGTTCCTTTCTACGTTGATCATCATGACAGATGGTGTCCCGCAAAAGAAGAAAATCAAGACCTTAGCGGTGATGTGTGGGCTGGTCTATATCTTGAACATCGCTCGACTGCTGGTGTTCTATCCAATTGCTGTTGAGGGGTGCACCGCCCTTCCCAATCAACAAGCCTGTCTCCAGGACATGTGGCAATGGCACCAAACCGTTTACGAATGGGGTTTTCTTGTTGTGCTGGTCGGCATGTGGTTGATCTGGTTCATGGCTTTCGGAGGCCCATCTCGGACGTTGGCCGTCACCCAACAGACCAACGAACCGTGGAGGATTCGGCCTCGATGGAAATGGAAAAATCATCATTTCGCACTGGTCGGAGCAGCGCTCTTGTTGTTCGTTTTGGCCTTTGGAAACATCACCACCAACGAGGAGGCACAAGACGCTCGTGAGACGATCGAAGCGTGTGAATTTGCAAACCTTTTGTCTTCGGAATGTGGATCTGCTCAACACCGTTGGGACGATGCCATCGGATACGCGTGGTCGCTTTCTGCTCTCGGACTGTTAACGATGGCCGGCACGGTGTTTGTGGTTGAGCGACCCCTTCCTGATGGTGCATGGCCATCAGCACCAAAGAAACCTGAGTTCCAAGAAGAACCCAAGCAGAAAGGCCACCACGTCAAACGAAGCGGTTCGTGGAAACGTGGGTCTCGTGAAGAGGAATGATCATTCAACGATGACCGGTTCAAGAGCGTGCCCGTCGTAATCATGTTGAGACAGGGCTTTCATTGCGGTCCCAATTTTACTCTTGTGAACACTCATCAAGGTGGCGTTGTTTTCAAATCGGATTTCACCAATGTCCATGTCGTTGCATCGCATTTGGCCCTGCATCCACTTTGAGAGTTGAAGGCTCGATCCTGCATCATCTGCACCAATGTTGAGCCTGACCGTGACATAGCCGAACACGTCAGCCGATTCACTGAAATCGTCTTGCCGTCGAACTGGGTCACGGCTGACCCCATTGGGCAGTTCGGGAGCTTCGCTCGAGGCAATGTCAAGTCCATAGGTGGCCATGATGCGGGAAAGTTGTGGAGCATCGTCTCGAGACACCAAACTCCAGGCAGCCCCGTGGCGGCCGATTCGACCGGTGCGGCCGATTCGATGGATGAACGAATCCATGTCGTCGGGAACGTCGTAGTTCACCACAAGGGTCACGGTGTCCACGTCGATACCCCGGGCGGCAACATCCGTAGCCACGATGGTCTTCACTTCCCCGTTTCTAAAGGAGGAGAGAATTCGTTCACGTTGGTTTTGGTTGAGGTCACCGTGAAGTCCAGCAACATCGAACTTGTGCTTGTTGAGGCGCTCAACAGCGAGGTCGACCATGCGCTTTGTGTTGCAGAACACGATGGTTTGATCCGTGTCGCTCATGCGGATGAGCAACCGTCCAAGAACCCACAGTTTGTTGGCTCGACCCACCCTTACTGCATGGAGGTCAATGGGTGGGATGTCGAGCTTTTCTGCATTGGTCAACACGAACTCTGGATCGTTCATGAATTCATGCGCCGCATCGATGATCTCTTGTGGGAAGGTGGCTGAGAACAGCAGGGTTTGCTCACGTTGCGTGAGTCGTTCCGTGATCCACATGATGTCGGGGAAGAACCCCATGTCAAGCATGCGGTCGGCTTCATCAAGGCAGAACAAGCCGGGGGTGCTCAAGTCGATGTGGTTGCGTTCGGTCATGTCCATGACTCGACCGGGAGTTCCAACAATGATGTCGACACCTTCTGCCAGCGAACTGGCTTGCTTTTCGATGTCGGTTCCACCGTATACGGTTTGGATGGTAAGGCCAGTTTCACCTTTGAGCATCACCATTTCTTGAGCGACCTGGTTGGCCAATTCACGGGTCGGGGCCAGAATAAGCGCTTGGAGCGTACCCGTTGGTTGACAGCGCTCGAGGATTGGAAGGCCAAAGGCAGCGGTTTTTCCAGATCCTGTGCGTGCTTGACCGATGACGTCTCGGCCTTGGCGAGCCAAGGGAACGGTGTCCTTCTGAACTTGAGTTGCAAATTCCCAACCGATTGAGTCCAAACTGCTCTGGAGATGGTCGGGTAGGTTCCATTCAGTGAATCGTGTGGTTGTGAACATGTGGTCTCACCTCTCGTCTCGTAGGTTCTCTACGGCCGCCGAGACGCAGGCGACCTCCACAGCAGCGCTCAGAAGTTTTCTTTCTCGGCGATTTCCTTTTGGAGCTCGCCCATCCAGTACTTTCGTGCGTTCTCTCGGTTGAGAGGACGTCGCTTTTGTCGAACGTGTTCCAAGATGTATTGTCGGAATTTGAGCGACTTGGATCGGTTTACACCTTTGGGCGTAATGCCGTCCCACAAACGGTCGAATTGTTCTGCTCTGTCGTTGAATGGCCTGTCGTTGTCCATACAATACACCTCTTCAGCGCTCTGCCGACCGTCCACCTGTTCTTAATGCTGTTGCACGGCTTTATCGCGGCTCATCGTTCATCGTCATCAAGGTCAGGCTCATCGTCGTCATGGTAACCCATGATTTCATCCTGAGACGGGCGTGCGGTTTGACTTGAGGCCGCATAACGCAACGTTGGCTCAACCGGTTCCCCGAGCGGTTCGGAAAACCGCCGAGGGGGATTTCCGGGTTGTGCGTCTTCACCCGCATCACCCCCGGCTGGAGGTGTGGTGGGCTGATCGTTGAGAAGACCGACAGCCTTGCCTTGCGCATGCATCACTTCTCGGTCGATTTGCGGTACGGGAAGAGCAGGCGCCAACGCAGCGTTCTTTTCCGCTTCCGTTCCTTCAAGGGAAGCGTCAAACCGCATGTCCATGAGTTGTTTGACAAGGCCCTCGTCCGTTTCTGTTTTGAGGAGATCGTCGACCAAACCGCGCAATTCATCCTCTGACAGCATTTTGGGCAGGAGGGACACACAGGCTCTTCGAACCCGCACGTCAAGTGAGCGTGACCCGGCAAGAATCAGGTCGCGGGCACGGCCGTGGCCACGGTTCAGCTTTTGTATGGCCTTGATGGCCGATAGTCGGACTTCAGCATCGGCATCACCGATGGCACGTTCTGCGAACATGGTGGCCATTCGAACATCGTGGCTGGCCAGTTGAGCAATGGTTTTTGCAGCCGTGCGTCGAACAACAACGTCTTCATCGTTGAGTGCCCATGACACAAGATCCCAAACCACCGACGTCTTGCGGGCAATGATTTTTCTCAGCATCTTTGCCGCCCGGCGGCGCAGGGCAGCGTCCGGCTCCAGCAGAAGGGTGTCGACATGGTCCGCCACCACGTCGGGCCACGTGTCGGCAAGAGCGTTCAGCCCGTCCCAAGCGCATTTTTGTCGGTGCTTGTCGCTCGAGCGCAATTCAATTTCCAACGAGGATCGAACCCCCGACGGAAAGGTGGGTGCTGCTCTGGCAAGGGCGTTGCTGGCCGCTCGCTGAACGGTTGGATCGGGGTCGTCAAGCAGCACGGACAGCCAATCAAAGAGTTCATCGGAACGTCGCACGGCAAATTCTGGTAGCACGGTCAGCCCCGCTTTGCGGATGGCTGCATCGCTGTCCTCAAATGCACTGAGCAACAACCGGTGAGCGGGTCCGATGAGATTGTGGCGGACACTGGAAAGACCCAGAAGTCCTTCACAACGTCCCAACTGGTGCTCTTGCCCCATCCAGTAGACGCTGCAGGATGGTTTCGAACCCTCTGCTAAATCCATGATTTCCTCGTGCGAGAGGGCGAGCCATGGTCCTTTGGTGGCCTCGTAACTGATCTCGTTGCGAACCGTGGTTGGGCCGCTTTGAATCGGTTTTCCCGTCCGAGGGTCCCGAGCAATGTAGCGCTTTGACATGGTGACCCGGTTGTCCCGCACTTCTCCATCCATCATGAAGGTATGTCCGGCGAATGTATATCTTGATTTGACATTTCATCTTCTCAGGATCCAATGCTGGTCGTTGAGTGATGCGTGTCTGAGGGGGAACGAACACGGGATGCGGCTGACACAGACCGAGGGAGGGTTGAAACTTCATGCCACAGTCACCGTGCCATGAGGCAACGGTCGCTTGTGGCGTTGATGTGTTGCCTCGCTCTCCTTTCAGGGTGCCTTGGCGAAGGTTCCAGCGACGCAGGCGGGGGGGCTGGTGAGTACCGAATTGACGCCACCGTCTCAAGCCTTCAAATCGAAGCGAAAACCGACTACTACAGCGACGATGAGTCCTCCGATTGGACCGTCTCGTCCGATGATTTCCTCGAACAGATCGAGACAGCGGGTGGAAACGTGATCGGCGTGGCCCTGTCCCTCTCGTATCCAGGAGAAGACGAATCTCCAAACCCGGGTTTGTGCACAGGTCTGGAAGACGATGTTCCAGACACGATCTATGGAACCGTGACAAAAAACGAATGGACGCAAACCGCCAACGGTGTCAACCCCGGCTCGCACGATGTGAACTTGACCTGGCACAACCAAACCTTGCTTGACCAGGCAACCGTCAACGTCAGTTCCGAACAGGCCATACACGATCAGTTGTCCTTTGGTACAACCGCTCTTGGTGACTATTCCTTGTCGGTGGTGGTTGAGGCTGAAGCGTTTGAAGGGGCGTTGTGCACCCACACCGACAACGGTGAAGACGTGAGCACCGTTGTGAGTCTTCTTGTGTTGGATTACACCGTCGTCATGGTGGGTGAAAATGGAGAAGTGGCTGCACAGGGCGTTTCGGTTGGTGAAGGATCTCTCCCCATCCCTCTGTTTTTGCTGTGGTTCACCGCTGTCCTGTTGATGGTCGGATACCTGAACGTGAATCGAACTCGCTTTCACCTCGATGTGGTGTTGGAAGAGGATGCTGAGCCCGTGGAAAACGTGGCCGATAACGGGTCAACCACCGACGGCGGGGAAACCTTGCTGGACAGTGCTCGTGCTCGAATTCTGACATTGTGTGCGTTGTACGTGGCTCAAGGCATCCCTTGGGGATTCATCACGGTGACGTTTGTGACGTTTTTGGCGGATGAAGGGGTCTCGGCCGGTCAAATTGCCATGTTGCTCACCTTAGGCACACTGCCGTGGTCGTTGAAATTCCTGTGGGGTCCGGTCATCGACCGATATCAACGCCCTCAATACGGACGCAGACGACCCTGGATTTTGATCGCCCAAACGGGAATGATCATCATGCTGATTGGGATGTTGTTTGTTCCTGATCCGGCGGTGAACGTGGAATGGATGGCATGGATGTTCCTCGTCTACAACATCTTCACGGCGTTGCAAGATGTAAGCACCGACGCCTTGGCGGTCGACGTGCTGCCACCCCATGAAGTCGAACGCGTGAACAGTTACATGTTCACTGCAAAATCAGCGGGAGGCATCATCGGAGGTGCAGGGCTGGGGACCATCATCGGCATCACTGGGATCAAAGGTGCCTTGTTGCTTCAAGTCCCCATTTTGATTGTGATCATGTTGGTTCCTTTGTTCATGACTGAACGGCCAGGGGAGAAGCGGTTTCCCTGGGATGAAGGTGGAGAGGTGGAGGTGGTTGAAGAAGCGCCCAATGGAAACTTTGCAACCATTTTAGCCAATGTAAAAACGGCGATGTCGTTGCGGTCAGCTCAACTCGGAATCGCAGTGAGCATCACCAAATCGTTGGCGTTCTTCCTGATTCCCATCTTGCCGTTGTTGTTCATTCGAGAACTCGATTGGTCCGTTGAGCGATTCAACGCCACGAAGGGAGGCATCATTTTGCTGGTGTCCATGCTGGGCTACCTTGCTGGAGGCCAACTTGGCAAAATGTACGGTGGAAAAACCGTCATCATTTGGTCGGCAGTAGCCACAGCTACGGTATCGGTGCTCTGGGGATTGTCCTCCGATTGGTGGGGCAACACGTACTTTTTGATGGGGATTTGGTGCGTCCACACGTTCGTCTTTCACATGGTCGCCATCAACACCTACTCCCTCATGATGAGGGTGACGTGGGGTGAGGTTGGAGGCACGCAGTACACAGGCTACATGGCGATGATGAACCTCTCAGCCATCATTGGATACCAGCTAACAGAGCCACTGTCTCGTTTTGATTACACGACCCTTTTCTTTGTGGCCGCCATGCTGGAAACATTCATCATTTTCGCTGTAGCGTTCATCGACCCAACCGAAACCGACCGAATTCTTGGCAACAAGGCCGAAGATCAACCCTCGTAAGGGAACCAATCGCCTTCCGACCCTGTCGTACGGTACCAGTGATGTTCGCCTTCGGTGAACCATTCGTACCCCTGGTCGTCCACCGAAGTGGCTGTCATGTCTGGTGTGGGTTCAAAGGCGCTCTCTTCAACTGGCGAGTTGTTGTGGTCCTCAAAAGACGCATCTTCGATTGAAACACTCGTTTCGAGTTCTTCGTAGCCTGCGAGATCAACGGGTTCGATGCTCTTGTCAGCACCAGGCCGGCGACGCATCAGCACGGTGGCTCCCACAGCGCTTCCCATCAATGCAAGAAGACCCATCACGGGCAGGAGCCATTCGCCCTCGTTTCCGCTGGACGCTCCGTCTTCCGTTCCTGTCGCCGATGATTCGTTGGCAGGAAGGGTGCGAACGGCCTCGTGTCGGCCTTCGTCAAGGACGAGTTCGTTGACGTTGTTGAGGGCTCTAAAGGTCCATTGAAGGGGGACAGTAAGGTCGGTTGAGCCGTTGTTGAGGCGGAGGCCGAGTTCAGCGTTCTGCATGGGTGCAATGACGAGTGTTTCTCCGGTGAGGTGAACCGAATCAAGCGACTCAAGGTGAACTTCGACCGGCATCGGACCACGGTTGGTGGCCATGCAGGTGACCAGAAGATGCTCCTCGGTTGTTGTTGTTGTGCCGTTAAACATCTGACAGGAAGAGGTCACGTCAAGGTTGAACGAGGCTCGGTAATCAAGCTCCACGGATTGTTGGTCGCATCCTGTTTCGTTTGTGGCGTCGCACACCGTGACGGTGAACCGCTGGGTGGGTGCGGACGGTCCTCCGAAGTCAAACGTCAAATCGAAGGTTCCGCTGCTGATGTTGCGCTGAGCATTCCAATTGCTGCCCTCCATCTCGACCGTGACCGTGCCTTGGCCGGTCCGGAACGCCGTATCGCCGTACACTCGGAATTCAACATCGTTGTGTTGGCCGGTCAGCACGGTGCCAACCACCCAAGGTTCGAGAACGGTGACGTTGCTGGCTTCCATTTGAGCGGCAGGGTTGCCTTGGTCGTCGGTCAACTCAACTTCAAGGGTGTACGTACCAGGTTCAACTCCGGTCATGTCAAACACCGCTGAAGCCGTGGTTTGCGGGGTTGTAAGGATCACCTTACGCATCACAAGATCATCCCCGTTCATCAGGTTGATGGCACCGCTGTAGGTTTCGCCTTCTTCCCCTGTCCATGCCATGTTGACGCTCAGTGATTCGCCCACTTCAATGGACGCAACATGCTCGAACGTGGTCACGGTAGGTCCAGTGCTGTCGGTGAGGGTGATGGCACCGTCAGGCCCAACCTGGAATCCATCGTTCACTTCAGCACCCAAACCGGTTGTTTCTCGCATCGTTGCTTCCACGGACCAGCGCCCCATGTCGCCTCGCAGAGGGTTCCATTGACCCGTGTAACAGGATGCATTGCTGTCCCATGTCAACGGAACGCTGGTGGTCCCGTGGGTGTCGTGCTGGAGATCGATGCTTACCTCGAGATCGTCGCGTTGATTCGACTCGTTCACATGGAATTCAAAGGAAGCGTTTGAAATGCCCCATGTCCCAATGGCCGTGTTGCCAGACTCAAGGGTGGTTCCTTCAATCACAAAGGATGCGATTTCAGGAGCTGCGGGATAGAGGGTGATGGGGTAAACGGGGAAGGGTGTCAACTCGTTCATGTTGGCGTCCGTCACCCGGAACGTGAGGTTGGTTGGGTGAGTTGACGTGGCGTCCATGCCCGTGGTTGGCATGGTGAGATAATACCCACCGAGGGGTGGACTGTAGGTCATGTTCACGGCGTTGCCCGTGCCGTCTTCATGGGTCCAACCGTACCCGAGGAATTCCACGGAGAGGTCCTGTTCGTTGGCCCCGTCCAAGACGATCATGCTGTAGGTTTCCCCTACTCGAACGTCCGGTTGAATCGCCGTTCCTTGCCGGTGTTCGAGGGTTCTGATTTGGGGTGAGATGTCGTCCGTCCAAACAAAACTTGGTTGACGCAGCGTGACCTGGTATGCGGGGGCGTTCTGCGGGCTGGTTGAGCCGCTGAAGGCGATTCTGTAATCTGTTCCAGGCCCTAAGCACTGACCAGCCGTTGAAGCGTAATACGTCCCGCATTCCTCGAGAATGAGGTTGTTGACCGAAGGCGCAACGTCCACCGAGGTGCTGTAATTCCAAGGAGCGATGAGGTTCGAGGCCGTGGCCGTTACCGGTCCGTCAAACCCAACCGTGATGTCAACGGTTGACCATTCCATACCGCTGATATCAACGCTGGTGACCGTTCGTGGCTCTTGATTCAACACGGCCATGGGAATGGACAAATCGTAACCGAACGCCGTCCAGTTGGCCGATGCGTTGCTCACGCCTGTCGCTCCGATCGTAACGGATGTGAGATTGGGATGATCAAGGCCAGTGCTGTTGGCTTGGTTCCACTGCATGAGAAGGTGCATGTCTTCGGTGATGGTGGCGTTGTTCGGTATCTCCAGCGTGATGGTGTGGGCCGCTCCGTTTCCGCTTTGTGTCAAGTTGTTCGTCACTCCGATTTGACTTTGGCATCCCAGTTCAGAGCAGGAACTGAGCAGGGTTTGGGAGCCTCCATACGTGATGTCGTAGGTGCTCAAAACGCTGTGCTGCACGGTTTGCATGTTAAAGCCGATGACTTCAGGAGAAACCGATCCGGTTCTGTTGAGGACGTACATGAACTGGATGTGTCGGTGACGGGGCAACGTTTCTCCGCTGATGTTGCCCTCCATCCACGCCGTCCAATGATCAAACGAGGTGGTGTTGCCCGCAAGGGTGTACCGTTGAAACACGCTGAGGTTTGTATCGGCAGGCTGCACGACATTGTGAGACACAACGGCTTGTGACGTGTCGCCGCTTTGTGTGGTGATGGGATTGGTGATGAAAGCGCCGTTGTTGACCGTGGCGTTGCCTGTTGACGTGTACCCTGCCCATGTAGAGGCGCTGGTGACGCCGTTCGAACCGGCTGAGCCGTCAACTCCGTCAATGCCTGTGCCGTAGCGCAGTCCTTTCGTTCCTCCGCCGCCACCGTTGGCTTGCACGGTGCCGGCATTGGTGTATTGTCCGGTTTGCGTGGCAATGGAAATCCGGCCGCCACCGCCGCCGCCACCACCGTCTCCTCCATCGTACATGCCGAAACCGACACCGTTCTGAGCGCCGTTGGCGCCGTCGCCTCCGTCGCCGCCATTGGCGCGAATGCTCCCCGAAGAGCCAACGACAACGGAATTGGCCTGAATGGATACAGCGCCACCCGAGCCGCCGCCGCCGCCAGAACCTCCTGCTCCGGTTCCGCTGGACATCTGTCCACCGTTGTCACCGTCCCCACCGTTGGATTGAACGGAGCCGTTCACCTCGAGATGACCGGTTACAATTCGGATGAAACCGCCGCCCAACCCTCCGGTGACGGATGGATGCAGAGAGCTGGACACGCCACCGCCTTGGCTTCCGGATTGAGATCCGTTGCCATACGTTGAGCCGGCTGAGCCGCCAGAGGTTCCCCCGCCTGCTCCTCCCGAACCGCCGTGGCCAGCACCGCCGCCACCGTCGTTCCGACCATTGGATGCGGTGGTTGTTGTGCCGCCGCCGCCCGACCCTCCCGCCGTGTTGTCGTTGGCGGTGATGCTTGTTCCTGTGTTGACCAACACGGTGTTGGCGTAAATGGTGAGGGCACCGTTGGCCACGATTTGTCCGCAGGTACTGCTGCCGCAGGTGAGTTCCAAGGTGTCGTAGTTGTGGGTGCCACTCCAGGTGACCAATCCGTTCACGACGGTTGAATTTGACCCCGCTTGAGGTGGTCCAGCCAAATCCGTTTCAAGAACGATCGAGGCTCCGTCGATGAGTGTGCCTGTGCCAGTGCCGGTGATGGTTCCGGTGGCCACGTCAAACCCACTGTTGACGTTCGTTGGCTGCCCTTCGTAGGTGGCTGTGAAGGAACCTTCCGTCATTCTGTGTCCATTCTCAAGAGGAATTGAGGGGTGGACGGGTTCGCCCACCAAGGTCATGATTTCGGTCATGCTGGGGGTGAAGGCGTTGAACGTCGACGATGAAACCCGTTGTGGTCCCTCCAATTCTTCAATCAGGACCGGGTCGTGTTCCGGCACGGCCACGATGCTCAGCGTTGTGCTGAGGACCATTAGCGCACACAAGGTCAGGGCGGTGATGAGTCGTCGCTGCATGCCATCCCGAACCGACGAGGGAATATCAACGCATTGTATGTGGTTCGGTTGGTTTCCCTTGTGTATCCGAACATCATCGTCCTAAGCATTGTTTTCGAGGGTTTCTTCTCAAAGCCTGCCTTCTTTGAGGCTCCTGTTTCTCCTCCGCGTTGAATGGGAACGGTTTTCTGCTGTTCCCCGCTGCAGTTGGCATGGCCGATGAAGAATGGACCGTGACCGAAGCCCTTGACCACCTCAAGCAACTCCTTGCCAACGAGGGCATGGATGTCGAGCAACTGTTTGACACCATGGACACCGACAGCGACGGTACCATCAACGGTCCTGAATTGGCTCGAGGACTCAAAGAATTGGCAGGAGAACGCCTCCACCCGTCACAAATCTCTCAGATCATCAAGGCCTTTGACGCCAACAGCGATCACCGCATTGACCTTGGTGAACTTCGCTACGCCCTCTCCGAAGAGGAGTGAACGCTCGGATGTCCTTTCGAGTGTGCATCAATTGCCACGGAATCCGCGTGTACCCCTACATGGGCTTCATGGTCGGCCAGCGATACCAATGTCAGGATTGCGATGAAATCATGGTGATTCCAATTGAGTTCGACGACCAGGCCGGATACGAAGCCTTTCGAAGAGAAATGGGCACGCTTGAAGAGGAATAATCAGGTTCTCGAGCCGTCGTTTGATGCCATAAAGTGAACGAACGCTCATAGGGGACCCGCTTTTCGCCAACACCATGCCGACCTCGGATTTGGCCAACCCGACTGAAGAACACACGATGCTTCGAGAAATGGTTCGTGAATGGACCAAGGAGCATGTTGAACCACAAGCGCTTGAACACGATCGAAAAGAACGGTTCAATTTGGCCCTTCTGCGGTCCATGGGCGAGTTGGGCTTGCTCGGCATCAGTGCTCCTGAAGAATACGGCGGTTCAGGTATGGACGCTGTCGCTTGCACCATCGTTCACGAAGAACTGTCGGCATCCGACCCCGGCTTTTGCCTGGCCTATTTGGCTCACTCCATGCTCTTTGTCAACAACCTTGCCTTCAACGGTAACGAAGAACAGAAAGCCCGAATTCTCCCTAAGGTATGTTCTGGGGAATGGATTGGTGCCATGGCCATGTCAGAACCCGACGCTGGCACCGATGTGCTCGGCCTCACCACCACCGCCGTTCTCCAAGAGAACGGGACATGGAAACTCAACGGACGAAAGATGTGGATCACCAACGGCTGCATTGACGAACAAGGCACGCCTGCTGACGTGGTTTGGGTGTATGCCCGAACGGGTACCGATGACCGTGGCCGTGTTCAAATGTCGACCTTCCTCGTAGAAGCCGGAATGCAAGGGTACAGCGTGGGGCAGAAAATCTACGACAAAACCGGTATGCGGGCTTCCAACACCGCCGAACTGGTGTTTGACGATTGCATCGTTCCTGCAAACAACCTCGTTGGCAAAGCTGGCGAATCCCTCATGCACATGATGAGCAACCTCGAACTGGAACGGCTCACCCTAGCCGCCATGGCTCTCGGCATCGCTCGCCGGTCACTTGACGACATGAACACCTACGCAACGGACCGAACGGCGTTTGGTTCGAAGATTCGGGATTTTGGACAAATCCAGCGTTTTATTGGCGAAGGGTGGGCCAAATATCGAGCCATGCGGGCCTACATTTACGACACAGCCAACAACCTCACCATTGGAGTGGCTGGACAGCGACTTGATTCGGACGGCGTCAAACTCTTCGCCACCACGGCCGCCAAGGAGATTGCCGATTCAGCCATGCAGGTCATGGGCGGTTACGGGTACGTTGGAGAATACAATGTCGAGCGCCTCTGGAGAGACGCCAAGTTGCTCGAGATCGGCGGTGGAACACTCGAGTCCCATCAAAAGAACATCACCCGAGATTTGGCCAAAAACGGCGATGCCATCAGTCGATGATTTCCACCGTTTCATTTGGTGTGAGCAGTTTTCTTGTGCTGCGGTAGGCTGACGCCACCAAACTTGATGACACCAAGACTCCAACGGAAATTGCGGTCCCCCAAGTCCACATGCCCGACATCGTTGAGATGGTGTCGTCACTGAGAAGCAAGGCCATCATGGTCGTAACGGCTACAGCCAATCCTGTTTGAATCAACATTGGGGTTGGCACCCGCAATAAAGGGGCGGTTTTTCCGATTTGGTGGAGCACAAACATCAACCAAGAGCCCGCACCAAGCCCCCAGACGGGGATTTGTGCCGGATAGTTGGTAAGAATCATGATTTCGTTGGAGGTAAGGTACCTGTCAAGGCCAGTAAGGAGCACCACCCAAACCAGGGAAGCACCAAGCATGCTCATTGCAGCAGTCATAGGTGCCGACGCTGGACTGGACGAGTTGGCAGAAGTATCCGAATGTGAAATCTGCTTTTCGTTTGCTCGTACGGTTTCAACCGATGAAAGGGCTCTGTATTTTTTGTCCAACAAGTCAATGCGTTCGGACAATGCGTGCATGTGATTGACCAAATCCACGAGAATATCATGCTCTTCAGCCATGACAGCCATTCGTTCTTCTTCGAATTCAGGCAACGTGATCATGGCAGGCGCCAAGGCGATGTGACCGTCGTCCTTGAGTTCCGATTTGGTCTGCTCGATTTTCTCGGTGAGTTTTTCGTGTTTCTTCTCCTTTCTCGCCTCGACTGCACCGCTGACGGCTTCGTTGGTTTTCGCCACGGCTTCTCTGCCGGCGTTGGCCATTTTGTCAACGGCCCCTTTGGTGGCATCAGCCGCTTTTTTTGACAGCTCCGACATCTTGTTGCCGGTTGCTTTGAGACGGTCAGCCAGCGTTGACTGTGTTGAGCGAGGCGAGTAAGGGTCTTCTGCCACAAGACACAATGGGCGGTACCCCCATGTGAAGGCTTCGCCGAATCAATATTCAACAGGAACAGGATCGAGGATGCGCCACAAATACCACGCAGCAGCGGTCCTGTAAGGTCGCCAGCGTTCAGCAATGGTTCCAACATCGGCCTTTGTTTCTGCTTCAGGCACCAGCCGTTGAGTCCCCCGAACGAGTCCAATGTCGCCCAAACTGAACACGTCGGGACGCAAAAAGTGGAACATCAGAACCATCTCCGCCGTCCAAGGGCCGATGCCCCGAAACGTCACCAAATGCTTCTGAATCTGTTCATCGGTCATGTTGTCCCAAGGCTGGTTGGTCAGACGGTCCGATTGTTCAGCCAATCCATGGATGTAACTGGCCTTTGGTCGAGTGAGTCCGCAGGCAGCCATGCTCGGCTCATCGGACGCCAACACGTGTTGCGGTGTGACGGCTCCCAAATGCGTTACCAATCGACCCCAGATGGCGTCAGCTGCAAGGACGGAGATTTGTTGACCCACGATGGAACGAACGATGCATTGGAACAAATCATCTCGGCTGGAAATGCCCTCTGTCCCATGTTCCTGAACAACAGGCCCAAGAAGTTCATCGTTTCGAAGGAAGACCAAGGCATCGTTCCACCATGAGGGATGGCGTTGGACCATGTCAAGTTCTAGGGAGTTGAGGTTTTGAACCCCTGCGTCAAGCGCACGGCATGCGGGACGAGTTGTTGCGGTTCATGGAATTGAAGGGCGTTCAACGAGCCGGATGGGTTCGTGCAGGAGTTCAGTCTCCGGAGTCGGTAGCTGCTCACTCCTGGGGGATGGCGGTGTTGGCACTGAGGTTGTGCCCAAACGATCTTGATTTGGCGCATGTTCTCAAATTGTGCTTGGTGCACGATTTACCAGAGGTTGTGGTCGGAGATCTAACGCCACACGACGACACGTCCAACAAAGCGAAGGACGAACGAAACGCCATGCAGATTCTGGCACCCGATTGGGTTGAATTCTTTGATGAATATGAAGGTCAGACAACACCAGAAGCGCGTTTTGTCAAATCTTTGGATAAATTGGACATGGGATTGCAGGCTCATGTTTACCAGAACGAACAAGGGGTGGATTTGAGGGAGTTTTTGACCAGCGCCCGCCGCCCACTCTCTCCAGAGATGGTGGCGTTGCTTGATGGGGTTTCGGATTGAGTTGTGCCGACAAGGCCAAAAAGACAAAGCCGTCCGCAGGGGTTACACAGCCCGATAGTGTAGGGGTCCATCATGGTGGGTTTTGGTCCCGCCGACCTCGGTTCGAATCCGAGTCGGGCTACCTTTGGTGTTGATACAGACGATTGGTGACGTATTGGACGGACAGCAAAACCAGCATGCCCACCAGCAACAAACTGGGTCGTGGAATGCTGTCCTCTGACATGAAGCTGAAAAGCCCATCTGAAGTAAGCATCAAGGCTCCCAGTTGAACAATGATGTAGCCACCAATGACGCAACCGAGGGTGACCAATGAACTCGGTACCTGAAGTGTGGAGAATAACGTGTATTTCCCATCGTCCATGTTGATGATGCCCATGTCGTCCAGTTGGACGGCGAGGGCTGAAACAGTGTGAGTAAGTTGAGCCAGGAGGGCAAGGAACACGAGAAGGAAAAAGAGAATACCAAAGGCCCCAATCACCCCCAAGCCTTCAGTTCCAAAGATTTCAATCCAATCCGTGGTGGCTCCATCCCCCATAAAGGCGAATCGGATGCCTGTTGGCCGGATGCCGACATACTCGCCTGCTACCAGCCAATTGAAGAAATATCCACCGATGAGGGCTATCGAACCAAGACCACTTGAACTCAAGGCAAGGAGTGACAACAAATTGAGGGGATCGCCTTCAGGTTCGACAAATTCCAACGGGAAGTTGGTAAGGAACACCAGAGCAACGGCAGGGAGGAGGAGAGAGAGGAACATCGACGACCATACATACAGTGTGTAACTTGTATCCACCATCTCTTCGTTTCCAATATCCTCGAACAGGAAACTGTAGGTGGTCTCAAACGAAGGCGAAAGAAACACAAAAAGGAGGGTGCCTAACAACCACAAGACTCCAGCAGGGGCCAGCGCAAACCGGCCAAATGCATGCAGTGGTTGTATCAACGAAGGGGATGCTTCAAGGCGGCCACTGGCGGTTAATCCAACCAAACCTCGGGCCATGAAAGAACCCATCAACAGCAATGCAGACAATCCCAGTAGGATGCTGTAGACGCTTCCTGCGAGATTCCATCGCTCAAATGCACTCACGGATTCATCGTATGATTCGCACTCATCCATTTGATATTCAATGCATAGTTGTCTCATGTCCTCCAACCCTTCTGCGGCCTCGCTGTACGTCGTTTCAGAATCAAGCCCCGATACTTCCTCCTCTCCAAAATAATGGACATCATTGGAGAAACTCGCAATCTGACCGAAACCGTCGACTTCAACGACGTATAGATTTGTACCAGTGATGCCCATCAGAATAAAGATCAGCACAACAAGATGAACCACTTCACGGCCGACTTTTAGAGGGTTGATGGACAACTCCAGATGAGTCGAAACGCCTCCGTTCTCCTGTGATTTTGATGACTTCCACCGTCGAGCAGGTGGGTCAGGGTCCAAATTCCATTCAAATTCACCCTCGCAAAGTGGGCAGGCGAATTCTCCGGAGGCGTCATCATCGAGTTCAATTTCCCCCTCGCAATGCGGGCAAAGAATCTCCACCATGGTCCGATTGATGTCTACGAAGACATATCTCTTTCCCCGACACCATCGTTGAGAATACGCATCTTCATCAAGGGCTTTCCTTTCGACTTCACAAGGGTGGTCTTCATGATTCAGAACATTGGTGTCATTGGTGCAGGACAGATGGGAAACGGTATCGCACAAGTAGCGGCATGCGCAGGCTACGATGTTGTTATGATCGATATCAAGCAAGAGTTTGTCGACAAAGGACTTGAGACGATTCGTTTTTCACTCGGTAAATTGGTCAGCAAGGAGCGCATGACACAAGCCCAAGCTGATGCTGCCCTCGCACACATCACCACCGGCACGGACCGGTCCTTGTGTGCTGATTGCGACTTGGTGGTGGAAGCCGTCCCCGAAATTCTCTCCCTCAAGCAGGAGATTTTTTCCGAACTTGACGGCATTTGCAAATCTGAAACGATTCTCGCTTCAAACACCTCATCCATCTCCATTTCCATCATCGCAGCATCCACCAGCCGTCCCGACAAGGTCATCGGTATGCATTTCATGAATCCAGTTCCCATCATGAAACTCGTTGAAATCATCAACGGTGCCGACACAAGTGAGGCGACCAACACGGCCGTTGTCGATGCAGCCGAGAAGATGGGCAAGACTGCTCTCTCGTGCAACGATGCACCAGGTTTTGTTTCAAACCGCATTCTCTGTCCGATGATCAACGAAGCGATTCTAACGCTACAAGAAGGCGTGGCAGAGCCCAAAGCCATTGATGGCATCATGAAACTGGGCATGAATCACCCCATCGGTCCTTTGGCGCTTTCCGACCTTATTGGTAACGATACGGTTCTCCACATCATGAACGTACTTCACGAAGGCTTTGGAACGGAAAAATACGCGCCAGCACCTTTGCTGATTCAAATGGTCGAGGAAGGCAAACTTGGACGAAAGTCCGGGGAAGGCTTCTACACCTACAGTTGAATCAAAGTGTAAAGTCAAAGGCTGCCGGTTCCAGGTGGTCACATGAGCCCTCACACCTTTGTGGTCACCGGTGCCTCCAGAGGCATCGGGCGAGCACTGTCAGTCGAACTTGCCAAACAAGGAGCCCGGGTGGTGTTGTTGTCACGCCCCTCTCCCGCCCTGGACGAGGCCTTGGCTTCGGTGCAGGCCCACAGTCCGAATTCGGTGTCCGTGCCGTGTGATTTGGCAGAGACCACCAGCATCGAGATGGCCGTCACTTCGGTCCTCGCCCACGCTCCAACCGTCCACGGTTTGGTTCACAACGCCGGCGACATCGCACCTATCGTGCCCATGCAACGAGCAGGCGGTGGAGCATGGTCACGCTCCATACAGGTGAATCTCATCGGTGTGCAAGTGCTTACTCAAGGTCTATGGCCTGCTTTTGAAGGCGGTCACCGTGTGCGAGTAACGACCATTTCAAGCGGTGCATCTCTGCGCCCGGTTCCCTCTTGGTCGGCGTATTGTGTGTCCAAAGCAGGCCAAGACATGTGGGCGCGATGTTTGGCAGAGGAAGGCGAGAAGGACAACATCAGCGCCATCAGCATCGCCCCGGGCATCGTTGACACCGGGATGCAGCGGGACATACGTGGCGCAGAGGCCGACGACTTCCCGTTGCGTGACACCTTTGTCGGTTACCATGCAACCGGTCAGTTGACCCGCGCAGAAGATGTTGCTAACCAACTCCTTGATCTCGTGATGAACCACAGTATGGAACAATCAGGTCAACGATTCGACGTCCGTGATTTGTAACATTCCAGCCGCAGTGGGGCGAAGGGTGATAAGCCAACACCTTGACAGCGTTGTTGAGGGATACCATGCCAGGCACCGACCGTGTAGAAATTCGAACGCTCAAAGTTGGACGGTTTTGTGTCGTCGATGACGAAGCCTACAAAATCCTGAGCATCTCCAAATCCAAGCCAGGTAAGCACGGATCGGCAAAAGCCCGTCTCTCGCTTGAGAGCATCTTTACTGGCAAGAAAATCTCTCACGTCGGTACCGTTACCGATTCCATCAACGTCCCCATGATTGAGAAGGGAACCGCTACAGTAACCCACTTGGACGGCAACGAAGTCCACGCCATGAACGACCGTGATTACTCCATGATGATTCTGCCCATGCCCAATTCCGATGAAGGCATGTCCATCGATGCCGGTCAAAAAATCATGTGGCAAGAAGCCCTTGGTCGTTTCATCATCATTCGAGATCATTGATGTTGGAGCCCAGCTCGAGATCACACGGCTGGACCACCCAATCTCCAGCCTCGTTTGGTTGAACCGAACGGTGAATCTCGAAAACCCCTCGTTCTGTTCTGACGCAGGAAATCATTTCATAAGCCGAAGGGGGGTACAGCATCCATGAGTGACCTTGGAGCTGCGCAAGAAAATGACCAGCGTGTGCGTGGATATTGTGCATACGATTGGGGGAAAAGTGCCTTTGAGACATCCGTGACAACAGCAATTTTCCCAGCATGGTTCGCTTACCTGTTTGCTGAGGCCAACGGCATCTCAATGAAATTGCTCGGTTCAGAATGGACCGCAGACGCTTTGTTTTCAGGGGCGGTGATGATCGGAGCGTTGTTGGTTGCGGTATGTGCGCCTTCCCTAGGTGTGATTGCAGACCGGCGAATGATCAAGATGTGGTGGCTTCGAATTCTCACGTTGTTGGGCTCTGTGTCGTGTGTTCTCCTTGCCCTTTCACCTTATCTCGGCGTTTCAATCGGATGGATATGGGCCTTGCTCATGTTCATGGCAGCCAACGTTGGTCTGAACGGAGCCGGCGTGTTCTACAACGCCTTGCTCCCCCACATGGGTGATGAATCCGAAATGGATGGCATCTCCAACAAAGCCTTCGCCGCAGGATACCTTGGTGGAGGTCTTCTTCTCTTGGTCCATCTTCTTATGGTGACCTTCATCGTTGACGAAAGCGGTTCTGTTCAATCCTGGGTCATTCCCTTTGCCATGGCCAGCTCCGGTATCTGGTGGCTCGGTTTTGCCCAAATGACCTTCAAGATGGTTCCTGAACCCCACATCGAAAACGAAATGGAACCGATGGGCTTGATCGCATCAACCATGATGGCCCTAGGTGAAGTCAAGAAAACCCTCACGGGCATCAAGGAATTCCGCACGTTGTTCATCTACATGATTGCCTACTTCTGCTTCATTGATGGCATCAATTCTGTGACGGCTCTTTCGGGTGTCTTTGGCATCGTGGTTCTCGGGCTCACCACAGCAGGTTTGATCGCCACGATTTTGATCATTCAATTTGTTGCAGCCCCTGCTGCGATCGGATTCACGAAATTGGCCGATAAGTGGGGAACGAAAGGTGCCCTGCAGTTTTCGCTGGTCTGCTGGTGCTTTGTCATTGTTGGAGCCCTCTCGTTTGCACCGTTGGAATTGGAAAATCACGACGAATACGACATTCAATACGCTTGGGATGCAGAAGATGAGACCTACATCGTCACGGCACGTGAAGGTGTGAACAACATAGCAGCCCTTCCTGACGATGATGAGCAGCAATGGGCGCTCGCCCATGAAGACATTCTCCCCGTCACCGAGAACTCGGATTACAAAGAAGGCTATGCCGTTGAATGGGCCTATGAAAGCAACGGCAGTGCGACTCTGAAAGCCGTCAACCTCACGGCCGCCAATTTGGGTGCTCTTGAAGAGACGATGGATGACTCGCGCTTTTCCTACAGCATCGAGGGTGGCGAGTTTGCCAACACCACCGGTCTTGGCGTAGCCCATCCGACAAGCCTTGGTGATGGAAAATTGGATTTCATCCCAGAAACCGCACGTTCCTTGGTTTGGGGTCCGCTCGGCATCTCAGTCTTCCTTCAATTCCTGCTTCTCGGGGTCTTCGGTGGTGCCCTGCTCGGCGGTTCGCAAGGACTGGCCCGTTCGATGTTTGGACAAATGGTGCCCGAGACTCGCTCTGCAGAATTCTTTGGCTTCTTTGGCTTCTTTGGCAAGGTGGCGGCGTTGCTCGGACCGTTGATCTACGCTGTGATGACGGTCATGTTTGACTCCCGTGTGGGCATTTTTGCCATCTCGTTGCTCATCGTAGCTGGTGCCATTATCCTTCGCAAAGTTGACGTTGAGGACGGCATTGCTGTGGCAAAAGCCGAGGACGAACGGAACAGGCAACGGGCTTCAACAAACGCCTGAAGAGCGCAACGGTCATGAAGGGCCGATGCAACCGTCGTAACAGCGGTGGTCCGCAGGCTGGAGAATACAATGTCCAACGACGTCCCATCTGGCAGTAAAACCGTGACCAAATCGGCGTATCGCCAACCCGTGACCCCCGAGGGTCTGAAGGCCATTGAGCAGGGCACCTTGACGTGGCTGGACGATGAGATGTACAACAACCTCAACACGGGGGTGCTGGAACAATACCTTGAAGAGAAAAACCTCAGGGAATCGTTCGAAATTTCGCATTGGAACACCTCAAAGGTGCTCATCGGCATTGGCATTGGAGCGATTTTCTCCGGCGTAACCGCCTACATTGGACTGAAACTCGGCTTGGCCATTTCTGCTGCATGGTACATTGCTTATCTTCTTGGCATGGCCCTCAAGTGGTCGCCTTCTGAAGTCAACATTGCCACATCGGCCACCACCGGTGCCACCCACGCATCGACAGGGTTCATTTTCACGTTCCCGGCCATCTTCCTGCTGGCCACAAAACCCGCCTATTTACTCGCCGACGGGCCGTTGGTGACGTTACAGGACGGCGACACCTTCACCTTGGCGTTCATCGGTATTGTCGCCTCCATGTTTGCCGGTTTCCTTGGTGTGATGTATTTCATCATCTTCCGACGTGTATGGCTTGTTGAGGACCCGCTGCCGTTGCCCGGTTTCGAGGCCACGCTGAAGATGCTGGACATCTCTTCAGATGTCAGCACTGGCGCTGTAGAACACGCTCGAGATTCCCTCAAGACCATCGGAGTATGGACGGGACTGACCATGATTGGGTTGTTCCTTGTTGAATACCCACTGATTTGGATGAACGATCGCAAGGTAGCCCTCCTCGATTTCATTGCCGAGTCGCTTCACTGGGGTGACATTGGTTTGGCGACCTTCTATTCCAACGGAAAAATTCACCAGCCATCGGGCACCGAAGACGGTGTCTCCCTCGGCTACACACAATGGTCGGAAAGCACGGCGTGGAACCCCTTTGCCTACACTTACATCGGCGTGGCCCTCACGCCCTCCATGTTTGCCATTGGATGGTTCATGAAAACTCGAGTAGCGTTTTTGGTCAACATGGGAACCATTGTGGGTTGGTTTTTCCTCGTCCCTTTGGCCGTTTACACCAACTTCCCCATTTACGACCCCATTCAACAGGCCAACGTACCGGTCCAAGAATACGCCAGCGGGGGCTCTGCGGCGTTGCAAATGCTTGCGTTCTCCAAGACGATTCGAACGATTGCCATCGGGGCCATCGTCGGTGGCGGTATGTTTGGTTTAGCCAAGATGTGGCGAACCTTCGCCAACATCTTTTCGGACATTGGTTCCGCCTTCTCGGGTGAAGGTAGCCAAGAATACATGGAAGGCAAGGGCTGGTACGAATGGCCCTTGAAACACATACCCATCTTCATGATCGTCACCTTCTTCGCGATGATTTTGATTTTCACCATCGGCGGTTTCTCACCCATAGCAGCCTTTGTTTTCGCTACCGTTCTCATCCTCACGACGTTCATGTTGGGAGCCATCGCCGTTCGAGTGATGGGCGAAACCGGTATTGAACCCGTTTCAGGAACCTCCTTCATCGTGCTGTTGATGTTGCTCGGTGTTTTCCTCAACTTCCAGGATTTGCTCAGCCTGAACACGCAGGACGCTGTGTTGCTGGGTTTGGTTGGCACCACGGTGTTCGGCTCTGCGATTTCGATGTCGGGAACGGTGATTGGAGATTACAAGAACAGCCTGTACATCGGGAACCGGCCCTACCACATCTCCAAGGGCAACATCATGGGTGTTGTCCCCGGAGCCATCATCGGTGCAGGTGTGGCGATTTTCCTGTCCATTCAATTGGCTGAAGGCCGAATTGACCTCATCGCACCTCAAGCCAACGCTTTCGCCACCTTCTCCATCATCTTCGCAGAAGGCCAAGGTGACCTTGTCCTCCTTGGACTCGGGTTCTTGCTTGGCATGTTCATTGAGTGGGCTACCGGGATGGGCACATCGTTCGGTTTGGGCATGTACCTCGACGTACCTCACACCCTGCCAATGCTGATCGGTGGTGTGGCTCGTGACCGCTGGGAAGACAAGAAATTGCAACCACGCATCGATGCACTCAAGGAAGAAAAAGGGACAACAGAGGCCGAAAAACAACGCGCTCTCATCCTCCTGGGGACCTTCATGGTGGCCGCAGGTTTGTTGACTGGAGAGGCGTTCTTTGGCACCGAATCGAGCATCCTCTCGTTCATTGATTCGATATGGCTCAATGCCGACGGCACGGGCAAGACCATCATGGGGGTTGAGAATTTCCCGGATTCCATGGCGTGGTACAGCATCCGTATGGCTGGCTTGATCTTCATTAACGTGGCAGTAGGGTACGTGATTTACTTCCTCTTCAAGCGAGCCGGCGTGATCGGTGGCGACTCCAAGTCCCTGGAAGCTTGAGCGTGAGTCCATGACGACAGGTCGTTCCACACCCCCGTGGGTGTGGTTGCTGCTTGTGGCTGCGGTGTGCGGTGTGTCAAGCGCAGGGGCGCTGTTTCAACACGTGAACGAGGTGCCCCCGGTGCTTCGTGCATCGTGGAGGCTGCAATTGACGGCGTTGGTGCTCGCCCCATTGGCCCTTTGGCAGTGGAGGTCAACGCCTGAAGAACTTCGAACGCGTTGGCGTTCCAAAAGAAGCCTGCAGTTGATGGGGGCGAGCGGGTTGGCCTTAGCGGCTCACTTTGCAACCTGGGTAGCCAGTCTTGATGCCACCACCCTCACCCATTCTCTGCTGTTTGTTACCGCGCATCCTTTGGTGATCGTTCTAGGGATGGGTGTGTTGGCCCGTACCGCAACAAATGTTCGAGCACCGGCAAGAATGGAATGGATCGGAGCCGCTGTATGCTTCGTCGGTGCCTCGTTGGCTCTTTTTGATGCAGGTTCAGCACAAGGCGACCAAACCGTCACGTTGTGGGGTGACGCTCTTGCGTTCTCCGGAGCCGTGTTTGTCGTCGGTTACATCGTCGTCGGGCGGGTTCTAAGGGAGTGGATGCCAATTTTCCTGTACGCCTTTCCCGTGACCCTTGTCGGCGCGGTTGTTCTTGTGCCTCTGTCTTGGATGATTGAACCTGAATTCGCGACGTTTGGTGCTCTTGGATGGATGGAGGCGGAGTTTTTGGGGTGGTTTTTGCTGTTGGCGTTGATCGCTGGATTGCTCGGTCACACCGGCCTCAACACGTGCCTACGCTACATCTCGCCGCTCGTTGTTTCGACGTCCGTGACCCTTGAACCCGTCATTGGCTCCCTCATTGGTTGGTGGTTTTTTGACGCCGGTGTTCCCGGCTTTTGGACCTTCATTGGAGGAGCTGTGCTCATGCTCGGTCTCATGATGGTCGTCATCACCTCGGAACGTGTTTCCGCAATTGAAGCGAACCCTCATGAAGCCACTGGCCCAGGGCAAACTGAGGAAGGGACATGACAGAACGAGGATGGTTGTTGCTCACCAACGACGACGGCATTGAGGCTCCCGGTTTTCGCATGTTGGTGAAAGCCCTTCACGCATCGGGATTTCCACTGGCGGTTTTGGCTCCCAGCACCAATCATTCTGCAACGGGGATGAGAATCAATCTCATGCAACCCATGCCTTTGCGTTCGCGTCAGGATTTGGCCGTAAGTTGGGGTCTTGATCCCAGCGGTTCTCCAGTGCATTTGTTCGAACTTGACGGAAGCCCTTGCGACACGATGATTGTGGCTCTTGATGGTGGATTGAAGCACCTCCTGGGTGATGTCCAACCTCAAATGGTCGTTTCGGGGATCAACCTCGGCCCCAACCTTTCCCAAGATTCCTACCACAGCGGCACCATGGGTGCTGCGCGTGAAGCTGGATTGTACGGGGTTCCTGCCCTCGCTTCTTCGTTCACCCAATTCGATGTTGAAGGCATGGAGCAAGCCGTCAAAGCCACCGTTGAAGCGGTCGAGAAAGTGACGGCGTTGCTTCCAAGAGTTGCTGCGAACGTGACCCGTCCAGAGGGCGCCATGGACACGACATACTTCTCCTCATGGCCCGCACCTGCCAATGACGACCGCTGGCTGGACCACCCTTACACGTCCCTTCTCAACGCCTTTGCCAACGGAGACCTGATGCTCAATCTCAACGTGCCCCCCACATGGGACGGGACATGGGCTGCAACCCGGTTGGGTGTTCGCTGGTATCGCAACGCCGTTCGGTTTGACCCCGACGGTGAGGGGGAGGTGGCGACCTTCACCATCGGAGCAGCCCACGTCAATCACAGTCCAGTTCTGAAGGGTGATTGCGATGCGGTCGAAGCCAACAAAGCTAGCATGTCTTGTCTCTCGGTTTGGCCTCAAAGCCATCCCTTTGCCATTGACGAGGACCTTATGGCGGTCAGTTTGAGCGAAGTGGACAACGGTTGGCCTGCTTGGCTCACTCAAGGTTGAGGGCAACCCCTTCGTCCAATAAGAAGTGCACAACACCAACAGCCATGTGGCCTTGGAGCCACGTGTCACCCAACGAACGCAACTCAAGCCCCTCTTGTTCCTCTCCACTCAACGGTTGATCGTCGCTCAACACAAGGCCGATGTCCATTTCGTTGGCCTTGCTCACAACGGGTAAAGGTGCTTCTTTTTTCCATAGTCTTGGGCCGTTGGCGTCGAGCGCGATGACCTTGGTGTTTTTCCACTCGTTCAGGGTGTGTTTCAATGCCCCACCGCTGTGTTCAATTCCAGCAGTAACGGGTTGCCATCGACCAATTGGAGGCAAAGGGATGTTCAGCACCTTGGCCAACGTCCCTGCTATAGAACGCTCCTCAGCGTGCAAACCTCTCAACTCATGCCCATTGAATTTTATTCGCCGAGGCGGTCCAGGGCCCCCCATCATGTGAAGAATGACCTCGGTGTTTTTCCGAACCCCGTGACTTGTCAAGAGGGCGGCCATGAGCGCTCGTATGAGCACATCTACCCGGCCGGCTCCACCCGACAGGTCGTTAAGTGGGAGTGAACCCTTGGACATCGCACGATGGCCCACAATGGCGAACCGTCTCAGTTCGACCCCTCCGGGCCTCGCTGAACAAGGGTCAACAATGCGTCGTTCAATCTTGCTTGGTCTTCCAACACAAAGTGGGCTCCCTGCCGGTCAACCAAATAGCCTCTTGGTTTTCCTGTTACGCCGATGTCTTCCAATCGATTTGCGACGACCGCCGTCATGTTGGCTTGACCGATCTGGGCGACTGCTCGATGAATGAGGTCGTTTTGTTTGATACCCGATTCCAACTTAAAGCCGATTCGCACAGCATGTTGGCATGCGCTTTCCAGTGCTTGAATGTGCTTTTCATGCTCAACCAATTCTACAGCAAGAGGGCCTTGTTGGCTGGCAAGTTTGCCCTCTGCTGGCTGACCAACCACGTAATCGAGAACCGCTGCTGCGTGAATCCAGGCATCAATTGGATCGTTCGCAAGGGCCAAACATTCTGCGAGCATGGCTTGGGGGGTAGGCGTCCGAAGGACCAGTGGCAACCATTCGGGTTCCACAGCCGTGGTCAGTCCCGCCACACAGGTCACGTTGTGACCGTGACGGTGGAGGTGGTCGGCTATCGCCCAACCTGTCGCTCCTGTGCTGGTGTTTTGGACAAAACGAACATCGTCGATGGGAGAGCGTGTCGCTCCGAGCGTCACGACGACATGCCTTCTTTTTGGCAACCTTTTGTTGAGATGGTGGCAGAGATGGGCCACGACGATTCTTGGAGAGGGTGTTTTCCTCTTCCCCTCTTCATCAGGGCCCCACAACACATGGACGCTTTGTTGGCGAAGTTCCTCCACAATTTCATCCGTGACAGGATCTGTTGCCAAATCCTGATGCATGCTGGGAATCATGAGCACAGGCACAGTTCTGGAGCGGGCCACGGACAACGCCATCATCAACGGCCCGTGTTGCAATCCATGAATGTGGCTGGCCATGACGTCTCGGGTTGCAGGTGCCACCAAAACAGCATCAACCGAGTTCAACACGCTCAGGTCGCCGTCCCAGTCCGTGATGACCTCTGCTTGAGAGGCCCAGCGCACCGCCAGGGGCGTGATGATTCGTTGTGCAGAGGGGGTCATGACAACCGTCAGCTCAGCACCGTGGCGGCGAAGTTCTCTGGCCAGTTTCACGGATTCAACCGCTGCGATTCCCCCCGTAATCCCCAGCAGAACATGGCGGCCATGCAGCGAATCACCGGTTTGGATCACATCGGTATCACGGGTGACCATGATTCGGCGAAGCACCACACCGTCATGACTCCTTCGTTTTACCGCAGGGACTTCCAAACCCTTGAAGAGGGGCATCACGAACCCGAAACATGGCCAACGACCGTGCAGAAGAACTGGTCATGGCCGGTTCAGCGCCCGGACGAGGGATGGGAGGGGATCCGATTGCTCATGTCCATCGAGGCACCAGTTTCATTGTCCTCGTCGATGGAGCCATCGTTCTTTACTTGATGGCCAGCGCACTGGTGGCGTTGGGCATCTGGTCTTCAACGCCTACTCAAGTGTTCATGGCGGGCATGGTGTTCATGGTCCTCTCAACTTATTTGGGTTACCGGCAACGACGGGCTTGGGCATATTGGCCCGCTGTAAGTTTGCTTTCAATCGCTGGATTGATGTTTGGTTTCTTGGCGCTGTTGAACCTTGCCCAAGGGGTCGCCGGCGGATTCGCAACAGGTTTCATCTTTGCATTCCTAATGGGCTGGGCCGCCTTTGGTTCGTTCAGGCGTGCAGTCTTTCACTGGCACCCTGTTTATCGAGCAGGTTATCGTCACTCTGTTCCAAGCGAGTTGTTCAATTTGGCTGAAGGTGAGATGTTTGCTGCTTGCCCCTCATGCCTGGCGGTGCTGGCCATTCGACCGGGACTGTTGACCTCTTCAGACCGCTGTCCTCATTGCACCGCGCCGCTGGTGAACGAGGCATTGTACAACAAATATGCAGACGAACAGGAATGAGAACCTTTCCTGAATTCATGTGGAAGGAGCCTTCTTGAAGGGAAGCCTTCACCATCAACACACGGTGAGACCATGACATCCGTTTCCGAGCGTCTGCAACAACTCCTTGATGGAGAATTGGACCCTTCGGAAATTGCGGATGACCCAGCCTTGGTGAGTTTGGCGGACCGTCTTTACGGCATCAAAATCGCTCCAGTTCAACCTGTAAAACGCCGCGATCTCTCCCCTTCTGGCGCTGGTGACGACGGGATCACCGAAATTGCGCCTCCGACCAACATGATGGTCGAGGTCATCGCACCTGAGGCCCCCGCCATCGAAGAGCCTGTGATGCCCCTTGCTCCAATCGAGGACATGCCTCCTGCCCCAACCGTCGCACGTTCAACGAAATCCCCCATGAGATTGATTTTTGCCTCAGGTTTGCTCATCAGCGTGGCCAACCTGTTCGGTCTTTTCGGCCTTCTTTTGGGCGGTATGTGCGATCCTTCGGACTTGTGCCCTTCCGATGGATACACCCGGATCAATTGGATTTCTGTGCATCAACTCTCCACCGGCTTGGGATGGAGCCAAAGCATCCTGGATGGTCAATACGGCGTTCCCGATTTGGTGGCCATCATTGGCTCTTGCATCGGCACGGTCATGTTCACTCGCAGGAAGTGAAAGGATGCTGGACGTGGCCAGCGAAGGGTTGGCTTACATTGGTATGATCTCCATTTTGATGGCCTTTGTTCTTGAAACTCGAGGCAAGTTGCACAGCAAACAAACAACATACCTGGTGTTGATGGCGGTGGGCTCGGGGTTCTTGGCTGTGAGGGCCCTCCTCATCTCGGAATGGGCCTTTCTCGTCCTCGAGGTGGTGTGGTGCGGTGCTGCTTTGGTTGCGCTTGGGATGGCCAAAAACCGTCTTGAGACTGGGGCGTAAAAAGCGTCATCTTGATGTGTGTCACGACCACGCCCCACCATGGGCCATGGAAAAGCGAAGCGAGGCATTCCTTCCAAGTCGGAGAACTTCAACGAATGGTACCCCTTCATGGTGGAGGCTGCCGAACTGGTCGACAAGCGATACCCCATCAAAGGAATGGATGTCTGGCGGCCGTACGGTTGGAAGACGATGAAGCTCATCGACGCACTCACCCATGCGGAAATGGAACGCACAGAGCACGAGGAAGTCAACTTCCCGTTGTTGATCCCCGAGAATTTGCTCGAGAAGGAAAACGCCTTGGTGGCTCGACTCAAGCGAGCAAGGGAAGAGGGTGTTGACCCCGATGACCTTCGAGACGAAGAGGAGGATGGTGGCTTCAAGAAAGAAGTGTATTGGGTTAAGCACGCCGGAGACAACGAACTGGACATCCCTATGTTCCTTCGACCGACGTCTGAAACGGCCATGTACACCATGTTTCCACTTTGGATTCGCTCTCACAAAGACCTCCCTTTGAAAATCTATCAAATGGTCAACACCTTCCGATACGAAACCAAACAAACCCGTTCGTTCATTCGTGTTCGGGAAATTCATTTCTTTGAGGCTCACACTGCCCACGCTGATGAAGCGGATGCTTCTCGCCAAATCGAAGAAGATTTGGACATTGTTGACCGAATCATGTCGGACCTTTGTTTGCCCATTATCAAAGCGAAACGGCCCGTATGGGACACGTTCCCCGGTGCTTGGTACACCATCGGCATCGATGCTGTCATGCCAAACGGCCGAACACTTCAGGTGGCCTCTTGTCATCATTATCGGGACCAATGGGCAAAAGCGTTTGATGTCAAGTACGAAGACTTGAACGCGAAGCAAACACATTGTCATCAAACAACTTACGGTATGTCGGAGCGGTTGTTGGGCGCCATTGTTGGCATGCACGGTGATGAGAACGGTCTGATCATGCCGCCTAAAATCGCTCCGTTCCAAGTTGTCATCTGTCCCATGATTCGGAAAAATGCAGAGGTGGACACCGTTGCTGTCGCTCATGATGTGGCTGAAACGCTCCGTTCTCGTGGCCTCCGGGTTAAGGTGGATGACCGTGATTTGCATCCCGGGCAAAAATACTACGATTGGGAGATCAAGGGCGTTCCACTTCGCTTGGACATCGGGCCTCGAGACATTTCCCAAGGGACGGCATTTGCAGCCCGTCGAACGGGGGGCAAAGAACCGCTGGCCATGGACAACATCGTGGACGAGTGCTACCGTGTGCTCGACGAAATCAGCGATGAATTGCGTCGTCGCTCAACCGCCCATATGGGTGATGTGGTCCAACCGCTTCCGCCCATGGTCAAGGACAACGGCAAGTGGCGACTTGAGGGTGATGTCAACGACGGCCACATCTACGAATTGGCGTTTGACGGTTCCGATGCCGATGCTGAAGCCATTGAGCGAATCACAGGTTTTTCATTCCTTGGCGACGCCACCGACCCTTACGATGAACAACGCCCCTGTCACATGACTGGGGTACCAACGAACCGCCGTGTACTTTTGGCGAAGTCCTACTGAATGCTGTATTTTCACGCTTGGTTTGCGACAAAATTGCCGTTTTGAATCCCGCAATTCATGCAGTGTGCCCCTTGCATGGGCGTGAGTGCACTGCAAGAAGTGCAAGCCTGGTAAGCATGCAATTCCAAGACGGCTGCGCGCTTGACCATCACCCATGCGACCCAGCCGTAAAGCACGGTTAAAATCGCAAAGACCGCCGCGGCAACCTCCGGTCCAGCCTCAAAGAGGTACATGAGAACTCCAATCGTAAAGAACAGAGCGGATGTGAAGGCGTAAACGGTCCATTCCAAGCGCATGAATATCGTTTGGTGGTTCATTCACCCTTATTTCATATGCGTGCCGTTTGGTGTGCTGTTGATGACTTGATGGTGAATCATTGGTAAGGCCTTCACCTCAGTGGTTTTGCTGCACATCATCCCGAAGGTGACGATTCAACTGAACCCCACATCAATGTCTCCGCCACGAAAAAGGTGCATGAGAACGAGTGATTGATGCCCATTGCAAAGGAGAAGGCTATCTATGAGTTGCTTGAGCCAGCGACGGGCGTCCTGGTGGCATACAAAAAATACGGAGACAAGGACGTCGTTGATTTGTCCGAATGGGGTCGACCCATCGCTCGGGTTGTGGCACGTTTCCTCAAAGACAAGCCCGTGCCCGTGATGCAAGTCACGAACCTCCATTTGCTGCTCACTCTGTTTTGTGCGTGGTTAATCCTTGAGGATGAAGCCGTTTTGGCCTGTGCACTCCTGGTCGTCAAGGGGGTTATTGATGCCGTTGATGGGGAACTTGCTCGGATTCGAAACCGGCCTTCGCATGTGGGACGGTATTGGGATACCGTGGCAGACACCATTGGGATGGTAGCGGTTATGCTGGCATTTGGACGCGTTTTTGATTGGTCGCTGCTGCTCACCTGTGCCTTGATTCTTGCCACGTTGTTCCAATATTCCTTGTTCAACCATTATTCCATTCTCATGCGCTCCCTCGGTTCAGGTGACGCTACCAGCCGTGTGGATGAACGGGTTCGGCCGGTCGCCAACCCGTGGGAAAAACAGTCCCATGTCAATTTCCTGCACACGATCTACGTTTTGTTTTTCAGTTGGCAAGACCAATTTGTGGAGCGACTTTCGGGGAAGGGATCACCAACGTTGGTGTTTGAACTCACCGTCTCCTCCGCTTTGGGATTCGGTCTCCAATCGTTGGTGATCTTGGTGCTCGCTGCAACAAGCAACCTCTCCTGGCTGCCGGAGTTGATTTTAGGCGTCAACATGTCGTTGATGGCCCTGGTCCTCCTTCGCAGTCGCCTTTGATTTATCGTGAACCATTTGGCTGCATCTCCTTTTCTAGCGAATACAAGCATTCCTCAGAACACCTACGAGTGTTTTTGAAAAAATTACAACACCTCGCAACGATGAATTTAAATTTCTTGATTTATTCAGGTTAGACATGTCAATCATTACCGCATACAACACCGCTTG
Organism: Candidatus Poseidoniales archaeon; assembly: GCA_003602475.1. Lineage (GTDB taxonomy): Archaea > Thermoplasmatota > Poseidoniia > Poseidoniales > Poseidoniaceae > Poseidonia. Next base: position 92,557 of record QQSC01000006.1, on the reverse strand, counting down.
GGAAAACGCAGACGTCGACGCACTGGCCAAGATCATTCACGACGATTGCGTGTTCAATCCCCATGTCGGCGGCATCACGATGAACAAATCGGATATTCTTGGCTTCGTAAGTGGCGGTAGCACACCTCGATCAGAACACAATCGCATATTGTTCGAAAACGACGAAGTGGGCGTTGCCCATTCCATTGTTCATTTCGCCAACGATTCCGACTCCGAAGCTGTCATGTCCTTCATGCGATTCAAAGACGGCCAAATCATCCTCATGGAAACCGGTGCGACACCGCTCTCCGAGGATTACCAACTTGTTGGACAATGAGGCCGGCTTTCGCCCCTTTGAATCCATATCTGTGGCCGATGAGATGTCGGTCGCACGACGAAATTCTCCGTCGCGGTTTCCGTGGACTCGCAGACACCCCAACCGATGTTGGGTGCGGCGACCAAGACATCCCCGAAACCGTCATTGCGAGTAACATCGTGTTCAAAACCGGGAGAAGACTTACTATGAATGGATAAGAAGTCCTCCTTATGTTACGATTGGACAGGCTTTTATCACGCATAAAATTTCTTGGCATCGTTTTTTTGTTTCTGTTTTCTTGTGTTCACAGCGCCATGGGCCAACAAAATCCATACGCACCTGAAATCGATTATTATTGCGATGATGAGGTCCATCTCGATGTCGAATACGAATGGAATTCATATTCAATCCAATGTTCAATCATCAACAACAACCCTCACGATGTGACGGTCCAAATAACAAATGATTGGGACCACGACATTGCTGGGCCTTACGAAATTTCTGAGTGGGGCTACTGCACGGACAACGAAATAGGCAATGAGATCTTTGTTCAGGCCACTTCAACTGTAACCTTTTGTTACGTCCTTTCCGCTGACAAGTACGCACCAGCAGGGGAATCCTCCTTGACATCCAGCGCAGAAGTGATCAGGTATTCTTACGTGATTCCGTGCGATGAGTGTGAACCCTCTGAGGAAATCTCCACTGTCCATATTTACCCATGGATGACGCTCTTGATGGAACATGAGGCGACTCCTGAAACCGCTTATGCTTACGATACAAATCGAGTTACGTGTCAAAAATCTGATCAATCTGAACTTGTCGTCACTGTACAATCTGACGGTAATTATGGAGACTCGGCAGAAATCGAAGTATCGTTCATCCCCGTGATTCGTATTCGAGATCTCATCAGAGATGAGGTGGTTGAATATCAAGAGTCCAAATTTGGGCCGATTGATTTGGAATTTAATTCAGAATTGAGTTTGGAGGCTGGTGAAACTGTAGAAAGAACCTTCACGGCATCATGGGATTTTTCGGAAAGCCCAGAACATTACGAAATACGATTGCGGACTTATATTGAGTTTCGAACCAACGATTGGCGTGCCTACCAAACATATTACGATGAATGCCCAACTTGGGAAGGCGTGGTTCCCATTCCGGAACAGGTTTCAAACGACACGGGCTCGGACATTACAGTGAACTTAACCAGCCCCTTCTCCGTAACATCAACGGTGATGTTCGTGTTGCTGGCCGTACCGATCTTCCGTCGCAACCAATGCGATTGAGTTGCCCTCGTCATCAAACCGAGGCTGTGCGACACCGATGCTCCAATTTGGACAGCAGGGCTAACATCCGGAAACACCTCAGAGCGGTTTGCGGTTTGAGGGCACGCAGGTTGCCCCAAGAAGAGCGGTTATGGCGAGAAACGCCGTGAATCCAGCAAGTGCTTCGCTCGATGGTTCGACAACATCCGGAGGTTGTTCTTCATCTGTATCGTTTTGCTGATTTGCAACCTCATCGGCGTACACACCGTTGATGCACGTGCCGTGACCAATCACAACATCGGAGATGGCAGAGGACAGAAGCGTGGCGTTCCCTGCATTGGTGTTGAGGTCATCGGCCTCGTACAGTGAGGCGTTGATGACATAACAGCCGGTGTCCAATGAGAACGTTTGGTTGTGTCGCTCCCCGCTTGTGTCAATGCCCGTCCACAAACCAAACGCCTGCAGTTCATCTTCACCAACTTCCTTCACGGAGATGAAGCCCGTGTAGGTCGAATCGTGGTGAAGGTCGTTGACTTCCGCATCGTAAGTGTAGGTCCAAATCCTCTCGTTGCTCTCAAGGGTGCTGAGCACAACACCAGGGTTCAACGTGATGTTTTCCCTTCCTTGCACTGAGGATCTAACCTCTCCCCAAAGCCATACCATGTTGCTTTCGTGTTTGTTGGTGTCCTCTCCAATGAGAACCCGTCCGTCATCAAGAACGAGGAGATTGTCTGGGCCGGCCAAGTTGTTCACATCGCATGCGTATTGAGCCGAGGGATTGTACGGGCCTCCGGAAATCGCAGGAACGATTCGATTGACGTTCCACTGTTCGCTCATGGTCATCCGATAGACGATCCCGCATGAATTCTGGCTGACGTCGATATCACCTTGTCCGTCGCTCATGGCGGATTCAATCCTTGACATGGCAAGATAGAGGTGATCTGGAACATTCGGATTGAAGGCGACCCCCTCCATTTTGTTCCATTCGTCACTGGCGCCGAGAGCGGCGGCTGCTTTACGTGATTCAAGGAAGGCCACACGGTCATCGTTGGCAGAACCGACCGTACCGTCTCCGTTCAGGTCTTCGTTCAAACGCCCTTCAGCCCAATCGTTGATTTCCTCGTCGGTGATGTAGCTGCTCTGACCTGCAATGAAATCGTCGGTCGTGATGCCGTTGTACTCGTCAATCCAAGATTGAATTTCACCATTGGATGATGAGGCCATCTCCATCCATTCGACATCAAACCCGGTCGTGCTCGAATCCCTCGTGTTGTCTTGGTCAACTCGCGCTGCGAACAGGGTTCCAGCGGAGAGATCTCCTGCCGTGTCAGCGACGAACTTGAACAAGACCGTGTCGTAGCCGTCGTCGGTCAAATAAACGGTCCGTTCATCCGGCATCACGGCTGCATTTTCGTGTGAGAAGCGACCCATGGCGACGTGTTTTGTAAGGTTGGGTTCCGAGGTTGTGGCGTTCTCAACTTCAACGATGTAGCCGTAATCGTAGGGGTTGGGGTAGTGGCCAAGATAACGCTCCAACTTGGTTTGGTCGGCGTGGTATCGGAAACTTTCATCGTTCCATGCTTCGGTGTTGTCAAAGTACAATTCCTCGGAAAACAGCGGAGAGCCCCAAGGACTCATGCTGCCGAAACAAAACACCCAGCCTCCGTTGATGCTGCTGAGGTTCAACATCTTTCCACCCATCACCGCCCATTCAGAGGACGTGTCGTTTCGTTCCAATTCCAACTGGCTCAGACCGGCCGGTCGATCTTCCCATGCGGTGTAGAGGTAGCCTCGGTTGCCTTCGTCGTTCAGGGGAACAAAGGCGTTGTAGTCGGGTTTCTTGCTCAAAAGAAGTTGCGAGCCGTCTTCAGCAGCGTAAATGCCTCCTGCAAGACCTCCTTCTGACAGTTCATCTCCGCTCTGTAAAATCACCTGATACGATCCGTACGATGTTCGAATTCCATGCCATATGTCGTCTTCTGTGCTGGTCGAGGGAAGTTCCGGGACGGTTGGTGGGAGCTGGTTCCAATCCACGCCATTGATGACGCCAATCGTTGCCCTGTACCGGTCTTCGTCCGGGTGCATGGCGTTGACAAAGAAGTTGCCGTTGGCATCGACGTGCATGCCCGTCACTTCAGCCTCCGGAGGCATCATCATGATTCTGGTCATCAATTCAGGCGTGGATTCCTCCGAAGTGTTGGCCGTTGCAAACGGAGAGGTGCTGAGCACAAGCAAGAGGCCGATGGAGAGCAGCACCATCGTTGGCTTGCTTGACATGATTTTTTTTTGGCATGAAACGCATAAAAATCATTCCCTTGGATTCAATCCCAAGCCATCGTGGACAAGATCACTTCAACCTCCCTTCTTGACAACCAAGCCGTTGTTTGTCGACGAGATGTTGCTTCTTGACGACAAGCATCCATTGAATTATAAAACAATTCGTTGTCCAAAAGCCGTGAAGGTGCAGCGGATTTACCTACCACCAAGCGGAGGCTTTCGGGTCTTGGTGGACCGTTTGTGGCCCCGAGGGGTCGGAAAGGATTCCGCAGAACTTGACGATTGGGCCAAATGGCTCACACCAAGCACTGAATTGCGGAAAGCGTACCACGATGGTATGGTATGGGACGAATTTCGAACGGCGTACATGCTTGAATTGTCATCCGTGGACAACGATGGGTGGGAGGTGTTGAAGCACGATGACGTTGTTCTTCTTACGGCTGCCAAAAAGGAACCAAATCATGCGCATGTTCTGCTTGAGTTTTGGAAGAATCGGACCTGACTGCGAGGCACCACCAACACCAGCAGGCATCCCCGAGTTGAGCCCTTGGGGGACTTGCCTAGGGTGAATGGCTTGATGATGAGGAAGAGGCTACGCACCGGTTCTGAACCAGAACTGTCGGTTATTGGTCGTTCAAAGACGTCGGCAATCGCCGATGGAGAATCATCACTCCTCGGCCATTTACATGCCGAAGGATGAAGGGTCAACGTCCATGTCGCCGTCTTTCATCATCTTCCGCATTTGCTTGTTGAGCTTGCGGTTGCCGCCCATGCCCTTCATCATCTTGCGGGAGCGGTTCCATTGACCGATGAGTTCTCTCACATCTTTTTCTCGAACGCCTGACCCACGAGCGATTCGTCGTATCCGATCAACCTTGATTTTTGCAGGTTCGTTCTTTTCCCAGCCGGTCATTGAATCCATGATGGTTCGGTAGCGGTCAAGGTTGGCCTGCATGGCTTCCTTTTGCGACTTTGACATGGCACCCATGCCACCCAGCATGCTACCGGGAAGGAATGAAATGAGTTTGTCAATGGTCCCCACTTTGGACATCATTTCCATTTGCTTGTACATGTCGTTGAGTGTGAACCTTCCGCTCATCAACCTCTGGGTGAGACGCATGGCTTCTTCCTGATCGAGATCTTCAGGTGCGAGGTCAATGAGACCCTGGATGTCGCCCATTCCAAGCAATCGCGAAATGAACCTGTCGGATTCAAACTTTTCCAAATCCTGCACGCGCTCACCCACACCAATGTGAACGATGGGGGCTCCTGTGGCAGCAACAGCCGAAAGTGCTCCGCCTCCTCTGGCGGTACCGTCAAGTTTCGTGATGACAATGCCAGTGACGCCGGCCAAATTGTGAAACGAAGCAGCTACTGGTCCGGCAGCTTGACCAACCTGGGCGTCGATGACGAGCCAGCGGTCGGTGGCTCTTGTGAGGGCAGCTATGTGTTCCAGTTCCTTCACAAGTTCATCGTCCAATTGGTGTCGCCCGGCCGTGTCGATGATGACCAGATCCGCTGAGGCACAAGCCTTGAGTCCGTTTCGAACGATGGTCACGGCGTCTTTTTCGTCCGGCTCACCGTAGACTTGGACGGTCGTGTCCTCAAGGAGTTGAGAGAGTTGGGCGTAGGCGCCAGGACGATGGACGTCGGCCTCAATCACCGCCACGCGAAGGCTGTGTTTTCGCCTGTACCACTCGGCCAACTTGGCGGTGGTGGTCGTTTTTCCCTGCCCGTACAGTCCCACCAAGAGAAGGGTAGCGCCTCGAGGTTGGAACTCAGCCGCTGGGCCGAGAATGCGAACCAATTCGGTGTAGAGGATGTTCATCGCTTGTGTTTGTACGGTCAATCCCGGCCGTCGTTCGTCCTCTTTGAGACGCGATTCCATCCTGTCCACAATTTCCTTCGTTTGTCGGATGTTAAAATCCGCTTCTTGCAGAGCTCTGCGAAGGCTTCGGGTCATCTCACGAAGTTCTTCTTCGTCGAGTTTGCTCTTGCTTTTGAGCAAGCCCAGGGAACGAAAAATGCCGCGGGAGAGGCCTTCGAGCGCCATGATGAGGCCTGTGGCCGCCACCATTTCAATTCATGGCTGGTTCAGTCTTTGGTGCTGCGGGGAATGGTGAGCGTCAGAACGTCGTTGTCAAGTGAAGCTTTGACTTGACTGGATTTGACGTGGGTTTGGGTGGGAACGGCTTGTTCACGCCCATTGACGCCCACAAACAGAACGCCTTCTTCGCTTCGTAGAGAAAGGTCCTCCCGTTGCAATCCGGGGAAGTGCAGTTGGACCTTCTCAACGTCGTCTTCAACATCGGCCACCATGCCTCTGTGGAGGTCGTGGAAGAGCACCTTGCCGATTTCATGGGGCCCGATGGTATCCGGGAGTGGTGTGGGTTCGCCGTAAAGGATCCTTCCAGTTTCCCGAAGTGCTGCCACACCGACAATTTCCTGTTCTGCAAGTTCAAGCGAGGCGACATTAACGCCGTCCAAGGATTCTTCCAATTCAGCGATTCGTTCCATTTCTTGCTGGCGTCGATTGGACAGGAACGGGTGCTCAAAGACCGGCGTTAACCGATTTACAAGGCATCCTCCGATCGGCAATCCGTACTCGACCAGCGATTCATGCGCGCGAAGGGTTTCGTTGATGCCCATTCGTTCGGGAATGGTCACCAGTGTGAAGGAAGTCGTGGCCTGGTCACTGAGGACGCGACGAACGTGAAGCACCCGGCGACGAAATCGCTCAAGTTCCTCCTTCATCGCATCGCTTTCTTTTCGCCCGAACAGCATTGAACGGATGCCCCCGCTCACTCGCATCAATCGGAGCAGCCTTCCTGACCACGCTTCGATCAACTCGGGCAAAGAAAGGAACCTCAGAGTGTGCCCGGTGGGGGCCGTGTCAAACACGACAACATCCCAGGTTGGATTTTCCATGTGCTTTAGCAGTTCATCAAACGCCAACGCCTCGTCCAGGCCAGGAAGGATCATATCGGCGGTTTTAACATCGGATTTCATGTCCTCAAATTCTTGCTTTGCGTTCGAATCGAGCATCATGCCCAAACCGCCCATGCCGCCAAATCCACCTTTTCCGCCACTCATGTTGTTCATGGCATCGCCCACTTTTGGCAGCAGGTTGGAAAGTTTGGCTTCAGGATCCATTTCCAAGCCAAACAGGCCCGGAACACCTTCCACCGGTGTTGGAACTGAACCGAGGGTTACATCCAAGGAGTCGGAGGTTGAGTGGGCCGGGTCACTTGAGACCAACAACACACGGAGTCCACTGTCGGCCAGCCAGACCGCTGTAGCCGAAGAGGTGGTGGTCTTTCCAACACCGCCCTTTCCACCGAACAACAGCAACCGTGACATAGCCCGACGTGGTGGCTGGGGTGTTTGAATCCCACCCCTCGTCATGTTGAAGCCAAGGGTTTCATGAGGGGGGTGTCCGACCGAGAACCATGGTATCGGAACTCGTGCTGTTTCAGCTCTCGAGTTTCTTTGCGTTGGTGGGCATGACGCTCGGTTGGCGTGGTGTCATGACCAAGTACGCCGGTTTTTACGACCTCCCGACGGCATGGAATCAGGTTTTTTGGGGCATTCTTCTCGGTGGATTCTATGCGATGTCCGCTGATAACGGTCTTTTTGTCCCGTACTTCAAGACGGCTTCAGACGATGAAGTGTACGCAGGTTTGAACATCATCTCGTTAATTTTGATCACGTTGGTCGCTTCGGTTGGAAGCCATCTGCTGTTGCGAAGGAAACGTGTTCGAAGAGGGGGTTCCCAACCTGCAAGCGGTTGGGCCTTGGGGCTGGCCATTGGTGGCATGGTGGCCATGGTTGTCATCTATCGGACGTTCGAAATTGCAGGCGGCGTCACCCTGTTTTCGTTGAGCAACGCCATCATGTTTGCTTTGGTGGTTCCTCGTGCCGATGCCATCATCACCGCTCGTCACGGTTTCATGATGCTGCATGACAAACGATGGGGCGCTGTTTTGCGATCGACGTTTTGGCGTGCAGCCTTGCTCGTAGCTGTCTACTTCGTCGTGTTCCAGCCGCTTGGCTGGGTCTTTATTCTCCCGTTTGTCCTGTTGAGCAACCCGTCCGCTGATGCTTGGATTTGGGAATCCGTTCCGAAAGAAGGTCGTCGTCGTCTGCGTCGTATTTGGGCTGAAGAGGCTCGGGAACGCGAACGCAGCGGAAGTCAAGAAGAGGCGGGAGCCAGCGTTGTTCATATTCACGAAAGTGAATAACGTCTTACTTGTTGCAAGTAGCCTTAATCGGTAAGTTTTGGCGTCCGCATCCGATTTATTCCTTCCGACCGATACGTTCAGAGCAATGGTTATACGGCGTCGGCCAAGCCTGTCAGCATGGGTGCTTGCCCTTATTGCCGCAGCACCACGCTGCCTTCCGACACGATTTGCTATTCCTGCGGTCGTGTTCTCCCAAAGGGTGATAGGAAGAGTTACCGCTTGGAACAACAATTCAGCAAAGGGAGCAAGAGCAAAACACACAAAATGGCCTCCAAGCCCTCTCAGCGAGGCGTCGTCCAAACCCATACCGGGCGAAAGACAAACATCATGCGCCGCCGTAAGAATCGCTTCCGCAGCTTTGCCATGCTCGGACTCACCGCTTTCATTTTGTTGTCTCCACAGGCCCAAGAGCATCTCCTTGGCGAATTCGGTAGTTTTGATGAGATCCTCCAATCCGCTACCGCCCAATACCACATCTATCCCGTGGAAGCTTCCTACACCCTTTCGAAAACGGCTACGGTTGACAACACCGGTGTTGCAGGCTATCTTGTGGAGAACATTCTGATTCCACCCACACTCCAGTCCAATCTGCCCGGGGTCACCACCTTTTCTTACACGGACGATACCGACGCGATTGAACCCACTACTCTGCAACAAACACTGCAAATTTCTCTTGTTGTTGACGGCCAAAGCATCAACATTCCTCTTGACGGCCTTCCATCAAGAGAACACAACGACCGCATCACCACCTCTGATGGCCACGAAGTTTGGTGGCCTGGTGTTGGCAACGGAGACAACGATTGTCCCATTGCGGCCTGTGTCAAGGTCAAGGTGAATCTTGATGCTGGCGAATCCGTTGCGTATTCCTTCAACATCCAGGTTCAATCCATCTCTTATTCGTGGTGGGACAGCAACAGGGTCGATGCGCGAATTGATGGAAAATCCACCGGCATCAACATGGACAATTCGGGCACGTTTGAAGACCTCAACGACCGTGGAAATGGCTTGCGAGCTGCTCAATTCGGCGACGAACTTTGGTACAACAGGGGCACCAGTTTCAGCCCATATTGGGCCATCAACGGTCAGGATGCAGTCACCGTAAGCACCGCAGAAACGATTGCCTCAAGTTTACCCGAAGGTGAATCTGAAAACGCTTATGGATTCGCCCGTGCTTCTTTTGATTTCCTTCACGCCAACGTCGTGTACGACCGTGAAGCGCCCGTAACATCTCGCTCAGGTCCTGAATGCATAGCTGGAGGCCTGGGCGATTGTGACGACCAAACAAACGCCTTCTTCAGTCTGCTCCGAACCCGTGGTGTTCCTGGTTGGTATGCGTTTGGTATTTTGGGCGATCCATACTTTTCTGACGACGGATGGGAAGCGCACGCTTGGGGTTACATTCAACTCCCCTTGAGCAGCGATTGGTGTGAGGAACGAAACATTGCCCTCTCCTCGTGTTTTGTTGAACCTCAAGTCGACGTGGTGAACAACAAGTGGTTGCTTTCCACACCGACCGCTTACATCGACTGGGTCGAAACCACAACATCGAACAACGACAACGTGTACGATTACTACCATCCAGTTCGAACGGTCCATCTTTCAGCGGGCGGCAACATGGACAGAGAACGCAGTTACTCGACATTAGGGGACATTGACCTCTCCGGTGGTTCATATCAAGTGAAAATCTATCCAGAATCCCTGGGCTGAGGTGGCGAACATGCGCGTGATCATTGGCGGTGCCGGTCGAGTCGGGTATGCGTTGGCTCAGGCATTGGCCAACGAACAGTACGACATTGTGATTGTAGACAACGACCCAAGAGCCGTCTCACGAGCGCAAGCTCTGGATGCTTTGGTCATCTACGGTAATTTAACCGACCGTGAAACCTTGGTCAAAGCAGGCGTGAAAAGTGCCAAAGTCTTCATTGCAGCAACGCCTTCCGACGAGACGAACATGATTGCCTGCGCCATAGCTGAGCATGCCAACGAAGGAGCGGAACCCAAGAAACCGCTCGTGACGGTATGTCGTTTGCGCTCGTCCAACTACATTGACGAATACCGCCAAGGCCACCTCACGGCCTGGGCGAAAATTGACCATGTGGTGAATCCGCTTCGGGGTGCCATTCAACGTCTTAACGCCGGACTACGTTCATCGGGGATTGCTGAAGTTGTGTCCTTTGATCACGATGCATACATCGTTGAAGTGGGCATTGGACCATCTGCTGCCTATTCGGTAGGGCGTCCGCTTGGAGAAGTTCGGCGAGACTTCATCCATGGTTTTCCAAACATCGTGGGCGTGAACCCCAACACAGGGAGGACCTACGTGCCAACCGATGAATCTGTTCTTAACGTGGGAGATAAGGTCGCTGTGGCCATTATTGGTCTCGAGAATTTCAACCCCGCTCTCATCTCATTGGGTCATGAGATCAAACAATTTCCAGCCAATCCAAAAGTGGTTGTGTTTGGAGCGAGCAACATCGGTCGCAAGATGGCCGAAGAATGGCTGGGGGATGGCGCCACAGTATCGGTCATTGAACGGGACCTGCAATTGGCCAATGAACTGGCTGGTTCCGTGACCGGTGCTCACCCAAAGCTCGACGTCATTCACGGCGATCATTTGGACCGTTCTCTGTTGTCTGAGATTGGAATTGAAGAATTTGATGTGGCTGTCAGCGCCCTTGAAAACGACCATGCCAACATTGCAGCTGTCCTCCAAGCCAGTGACTTGGGTGTACCACACACGGGCCTCATGTTAACGGATGCGGACTTGGTGAAGGTCACGCAGAGAATGGGCATTTCATTTGCAGTGGATCGCCAACGCGTGGCCATTGACAACATTTTGACACACGTTCATCAAAGCATGTCAGGTCAATTTTCAATTTTAGCTGAGATTCCGAACATTGTCGGGTTAACCTTTGAAATCACTGAGAAGGTTGACCTTGCTGGACAACTCTTGGGTGATGTTGAGATTTCCTCATCGTTCTGCATTGCCTTCATCAAGCGGATGGGTTTGGATGGCAAATGGTCAACTCTTGAACCTAAACCAGATAGTTTGGTCAATGAAGGCGACCAAATCGTTCTGTTTTGTCCTCTCGAACGAATAAAAGAGGCAAAGAAACTGTTCAAGGTGGCATCATGAGATGGGACGTCCTTTACCTCATTTGGGGATGGACACTTCTGGCGTTAACCATGCCGCTGTTGTTGTTGTTTGGGCTCACGTTCTTCTTGGATGACACCACGACGGCCATCCGAGCCTTCGGACCAGCCACCCTTGTAAGTGGTGGTTTGGGAGTGTTGATGCTGACGGTACTCACACGGACAGATTCCGCAGATCGGTTGCGGGACCACGAAGCGTTTGTTGGTGTTGGCTTAATTTGGCCCATCGTGGTGTTCATCGGTGCCTTGCCGTATTGGACAGGTGGCATGTTTCACGGGCCGTTTACTGGAAACGAATTCTCAAACTTTGGGGATGGATTTGTCAACGCATGGTTCGAATCCATGTCCGGATTTACCACCACTGGAGCAACTGTCATTGCCCCGGATACCAGCCCAAATTGTGTTGCTGGAGTCACGGTGGACTGCATCAACGCACAAGCAAAAGGGCTTCTTCTTTGGCGCTCGTTGACCCAATGGCTGGGTGGCATGGGGGTTGTGATGTTGAGCATGCTCGTCTTGTCCCGAATCATGGGCGGCGGAATGGCCCTTGCGAGAGCTGAGTTGACCGGTCCTTCCCTGTCCCGCCTTCGCCCCAAGCTTCGCCAAACGGCGTTGGCGCTCTGGGGCCTTTATTTCATCCTCACGTTCATTGAGATGCTGTTGCTGAAATTCGTCGGCAACATGACCGTTTTCGATGCGGTTAATCACGCCTTCACCACCATGCCAAGTGGTGGTTTTTCAACAAGAGATGCAAGCATTGCTTATTTTGATTCAGCGGTGGTTGAAATCATCATTATCGTGTTCATGTTCCTTGCTGGTGTGAATTTTACCCTGATGTGGCTGTTTGGTTCAGGCAACTGGAGTTCGGTGTTCAAGGACGAAGAATTCCGTGCCTATTTGCTCTATATTCTGGGGGCTGTCGCCATTGTTGCACTCTCGCTGGTTGTTGCGGGCATGGCTTGGGACAATGCTCTGCTTGACACCCTCTTCCACGTGCTTGCCATTGGAACCTCGACCGGGTATGCCTCAGCTGACTACGGGCAATGGCCGGGGGTTGCTCGCATTGTTATTCTGGTTCTGATGATCGTCGGGGCTTGTGCAGGTTCTACCAGCGGCGGATTGAAACTTATGAGAATTCAAATCGGTCTGAAGGTGGCGTTTCGAGAACTCGCCCGGATTTCACAGCCCAAAAAAATTCACATGATTCGAATGAACAAGGAAGTTGTGGAGCAGAAACAGGTCAGTCTGGTTGTGGGTATGTTGTTCATCTGGGTCATTTTATTCGTAGCGTCCTGCATCGGATTGGCCCTCATGATGCCGTCTGAATCGTTTGAAACCATCTTTTCTGTGGCCGCTTCGGGATTGGGCAACACAGGCCCAGCCCTTGGAACATACGGACCAACTTCAACATGGGCCAGCATGAATCCAGGATCACTGATTTTCACATCCATTTTGATGTGGTTTGGCCGTCTTGAATTGTTGACGGCCATCATCGTCCTTCACCCCAACAGTTGGCGTCGCAGAGACAAATCCTCTGCAGACCGTCAAGGCCACTCCATCATCAAACAACTCACGAAAAACGAAGATTAGAACAAGGTTGTTTGGCCTGGTTGTGGTCCGTCACCATCATGCTCTAGTGGTTCGTTATCGGGAGCATTAGTGGTTTCCTTTGCAGCTATGAAGGTCGAGGTTTGAGTCCACGATGCTTCCTTTTGTCGTCGAGCTTCCTCCTCTCTCTGGTGCAAAGTTTGACGTTCCTCGTACGCCTTCATCATCTGCTTGGTCGAGCGTCGACTTTTTGCCAATCCGCACAGGGCAGCATGTTCATCGGCTTCAAGACCCAAGGCGAGGGAGAACTGGAAATCATTGGGGTCTCCGAGAGGACCGTCTTCCCGATGCATCAATTGCAGTGGGGTCAGGAATTCATCCCTCACTGCAGCTTTGCTCATGCCAGCCACCATGGACAACTTGCTTACGATGCTTGGCCGAACAGAGGATCCACTGCGCCTGAGGAATTGTGGATACGATGGCCACAATTTTCCTCTGGGTGTGTTGCTGTTGGCCACAGAGGCCGCCAAGGCCGTGAGGTGGTGGGTCCAATAGGAGGACCGGTGAGCCGTGTTGAGGTAACGTCCCATCATCATCCGGTCTGCTTGGGTGAGGGCCTTTGTGCTTCTTCGAACGCTTGTTTTGTCCTCAAACAAGGAAGGGTTGTTCCAGTGAATCCAATTGAGGAACTCAGACGGGTCCTTATCGATGGTTCGTGTAATGGCGACAGCCTCCGTGCTGTTGCTTGCTTTGTAGAGACGGTCAAGCCCGGGAAAGATTTCCACGGCGACGTCTCTTGCCCCGGCTTCTGCCTGCCTTTGGACAATGTCGGCTGTAAGGCGTGCACCATTGAGATCGGATGTCATGACTTGGAGGTCACGAACAAGAGCCCTCAGGTCGCCGTGGTTTGTGGCTGTCAAGGCATCGATGGCGTCGTCTTCGAAGTCAATGCCCTCTTCTCGGAGGACACGTCGGGCGATTCTTCTCAGTGCTTCATCGGTCGCTCGAACAAAATTGATCCTCACCAAATGGCGTGAAAATCGGTCACGGGCGTTGCGCCAGGAGGAGTTTTTGCCCCAGAGGCCCATTTCATCGTTGCATGCCAGAACAACAGGCTGCTTGGTTTGCTCAAGCAAACTGAGCAATTCCGCCTTCCCTCCGGAGTCGCCGCGAAGGGCAACCCGCGGGTCGGTTGCACCGTCGTTGGTCATCGCCTTGCTGATTCGGTCCTGATTGACGGCTCTCAATCCCCCGGAGAGGTGGTCGACCTCATCAAGAAGAATGAGCGTCCGTGATGGAGGTGCTGTCGGGTCATGGAACAACGACCTATGCGTTGCGCCACTTGTTGCAGCTTTTCGAATGGCAGCAGCGTTGCGAGCGTCGCTCGCGTTCAGTTCAATCACGTTCCAACCCATGTCTTCAGCGATTGCTCTGGCCACGGTTGTTTTCCCTACCCCGGGCGGACCAATGAGGAGCAAGGCCTTCTTTTTGGGAGCGTTGTTGGCCCATTCGTCCAACCAATTCCGAATGGTTCGCCGTTGAACTTCATTGCCCTCCAGCATTTGTTCGCTCGAGGGTCGATGACGTTCGGTCCAATCGCTTGGTAACGCCATGATATCCAATCCCAATGGAGGGTTCTTCAACCTTCACCATGAAGCTCGTTCGTGGCTCTCTTGACGGTGGCGATGTTGCCAACGGGAGGCCATCGTTCGAAACCACAGCCGAATGCAAACGAAGTCAAAAGTCCGCGAACGGTCATCGTGCTTGATTGAATGTGGAGTACTCTTGAGTGGTTTTCAGTGCAGCGATGAGAACCACGAAGCCATTTCTTCAGCCATCTGTAGGTTTAGTTGGCCGGTGGTTTATGACATGGGTCTGGGAAGTGAACCATGGGAAAACCTTGGAAACTGAGCATCGTATGAATCTTCCATCAACGACCTCATTCAAATCAGGGTTGTCGCTCAAAAAACCAATCTCATGGGACGTGTTGAACACGCTCGTTCAAGCTGTTTGTTGATGGAAGACCATCAACACAGTTCATCAATGGGGACACGGATTTGCTCACCAGTGTCACGGGACCGGACGGTGACGGTCTCGTCTTCCAGTGTCTGGTGGTCGACGGTTACACAACGGGGAACGCCAATTTCATCCGCACGGGCATACCTCCGGCCGATTGAGCCGCTCGCGTCGTACATCGATACCAAACCTGGAGTGGCGCACAAACGTTGATGAATGGCCCACGCCCTTTCGCCCATGCCATCTTTCTCAAAGAGAGGAAACACAGCCATGTCCACTGGAACGATTTTATCGGAAAGTTCCATCCTGACGTACTTATCATCGTTTTTGATGTCCTCCTTGTAGGCATGGTCAAGCACATGCCAGATGATTCGATCAATTCCGAAAGCCGGCTCAATGACATGGGGCAGGTACCATTCACCGGTTTCTTTGATCGTTTTCTGATTGGGTTTGACGTGTTCGGCCAACACCTCAACGGTAGCACCTTCGTCGATGATCACAGTGCAGGGGAAGACCGTGTCTTTTGGGAGGTCCTCCACGGCCTTCTTGACCTGCCCAGCCATGGCTTTGAATGCGGGTCCAGCCGTCGCACCGTTGATGGTCCAAGCGTCGATTACCGTGGTTCTTGGTTCGTCAAATTCTCGTCTTGCACGAAGTGTTTTTCCGGTAGCCTTCTCATGTGCCTCAAGGTCGTAGCATCCTCGGTGGGCAATGCCAACGCATTCCACCCACCCATAACTACCGTGCAGTTCTGCGTCCCAGCAATCGACGGCGTAGTGGGCCATTTCGTCTTGTTCGTGTTGTCGAAATCGGATTTTATCGGTATGAATGCCCACATGCTCCAAGAAACGATGGGTGCGACCAATGAACTCAGCCACGGTTGCGTGGCGGATAAGTCCGGTGTCAAGGGCGTCCTGAAGGCGCATGCTGCTGGGTTCTTGACCCTCACCGACCAATGTAAGCATCAAGTCACCCAGGTCCCCAAGGTTCGGTTCGGGCTTTTTTTCAGGATCGATGAAGTATTCCAGTTCGGCCATGTTGAATTCTCTGAGTCGAATCATGCCTTGTCGCGGGGCGATTTCGTTGCGGTACCCTTTGCCAAGTTGCACGGCCCCGAACGGTAACCTCTCCCTAAAATGACGAAACAACACGTTGAACGACGTGAACATGCCTTGTGCTGTTTCGGGACGAAGGAAGCCTTGCCGGCCAGAGGATCCTGCTCCTATGGTCGTGTTGAACATGAGGTTTTGTGCCTCAACGGGAGACCATTCAGTTGCAGCGCAGGCTGGACACTCAGGTTTGGATGCATCCAGGAGGTTCTGAAGTTCATCCATCTTGAGGGCGTCCGGGTTGGTGTGGTGTGCCTCCAAAAGAACATCCGCTCGACTGGCTTCTTCGCATGAACCGCACACCGTCATGAAATCTGAAAATTCTCCGACGTGTCCACTGGCCTCCAGCACAGCGTACGGTGTGACCGTTGGGCACGACAATTCAACGATGTTTCCCATTCGCAACCAATGATCCAACCAGGCTTGATTCACTCGAGAACGAAGCCGACCCCCCACGGGCCCAAAATCATAGAACCCCTTGGCTCCACCATGGATTTCAAAAGCCGGGAGAATGAACCCCCGTCGGCGGAGCATACCGTTGAGTCGTTCCAACCGTTGTTCCCTCTCGGACATGCTGACTCCCCGTCTTTTGCTGCAGAACCCGACCTATGAAGTTGACCGAGTTGAGTCGTCGTTCTTGCGCATACACACGGTTATAGCCCACCATCACGAGGGTTTGGTATGGGTCAAGCCATGGTGGCCATTGCGCAAGATGCGTGCACCGGCTGTGACTTGTGCATCAATCATTGCCCGTTTGAAGCACTGCTTCCTTTGACCACCAATCCCGAAGGAAGGAGCCACAAAAAACGCCCCGTCGTGGTTGTTGAAGAACAATGCGTTGGGTGTTTGTCCTGCATTGGTTCCTGCCCAACCGATGCACTGCATGAGGTGTCGGTGCCGCCTCTTGCCCTTGTGAGCCCTTTGCTCCACCCGTCCCCACGCCCTGAAACCGAGACGGTCAAGCGGTGGGGAAACAAAAAAACACGGTGGGCATAAGCAGGGATGCCTTGCATAAATTTTTAATAGGCCTCATCAGCGCTCCACCGACATAGGTGGAGCCGTAAAATGGCAGAAATTCATTACTTGGACGAACCCCTCGAAACTGAGGTGTTGTTGGACCGGCTTTGTGCGCCGGTGCGCAACTGGTTCCGAGACAAGTTTCCAGACTTCACACGCCCTCAAAAATTGGCCATTCCAGCTATTATGGATCAGAAACACCTGTTGCTTTGCTCCCCAACGGGTTCGGGTAAAACCCTCACAGCTTTCTTGTCGGTGATCGACCGTCTTGTTCGTTTGGCTTTGGATAAAAAATTGGACAAAAAAGTGTATGCTGTGTACATCTCACCGATCAAGGCATTGGCCAACGATATTCAGCGCAACTTGATTGGACCCTTGGAGGAAATTAAAGAGCGCTATCTGCCTGACAGGGCTCAAGACATCCGCGTGGGATTGAGGACCGGTGACACACCGCAAAACGAACGCCAAAAAATGTTGAGGACGCCGCCTCACATCCTCATCACCACTCCTGAAAGTTTGGCGATTGCCATCACGTCACCAAGGTTCCAGCCCATCGTTTCTGAAGTGGAGTACATGATCATTGACGAATTGCACTCGATGGTGCCCACCAAGCGTGGTGTTCATTTGTCACTCACGCTTTCAATGTTGGATTCCTTGCTTCAAAATCCCGTTCAACGGATTGGCATCTCAGCCACCATGGAGCCCCTCGAAAAAGTAGCGGAGTATTTGGTCAGCAGCGACGACAGGGAGGCGCGGGGCCAACCCACAGAGGTATCCATTGCCAAAATTTCAGGGTCGAGGGAATTGGATCTTGACATTCTCATCACCCACCCGAAATTTAGCGACCTGCCGGTGATGAAGATCCTTGAATACAACATTGAAGCCATCGCCGATCTTATCAGCGCTCACAACACGACGTTGGTGTTTGCCAACACGAGAAAAATGACAGAAACCCTTGTCCAGCGACTTCGTCCGTTTTTGGGTGATTTGGTTGCAGGTCACCACGGTTCCATGGACAAGAACATTCGGCTTGATGTGGAGAAGAAATTGAAGCACGGTCAACTTCGGGCTGTCGTCACTTCCTCATCCCTTGAAATGGGGATTGACATTGGTTCGGTGGATTTGGTCCTTCAGGTTGGAAGTCCGGGTGACATCGCCACCGCTTTGCAACGAATTGGTCGCGCAGGTCACCACGTGGGCGGCATACCTCGGGCCAGATTCCTGCCATCAAGCGTGGATGACCTCTTGGAATTGGCCGCCCTCCAAGCGGCCATTCAAACCGGTGATATGGACCGACTCGATTTTCCCGAAAATTGCTTGGACGTCGTCGCCCAATTCATGATCGGTTTGGTCATCATCAACCAACTTGACATTGATGAGGCCTACGAAATCATCGTAAATTCCTGGTCGTACCGTAATTTTGAGTACGACGATTTCATTGAGGTCTTGGACATGCTCGAGGACGAACGGCGTGTCTGGGTTGATTGGGAAGAGAATCTCTACGGTAAACGCGGTTATTCCCGAATGATCTACTACACCAACATTGGAACCATTGCCCCCGACAACTCCTACCTCGTGTTCAACGCAGAAGGTTCAATTCTCGGAAAATTATCCGGCTCGTTTGTGTCAAAACTCCGTGGAGGTGACGTCATTCTGTTGGGAGGTTCCACCTACCGAGTCACCAACATTCAGGGAACCCGTGTCAATGTTGCTTCCGTCACCGGTTACCGGCCCACCATTCCGTCCTGGTCAGGTGAAGCGCGTTCGCGGAGTCGTGAACTCTCGAAATCCCTTCAAGACCTCATCGGTCACTGCATGGTGGCGCTTCGGCGGGAAATCGATCCCCGGCTGTTGTTGCGCGATGTCTACGGCTTGTCCAACGATGTATCGAACGCCATCGCTCGGCATCTTGAAGAGCATTCCTTGGATTCCTTTCAGGTGCCTGATCCGCAACGAATCTTGGTTGAACAAGTCATCTCAGGCTCCCATCCCACGTACATGATCACCACCTGCCGTGGTCGGGGATTCAACACCGCTTTGGGTTACTTCATGGCGGGTTTAGCACAAGCCAACAGCATCGGTGTCATCGAGATGTCGTTTGATGAGAACGGGCTGCTCCTCAAAACCACGCAAGAAGTTGATCCCGGCGCCATGTACGCCGCTTTCCGAAACAACGACCACATGGACGTGATTGAACGCTACGTCATCAACACCCAAATTTTTGCCAAGCGCTTCAGAGAAGTGGCTGGCCGTTCGCTCATCATTCCCAAGAGGATGGGCTCAGAGGAAATCAGCCCTCAACAGTTCCAGCAGCGAGCCGAAGCCCTCCTGCAAAAGCATCGAACCACCGAGGACAGCCTCCTAATGCGGGAAGCGAAAAATGAAATTCTCTTTGGAGACATTGACCTCATCGGTTTGGAAACCTTCCTCAGCGCCTGTGCGGCTGGTGAGGCTCGTATCGTCCACACCAAGGTGGTCGTGCCGTCAAGGCTCGGCATGTCGTTGTTCATGTCTGCATTTGAAGACTTGATGTCCATGAAAACTCGGGCGTTTCTGGTCAAGGACATTGACCCCGCCATCCTCCAGCGTCTGTTGGGTACCCGTTCCTTGGCAACTGAGTTGTCCAGAGAACAGCTCGATACGTTTTACGCCGACAAAGCGCCTGTCCCAACCGATGCGAAAGGCTTGATGCGACTCATGAGCCACGGTGGTGGTCTTGACCGGGAGTTCAACAACCCGCTCTACAAGGAGAAAATGTCCAACATCCCTCACGAAACGATTCATGGTTGGGTTGAGGAATTGGTGAAACAGGGCAAAATCACCAAAATCGACAACACCGGCCAACCAGAACTTGACGGAAAGTGGTTTTCTCCTTATATGGCTGAAATTCACGCTACGTTGGGTTGTTTGGCGGTACATGGAGGCGATGAGGCGGATGACTTGCTCGACTTGCACACGCACGGGATCACCTACGACATCGCCGTGGGTTTCTCTGGTACCAAGCCGACCGAATGGGAAAAGAAAACCTTGAGTGACCCTCAAGAGGCGCTTCGGGTGAAACTCATCGAAATGCTGGGTTCGGAGGGCCCAAAAACCTCCGATGAATTGAACGATCGCCTGCCGTTTCCCAAACCTCTCATCGAACGTGTGTTGCACGACTTGGAATCGCGAAGTGTGGTTTCCGTAGGCTTTTACCTTCAAACCGACGACGCCGAGTACATCCTCAAGGTCGACGAACACCGCTTAACCGGTGGTGAAGAGGAGGTTGTTGAATACCGCTGGGTGCAGAATCTGGTCCTTGACAAATCGTTCGCCATGGATGCCGATATTTTTGCAGCGTTCAACGATCATGTTCTGTTTCAAAAGCAGCAAGAGTTGCTCTATCGGATCAATGAATTCAATTTCAGCGATTGGAAGGATGTTCAACTTGACTCCGATGTCATCATGGGAAGATTGCTTCACAATCGCATCGGGTACACCACGCGACAAAACATTCCCATGCTCTTGGGGTTGAAACCAGAACCTTGGATTGGACCAATGGAGGAAGAAATTCTTACCAAAATTCCGATTGGTGAAAACGTCACCCGTCAAGAAATCATGGCCAGTTACCCCAAGGGGGACGAGTTCAAATCCCTCCATCGGGACCTCAAGAACGCCTTGAGCAATCTTGAGCGTCAAATGATGGTGGTAAAACAATTTGAAGAAGTCCCTGGACGGCGACGACGGCTTTCGTTGTTCCACAGGGTCCACGGTGAATACGAAACCATGTCCTTTGAAGACGCTCTCGTGGAGGTCGTTCGACGCATGGGTCCAGTCAAGGCGAACACCCTCAGATTTTACGTAACTCGCAGTTTTGAAGAATTGCAGATCGCCTTAATGAACCTGGAAAAAGAGGGTAGAATCGCTAAAGTGATGGCGCTTGTCCCCGAACCAGAAGCGTTCTACTGCACCAACGAGGAAGTAGAACTGCTGCAGTTGCCCCGTAGGGAGGACCGCACCGTACGAATTCTTACACAATCTGACCCCTACGTTTCTCGGTTTATCTGGGAAGTGCGCAGCAAACTGGACCGGGGTTGGTACCTGCCCATCTTCAAAGGTGTTGACCCCATTGGAAAGGTGTTGATGTTCAAAGTCAACGATTATCTTGAAATCAAGGACATCCAAGTGCCCACTGCGTATTTGGACGAATTTTGTTCTGCCTTCGATTTGCTCCTTAGCAATCACGCAGCACAACTCGTTGATGTTTCGGTGCTCTCCAACTTCAACGGTGACCCCATCACGGAACTTGACGATGTCACTCGAGCTGCCTTGGAAGGCATCGGATTCAAGCAGACAGGAGAACGGATGATTCGGGGGGCTGTCGTCGATCCTCAACCGCGAGAAATCGCCGAGCGAGCTTTGTTTCACAAGCACCATTTGCACCAAACCACGCGTCATGAGAATGAGATTCTCGCCATGAAAGGTGTGACAGAAATCCGGGACGACTTTGCCCTGAGAGGGCGCTGTGAATTGTATCGGGTGGACCTCAAAAGCATGGCCTCAGCCAATCGGCTGCACCAAGGAACCAACTTGCGAGGCCATCAGGTATGGGCCTCTTACGAGCATTTCCAAGACATGTTGGCGATTCGGAACGTGCCCTATGATGAAGAATTGTGGGACATTGTGGAGTTCTTTACCAACCACTCGGACCCGAATCTCTTCAAGGAACGGCATGCACTCTCTCAGTCGGAGTTCCGGAAGTTGGTCCAACCCCTCATTAGAAGCGGTCACATTGTCCAAGACTTCCGGGGTGGCTTCCGAACCGTTTCAATACCGAGCAACATTGACCACGCAGAACTCCGAAAAGAGTACATCCGTAAGTTGGTTGAACAATTCCCCGTCGTGACCTTGCGTCAATTGACTCAATTGGCAGGGGCTGCGTTCAAGCCAGAGGAACTCAAAGCGGTGCTTACCGACTTTGAAGAAGACGAGACCCTCATCAAAGGGTTCCTGATTGAAGACTTCCATCAGGTGTGCTGGGGTCGTAAAGAACTCCTCCAGGAGGCCCAATCGATACCGGCCATCCGGGACTTTGTGTTGCCACCATCCGACCCTATCGCTCCTTACTTCACCGATGTGATGAAAGAACGGTTTGGGTTTGGATCCGCTTATTTGGTGTTCAGAAATGCTGAACCCGTGGCGGCGTTCAAAGCCAACACCCGCAACCGGGTCATCGATGTCAAGGACTACGAAGGGTCCGAAAAAGCGTGGCGAATTGTCAAAGAGTTTGCTTGGGAGCATCAAATGCCTCTCCAAACCGAGCTTCGCATCGGTGGAAAGAAACTCCAGTAAACACTCCTCATGCATGTGGATACGGCTGATTCACAATTCACCAAGTCCTTGATAAGGGAGCGACAGTTGGTTTTTATCATGAAGAAAGCCTTGTTGCTTGTTTCTCTTTTCCTTCTCAGCCTCGCATCTCCCCTGCTGGGAGCCTCGAGCGGGCAATCCACAAATGCAGGCGAGATGGAAGTTCTTCATACGGCGGTCAATCCCGCCAACAACCACACCTACCACCTTCTCTCGGCTTCAGACTGGGAGAATTCGGCTTCCTTTGCTCGTTCTCTTGGTGGATTTTTGACCACCGTCGATGACGAGGCTGAAAACACTTGGTTGTTCGACACTTTTTCATCGTACGACAACCAATCAAGGCATTTGTGGACGGGGCTGAACGATGCCAACATGGATGGTCAATACCGGTGGCATGACGGTACTCCGTTTCTTTACAGAAATTGGGGAGATGCCCAACCGTCTGAAGGCGGTGATGAAGATTATGTGCACATCGCCAGCACCAACATGGGCAACATCATGCCTGGAACGTGGAACGATCTTGAAAACAATCCACAATACTTCCCTGTCTACGGTATCGTAGAGGTGGGTCCAGGCGCTGATTTCTCGCTTCGTTTTGATGGTGAAAACGATCACGTCATCGTCCCACATGACGACAACCTATCGGTGACGGCCAACCTAACACTCACGGCTTGGGTCTTCCCTTACGCCTTGGAGGGCCAACAGTTCATCGCCATGAAAGGCGACTACGGTTGGGGGATGTACTTGAACGGCGGAAACCTCGCTTACGCTTCCGAGTACAGTCTGTCACGACATCCAGTGTCCAACTTGACGGTCACCGTTGGGGAATGGAATCACGTGATGGTGACGATAGAGGATGGTGTTGGAGGAGGCTTCAGCATCAACGGTCACGATGCCGGCAACATTTCAGCCGAAGAAGCCATGATTCCCAACGGTGATTTTGGTTCAAACGATTGCTTCACCGAGGGCGATGATTGCGATGAATTCTACATAGGGAGAATGGGAGCAGGCTGTGATTGCAACCATTTCGGAGGGCTTATTGACAACGTCTCCGTTAACGGCTTGCAAAGCCAATGGATGTTTTCTGAAGGGGAAGGAAACCTCACCACTGACAACACTGGACGTCAAGGCACCATCATCGGAGCGGATTGGGTGATGCCAGACGGCAGCATCGTCGCTCAAGCCGTTGAGTTGTTTCAGAACGAGGATTATCTTGCAGAAGAGTTGCTTGAGGGCAGCACCTACCTGTTTTTCACTGAAATAGAGGCATACACCCGTTCTGTCCAGTGGAACGCCTTTACGTTCGGGGATGAAGATCAATTTGGTTCATCCTATGAGGTCTATGTGGCCTTTGACAGAATCCCAAGCGAATGGGATCACGATGAAGTCATCAACACACAGTGGGGATATTCGTATGCCGATTGGTCATGGCCAGAGGAGGGCACCATGTGGTTTGTTCTTGTTCCACAATCGGACATGTTCGATTTCAACATCTTCCTTCAATCTCAGGTTGCTGACCCACCACCAACGCTGGATGAAATGACTGAACTTCAGGAGAGCATCGCCATCACCAACCAAGAACTCCAAGGGCAAGGCGGATGGAATGGAGAAGTTGCTGCCAATTATTACTACGTCAATGTCACTGCACCCTTGGCGGATTTGCGCATCCAGACCTACGGTGGGCGAGGTGACGTGGATCTTGCGATTTCCTCATACAGTCCTCCCGACCCTGAAAACGGGTTCAGTATCGGTCTTCCAGAACCCGCTGATGACTCCTCTGGTGAGAACATGGGTCAATCAACGGTGGAAGAGGACTGGTCAACCGGTCAAGGCAACGATGAGGAGGTCCATTTGTTCAATGTCGAACCCGGTATTTACTACATCACGGCCTATTCATGGAGAAATGCTCGTCAATTTACCATTGTAGCAGACTTTGTCTATCAACCCGAGAACGTGGAACCGTCCGATGCCATCGTGCTCACACCGGGTGTAGAATATGGACTTTTGAGCGGTTACGACGGTCTCTCTCAGTATTTCAAGGTCAACGTCTCGACGGGAACCGAGCGCTTGGTGGTCGACCTGAACGATGGTGACGGCGAAGCCGCCCTTTACATGCGACAGGAGCAGGCACCAACACCCTCAACTTTCGATCACCACTCAACCATGGAAGGGGCGGAAGACCGGATTGCGTTCAACGACCCGACACCCGGTTGGTGGTACATCTTGCTCACCACAGAATCGGCGTTCACTGGTGTGAACATCGTGGCTGAATTTGCAGACCGGTACGTTTGGGATTACGATGGAACCCCAATCGAACTCTACAACGATGAACGACTTGATGGAATTTCCACACCAGAAGGCGAGACCGTTTCGTTCTTTGTGAATCTTGAGGAGCCGGGTAACATCCTTCAAATCACCACCTCCGGCGGTTCGGGTGACCTTCAAGTTCAGGTGGAAGGACAACAATACGAATTGGATTTCTTTGACGGCTTTTTCCCCGGAGATTTGTTCACCGATGGCGAAGAGACTTCTGGGCGGCAAGGGCGACCCAACATGGAAGTGGACCCGCAAGACGTTTCCATCACAAGTGGCCGCACAGGAACAAATCACGTGGTCACAATAGAATTGCCTCTCAACGGCCGGTTTGACATTCATGTCACGGGCATCTCAGACAGTGAGGAATATTCCATCGTCGCCACTTGGGACCGAAGCGATTTCCCAATAGAGCCGGTTGATCCGGTTCTACCTGAGCAACCCACATCAACAGATTCATGCATCGAACAGGCAGAACGTGAGTTTGCAGCCCAAGATTTGGACGAGTCAGGGTTGTTGGAAACCAACGAACTCGGCATGGGACCCGACGACCCCATCACTTCGGTTGGCCCGCGAATCTTGATGATGTACGATGCCAACGAGGACGGTGTGGTCGAGTATCGTGAATATCTTCAGGTCAATTGCGCTTGTGAGAATGAACTTCGCACATCCTTCGATGCCCTTGCGATTGGTCAAGGTTCCGTGGCGCTGGATGTCTTTGAAGCGCACGATTGGCTCAACAGTTACTCGTTTGACCTCGTGAACATCGATGACAACACACGCCTTTCCTCTGATGAACTTGAGTTGCTGATCGCCGTTTGTGAAACCACGTATGACGCATTTGATGGCGACGGTGACGGCGTGCCTGATGAGGAAGACGCCTTCCCCGACGACCCTGATGAGTCCCGGGACACCGATGGAGACGGCGTTGGAGACAATGCTGATTTTGCTGCGAGTGTCTCAAATGACGTCATTTACACCTCCTTTGGCGTGGTGTTTGCCATCCTGGTGATTGCCCTGCTTGGCATGTTCGTGCGTTCAAACAACGATTCTGACCCCATGGCCACCGGTAAATCATGGGACGATGAACTGCGTTTGGAGCAAGCCATCAATGCACCTTCGATGACCGACCTTCCCTTGGTTGAAGGCTCCTCTACCCCGTTGGTTGAATCCATGCCAACAGCATCGCCCTACACCACACCCACCGCCTCACCCTACGATAGCCCCTCCGTGGATGCAAATGCGTTGAACATGAACGACGATTTGATTTCTGAATTGACGGCTACATCTCCTGCAGTCGTTGGTTCCATAACCGGTGGACCCGCACCAGATCCTACGCTGATGGGGATGATGTTGGACGGGGTTGAAACCGTGGAATTCCCTCCTGAAAGTGGACAACTGTGGATTCGTACGGACATGGACGCTCCTTGGAATCGTAAAGAAGGGTTCTGAGGGACACGTTGATGGGGGACACCTCATGGGACAGCGTGCCCTTGTAGTGTAGTGGATATCACCCTGGCCTCCGGAGCCAGGAACCCGAGTTCGAATCTCGGCAAGGGCGCTTGACGTGCAACCTTCTTGACGGGTAAACACTCACCGATGGTTGAAATAGCCCATCACTGGGCAACAAAGTCCGTCCATCGCTTCATGTATTCGATGAACACCGGGGACAATCCTGCTTGAGAAAGATGCTTCTCGGAAAAAGGTGGCTTCTGAATTTCAACACGGGTGTCAGCCAACAATTTCGGCCAATTGGGGTGGCCAATGCCGACACGGCCAACGCCCACGAGGTCAGCTCCCTGTTCCAATGCTCTTGCAGCATCGTCTCTTGTCCAAACGGTTCCCGTGGTGATCAGGGGCATCAAACCGTCCATACGCTCTGCGTACCATTCGGTGTAGGGCCGTTGGCGTCCGTTGTGTTCGCCTTCCTCGGTGATGTTCCAACAACTCAGGTGAATGAAATCAAGTTCCAAATCCAAGGATGCGTCAAGCACTTCAAGGGCATCCGCCAAGGTAAAGTCAAGTTGTGGTAATTTAGGTGAAAGTCGAACACCGACCAAAAAGTTAGGGCCGGTTGATTCCCGAACCCGCTGGGTGATGGCACGAAGAAAAGCGATTCGGTCGTCCGCGAGGCCCCATTGATCGGTGCGCCGGTTGGCCCGTGCCGTCATGAACTGAGCGATGAGGTACCCATGAGCTCCGTGCAATTCCACGCCATCGTGCCCCGCTTGTTCGCATCGTCTTGCTGCATCAGCAAACGCTTCTATGGTTTGTTCAATTTCGGATGAGGTCATGGCACGGGCTGTATCCTCATCCTCAGCGTTCAACGGTGTTTCCGATGCCGTCATGGGTTGGACACCCGTGATTGATTGTGGTGCACGCATGCCGCCATGGAAGAGTTGCACCAAACTCAAGGCCCCGTGCTGGTGAAGGTCATCGGCCAACTTCGAGAGTCGAGGGATGTGTTCATCCGACCAGACTCCCATTTCACCCGTCCAGCCTTGCCCGTCTTTCGTGACATTTGCTGCTGCGGTGGTCACAATGCCAAAGCCTCCTATGGCGCGTTTCTCCAACCAACGATGTTCTTCCTCAGATAGCATGCCGTTGTCCGGACTTTGCTTGTTGGTAAGGGCTGCAAGGACGCATCGATTGCGAACTTCCTTTTGACCACGTTTGAAGATGAGCGGTAAAAGGGCTGGGTGCATGATGCTCCATAACGGTGGAGTGCATGACATTTTCCAACCGGAGAAGTCTTCAAGGCGATTTCACAGGGCGGCGCAGTTGCACATATGATCTAGCGGTTATGATGGGAGGTTCCCAACCTCTCTACCCGAGTTCGAGTCTCGGTATGTGCACCTAACGCCGACCTTTTGTGACAGGGCTTGACAAGGTGAGAATGTGTTGATGCATTTTCGGTAGGAGGTCAAACATGATCAGAGCGATGAGGAACATAGCGAACAAACTGACAACTCGTGCAACATAGGTGTGCCCGAATTCAAACACGCTCATGCCCCAAAGGTCCCACTGCGTGTAGGTGAGATGCATCCAAATCAATCCTGCGTTTCGGAACAGGTTGAGAGTGTGGATGATTGGAATCACAAGAAGCAAGGTACGAACTCTTCGTTTCCAACTCAACTCCAACGTCGCTATGGCTCCGATGAACAGAACCATTGATTGCAGTGCAGTACAGGCCAAGACAAAATTGATGCCAATCAGACCTCCATCGGCCATGATCAGTTCGGTTTGAAAGGCGTATTCTCCGGAGAAATCGGTGGCAAACCATCGATTGCCATCCCATTCATCCCACGAGACTCGGCCGCTTGCATCGTTCACCCACGTGGTGCCCAGCTGAATGTCGGTACCGGTGGTGAAGCCAAGGAACCATGCAGATTGCGACGCTACGAGCCAAATGGCCATCACGCTGAAGTAAGGGACATACGAAATGAGGAGATACGGTCCACCAGCAAATGCCACGGTTCCTCGAGCCCAAGTTACGGCTGAGCGTTGATGTTCATCGGCGTTGGCCTCCCACCACGCCATGCCCACCGATAGCGGAAGGGTTGCGGCGCATAGAACAGTGAGTATGATGTCGTCATGGTCGTTGTAAATCCATGCTTGGTTGAAGAAGTAGAATCCGACCAGGACCCACCCGACTTGAGCAGCAGCGGTCACAGGGTGCTTTCTACCCAGCCACGAGCCCGCCAACAGCACCATGCCGGCCGCTCCGAACGCGGTGACGGTGTCTGGGTCAAGCAGCATGGTTCCCTCTCTCACCCGGTTGGATATCAAGGTCTGCATGAATGGACAACTCCAAGGGTCGCCTCCACAGAGAACGTGGCATGCGGGGGGCTCATGTTCATCCTTTCCATGGTGCCCTCGGCTCAGTGCCAACCGAACAACCAATTGCATTTTTGGACCGAGATGGCGTCCTCAACCACGGTCGAGAGGGCTACGTCAATTCATCAGATGAACTCGAGTTGCTGCCCGGAGCAGCACAATCGGTGGCCAGACTCATCGAAGCAGGATTTGCCATTTGCGTGGTCACCAACCAATCACCAGTCATGCGGGGGTTGTGGGGTTTGGACAGGTTGCAGTCCATTCATGAGCACCTTCAAAGTGCCCTCCTCAAGGAACATCCTGGGGCTGTGTTGGACATGGTGATCACGTGTCCGCATCGCAGAAGAGACATGTGCTCTTGCCGCAAACCTCACCCCGGTATGTTGGCACTGGGCCATCGTTTGCTTCGAGAGCAGGGCCCGTCTGAACCCATTTCCATGGGGCTTCATCAAACACCTCATGCAGAAGTGAATTGGTGGTCAAGCAAACCTCACGCTCCGCACGTGTTGGATACCATGGTCGGTGACCGTCGTTCCGACATGGGTGCTGGATGGGCATATGGCGCCCGATTGTTTCGTGTGAATGCCCACGTTGGCTTGGCCAGCGTTGTTGACCGTGTTGTGGAGCGTTCCAACATGGGTGATGAATTCCAACCTTAGGTGAGCTCATGGGATGGCTTGGCATTGATGACACCGACCACTTGGGAGGTGGCTGCACCACAAAATCTGCCCACGACCTCATCCAACGACTTCCACCATATGTTCGCGTGCAAGGGCTTCGGCTGGTGCGGTTGTGGCCATTTGCCCCCGGTCGCACACGTGGAAATGCAGCGGTGGCCATGGAACTGCACTGCGACGATGTACCTGCCCTGCTCACTCACCTCAACCGTGAATGGGAGGAGCATCTTCAACCACTCAAAGGAGCGCTGTCCTCCTCGCATCATTCAGACCGTCATCAGCACCCTGCCGACCCGGGGATGGTGTGGTTTGATTCGCCACCATCTCCTTCGTTCTATCTCGATGCTGTTCGCTCCCTTGTTGACTTGGGCAGCGTGCCAACGGCGACCAGAGCATGGGGTGGAGAGGGGCGTATTGGTGCTACTGCGGCAGTCGCTTGGCCTTCAAAAAACGCAACGTATGAGGCCATTGCATGGCGAAGCAACGGCGCTACCGGTCCTCGTATGGTCGACGCAAGTGCACTCAATTGTGTCGATCAAATGAAAGGTACATTCCTCTCTCGAGACCCTCGTAACGGGTCGTCCCTTGTTGCACCCAGGGGGCCTTCGCCCGTGTTGTTTGGTGTTCGGGCCACAACGTCTGAGGTTGCTGGCCATGCAGCCACAGTCATCGCAGAAGGACTCGATACCGAGCCTTTGGAAGATTGGCGGTGTTTTGAAACCAATCAAGCCTCCGGTGACCATCTTGACGGTTCTGTTGTTGCTCAAGTGATGTCGGTGGAGGTCCATCCCAAACGAAAGCATGCACGCCTCATGACCGATGCAGGCCCAATGGTGGCTTACGCTGAATCTGGCGACGTGAACCGACTTGCGCGGTGGTTGAAGGCCGGCGATGCGATTGAATCCAGAGGGCTCACCGACAGAACGGGCACGCTTCATATTGAACAACTCCGATTGCAATCCGCTCGACCCAGGGGGAAATCTCGTCCGCCATGCCCACAATGCGGGCGGAGAATGAAAAGCATGGGCCAACAACAAGGGCTGCGCTGTCCTGCATGCAAACACCGTTCTCCGAAAGGTTGGGTGGATGTTGCTTCAGTTCCACCGTTCACCGGTTGGGTCGAACCTCCTGCAAACGCTCGCCGACATCTCGCCAAACCTCTGGAGTGGAGCAACATGACTCAATAACCATTCATCAACGCAAGGTATGATAACACCCAGGGTCATCACGGGATATGGACCCGGAAACAACCAAGAACATCACCTATATTGTTGGCGTCGCCTCCTTCGGTGTGATGGTTTGGTTTGTCTCAAAGCGTGCCATGATGAACAGAACCGAGATGTTGGAAAAATCGGCGCCGAAAGTTGCGGGCGAAGACACGTTGGAGGGCGGAGCTCGCAATCCACAACAATTCGATGAACCCGATGATGACGCCCTCGAGGAAATGGCAAAACTTCTTGGTGAAGATTCAGAAGACGAATCCTGAGTCCTCAATGATCAAACGATGTTCACCGTTCGGGATGGACAGTGTTCGTTGTGCTCCGTCGTTGGGCCTCAGTAAGCGCCACGTTTCGTATCCTGCACTCTCCATGGCATCTTTTCCTCTGGCCACCAGCGGTTCTCCACTTTTTCCGCTGGCGTCGATGGATCCTTTCGAAACGAGCAACAAGGTGGTCTCCGATGGTGCGTTTTCGGCCATTCTTTTGACTTGCTCGATATTTTTTGCAGGAATTCGGCCAGATGTGGAACACCAGTCATCAAGCACGATCAGCGAAACGCTGGGCAAAGCATTTGCTGCCTCAAGAATAGCGTCGATGGCTCTGTCGAAACGTCCACCGAAATTCATGGCATGAAATCGTGAGGATTCAACCGGGGATAGATGAGAAAACAGCTGTTTGAAACGCTTTGCATCGGGCATGTCACTTGAAGCCCAAAGGACGCGGTTGCCGTCCAAAATGGTGTTTGCTGCAAGATGCAGTCCAAAGGAGGTCCCACCACAACTTCCCTCCACGGCCAAGTGGATGTTGAGGCCGGACCGTTCCATTTCGTAGCGCGCCACGGACCAAAACCATGGTCATCGGTGAATGAGTGTTGCGATGCGAATGGTTGGGCAATCGCTATGACCCCCATCATCCTCCAAGCACCATGAGCGGTGAAGTTCGTGAAGGTGAGCGCATCCCCCGTAGAGAGCCACCTCAGTTTGAGGAAGCCAACAGCCTGCTTGAAGCCATTCAACGGGATGGTTTTTTTGGAACAGCGCTCGACGACAAGAATCAATACGGGCCAATCACCATGATGATCCTCTTGCTGATCGTTGCCACCATCACGGGCATCGCCATCAGTTTCTTTGGTTGACGCCCACCGATGACAACCAAAAGGCCGCCTTGGGTTTGGTCCATGAGGGCAAACCTCAAACCCCTCTGAATACCGTTGCTTTGCATGAGTGAAGATTCCGTTAACGTCGAGAGCCGAACTTCTTCTCAGGACAAGAGATGGACCATCATGGCTGCCCTGTTGGGTACGAACACAGCCCTGATGCTGTTCCAGGGCATTGAGCAAGAACGTTCCCCAAAAGCCGTGAGGGAAGTGGCCTTGACCATCGTCGCTGCGGCGTTGCCGTTTCAAGCCATCTACTTTCTCATTTACACCTACGTTCTTGAACACAAATCGTCCTTGTCCGAAGAACGACTGAAGCGATTGGAACTCGCTTCTGCGGTCTGTCAAGTGGTGGCCTATCTGTCCCTCTCGAGTGTTGCCTTGATGTGGTACGATCTCTCCCCTCTGATCGGGTTTGCGTTTGCTGGTTCAAGCGTCCTTGCTGTTCTCCTCATCCGAGTGGTCATGATGGGGGATTTGGGTTCATCAGTGGATGCGTCCGAAACAACTTCGCAAGGACTGAAACGGCAAGGTTGATGAATCGACTCGCCAGCCATCCAACATGGCCTTCTGCCCTCTGGATTACCGTTACGGATGCCAAGATTTCAAGCGAATATGGTCCGACCTCGGTCGTCATGAGCGTCAACTTGAGGTTGAGCGCGCCCTCATTTGGGCCCACTGGAAACTCGGCCGTGTAACGGAATCCGATTACAACACGGTTGCCTCAATTTCAAATCCCGACACGGTGACAAAAGAACGGGTCGCAGAGATTGAAGCCGAAACACGTCACGACATTATGGCGTTGACCAAGGCCATGGCCGAGGCTGCCGGTGAGGCGGGTTGGTGCATCCATTTGGGCGCCACCTCCAACGACATCGTTGATACTGCGGTTGCGCTGCAACTTCGAGACAGCATCGTGTTGCTCCGTGAGCGACTGTGTGAACTCATCACGGTCTGTGCAGATGTCGCCGAACGCGAACGCGACACGGTGATGCTGGGCCGAACGCATGGACAAGCGGCCGTCCCTATCACGTTTGGTCTCAAAGCCGCAGTATGGCTTGATGAATTGCGCCGTCAACTCATCCGTTTGGATGAGGCCTCTCCTCGTGTGGCCGTTGGTAAATTCCTCGGAGCCGTGGGAACCGGAGCAGCACAAGGCGCCAATGCACGTGAACTCCAACGCCTCATCATGGAACACTTGGGGTTGGGCGTGCCGTTGGCAACCACACAAGTTGTTGGTCGCGACCGGTACGTGGAGTACATTTCCTGGTTGGCAAATGTTGCCACGACTTGCGAGAAAATTCTCCAAGAAATTCGAAACCTGCAACGCTCAGAATTGGCTGAAGCTGGCGAAGGATTTGATGTCAAGAAGCAAGTGGGTTCCTCAACGATGGCTCACAAAAAGAACCCCATCAAGTCCGAAAATGCATCAGGGTTGGCCCGTATTGTTCGTTCGTTCATCATTCCAACATACGAAAACGCATTGTTGTGGCACGAGCGAGATTTAGCCAACTCCAGCAGCGAGCGATTCACCCTTTCTCACGCCTCAGCCCTCGGTGAGGACGTGATTGCCAAAACGGCGAACGTTTTGACCAACATGTGGGTAGACGCCGAGCGTTGTCTTGAAAACATCGCCTCACAACGAGGCCTTGTCATGGCTGAAAAGGTCATGATCGAACTCGTGGATGCAGGTGTGCCTCGGGACGAGGCTCATGAAGTGTTGAGGGCAGCTTCGTTTGAAGCGGTGGCCAATAAAGAGGAACTCATCGATGTGTGCAGCAGGACGCCAACCATCTCTGCGGCGTTCTCAGCCGAAGAATTGGAGGCCATGTTCAATCCACTCAATCACGTTGGTGTTTCCGGGGAGCTGGTTGACGAAGCCGTTGCTCTTGCCCGTTCTGCAGTTCAATGAAAGCGAAGGGAACCCCGTCGGCCGTCCCATATTGGTGCTGCTTTCACTTCTAGACGTCCGTTCATGTGAGGACCTGTTAGCACAAGCGTCTCGTACTCCCCCCCTTCTCCTTCAACATTGAACCGGTGGGTTCGAGCGAGGTTCTGCAGTTGTTTGAACGAATCAAGGGTTAAGGTTTGGCCGAGCCAAGTATCGTCCAATCCTTCACAACTTACGCTGGTGATCATGATTTCAAAACCGTTTTTAATCAACTCGAGCACATGGGTGTTCCCATCTTGATGCCACAAAGGCGTCCAGCTGTGGAGGTTGAGCCGCTGGCCCATCCGCTCAAGTCGAGATTTCTGATAATCTGAACGAAGAGCACCGCTCACAAAACCATCAATGTCCAGATTTGACAGGGCCTTGGCCAAATCGTTCATGTCGTTGTCCGTGGTTCCATCGGTGGGTACGTTGATCCATTCAATTCCAGCCAGCAAAGCCTGTTCCTCAACAAGATGAGTGCCGGTGATTTGAAACATTGGAGAATCATCACCCTGGACATCAACCGTGACCAAGGCTTTGACTTCCCACCCTCGGCAAATGGCCCACCACCATGCTGCTGCTGAGTCCTTGCCTCCCGAACTGAGAACCGCCACTCGCATGGACCTGCGAGATTCTACCCCCTCATCAAGGCTGTTTACCGGCGAGGGTTCATACGGGGTGGCCGATTTATCCTTGTTGATACAGCAAGCGACAGCACCCGCATGCTCATAAAGTGTCAAGGAAAGGAACAACTCGAGGTAATACTATGCAACCAAGCGGACGAGGATATGACCACGGAATTACCACATTCAGCCCAGACGGACGACTTTTCCAAGTCGAATACGCCCGTGAGTCTGTGAAGCGTGGAACCACAACAGCCGGACTGAAATTCAAGGACGGCGTGGTCCTTGTGTGCGACAAGCGCATCATCAGTCGTTTGATCATCCCAGAATCGATTGAGAAGATGTTCAAGGTTGACGGTCACGTTGGAATCGCAACCTCTGGACTCGTGGCTGACGCTCGCCAACTCGTGGCTCGTGCCCGTGTCGAAGCCCAAATCAACCGGATCACCTATG
The DNA here is from genome assembly GCA_003602475.1 of Candidatus Poseidoniales archaeon. Classification (GTDB taxonomy): domain Archaea; phylum Thermoplasmatota; class Poseidoniia; order Poseidoniales; family Poseidoniaceae; genus Poseidonia. The sequence goes on along the minus strand of QQSC01000006.1, from coordinate 58,078 downwards.
CCGCTACAGTCCCCATCGAGGTGCTCGTTAAGAAAATCTGTGACTTCAAGCAATCCTTCACACAGTACGGTGGTTCACGACCTTTCGGCACTGCCCTTTTGATTGGAGGCGTCGATGACAACGGCATCCATCTCTACGAGACAGACCCCTCTGGTGCCTACCAGTCCTACCACGCCGGAGCCATTGGCTCTGGTCGCAACACCGTCATTGAATTCTTTGAAGACAACTGGAAAGACAACATGACGCTTAACGCAGCCATGAAACTCGGACTGGAAGCCTTGCGCTCGGCCAACGACTCGGACCTTAATCGGGAAGCAGTGGAAGTCACGGTTGTCGATTCAAACGGCTACCGTGTCTTGGACCGCGAGGCAGTCTACAAGCAAATTGACCGATTGAAACCCCTTGACGAGTGAGCGACAAGTTCATTTCCATGGGTGCGAATCTTCCGGGTGAACCATCATGGTGAGCCTTGACGATGCCGTTCTCGCCCGGTTGGAAAAAGGCGGTAAACGTTACGAGGTCCTGGTCGATCCGAACCTTGTTGATGCGTTCAAACAAGATCCGGCTTCGGTGGACATCGAAGACTTTCTGGCGATGGATGAGGTTTTTCATGACGCACGTGGCGGAGAACGACCAACTGAAGACGCCATTGAGAAGACGTTTGGCTCTCAAGACATCGTGATCATCACCACGACCATCTTGAACAAAGGTTCTCTTCAACTTACGACCGCTCAACGCAAACAAATGGTCGAAAAAATGCGACAGCAAATCATCCATCACATTCACACACGGGCGGTCGATCCCAGCACGAAATCTCCACATCCCAAGACCCGGCTGGAGCTTGCGCTTGAGGAATCCAGATATTCTGTTGACCCCTTCAAGCGTCTTGAAGAGCAGGTCAAGGACGCCATCAAGAAACTGAAGCCTCTGCTTCCGCTTTCGTTTGAGACCGTCAAATTGGCGTTTAAGATACCAGGCTCGGCTTACGGAGGCGTTCACAAAGTGCTTCGACCCCATCAACAACGGGAAGGATGGTTGGAAGACGGCTCGTGGGCATGTGTCGTCGAGTGTCCTGCGGGGATGAAGGGAGAACTCATTGGGTTGGTGATGAGGAAATGCTCAGACGCTGAAGTCAAAGAGATGAATTCGTAAGGGCGGCCCTTGGGTGGCCTTTATCATGGGATGGCGGCTCGGCCGGATTGGAGAGAATAGAATGTCCCAAGGTCAGACCGGCGCCGAGCAGCGCCTCGTGACCCCGGGGATGGCCGTTGGGCCTTCCGCCGGGATGCGAGCAGGAAGTGGCATAATTGCCAAAAACGATGAATTCATTGCCACCCGACTTGGATGGCTTCAAACGCAACACAACACCGTCTCGGTGAACCCCATCAACGCTGCTTACATGCCTCGTTCGGGTGACCTTGTGGTGGGTGTTGTTGCCGAGGTTCGAAACAACCTCTGGTTCCTCAACATCAACGGATCGTTCCAAGGCTTGTTGCCCATGTCATTGGCGCCTTGGAAGGTTGAATTCGGGGCCGCTCGCATCTACATGGATGTCGGCGATGTCGTGCTCGCACGTGTGCAAGAAGTCGACGAATGCCACAACGTCGTTCTCACGATGAAAGGCGTCGGTTTGAGGAAACTCAACCAAGGCGCTGTGCTTGACGTTCCTGTGCAACACGTGGACCGGATTCGAGGTGCCAACAACGAACGCTTGCAAACACTTCGCGACCTCAGCGATTGCCGCATTATGGTGGGCGAAAACGGTCGAGTATGGGTGGATGGAAGCAGTGACGGGATCGCATGGACTCGAAACGCTCTCCAGCGAGTGACCAACGAGGGTCACAAAACGGATTTTGACGCCTTGATGGCGGAACTTGAACAATTGAACAAAGGTGATGCTTGATGGGTGGATATGGAGATGTACAACTTCTGCGAGATGATGGAAAACGATTGGACGGTCGTGCCTTGGACGAACTTCGTCCTGTGACGGTCGAAGCGGGGGTTCTGCCTGCCGCTGACGGTTCAGCCCGTGTTACACACGGATTGAACGTGGCCGTTGTGGCCGTGTACGGCCCCATGGAAGCTCACCCTCGCAAGATTCAGCGACAGGACCGTGCTGTGATCGATGTCCGATACAACATGGCACCCTTTTCCACCTCCGACCGAATCCGTCCTGGATTCAACCGTCGGTCTCGAGAGATTTCGAAAGTTACGGCTGAAGCCCTTGAGTCCGTGGTCCTCGTTGAGCGGTTCCCACGCTCGAAGATTCGAGTTGAAATCGAAATCCTTGCGGCAGAAGCCGGTACTCGCTGCGTTGGTATAACCGCTGCTGCGGTGGCCTTGGCTGACGCTGGTATTCCCATGCGGGACCTCATCGTGGGCGTTGCCTCAGGTAAGATCGAAGACACCGTCGTTCTCGACTTGGACAAAGCCGAAGACAACTACGGCCAAGCCGACCTGCCTGTGGGTATTCTTCCCAACACGGGTGAGGTGGCCTTCCTCCAGATGGACGGTGACCTCTCTCCGGACGAGTTCAACCTCGCCATGGAATACAACTTCAAAGCAGCTGGAGAGATTCACGACATCATGGTGGAAGCGCTTCAGCGACGATACGAAGGAGGTGAGGCTTGATGGTTGACCTTGTGCCCACACTCTTGCGACAAGAACTGTCTCGACTCGCTGACGCTGACCAACGTTTGGACGGCCGCTCCCGTTGGGGCAGCAGGGATGTCACCCTCGAAACGGACTGCCTCTACAACGCCGAAGGGTCCGCTAAGGTCACCATTGGCGGTACAATCGTTTACGCCGGTGTCAAATTCGAACTCCGAACACCTTGGCCAGACCGTCCCGCTCAGGGTTCCTTGATGTGCGGAGCTGAACTTCGCCCGGTGGCTGGCCGCAAGTACGAGCCTGGCCCCCCTTCACCTCAATCCATTGAACTCGGCCGAGTCGTAGATCGAGGCATCCGTGAATCCGGTTGCATCGATATGGCAGAACTCTGCATCGTCCCCGGCGAGAAAGTTTGGGGCGTCATGATCGACCTCCATGTCCTTTCGGATCAGGGCAACATCTTCGACGCTTGTGGATTGGCGGCTATCGCAGCATTGCGAACAGCAGTTGTTCCCGCAGAACGGTTCGATGTCGGTGAAGATCACACCCTGTCCGTGAACGGTACACCCATTATGGCCTCGTTTACTCGTGTTGGTGGTCGATACGTCCTCGATGCCTCAGAAGAGGAAGAATTGGGAGGCGACGAACGCATCCACATCACTCTCGGTGACAAGGGACACCTCCATTCTCTACAGAAGGGGCTAAAAGGGGTGTTCACTCCCGCCGAGTTTGCAGAGATATTCGAAGTGGCACAAACCCGATGCGTGGAACTTCGAAAACTCGTAGCAGAACAGGAGGCGAACTGAGTGGCAAAGCGAACCCAGAAGGCTGGCGCAACAGCACGATTTGGTGCACGATACGGTGTTTCAGTACGACGAAACGCTGGATCTGCCATGGCTAAGCGCTCCAAGAAATACACCTGCCCAGTCTGTCAATACCAGAAGGTTGAGCGCCAGTCCGTCGGAATTTGGTCCTGCAAGAAATGCGATCACACCTTTGCTGGTGGTGCTTGGGAACCGTTCACACGGGCCTCGGACACCAACAACCGCATCCTCCGACGTTCAGTCGATGGAGCCACAACAGCCGACATGGCCTACATCGCTCAGGAAGCCGCAATGCGGTACGAGCGAGAACTTGCCGAAGGTCTTCACACGGAAGAAGAGTGATTCTCATGACCGCTTGGTCCATTGGACTTAGCGTATCGGGACATTCTGAACAAGATGCAAAGGCCTTGGCGTCGTCCTTGTCCACCGAATGCGACGTGGTCTGGAGATCACCTACGTCGTTTGAATTGGTTGTAAATGAAGCCAATTGCAAGGACTTGAGAGCAATGTGGAACACCAGGCTACGGGGGCTCATAGCGACCGACAACGTCCTGAAGGTTCTCGGAAAGCATTCTTGAACCTCAATCTCAAGAGAACATCGGGTGCCGCTATGTCTTCCTCTCTCGAACAACTCCAAGTCGTCGTCGCTGAAGTTCAAGCGGCACGACAACAAGTCGGCTCCGTACGCGCTCAAGTTCAAGAACTGGCGAACACGATTGAAGCGGTCAAAGCCCAACCAGAGAATCTTTCCCTGCATCGTCAGTTGGGAGGTGTATTGGTTGAAGTTGCAGACCGCGACGCTCTGGTCGTTGAACTGGAAGCCTCACAACAGGCCTTGAACCTTCATCTCAAACGATTCGAGGAGAGGGAGCTTCAACTCGTAGCCACCTACGATGAGCTCAAGAAATCACTTGAGGGTGCGAGCGAATGATGGGTTGGACCACCGCCCAGTTGGCGGATCTTGACCTGTTGGCCTCTTGGATGGATGCCGCAGTTCAGCGGGGCGCTGTTGCGGTGTTAACTGGGCGAAATGGAGACATGGACACCATTGGTTCAGCCGTTGCATTGGCCTCATCCCATACGAATTTGATGGCATGCGGCGTTCACACCGGTCGATTAGCCAGTCGTCTTGTTGCTCAACATCATGCACCGTTTCGACATTTGAAAGCCGGGCATGCAACGTGGCCTTCTCAGTTGGGGGGCGTGATTGTTGTAGATGCTGCAGCTCCCGATCAAACGGGTGTTCATTTGCCAGATGTTCCGATTTGTGTGCTTGATCACCATGCTACCGACGGATGGGATTTGGGACCCGCTGATTGTTCACTCAAATGGGACGTGCGTTCCACCACCATCATGGTGGCTGGGTACCTCCTCAAGCATCAGCCCTCAGCGCTTTCAAAACCGGTGTGTGAATTCCTTCTTGCAGGGTTGGTGACGGATACTGGTCGATTTCGACATGCCAACGCTCAGGCTTTTCAGGTGGCCTCAAACTTGATTGACGCTGGCGACATAGATTATGCTGCATTCCTTGAGAAATTGGAATCAGAGAAACTTACTTCAAGCGACAGGGGGGCCATTCTTCGAGGGTTTCAGCGGGCTGAAATGACTGAAGCAGGACCATGGTCGGTGATTCGTACCTCCGCAGGCACACTTGAAGGACGTGTGGCTTCGTCGCTGAACAGCCTTGGTTGCGATGCAGTTGTTGTTGTTCGTCATCGCCACGGAGAGACCCGCATGACGGGACGTGCGCCGCGTGACAGCGTCTTGCGGGGAGTTCATCTCGGTCGCGTCATGGAACAGGTCGCTGAACGAATCGGCGGAAATGGGGGAGGCCACAACGGTGCTGCTGGATGGTCCGGCACCAACGACCCTGTGGAAGCAGAGTCAGCATTTTTGAACGCCCTTGCCCAACTCCCACTACAGGTGATGCACGATGACGACGATTGAACCGCAAGAAGGTCCGGGGCGACTGATCTCACGATGGCGAACAGAAGGTCCCGTAGACAGCGAAACGCTGGGCCAATGGAAGGAGGAAATGAATTGGCCATCCTGGCTGACATTGGCCGAAGCAGCCCTGTTTTTGGACGCTCCTGAATTGCTTGATGCAATGGAAGTTCACCTCACACCAGGTGAGAAGGCTGTGCTGGGATTGGTGCGACGGAGATGGCTGGGCGACGTGCATTTGACAGAAGTGATTGAGTCGGCTCTTCAGGTAGTGAGAACGCCAGAAACTCGGGACTTGGCCCTTGAAGGTCGTCTTCGTATGGAACGCGGCCTGTCGTTGTTTGAAGCCGGTGATCATGAGGGTGCTGAAGAGGACCTGACATGGGCTGAAACCAGACTAAAGTCCGTGGCAAAGGCCAGCAGAGATCACGACCTGTCCCTGCTGAACAAAGCAGCCTTTCATTTGGCGAGGGGAGAGGATCTGATGGCGCTACAGGTGTACGGTGATCTTTCACGCACTGGGGGGCATGCTCACGAAACCATCGCCATTTCTCGACTCGGGGCGTCAAGAATTCGCCACCGACTCGGCCATCCTTTTGATGCCGCTCGACATGCTTGGAACGCCCATAAACACGCCATGTTGGCTGGTCAAGTCCAAATGGCCATTGAAGGAGGTGCCCTCTTCTTGGACCTTGCAAGCGATTGTGGTGACCTTGATGCAGCTCCAATGCATGAACAGGTTGAAGCTGCGAAACCAGTGGATTTGGATGAGGAGCGTCCCAAACTTGCGGTGCACCCTCAGGATTTGGACGCTGTCTTCGATTGGTGCGTTAAGCATCTGGAGGACGGATACGGCGGTCCAGAACGACCCGATGTACGGGCCATGCTAACGCTTGCTCACAAGATGGGAAAAATGAACGTTTTTGACGACTTGATGTCAGATCCTGAACAGGTGAACGATCCGATGTTGGCTGCAGTTGCGCAAGCTTGCAGCGAGACGGACATCATGACCGAGACATGGGGCCGCCGGTTAGCGATTCTCACGATGATTGATCCGTCATCTGTCGGCGAACAACACTGAGAGCTCTTCAAACTCTTCAGGCGTCCATGAGATCACGGGCGGTGTGCGATCCCACCAGCGAACCTCTGTGACCTTGCTGTCTTCCACTGTCCAGTGAACTTCACGGGTGGGATTGACAACAACATGCCCGACCCAGCCCTTTGGGTAATATTCGGTGTTCCATCCCATGAATTGCCCTTCGAGACCTGTCTCTTCCTTCAGTTCTCTTGACAGGGCTTCTTTAGGTGTTTCACCGCCTTCTACATGTCCTCCGGGGATTTCCCATCCCCTGGACGGATGATGCACAAAAAGGACCTTGCCGCCTTCACCCATCGGTGTGATTTGCTCATGGAGTTCAGTGACCCAGGCCAACACAAAGACGGGCGCTTCCATATTTATTGCTCCAACAAGTTCTGAATCTTTTCCATCCAGTCTTCCGCCCAATCCTCACCGGTGGCCACCAACCGTCTGGAGGTGAAGAAGGCCTTCTGGAGGTCACCTTGTTCAATGAGGTCCGTTAGTCGTTGCTCGTCGGAACTCAACTCCACTTGAGTTCCATTGTTCTCTTTTCGTTGCGGTTTGGCATCTGGGCTAAGTGGAACAGACACCCGTTCCGTCAACGCTTCCATAGAGGCGAGGAAGGATTGCCGATGTTCAACTGTTGGGCCGGACCATGGCGTCTTGGTTTCACCGTCCATGCTTGTTTTCAGGCGGGCAAGGAACAGATCTCTTGCGGGTGTTTGTGGGCGCAATCGCTGCACGTGATCGTAGCAAATCCATGCTTCGTCAATTTCGTTTCGTCGTTCTTGGAGACGACCGAGTTCCATCCACAACTCATGATTGGCAGGACGATGTGCGAGAAGATGCTTGGCCAGTTCGACAAAAAGATCGAGATGGCCGTGTTCTTTCAAACGTTCAAGGCGGCGTCCAAACACGATGTTGGCCCGATGATCTCGGAAGTCCAACCTCCGACAGCGTTGTGCAAAGGCCTCGAGAGTTTCCTTCTGTGCGGTCGTGTTGCGATCAGACGATTGGAGGGTAGCCCACCATTCTTCGGGATCCAGTGGGTCGTTGACAAACGCAGCGTGCAGAAGTTCCTTCCCCACAGACATCAAGTCGATGGTGGCCAATTGATCCACCTGCTCTGGGTCTCTACCAAGAACCGAAAACACATCCTCCAGCACTGCGTGAAGACCGGCCTCGTCGTTGTTCAATTCTTTCAATTCCACCAACGTGTGCCAGTTCCGCTCGTCCGTGAAATCGTAAAGGATGGCTTGGCGTGCGTTTTGTTCCGCCCATGCAAGATTTTCACCTGCCCGCGAAGGGTCTGCGACGGCAAGTTTCGCAAACTTGAGAGCCGTGCTTCGGTACCTGTTTCCCAGGTTTCGCCGTGGGTGTTGGAGCAGCGAGCGGCTGTCGTCCATGGTCACCACTCATTGAACCGACATGAAGCCCGCTGGATCAGCGTCGGCATCAATGGTCGCATCATAACCGATTTTCGATGTCTTTCCATCGCTGTATCGGGACGGGTCAAGAGAACTGCCTCGTTGGTTGCTCAAAATGACCGTGTCCTTGTCGGGTTGCCAGCGGGTCATCATGGCCCATTCAACGCGAACGGGGTCCGTGATGTCGATGTCCTGGTCAACGACGGTCACGATTTTCATACTCTTGTGCCCCTCAAAGGCTGCATGAATCGCTTTGATACCGTCATCGGGTTGTTGCTTGTTGATCTTGAGCACGGCAGCCAACCAACCGCATCCACCTTCGGTCATGTGAACATCGGTGCAATCAACGACTTGATTGACGGCGTCCTTGATGGTTGGGGCTCGTGGCAACCCCATGAGGGTCTTGTGCTCGGCTTCACCCGGAATGAGGGCATGGAAGATGGGGTTGTTGCGATGAACCAAGCCATCCACTTCAATGACAGGTTCTTGGCGTACATCGTCCACCGTTCCAGTGATGTCAACGTAGGGACCTTCATCGTCGTCGTCCAACGTAATTCTTCCCCACCATATGTATTCGGCATCGGCTGGGGCGAGAACACCGTTTGGCATTTCAACAAGGTTGAGTTTGGTTCCATACAGTTTCTCATGAAGGGATGCAGCAATGGTCAATTCATCGATGTTTTCGGTGAACGACATAGCGGCTGCGAGAAGCACCACCGGGTCCGGCGCATTGACGATGGCTACCTTGACTTCCCTGCCTTCAGCCCTTGCGTTGTTGACCATGGTTCGCAAGTGCCGGGGCACCAATCGGACAACGAGATGGTTTGAATCTCTGAGAAACTGACGGTGAAACGAAACGTTTCGTATGCCGTCATCTTCGGCGATGATGATGCTTGCGGACGAATAACGCCCGCGGTCCTCCGGCCAGTGATGGGGGATGGGGATGGTCGTCAAATCTGGGTTGGCTTGCCTGTTTTCAAAACATGGCGCTGAATCGGATTGTACCAACACGGGTTCGGAGGGGTTGTTCATGGCCCAACCAAGGGTGTCAATGTATGCCTCTGGTTCGATGCCGATGGCGGCGCACAAACGGTCCCGCGTGAGCATGTTCACCGCAGCGGAATGGCCGGGAGTTTCTGGAATGTTTTCAAAGATGGTCATCGAGTGTCCGGTGGATTTAGAGTGGTTCATCATCTCGTGGACGAGGCTAACCGACTCACCGATTCGGGATGCAGCGGCAAGGTGGTCACGAAAGGCCATGGTCAGTCCACAGGGTGAACTCAATTGAATGTTGTTCATTGCAATGTCGGAACACCACCCAACAGTGGTGGGATGGTGGCGGGGAAAAGAAGACGACGGAAAGGGATTTGATTAAATAGGGGGGGTCAGTCGGCAAAACACTTCAATGAGGTGATGATGATGGGACGAGGACTCTTCGCCGGTGCTAAAATGGCAAAAGACCGCCAAAAATTCCGATGGTCGGATCGCCGGTACAAGAAGCGGATGCTCAAATCCCGTGCCAAGCACGACCCGTTGGCTGGTTCTACCCAAGCCAAGGGCATTGTTATCGAGAAGGTGGGCATTGAAGCCAAGCAACCCAATTCAGGAATCCGTAAGGCGGTCAAAATCTCTCTTATCAAGAACGGAAACAAACTCACTGCTTTCGCTCCCGGTGACGGCGCCATCAACTTCATTGACGAACACGATGAAGTCATGGTCGAAGGTATCGGCGGCCGCATGGGTCGTTCGTATGGAGACATTCCTGGTGTCCGCTACAAGGTGATTCAAGTCAACGGCGTGTCCCTTGACGAAATGGTCCGTGGCCGAAAAGAAAAGCCAGTCCGCTGAGGTGTGCAAGATGAGCGACGCAGAAGTGAACGACGAAGAAGAGCAAGTAAAGCCAATCGCCGGTATCGGCACAAAGGTGTTTGGAAAGTGGGATGCCTCCGAAGTAACCTGCTTCGACCCGGGATTGGCCCCTTACATCAACCTCAGCACCGTTGGTGTGCCTCACAGCGGTGGCCGTCACGCCAACGCTTGGTTCGGTAAGGCTAAACTTTCCGTCGTGGAGCGTTACATCAACAAACTCATGCGCACCGGTTCATACACCGGCAAGAAAATGGGAGCCATGAAGGCGTTTGAAGGAGCTCTCGACAACATTGCTGAGAAATCCGGATTGAATCCACTCCAGGTGTTCGTGGATGCGTTGTGCAACGCCGCACCTATGGAAGAGATCACTCGAATCAAGTTCGGAGCAGTCTCCCAACCGAAAGCCGTGGACTCTTCGCCATCACGTCGCCTTGACGTCGCTCTTGCCAACTTGGCCAAAGGCGCACAACAAGGGACACACAAATCCAAGCGAACCCTTGAGAATTGTATCATCAACGAACTCAACAAGGCCAGCAAAGGCGATGTGACCTCCTATGCCGTTGGCAAGAAGGAAGAACTTGAGCGCATCGCAGCCTCCGCTCGTTGATGGCGGCGGCTTAGCATCACCGTTGAGAAACATCTTTTGTTTCCTCGCCGGCTGACCTTCAACGAACCGTGTTGTTCGTCTCAACGCTCATGCCAGGGATCTACCCCTTCCTGCCCGTTGATATTGGTCGCACGGGCAATTCGACTGTGGGTTGGCGAACATGAGGTGCTGACAAGCCTGCCTGACGCTACGGGGGTCGGGTCACGTTTCTCGGATTGGTGCCACCTCTTTCGTGACGGCCATGCATTGTATCTCGTTGTCAGGGCCCTGTCCCTTGGTGAACCGTAGAACAGTCGAAAATGACCGCTGTCCATTAAGCATTCACGGCATAAAACCGTCGTTGAGATGACCCTCCTAATCAACAGGTTCGACCCAGAGGGCGAAGGCTCGCAGCGCGGCACTTAAGAACCCCTTTCAGGTGGGTCAAACATACTGAACGGTGGTAACATGGGTCGTAAGGAAGAGAACATCAAGAAAGCAACCGAAGTGATGCACATTCTCCCACAAATCCGCAACTTGTGCATTGCGGCGCACATCGACCACGGCAAGACCACCCTGTCGGACAACCTGATCGCTGGAGCAGGTATGATGTCAAACGAACTCGCTGGCGCTGCACGCGTCTTGGATTTCGACGAACAAGAATCCGCTCGCGGCATCACCATCAACGCCGCCTCTGCATCCATGGTTCACGCTGTGGAAGGAACAGATTACCTGATCAACTTGATCGACACACCAGGTCACGTCGACTTCGGTGGGGACGTTACCCGTGCCATGCGTGCTGTTGACGGATGTTTCATCTTGGCCTGTGCCGTTGAAGGACCCATGCCTCAAACCGAAACCGTTGTCCGCCAAGCTCTGAAGGAGAAAGTGAAGCCAGTTCTCTTCATCAACAAAGTTGACCGCCTCATCAACGAACTGAAGGTCACACCAGAGGACATGCTGAAAAGGTTTGAAGAAACCATTGTCAAGGTCAACAAGCTCATTCGACAATTCGCCCCTGAAGAGAAAAAGAAGGAATGGCAAGTGAGTGTCATGGACGGTACGGTGGCCTTTGGCTCAGCATACCACAACTGGGGCATCACCATTCCATACATGAAAAAGTCCGGCGTTTCAATGACGAAGATTTTCGAATACTGCAACAATGAAGATCAAAAGACCCTTGCTCAAATGGCACCGGTTCACGAAGTTCTTCTGGACATGGCCGTGACCAAACTTCCAGGTCCTGTTGAATCCCAACCGTACCGAATCCCCAACATCTGGAACGGTGATTTGGATTCCGAAATTGGTAAGGCCATGGTCAGTTGCGACCCCGAGGCCGAACTTGCCATGATGATCACCAAGATTTGGATGGACCCTCATGCAGGTGAAGTCGCTGTGGGTCGTGTTTACTCTGGTTCCATCAACCAAGGTGAATCGGTGTATGCCATTGGCGCATCCAAACCTGAACGTGTTCAACAGGTGGCCATGATGGTCGGTGGTGACCGAATTACCGTGCCAAAGGTTGTTGCTGGCAACATCGCTGCGGTGACCGGTATCCGCTCAGCTGCTGCTGGTGTGACCCTCTCTCGCGACAAGGATTTCACGCCTTTTGAAGCCATTCGCCACTATTCAGACCCTGTGGTGACGGTGGCTGTTGAACCCAAGAGCATGAAAGACCTTCCAAAGTTCATTGACGCATTGCGCTCATTGGCCAAGGCCGACGCATCCCTCCAAGTGACCACCAACCAAGAAACAGGTGAAGCGTTGTTGGCAGGAATGGGTGAACTCCACTTGGAGATCACCGTTTATCGTATTGAAGAAGAACAGAACATCAAGGTCAAGGTCAGCCCACCGATCGTGGTTTACCGTGAAGGTATTCAGGGTTCCAACAGAGGGAATTCATTTGAAGGAAAATCTCCAAACAGACACAACCGTTTCTTCTTCGAAATAGAGGCCCTGCCCGACAACGTTGTTGCAGCCCTCCGCTCTGGAGAATTGGGCGACGGTCCTGTTCGAAATTCAGACGCCAAGGGTGTTGGAGCCAAGTTTGGTGAACACGGCATGGACAAGGATGTTATGCGTAAGATCTACGCCATCAACGGAACCAACGTTCTGGTCAACGACACCAAGGGTATTCAGAACCTCCATGAAACCCGAGAGTTGATCATTGAAGCCTTCAACGAAGTGTGTGTCAAGGGACCCATCGCTGACGAACCGGTTCAAGGGATGTTCGTTCGCTTGGTTGACGCCAAGTTGCACGAGGATGCTATCCATCGTGGGCCAGCCCAAACGATTCCAGCTGTCCGCAACGGCATCAAAGGTGCCATGCTTCGTGCTCGTACGGTTCTTCTCGAGCCCATGCAGAAAGCCTTCATCTCCGTTCCAAACGACTGGCTGGGCCAAGTGACTCGTGAGGTCACGACCCGACGCGGTATCATCGAAGACATGCCATCGGAAGGCAACGTGACAACCGTTGTTGGGGTCATACCAATCGCTGAAACATTTGGATTCTCGAACGACATCCGTGCAGCTTCACAAGGCCGTGCTGTGTGGAACACGGAAAACCTTGGGTTTGAGATCCTTCCACCTCAACTCTTCGACAAAGTGGTTGGCGAAATTCGAACTCGCAAGGGATTGAAGCCTGAGCCAAACCCCGAATCGTATTATTCAGATTGAGATGATTGCTAACGGTCAACTTGTTGGTTTACACGTCAACCCGAACGGTGGCGTTCCGAAACTCGCAGTGAACAGTTTAGAGGTCAACAAGAACGGATGCGTCGGCGACAAGCAAAACAACAGAAAGCATCACGGTGGGCCTCAGAAAGCCGTATGCCTTTTTTGTCATGAACTGCTTGAGCATCTTTCCAACGAGGGACACCCGATTTTCCCCGGTTCAACCGGTGAAAATGTATTGATTTCAGGACTTGACCCCGAAACCCTCGGGCCAGGTGTCGTCCTCGAGATTGGTGATGTTGTGTTGGAAATCACCGAAGACGCCCACCCCTGCAAGAAAATAGAATCGTCGTTTACCGACGGGTTGTTTTCCTTGTTAAGCCACAAGCAACATCCCTACAACACGAGATGGTATGCAAAAGTTCTGAGAGAGGGGCACATGTCGATTGGCGACGAGGTTCATCAGCTTCAGTGAAGTCGGGCCAACTGAAAATCTGTCAGTTCCCTTAGCGCCCGAATAGCAGGATTCTCTTGAAGTTGATTCAAGCATTCGTGGGCTTCCTGATGGAACGCTTCTGCTCGCTCTCGTGCGTATTGAATGGAGCCCAATTCATCAAGAGCTTGCAGAGCATCTGAAAGCGTCGTTTCATTCACATCCTCTCCCTTGCCCAATGCAAGAAGCAAGCGGTCTTTTGCCGGTTGGTCCGGTTGACCAAGGGCGTGAATGATCATCAAGGTTCTTTTCCCTTGGGCGACATCGGAACCAGCGGGTTTCCCAAGCGTTGCTGAATCCGAAAGAACGTCGATTAAATCGTCCATCAGTTGGAAACAAAGGCCCACAGCAAGCCCCCATTTGGCCATCAATTCGATCGTTTCATCATCGGCACCGGAAATACGAGCGCCGATCTCAGCGCATGTGAGAAACATGACGGCTGTTTTTCCTTCAATCATCTGAAGGTAATCCGCTTCATCAACATCCAACTGCTCTTCGAATTCAATGTCCATCTGTTGACCTTCACTGACTCTGCGCACCATCCATGCGATTCTGTTGACCAAAGGAGCGACGTCGTTCGGTTCGAGATTTTCCGCTTGTACCAGTCGCTCAAATGCAATGGCCAACATGGCATCTCCGGCGTTGATGGCCGTGGGCATACCGTACTCAATGTGTACGGCGTTCCTTCCTCGCCGAACATCGTCGTCGTCCATGATGTCGTCATGAATGAGTGTAAAATTGTGCACGGTTTCAATGGCTGCACCGATGTCAAGCAACCCAGAATGAGTGTCGCCGACGGCTTTAGCCACCAACCAAGGCAATGTAGCTCGCATTCGTTTCCCTCCTCCCTCAACCAAGTGCATCATGGCTTTTCCAAGTCGGTCGTGTTGGGAAGCTCGCAAACTCGATTCAATTCGCTGTTCTACAAGTCCCTTTACTTCACCTATAGAGGTCAGAAGGTCTGCTCCTGTTGCACTGGGTAACATGTGGGTGACATCACCCATGTCATGGATGTCATCATCGCTCAAAGCATTCAATTCATGTTGGCTTCCATGGGCGGTCCACCACGCATCGGTCATGATGCGAGCGGCGATGCATCGAAACCAAGGGGCTACGACTTCTCCATCCTTTCCATCAGCGAGCAGCATCTCTTCCAACTCTTCTTGGGTCACCCAGCGCGTATCCGCAACTTCGTTGGGGTTTGGGTTGACCTCAATGTCTGCTTGCATCACAATGATGTGGTCCAGTTCTCGCTCAATCCATTCTTCATTCATCCTGGCTGCGTAACGCATCTTTGTCATGAAGACCATGTCCTTGGTGTCGATCTGTTGAGGGCTCACTCCCAACTCTTGTTCCATTTTCCGCACCGCAGCGCGTTTGACACCCATGGCGTTGGCTTCATCCAATTCGGAGGATTCGTGAAGTGGGTGCGAGCAGCATGTGTTGGCCCAGACCCCGGGGAACGTGACTTTGTCAACTGAACGCTGTTGCAACAACAACCGATTCTTGCTGTCAAACACAAGCAAACTAAACGCACGATGGAACGAGCCTGGGCCTTGATGGGCGTGAATCTTTGACATTGGACCTATGACGTTGTCCCATTCATCAACGGCGATGATTGATTCAGCCATCAAACTCGCCTGTTCACCATCGTGGTTTTTCAACCGAGCGAGTTGGTCCGAGGTCAGGGTGGTGTGCGGCACATCTTCAATCCCGTAAGCGACCATGGTGTTCCCCGTAAGACGGTGGCGCGTGGGCTACATGAAGAGTTCCGTACAGAACCTTAGAGTTCAGGGAACGGTCAATCGTGTTCCAATGACTTCATGGCCAAGGCAGGCTGATGTGAATCTCCCCGGAACTTCCCCATTGATGAGCATCACATCGCATTCGTGCTTTGCTGCATCAAATCCTCGCTTGACTTTCAAGCCGATTCCCCCAGTAACGTCCATTTCTGTTGCATGTTCGCCCGTGTAGTTTGTATCTGGATTCAAACGCTCGATCAACTCTTGTGCCTCGCCCTCCTTGGGCGCATGGCGAAGGACGCCGTCAACCCCTCCCATGGCAAACACCAGCCGCTTGACATCGTGCAATTCTTGCACCAAGCGTGCAACCAAATCATCACCGGACAAGATTCCAAAATCAAACGGGGCGTCCCGGGAAACGACATCACCAAACGTCACCATCACAATACCGCTTGGTGCGCTGTTAAACAGGTCGAACTTGGCTTCAAAATCAAGTCCCGTGCCGTGCACCCAATCGTGTGGTGGCAAGCGGACCGCAGAAATTTCTTGTGCTGTGAGCGCCGCCATGATGTGGTCGTTCAACTCAATCATGTCGTTGCGGACGGCAGTTACGGCTTCGTCCTGGGTCATTGGACCTTCGATTTCCTCCTCTGTTCTTCCTTCAGCCAACCGGTATTGCTTGGCTTTGAGATGGCCAAACGAACCTGCCCCGTGAACCAAAACAACATCAATTCCGTTGTTGACGACTTCTGTTAACTCGGCTGCGAGTCTGTCAATCACGCTGTGATTCGCCGTTTTCAATTCGGCTTTTTCAGTGATGAGGCCGCCTCCCCACTTGACAACAACACGCTCTCGCATGGTTGATGGTCCTCACCCATCATGATGAGGGTATCGCCAATGATGATGGGCAAGCATTCATGTGCTACGCCGAGGACCGGAAAGCATGGATGAGAAACCTACTGTGGAGGCCTTCATGCGTCACCTTCAGGTGTGCTTGGAGGAAGCGGGAAACATCGGTGATACCCAAGAACGGGAACAACGGTTGTGGCAACTTGAGGCCGCGCTTCAAGAAGCGATTCTGTACAAAAACCGGGTTGAACAACTCCTGCAACATGGCGTTGACCCGATTCATTTGATCAAACCAGCTGCAGATGGGTCAAAGCCACCAACACCTCGGAAGATCGAAGCGCTCAACACGGCCCATGCGCATTGCAAAAAATGCGGAGCCGGTCTTGAGAACGACCTGTCCTTCTGCCCATCGTGTGGGTATGAAAACGCTTGAGGATCACTCTTCTTCTTCTGCTAGTGCCCAATCTGCCACGATTTCTGCGATGATGGGGTCGTCGTCTTCAATTTGATACAGGTATTCACCGGGAACCTCATCGGTCAAGAACACGGTGGTGCCGGCTCGGTAGATGACATGCCCATCCGCAATGGCTCGGGTGGTGTCAACTTCCATAATGGCTGGTCGGTGAATCCGAACATGACCCGCTTCCATGGCGTTGGCGATGGTTCGAGAGAGGTGAACGTTTTTTCGATCACCTGCAGTGATTCCATATTCTTTGAGAGTCTCAACCTCGTCGGGCTGGCACGGGTAGAAGAGGGCTTCAGGGATGTCGTCGGTTGGTAGGTCCAAATCAAGTTCAATGGAGTGGCCATAAGTGGCTCGCATCATGCCATTCTCAACTTGATACCTTCCTTTTTCGTCAGCGTTTGCAATGGCCTCAAAGTGCCATCCACGCAACCAGTGGTAGTGCCTTCGTTGCTTGCCAATGGCATCCGAAAGTTCTCGAGAATTAACCCAGCCATTGATGTCCATCTCAACACCGAATTTTTCGGGAGCGTGACGAAGCACGAGGGCAAGCATTCTGCCGAGGCTGTTGGCTTCACGGTCGCTCATGATGAACTTCCCTTCTTCGTTGCATACTGGACAATTGGTACCGGAAAAATGGCCGTGTTCTCTGCATTGGCGTAGCATGAATCCAATGCGAGTGTCCACTCCTCATGAACCCTGCGGGTTGGTTGATGATGAACAGACGGTTGCTGGAGATGAGCGTGGGTATCAAAAACCCGGAAGCGATGGGGCTGCTATGGTTGATGTGGCAGTGATTGGTGCGGGCCAAACCAAGTACGGAAATCATGCCCTTGGATTGAAGGGAATGTGGGCCGAAGCCGCCCAACATGCATTTGCTTCTGTCGACAACGGCATCGATGCTTCCATGGTGGATGAGGCGTTTATCGGAAGCATTGCTTTTGGCGGGGCACAGTTGGGCAACACCGCCGCATTGTTAACGGAACATTCCGGTATGAGAGGGGTCCCTGTTCGTCGTGTAGAGAACGCATGCGCTTCTTCAGGATACGCGCTTCGAGATGCCTGGATGGCGATCAAATCGGGCCAAGCCGATGTTGTGGTTGCCGGTGGCATTGAGAAGATGAACGACCTTACACCAGAACGAAAGCGATACTGGCTTGGTGTCTCCGGTGATACGGAGTGGGAACGGCTTGCCGGTTTGACGTTTCCCGGAACCTACGCTCTCATGGCACGACGGCATTTTCACGAACACGATTCGACCCACGATGACCTCGTTCACATCAGTGTGAAGAATCATCTTCATGGATCAATGAATCAAAAAGCCCACATTCAGAAGGAGGTCAGTTTTGAAAAAGCCGCTTCTGGTTTCATGGTCGCCGATCCACTCACACTCTACGACTGTTGTCCGACCTCAGATGGAGCCTCTTGTGTTGTTCTTGCGGCCGACCATGTGGTGCGGCAATACACCGATACGCCGGTCTGGATCAACGGATCTGGTGCTGCTTCGGACCATTTGGCCCTCCACGACCGACCAAGCATCACACAGCTTGTAGCGACCCAACAAGCCGCCACTCAAGCCTATCGTCAGGCGGGGATAGAAGCTGCGAACATCGACTTGGCTGAAGTTCACGATTGTTTTACGATTGCAGAACTGATGGCAACAGAGGATTTGGGATTCGCTGCACATGGTCATGGCGGACGCTTCGCTCGGAACGGTGAAGGGCGACTGAATGAGGGATCCGTTACGGTCAACCCAAGTGGTGGATTGAAATCAAAGGGTCACCCACTCGGGTCAACCGGCACCGGTCAAGTCGTGGAAGTGTTTCAGCAACTGCGACAAGAGGTGCTCGGTGGTCGTCAAGTTCGAGATGCAGAGGTTGGCCTCACGCACAACGTTGGTGGTTCCGGAGCCACCTGTGCTGTTCATGTGTTTGGGAGGGAAAGGACATGAACGAAACACACGACGTTTGGATGGGCTACCTTGTGAGCGAAACCCCAGCGTTCACTGTTGTGCAATCACCATTCCTTGTTGATGGACAGCGTGTGTTCGGTGCAGACAGCGATGCGACAACCATGGCCGTAGCTGCTTTGCTGCATCGTGCTCGTTCGGACCAAATCGAGCAAGTTTCGGTGCCATCGGGCGTTGACGAAGTTGCTCTGGCCGTCTCGTGCAAGGTTTCCATACCATCCGAGGAGGAATTGGAAACATGCACGTGGGACATTATGATTGGCGAAGAAGCCATTGTGGTTTTAGCTCGCCGTGACGCAGAGGTGGTTATTCCAAACTTGGATGTGGCCGTTGATGGCGACGCTGAGCTTCATGCTTCAATCGATGCTGCGTGGGAACATGAATTGAACGCCCAACACGTGAGTCAGGGTGCTTTCGTTTCAGAAGCCATGTACGCAGAAGGGGCTTCGGCTCGATTGGCGATGATGGGCCAACAATGCAGCGATGGAGTCGTCTGGCCTCCTCGGTTTGGAACTGCTGACACCCAGCCACAACTCACCCGTTCAGTTTCCCCGTTGGGTACGGTCCTGAGTTGGACTCAGCTCAGTGCCGCAGGCGCTCCATCTGAATTTTCTCTCAGGGCTCCGTTGCTTGGCGGTCTGAAAACCGTTCTTCTTGAATTGGATGACGGACCAAAAGGGGTGTTCCTCCTTGTTGACGACGAGGAACACGATGTCAACATCGGTGACCGAGTGGAACTGGTTCTCCGTCGCTTGTACGCTCAGGAAGGCTTCATGCGATATGGGCTGAAAGGACGTCTCGTCTAACATCGGCAAAGGGTTCATAGAAAGCCGTATCCACAGCAGGCCTATGGCTGGATTCGGAGGCATGCGGAAAGGTCGAGAAGAAGCAAGAACCAACCTTGGATACACCGAAGGTGGCGATTGTCCCCGGTGCGGTGGAAGTGCCGAAGATTCATCCATGACAGGCTATCTTCAATGCACGGGATGCCAGCACGAATGGCCCGACCCCAACCATGTGGAGGAGCGCAAAGGCCCAGAACCTCCATCGCACAAGCGAGACGCCGAGTTGATTGAACAATTTAAGAGCGAAATGGCATCGGGTGAACTGGCCAATGTCCTTGGAGTTTCAAAGGACCTCACCGGTGAACAAGAACAATCACTCAAGCGGCTTGAAGACAGATGGATGAGCGGTATGCAGGGCCACTTTAATGCGGCATCAGAAGAACGGAAACCGTTGATGATCAGTTTTGATGACGACGACAACATCATGTCTACAGAAGTGGGGGCCATCACCATCGTATCCAATGGCTTTGATGGCGGCGAGGAAATTCGGTTGGAATATCCAGGTCGGGGAACTGAATTCTACGCCTACAATGAGCGAAGCCCAACGGGATGGAAGCGCGGAAGGAACGCTGAAGCGACCGCTCGCTCTATCGCTAGTGTCATCAACCGCTCCAGCCGTCTGGTCTATGCCAACCTAAACAACAACCGAGTGTCTTTCGAGTTGCGTGACAGTGATTTGAAGCCGGCTTCCTTTGTCATTTTTGTTGACGACCCTGGGGGCACCGACATCGTGGCTGAAAAGGGCGGAGTCGTTTTGGACCACCGTGACTTTTCCACCCTTCAGGACTACCGGAACGTTGTGGAAATGGTTCTCGAGGACGGCATCATATCTCCAAGCGAAGACCAGTTGTTGTGGGCTATGCGAGAACAACTCAACATCGACGAGGCTTACCATGTTCAAATGGTCATCGACATATGCGGCGAACAGACACTCAAAGAATGCACCTCGTGTGGTTCAATGGCAGAATTGTATCCGGAGTATGCTGCTTGGTACTGCCACAGTTGTGAAGCGTGGTGTTGAGGAATCATCCGTTCTATAGGTTAAAGGGCCATGCCTGTTAAAGGACCACAGCGACCTCGTTTTGTATTCACTCCCAAGGGACCTTTGATAAACTCAAGAGGGTACGACAATCCATGGCCACCGAAACGCTGTACATTGGAATTGACTTGGGAACATTTCGCTCCGTCATGGTTTCCTCTGACAGTCACGAAGTCGAGGAACTTACCGTGATTGGAACCCCAAAAGACCCCATCGCTCGAAATTTCCTCAAGCGTGACGTGCTGTTCGGCCACGAGGCACTGAAGAACCGCTTGGCTCTCAACCTCTATCGTCCCCTTGAATTGGGTGTCATCAAGGACACGCCTGAAGACCGTGAGTACATTGCGCATTTCATCACCCATCTCATCGGGCTTGCAGACCCAGAGGAATACGACCGTGTCGTTGCCGTCATCGGTGCCCCTGCTGAGGCCAGCCACGTCGACAAAACCGCTATTTTCGACGCTGCTGCAGGTTCGGTCAACTCCGCCATGATCATCTCCGAACCCTTCGCAGTTGCATACGCACTCGACATGATCACCCACACCCTCGTCATCGACATTGGTGCAGGTACAACCGACCTTTGCCGTGTGTACGGTACCATCCCCGGTCCTGGCGACCAGATGCACACTGGACACGCCGGTGACTTCGTAGACAACCAACTCATCAAGGAAATCACTGCCAAATACAACGGCGCTCAAATCACCAAAGACATGGCACGAAGGTGGAAGGAAGCCTACTCGTTTGTTTCAACCGCTACACCCGATGAACCGGTTCTGGTTGATTTTTCCATTGAAGGCAAGGCCATGACCCTTGACATCACCGACTGCATGCAGCGTGCTTGCGAGTCCATCGTTGACCCCATTGTTGAAAACGTGAAGAAGCTCATCGCAGGCTCCAACCCAGAGTATCACGATGAGTTCCGCAAGAACATGGTTCTCGCTGGTGGCGGTTCCTCCATCAAGGGCCTAGGCGCCCTTATTGAACGCCGTTTGTCCGATATGGGCGATGTCAACGTTCACGTGGTTGATGACCCTGTTCGATTGGGTGCCATGGGCGGTCTTCGACTGGCCATGGAGATTCCTGAAGACATGTGGAAGAACCTCACTCTAGCGTCTCGCTGATTTGTCTCGACAAGAGCGGTTCAACACCCTCCGTGCTCAGGAGAGGGTTTGAGTCTTCGTTGGCTACCCAACAACATCGATCTAAAGGTATCATTTCGTCACCCCGTTGTGCATCATCACTTGCGTGACGGCGTCACGCCGAGGTTTGTGCACCGTCAACTTAGGTGCGTAATTTGTCGGTCAGGCTCGGCCTTCGGCTTCCACTTCAGCCCAATCTTTCATGAATCCGTCCAACCCTTTGTCCGTGAGCGGGTGAGACATGAGCTGGCGGAACGTTTTGGCGGGCATGGTGGCCGTGTGAGCCCCCAGTTGGATGCATTGGAGCACGTGGGTTGGGTGGCGGATGGATGCAGCCAATACTTTCGTTGAGAGGTTGTAATTCGCCCAAGTGTTCATGATTTCAGCAATCAATTCCATGCCGTCATGACCGGTGTCGTCGATGCGGCCAATGAACGGTGAAACATATGTAGCACCCGCTTTGGCGGCCATGAGCGCTTGAGAGGCGGAGAAAATGAGGGTGACGTTGGTGTCAATGCCCTCTTCAGTCAGAATCTTTGTAGCGGCGAGTCCTTCGGGCGTGCAGGGGATTTTGATGATCACATTGTCGGGAAGTTCGGCCTTGAGGGCTCGCCCTTGCTCAACCATCCCGTTGGTGTCCATGGCCGTCACTTCTGCAGATATTGGACCTGAGCAGATGCTGGCAATTTCAGCCACCACTTTCTTGAAGTCTCTCCCTGATTTTTTTATCAGCGAGGGGTTGGTCGTAACGCCATCTAAGATACCCCATGCGGCGATTTCTCGAATTTCATCAACGTCAGCGGTGTCCAAGAAGAATTCCATGATGACGGACTCTCAAAGAGGTTCTATGAACCCTCCCCCACGTGTGCAATCAACGCTTTCGAGCAATGGCTCTCTTGGCAGCAGCTGCAATGTCAGTGGGCGTCAATTCCATCATCTCAAGCATCTCATGAGACTCAGCAGACTCCCCGAATCGATCTTTTACACCAATCCGCTCAAGAGGAGCCATGCTTGTTGACGACAAATGTTCAGCCACAGCACCACCCAGTCCACCGATGATTGAATGGTCTTCTGCAGTAACAATGGCTCCACAACGTTTGACCAATTCGTCAACAAGGACTCCGTCGAGTGGTTTGATGGTGTGCATGTCCACAACGGTCGCCTTGATGCCTTCAGATGCCAACATGTTGCAGGCCTCAAGTGCCTGCGAGACCATGACGCCGCAGGCCACAAGAGCCACATCGTGACCTTCGGTGAGAACAACGCCTTTTCCAATTTGAATGGTGCCTGCAGGGGCATCGTCGTACAACACGGGTGTTTTGTTTCGTGCGGTTCGCATGTAGGATGGTGAGTTGGAATCAGCCAACTGCATGGTTAAGAGTCGGGTCGAGACATCGTCGGCAGGGTGCAAAACGGTTACGTTCGGAAGGGTGCGGTAAACAGCCAAATCCTCAATGGATTGGGCGGATGACCCGTCGGTGCCCGTGTGTGTTCCACCGTGTGAACCGCAAAGGTGCACGGCAAGATTTGGGCGCGCAACCCCGTTTCGCATGTGTTCAAATGCTCGTTCCGTGAAAATGGCGAAAGTGGATGCAAACGGGATGTAGCCGCTGGCGGCCATGCCTGCTGCCACCAGAAGCATGTTTTGTTCACCAATACCGCACGACACTGTTCTTTCAGGGTGGGCCTTTCTGAAATGGAGGGATTTCGTGGACTTTCCAAGATCTGCCTCCAACACAACAACGCGTGGGTTGGTGGCCAAATCAAGAAGTGCTTGTCCGTAACCGTCTCTGGTAGCGGCCATCCGTGTCACGCCGTCACCCCCAGTTCCTTCATGGCCAAAGCGTATTGCTCATCGTTAGGAGCCGCACCGTGGAATCCCGGATTGTCTTCCATGAAAGATATGCCCTTCCCCTTCACGGTTTGTGCGATGAGGATGGACGGGCCAGTGTTCGATTTGCTCAGGAAATCAAGCCCCTCGAGGATGGACGCCATGTCGTGGCCATCAATTTCCATGACATTCCACCCAAAGGCTCTCCATTTTGCAGGAATATCAAACATTCTCATTTGGTTTTCACAAAAATCATCGTTTTGAATGCGATTTCTGTCCAGAATGACATTCAGGTTCCCCAACTCATGATGTGCAGCTGCCATGGCGGCTTCCCACACGGAACCTTCTTGGATTTCACCGTCACCCAACATCACGTAGGCTTGGCGTTCGCTGTTGTCCATGCGAGCAGCCAACGCAGCCCCCATTCCAAACGACAACCCCATGCCGAGCGAACCTGCTGAAAAATCAACGCCCGGGCACCACTTCATGTCAACGTGTCCCTGACACACACCACCTTTGACGCGATATGATTTCAAGTCCTCTTGAGAAATAAAGCCCATTTCCGCAAGGATAGCATACATTCCCGGCGATGCGTGGCCTTTTGACAACACAAAACGGTCACGGTCTGCCCAGGTAGGTTCATCAGGACGAACACGGAGTTGTGTCCTGTACAAGGCGGTGAGCAGATCGATTTCTGACAGCGAGCCACCCGGGTGCCCGGCTTGGGCCCGGTGAACCATGTTCACGATGTGAACCCTGCACTTGCGAGCGGTTTCGTTGAGGTCTTCGATTGTGGTCACTTCAGCACCATCTGTCGGTCAAGCGGGATGGCCTTTCATCCTTGTGCCACATGTGAACGAGAGGTGGACTCAGCGCTGTCGAGGTTTGAGTGAATCGACCAGGTTCCGAACCGCTTCAGCGACCACCATAACAGCATCTCCCAGCAAAGAACCGCCTTTCGGCAACGCCCTGGTTGCCAGCCAAATAAACACGCCGAGGAACCAGCCGAAGAACACGAGTGAAAGAGGGTCGTTGAGAGTAACCACCCCAAAAATCTCTGGAAGGTCGATTTTCGCAACGATCAACACCGCGATGAGGACACCCATGATGGATTCGCCTGCGATGAAACCAGCGCCGATCAGCACCCCTCGACTTTCGACTTTTTTGGCCGCCTCTACCGCTCGTGGAGAGGGTTCTTGACGCAACACGCCATCAATCCTCAAATGAGCACTCTTGAGCAAGAGATGTGAAATGATGCCACCCGTCATGATGGGCACGGAAAGTCCCAAGGGCAAGTAAATCCCAATAGCTACGCTCATCACTGGCATGTTCAATCGGATGAGGGTGACGGCTATGACCGCGCCCAGCACGACCATTTGAAGGTTCAAATCGCCTCCAAACGCACCTTGGACGATGGCACCGATGAGTTCAGCTTGCGGGGCAAACAACGCATTGGAGCATGTTGGATCATTGGGGAGAGGATTCATTTCACACGCCGTAAGAGAGATTCTGAAGGCGTTGTGCAACAACGAAAGGACGGGGCCGATGATGATAGCGCCAGTCATAACGCCAATGATTTCGGCAATCTGTTGCCGCTTGGGCGTTGCTCCAAGCATGTGACCGGTTTTGAGATCCTGCATCACATCACCAGCAATCGCTGCACTTGAGGCCACAATCGCAGCAATGAGCAATGTAGCGTACATCAAGTCAACGGTGGCCATGCCCAGAAGTAAATCTCCAACCGCCCAAACCAAACCAACGGTGAACAGCAAGGTGGCGATGGTCATTCCTGATACCGGTGAATTGGAAGATCCAACAACGCCGGCGATGTAACCTGCTACAGCCGCAAAGAAAAAGGATACAAAGGCGAGGAACAAGGCACCTGCGAGCGCTAAAATCAACGATGCCGTGGCCCACCAGTAGAAAAAGAACGTCAACACAACGAGGATACCACATACGGCAAACACCATCCGCATGGGAAGGTCTTGTTCAGTGCGTGGCAAATCTTGTGCGTCGTTGTCGTTTCTTACGAGCGCTTTGGACAATCCTGTGAAGATGGTCTTTCTCATTGACCATAAGGTGTAGACACCACCGACAACCATGGCACCAACGCCAACGTACCGAACTTCAGCTGCCCAGATCCCATAGAACCCATCCACCATGGAATCCGTCGCTGGCCATCCGTAGACCAATCCGTACATTGGTACGAGCAGACCGAACCCAAGGACGCCTCCAAAAAAGATGTAAGAGGCGATTCGGATGCCAACAATGTACCCTACGGAGAGGAGAGCAATTGACAAATCCATACCTGCGTACAGCCGTGTAGACATGAAATTGACCGCACCTTCAACCGTGTGATGCGTCACCTCAAAACCTTTGACCATCAGTCCATAGATGCCACCGATACCCAGAGCGTACAAAATGGCCATGGCGCCATCTCCACCTTCCTCTCCAGCGATCAACACCTCACGGCAAGCAACACCTTCGGGATACGGGAGCGCCTCCTCGACGATGAACAGTCGTCGCAAGGCGATGGTAAACATGGTGCCAAGCAATCCTCCAAGGGTGGCGATGATCAAGGTCTCCAACCACTGGATCTCCGCCCAAATACCCATGACAAGAAGTGCAGGGACTGTGAAAATTACACCGGCAGCCAACGATTCACCCGCAGATGCCATGGTTTGTACTGCGTTGTTCTCAAGGATTGACACATCATTGAAGAGGGTTCGCAGGACAATCATGGACATCACTGCGGCAGGAATGCTTGCAGAAACGGTCATTCCCGCATACAATCCAAGGTATGCATTCGCTGCTGTCATCAACACCCCCAAGATGACGCCTACGACCACCACGCGGAGGGTCAATTCCTTCGGAGATTGATCCGAGGAAATGTAAGGCTGGCCTTCCATATCCCTCCGAAATGGTCCAAGTAGGTATAGCCACCGCTGAACGGTGTTCGTTCCAAATTATGGTTGGGGTTTTATCCATCAAAATAATAACTATTCGGAATCCGCATCAGGCCGGAGATGCCCAGCATTTCTAAGGGTGTGTGGATTTGGAACAACATTGGCACAGCATGACGGTGGACGAATGTTACACCTCACAAAATTCCACTGTTGTTGGCCTAAACCCATCAGAAATCGAGGTCCGCCGAACAAAGTATGGTGAGAATAAACTCGATGAAGCCGAAAAAACCCCCGCATGGTTGCGTTTCTTGTCCCAATACAACGATCCGCTGAATTACTTGCTGATCGGGGCGGCCCTGATCGCCCTCGCCGTGAACCCTGACCACCCCGGTGACGCCATCTTCATCTTCCTCGTGCTGACCGCCAATGCATTTTTCGGATTTTGGCAAGAGGGGCAAGCCGAACAAGCGATGGATTCATTGAAGCAAATGTCGATTTCAAATTGTGTGGTTATTCGTGGTGATTTTGAGAACGAAATACCAACTGTTGAATTGGTTCCTGGAGATGTTGTCCGTCTTGAAACAGGATTAAACATTCCTGCAGACGTGAGGATACTCAAATCACAGCAATTAAAAATTGACGAATCGGCACTTACTGGTGAATCGTTAACCGTTCGTAAATCGAACGATGTGTGTCCTAGGGAAACCCTCCTCGCAGACCGAACGAACATGGGCTTCATGGGGACCACTGTCTCCTCCGGCCGTGGGCTCGGATTGGTCATCGGAACAGGTATGGAAACCGAACTTGGCCGAATCGCCAAGGACATTGCAGAAGCAGAAACGCCGAAAACACCGTTAGAACTGAAGTTGGAAAGCCTTGGTCGCTTCCTTGGTTTCATCGCCTTAGTGGTCGCCGTTTTATTGGTCTCCTTGAAATTGGTATCTGCGTATGGAACAGATGCCGATTTGAAAGAAGTGGCCATCGAACAATTCATCATCGCCATTGCTATTTTTGTCGCAATTGTACCCGAGGGCCTCCCCATCATTCTTGTCATCACTCTCTCGCTTGGAATGAGAAACATGGCACGACACCGTGCCATTATTCGAAGGATGAAAGCTGTTGAGACCCTTGGTTCAACCACCGTCATTTGCTCGGATAAAACCGGGACCCTCACGAAAAATCAAATGACGGTGCGTTCGTTGGTCACCCTTGAAGAACGGTTTGGGTTCACTGGTGAAGGATTCAAGCCGGATGGAGAGTTGACCGTCAATGGAGAACCTTTGAGCGATGATGTGCTCAAAGGTCAACAACAAAATCTGAAACATCGCCTTATTGGTGCTTGCTTGGCTCTGTGTCACAACTCCACCATCGCCAAAATGGAAGGACAATGGCAAGCAATAGGCGACCCGACCGATTCTGCTTGCGCCGTGGCTGGATGGAAAATCAACGGTGACGTCAAGAAATTCTCCCACCGTCATCCTCGACTTCACGAATTCTTCTTTGATTCAAACAGAAAAAGAATGACGGTTGTTCACGAGTACGAAGGGGAACGTTGGATCTTCTCCAAAGGGAGTTTGGGAGGCTATGCCGAACTGTGCACCAAGAAAATAGTGGGGAATGTTGTTGCTCCCATCGAGGAGGGCGAAATGGACGAAATCCGCTCCATGAACAACGAACTTGGTGGACAAGCCATGCGAGTCATTGCTTTGTTTGCTCGTAAACTCGATGGGGACGCTGACTTCACCGACATTTCTGTTGTTGAAAACGATCTCACCTTCCTCGGTTTGGTAGGTATCATGGACCCACCAAGGCCAGAAGTACGCGATGCCATTGAAATTTGTCAGCGAGCTGGGATCAAGGTGAAAATGATCACGGGTGACCAAGCGATGACCGCCACAGCCATTGGCAAGGAATTGAACATCAATGTTGGGAACGCCCCTGCCCTTGACGGAAATGCTTTGGCCAACATGGACGCTTCGGAACTTGAAGAATCTGTCCAAGACGTGGCCATTTATTCTCGTGTCACACCCGATCAGAAAATGAACATTGTATCTGCTCTACAAGCCAAAGGAGAAATTGTGGCCATGACCGGAGACGGTGTCAACGATGCACCGGCTCTTTCTCGTGCCAACATCGGAATCGCCATGGGCATTGCAGGAACAGATGTTGCCAAAGATGCTTCAGACATGGTCCTGCAAGACGACAACTTCGCTAACATCGTTCACGCGGTTGAAGAGGGACGGAAAATTTACCAAAACATTCGTAACTTCGTTCGCTATCAAGTTTCCACCAACGTTGCGGCCGTTGCGTTGATCATTGTTTCTACCTTTGTCTTTCAATGGCCACTGCCTCTCACAGCAACACAAATTCTTGTTATTAACATCCTTATGGACGGCCCACCAGCCGTTGCATTGGGTGTTGAAAAGAAACACGGCAACGTGATGGAACGGCCACCGAGGCCGGTGGACGAAAGTCTTCCCAACGGTAAGGACATTTCATTGATGTTCTACCTTGGGACGGTGATGGTGGTCGGCACCCTCGCTGTGTTCTATCTGGCTGGAGGTGGCCTTGCGCAGTGTGAAGTCCTCCCCTCCGACTCTTCATCAAGCGCATTCAACGTTGCTGCTTGCGAGGACGGTGACGCCGCTGCCATCTCGGATTGGGAAGTGTACGCCGATGGACATTTTGAGCACGCTCAGACCATGGCGTTTGCTGTCTTCATCGTGTTCCAATTGTTCAATGTCATCAATTGCCGATCAAACACGCAGAGTGCCTTTGAATTGGGCCTGTTTTCAAACAAAGCCATCAATTACGCCTTGTTGATTTCAGGTGGTTTGTTGGTGTTCTTTGTCCACTTGGCAACCTATGACTTGCCACTCATTGGTATCGAAGTGGGTTCCTTGTTGTCGACCACCAGCATATCGGCTTCGGACTGGGCGATTGTGGTTCTTGTGGCGTCCGGCGTTTTCATCATCGAAGAATTCAGAAAGCTCATCGTAAAATCAAAAGTGTTCTCGGTTCGTTGACCATAGACAAAAGCACACCTTCTTGAATTGAAGGCCAGAGCGGTAAGCATGCACCACGATGGCTTGGCAGGATCCAATCCGAAATGGCAAGTCATCCTCAAGGACGGATTGGAGTCTCAACCATGGCCCGGACCCCTGAAATCCATCGCTTCCAAATTGGCGGACGGCACACCCCTGTCTGTCGAGGACGGCCTTGCTCTCTATCAGCATCCCAGTTTGCACGATGTGGGCCGTCTTGCGAATGAAGTGCGGCTCGCTCGGTTTGGTCGCAGGACCTTCTTCAATGCCAACGTCCATGTCAATCAAACCAATGTTTGTGTGCTGGCGTGCAAATTTTGTGCGTTCCGAAGAGGGCCGAAATCCAAAGATGCATACGCCATGTCCATTGAAGCCTACATCGAAGATGTTGGCAAGTACGCAGCGCATGTTGATGAGGTCCACTCAGTCGGTGGCTTGCATCCCGATTGGGATGTTGAGCATTATGTTTCCATGTTTGAAGGGGTTCGTGCGAACCACCCCTCATTGAGCATCAAAGCACTCACGGCAGTGGAAATCAAGCACTTGGGACAGCTTTCCAACATCACAACCAAAGCAGTCCTTCAACGCCTCAAGGAAGCCGGCTTAACCTCCCTTCCGGGAGGGGGCGCAGAAATTCTTGATGATGACGTGCGGGCCAACATTTGCAACGGGAAAGAAAGTTCCGAGGAGTACCTCCGAATTCACAAGGAGGCACACGAGGTTGGATTGCCATCGAATTGCACCATGTTGTTTGGAACCGTAGAGACACTCAAGCAGCGCCTGGAACACATGGTTTCTCTTCGCACTCTCCAGGCCTCAACCCTCGGGTTCCAATGCTTCGTGCCCTACCCCTATCTTCCAGATGCGTCGAGACTACCTGAGGCACAACTGGCCACTGCAGCAGAAGTGGTGAGAACCATCGCGGTATCACGATTGATGTTGAACAACATTCCCCACATTAAGGCGTACAGAATGAACATTGGCGATCACGTTGCAGAATTGGCTTTGCAATACGGCGCTGATGACATCGACGGCACCGTGCAGAAGGAATCGATCATGCACCTCGCTGGGTCCACAGCCCCATTGGACCACGATCGAAACAAACTTGCTCGACTCATCGAAGATGCAGGGGGAGAGCCGGTTCAACGCAACACCACATACACACATTTCACGCCGTACACACCCGTTCAGGTTCCAAAGCGGACGAGCTTGCCCATGGCATCTTAGGAGCGTTGAGAATGAACACGTGGAACAACACCATTGGGCGAGTCGCCTTCATCAATTGTGACCCGCTGTTTCACAACCTGAGCGAACAATGGAACGTTCTCGCTGCTCCTCCATCTTGGTTGACCGGGCACGTTCTTCGTCGAGACTGTATTATCGCACCAATCCCAGCAGCTGACTACGCCTCGAACCATGACAAACTCGTCCTCATCCCCGACATTGGCATTGGCTCCGAGGGTGAAGTAGGAAGCGTGTTGCTTTTCGGCGCCAAACCCATAGATGAGATGAAAACAATTGCTTTGCCATCCGATTCGGCCTCATCTGTGGCGTTGTTGAAGTATTTGCTGCGAGTAAAGGGTTTGCCAATGAACTACATCACCACGGGCCCAGATTATGAATTGATGATGGGCAGAGCCGACGGTGCTCTGCTCATAGGTGACCGCGCTCTTGAGGTGGCAAAAGCCTTCCCAGACATGGTCCGCCTCGACCTGGGACAAGCATGGACCGAACGACACCAACTCCCGATGATTTTTGGCGTTTTTGTGGCGAGACGGGACACGCCACTTGAACAAGTGCATGCAGCTCATCGAGCCTTGCTTGGAAATCTAGAGGATTTTGAAAGGGATGGCCCCAAACGAGATGCCGTTATTCGTTGGTCCATGGAACGATCTGACCTGACCTATGAACGGCTGGACCAGTATTACGGCGAGGTGTTCAATCGACTCAATGAACGACATGTTGAGGGCCTCAGAGCGTTTCTCATCGAGGCTTGTGAACTTGACGGTGAACCCGAGTTTGCGTGGTAACAAGACGGTTGGTTCATGAAGGTCGGTAAGGTGGAAGAACCATGGTCGCAGAATTGCCTCTTGACGAAGACGGAAACAAAATCGTAAGAATTGGGCACAGTCCAGACCCGGACGATGCCTTCATGTTCCATGCCATGACAACTGGGGCTTTCCCCACGCCTGGCTACAACTTCGTTCATGAGTTGCAAGACATTGAAACCTTGAACCACCGAGCCATGAAGCAGGAACTCGAAGTTTCGGCTGTCTCCATCCACGCTTACCCCGAGATATCCGAACATTACGCCCTGATGAATTGCGGAGCGTCGATGGGGGAGGGCTATGGGCCGATGGTGGTCTGCAAAAATGGCGTTTCAGAAGAAGAAGTTCGTGCCAACACCATCGCAGTTCCTGGACTCAAAACCAGTGCATACCTTGGATTGCGTTTGGCCTGGGGCGACTGCCAAGTTGAAGTGGTCCCGTTCGATGAAATCATCCCCCGAATCCTTGACGGCACATTCCTCAGCGGTTTGATCATTCACGAGGGTCAACTGACCTACGTGGAACATGACCTTGACGTTCTCATTGACCTGGGCAAATGGTGGAACTCCTCAACGGACAACTGGCCCATGCCACTCGGTGGAAACGTGGTCCGTCGGGACCTTGGTCAACAGGTGATGGAAGACATCACCCTGTACACCAAAATGTCCATTGAACACGCCATTCGTTCACCAGACGAAGCATTGGAATTCGCCAAAGCGTGGGGGCGTGGCATTGACGACGACACCAACAAAGCCTTCGTTTCCATGTATGTCAACGACCGAACCATTGACTACCGCGATGAGGGCCGAGCATCCATTCGCAAATTCATCAACGATGGCCAATCCCTTGGCCTAATTCGTTCGGACTTTGACGTTGACACCATTGATTTTATTGGCGCTTGAGGCATCAATATGGAACCCCAGCCCATCCCGCAGGTGAGCCAGTACGGGTCTGTTGACCCTGCGCCACCCGAGCCGCTGGGAAACGTTGACGCATGGCGTACAACACTTCTGGATGAAACAATCCCCTTGTTTCATCGAATGCGGGCGGTCTTTTCCTTACGCAATCACCGCTCAGACGAGGCATGTCTTGCTCTTTGTGATGGCTTTGATGCGAAAAGCGCTCTTCTTCGCCACGAGATTGCTTACGTCCTCGGGCAAATGCAAAACAATGTTGCATTGCCCACGTTGACCGAGCGTTTGGAAGACAACGACGAACATGTCATGGTGCGACACGAGGCCGCAGAGGCCATGGGCGCCATTGGAGATGTATCGGTGGTCCCCACTCTTCGTAAGCATGCCCTCGACCCTCAACCTGAAGTGTCCGAATCGTGTGAAGTGGCTCTCGACCTTCTCAAATGGGTGGCAAGTGCGGAATTTGAAAATGCTGACTGGTGAGGTTTCCATCCCTCAACTTCAAAGACTTCAGACCTCAGGGCCAAACAAGGAAGGAGACTCATGCCACACGAACATGTCCAACTCGCTCAAGCACCCAACGGTGAACTTGGTCCTCGATGCCACTCCTGCGGCGTCCGATTGACGTTTGGTAATGCCATGGTTGTTGACAAGTTCTACATGTGCTGGGATCATTATGTGGAAGCGACAGGCGCAGATACCGTGACTCAGGTTGCATCAGCCGATCAACGATTCTGGATGAGCAATGAATAAGCGCACGGTTCATGTAGCCTCAGCGCTCTGAAACAAGCGGGGCAAGAGCATGGCGGATGGTTGGGCTCGATTCGCACATCGCTTCAGCCAATACTACCACACCGCACCTTTGTGGTCACCCCCGAGGTTCAGGACAAGGGAATGGATGTTTATTCCGTTCGGCGGAGCGCCTCCTCTTCGTCATAAGGCGTTCTCCACGACCGCCGACGTGAGGCAATTCCTGTCCGAACGAGCCATGCATTCTTGTTTCTACTCAACCGCTTACTGGAAGCGACCATACGAGCTTAAAATGGACGATAAAGGGTGGCAAGGGGCAGATCTGATCTTTGATTTGGATGGCGACCACTTGCCTGGTGTAACCGACAAAGATTTTCCGGCGATGCTGGAGGTCATTCAAGAACAAGCCTGGTCTCTGTGGAACGATTTTTTGGAACCTGAATTTGGATTTGATGAGCGATTCCTCCAAGTCACATTCTCTGGTCACAGAGGTTTCCATTTGCACTACCGCGACCCGAAGTTCTTTCATTTGGATTCAGAAGCTCGAAGAGAACTTGTTTCTCACATTCGAGGAGAGGGCGTGGACGTTCAAGGCGGGCTTGCACGCTTCAGAGAAGGTGATGCAAAGGGATGGACTCGGCGCCTTCGTGCGGGTATGGGGGACATGATGGCGACCCTCACCAACATCAATCGGCAAGTGGAAGGTTCAGCTGAAGAACTCAAACGACTGGAGGCGGAATTGCGTTCACTCCAACGTCGGGAGGGTAAAACCTCTCAGGTAACTGCAGATGCCATCCGCAAACTATCCTCACTCATTGACCACCCCGAGCGGTCCAAAAGACTGATGGAAGGACGGTTTGACCTGCTATCGAACTACCAAGGGTTGTTCCTCAACCTTCTCAAGTCCGATGCATCGGTGGTGTTGGGTTCTGCCGGTGAGACAGACGAGGTGGTGACCATCGACGTACGACGACAAATTCGTTGGCCGACGTCACTACACGGGAAAACGGGAATGCGTGTTACAGAATTCCCACTCAATCGCCTTGATCCCGATGGTTCAAACACATTTAATCCGCTTCAAGAAACCCTCGTACTGGGAATGGACGAGACGATTGAGGTTGAATTCACACTGGATGGTGCTGTTGCTCAATTTGGTGAACGTCGATTCGAAACTAAAGCTGGAGAACGAATCCGTATCCACGAATCCGGTGCCACGTTCCTTGTCCTCAAAGGATGGGCACGTATCGTCGGTTGAACTTCACTTCTCAATGCCCAGTTTGTGAAGTGGGCTGAGGGAAGGTTCAAGGGTGGATTGCCCACCCTGCAATACAGGTGAGGTCATTGGGACTACGTCGTGGTAAGAAATCGAAGAAGGCCACGTCCTCTGACGCCCCTCTCCCAGCACCCCTTCCAATGCCCGGAGAACTGCCACCACTTCCTCTTCCTGGCGACCTTCCATTGGCACCCCTGCCGCTCCCTACTGAGCCTCTCCCCGTCGCACCACAAGCAACTCAACCTGCCGTTGAGCCCACACAACCTACGAGCCTTTCAGAACGAGTCGATTCCTCAGAATACGGTTCTCTATGGGCAAAGAGGTCCGAAAAGCCCCTCCAACAGATCTACGGTCACATCGACCGAATCAGCAACAAAGAGGCTGGCTCACTTTTAGACAGGTACGCAGACAGGTTTGGCCACTCCCTTGACCGTGAGATCATCGTCATGCGAAAAGCATCGCTTGAAGAAAAGAAGGCAGAACTTCGTGATGCACCGACCGTCGAACTCATCGGCCAGGACGAACCAACCGAGCTGACGCCAGCGGAAGAATTGAAGACGGTGGAATCGGAACTTCGCCAACTCAAACCGTTGTATCAGGAAGCAAAAGCCACGGGTGACACGGCCTCACTAGCGGAACTTAAACCGGTGTTGACAGAGTTGATGGCTCGTCGAAAAGCACTCAAATCCGATGTGCCTGCTTCAGCTCAAGAAACACCTGTAGCTGCCCCGGTTGAAACCAGTGAAATCGATGAACTGTTCGAATCGTTTGTCGTCTTGGCGAACGACCTTCTTGGTGACCACTTGCCAGAGAATATTGTTACAGAATTCATGAACAGCTCTGGTTTTGATTTGCTAAAAGAGGTGCATGCATCGCCAACCACCACAAGCGATGAAACTCGTCGGGAATTTTATTTGATGGTCGACGACCTGTTGGGCAACATGCCTGACGATTCCATCAATGCGTTTGTCTCTTCGCCTGAGTTCGAAATTTACAGTCGCATTGGCGAAGAATACAAGGGTGCGTGAAGAACATGGGATTGCTCGACAAGGCTGCAGCAGCAGGCGGAAACGATACCGAAGACAAAAAAGCCAAAGCGGCTCCTAAAGCCATTGCCAAGGCTAAACCCGTTGCGAAAGCGGTGGCCAAAGCAAAACCAGCAGCGAAAGCGGTCGCTAAGGCTAAGCCAGCCGCCAAGGCAAAACCC
This sequence comes from Candidatus Poseidoniales archaeon, assembly GCA_003602475.1. GTDB lineage: Archaea > Thermoplasmatota > Poseidoniia > Poseidoniales > Poseidoniaceae > Poseidonia. Next base: position 22,555 of record QQSC01000006.1, on the reverse strand, counting down.
GCTAAAGCCGCTAAAGCCAAGGTGCCAAGAGCGCGTCCAGCAGGCCTCTCAGGGGATTACGAGCTCGCAAGCGGGATGAACCGACGAATTTCTTGGTTGGTGAATTTTATCGTGAACTTTGGTGTCTTGTTTGCTGCTATTTTCATTGCAACCTCGGACACCGGTGTCGTGACCACCATCCTCTTTGCTGTGAGCGGTGGAATCATTGTGATCAACGTGATTTTTATCCCAATGAAATTCAGCAGAAACATTGGACAATTTGTTTCGAGAACAAAATATGTACGAGGGGATGGCCGAGACCCGGTGTTCCTCCACGGTATCTTGGTCAATTCAGCCGGACTGGCCGCTTTGATTGGATTGATTATGGTAGGAACCCAGTTCCAAAATTTGTCGGAAGATGGCAACACTGGGGCTATTGTGATGTTTTCATTGGGTGCTGTGTTCATGATCCTTTGGTTCATTGACAGATACCTCAGGAACGGAAGTGAAATGAGCCAGGGCGTGTATGACCTGTTGTTCGGTGCTTACCTCGTCAAGTACACTCCATCCGAGGAAGAAAAGGCAACGGGAATCTGGGCTCGCCTTGAGAACATGGGCAACTTTGGGGACCAACTTTTGGAGCGACAAGAAAAGCGCCAAGCAAAGATTGCTGCAAAAGGGGCCGCATCGGCAGAAGACCAGGAAAACAAAGACGATTCCAGCGATGAATCATCCGACTCCAAAACCGAGTGACATCCATGGTTAAACGACCGGTTAACCCGGTATGGGTTGAATGTTTTCTGGTGACGAGTCTCCTGGGCATCTCCATTTGGAATAATCTTGCTCCATGGATTCCTTTCGCGGTAGGTGGAACATGGTGGCTTTACATCAACACCATGACCAGATGGTCCTTCCGTTCACCTTCATCGAGGAAAGAGCCCATCACCGAACACTGGGTTTCCGTTAGGGTTCAAACCGATATTGGCCCACTCCAACTTTACCATTCATCAATTAATCGCAATGCTCCTCTTGTTCTTGCGTGTCACGGATGGAGTTCCGGTTCCATTCGAATGACAGATCGAGTACAGCCGTTTTTGGATCGAGGATTTAATGCGGTGCTTATCGACTTGCCGAGTCATGGTTCATCCTCATCATTGTCGTTTTGGTCCGCTGAACAGTCGGTCTCTGTGATCATGCAGGCAGTCAACGTTCTGATCGAGGAGTTTGGGTTTTCCACAACCGTTCCCGTCATGTACTATGGACACAGCATGGGAGGCTTTGTCGGGTTTCGAATCAGTAAAAGGCGGGATGAACTCCATCACCGATTGGAATTAAGCGGATGGGTCATGGAATCACCCATGACTGGCTACAGCGAAATTTTTGAGGAAACTTGCCGAATGCTAAAACTCCCGAAGATCTTCAAACCATCCCTGCAACATCGAGTCATGAATCGGTTCAAACGCCTCAATCCAGCCGCAACGGACATCAATACACTCTCGGACGCCGACATACCCGCTTGGGGCATCCTTCACGAACCCTGTCTCTTGGTTCAGGCCGACCCAGACGAACGGCTCGGAGCAACCCATTACGAACGCCTTATTCACCAAATGGAGCTGCAAAACAAGGGCCTACTCACCACTCGCATGCTTCCAAGTTTACATCACACTGGTTCGCACAATCATCCCCTCAGAAATAAAATCGTTGGTGAATGGTTGGATGACATTCAACACAATGAACGTTGAATCAGTGCTCTCTTGCGAACCCAGCCTCTCCAGTCCGTAGGTGTGAAATGGGGGCAAAACAACATTATTCTGTGCTTTTTACCTTGGCTTGTTTCTTTGCCAACTCACGCATGTCCTCAACTTCGTCAAGTTCATCCACAATTTCTTTTCCAAGCAGCGTCTCCATGACGTCCTCCATGGTTAAGATTCCAGAGGTCCCTCCGAATTCATCGTTGATGAGTGCAAATTGTTGTTTGTTGACGAGGAACACGTCAAGGGCCCGCTCGACAGTGGTTCCTAAGTCGATGCTGAGGATTGGTTTCATCATGCTGCTGAGTTTGGTGTCCCATTCGTCGCGGCTGGCTGCCATCAAGATTTCTGAGCGGATGACCAACCCTTCGATGTTGTCGATGTGCTCGTTGTAAACGGGGATGCGAGAAAATCGAAGAATGGTGTGCTCGTCTAAAATTTCCTTGATGGTCGCATTCATGTCAAAAGCACTAACCACCACCCGGGGCGTCATCACTTCGTTCACTTTGATCTCTCTTAATTTGAGGAGGTTGTGAATCACCGTTTCTTCGGATTCTTCCAGGGCCCCTTCGATTTCACCGAGGTCGGCCATGGCGGCAACATCGTCCCGCGTCACCATGGCAACGTCGCCTTTGGGAAGAATTGATTTGAGATATTGGATGGGTCCAACGAGCCAAAACAAGGTTCTGGTCATGAACGACAAGGTGTACCCTGCTGGGGTTGCCAATCGTTTCCAATAGGCTGTTCCCAGGGTTTTCGGGATGATTTCGGAAAGAAACAGGACGGCAATCGTGAGCAAAAACGAGGCAAGTGTCAACACCTCAGATCCCCATATGTTTTGCACTTCACTGCCCACACCAGCAGCCCCCATTGTGTGGGCAATGGTGTTGAGCGTCAAGATGGCTGTGAGCGGCCGTACTGAATCGTCGTCCTTCAGGTAGGCCCATAATCCGGCTGTTTTTTTGCCATCCGCTTCGAGCATAGAAACATAGGTCTGTGGCATTGAAAGAACGATAGCTTCCAGAATGGAACAAACAAACGACACCCCGAGAGCCAGCGTGAGGTAAAAAATGAGAAGGGACAGGTCACCGTTTCCGGTGCTCTCTCCAACGGGTACGACGGCTGCATATGCTTGGTTGAGCATGAAGTGAAAGTGACCCCTGTCCGATTGGACCAGTTAGACGGAGCCGTTTGGGGTTCTTCAAAATGACGCTTCAACATCGTCATTGCAAATGGGGCACGCTCAGGTGGGGTGAACCTCAAGAAGGGTGTTCTTTTGGGAAGGTTGAGGGAAGATGTCATCGGAACACGTGCTGATTTGTGTGGCGTGGCCTTACGCCAATGGCCCACTTCATCTCGGTCACGTTGCTGGATGTTATTTGCCCCCGGATATCCAGTACCGCTTTGAACGCGCCCTTGGAAATCGGGTGTTGATGGTTTCGGGCTCGGACGAACATGGAACACCCATCACGGTTACAGCTGAACAAAACGGCATCACGCCACAAGATGTCGTTGATAAATACCACGAAATCAATAAAAAAGCGCTCATTGATCTTGGCTGCGCATGGTCGTCTACAGTTGATTCCAGAGGGGTTGAACACGGTGGGGCGTTGTTCAATCGGACCAGTGATCGTCGTCACAAAGAAATGGTCCAAGACCATTTCACCGCCTTGCATAAAGGGGGATTTTTCGAACAGCGCGAGATGGAGCAATACTACGAGCACCACCCCGATGGAGGTGGACGTTTCCTGCCAGATCGGTACGTGGAGGGCACCTGCCCAGCGTGCAACACCGAAGGTGCACGCGGCGACCAGTGCGATTCTTGTGGAGCCACGTACGAATCGGTTGAATTGCATTCGCCTGTATCAAAAATGAACCCGTCGTTCAAGGTGACCATCAAAAAGACGGAACACTTGTTTTACCGATTGGATGTCTTTCAGAAACTGTTGGAAGAGCACGCCGCAGATCAGCACGGTACTTGGAAATCCAATGTTCGTGCAATGACAAAGCAATGGCTGGACATGGGTCTTCGTCCTCGGGCCGTCACCCGCGACCTCAACTGGGGTATTGAGGTTCCAATGAACGAATCAGATTGGGATGGCAAATGCATTTACGTGTGGTTCGAAGCGGTTCAAGGGTACCTCACGTGTGCTAAAATCTGGTCGGAACGCCATGCAGCAGACCATCCAGATGGCGTAGAAGGTTGGAAGCGCTGGTGGTGTGTCGCTGAAGACGGCACCGTCCCTCGACATCTGTATTTCCTCGGAAAGGACAACATCCCCTTCCACACGGTGATTTGGCCTGCGCTCATTCTCGGCTTGAATGCTGTGAACAAAGGGCAGCAGGTTGACAGTCCTATCGTGCGCCCAGGACCGGGCGAATTGGCTCTTGAGCACAATGTTCCTGCGATGGAATACTTGATGCTCGCAGGAGGGCAATTCTCAAAATCGAGAAAACATGCCGTATGGCTGCCGTCGTTTTTGGAACGCTACGACCCTGACACGCTGCGTTACTACCTGAGCATCAACATGCCAGAAAACCATGACACGGATTTCAACTGGTCTGATTTTGTTGAGCGTGTCAACGCTGAATTGATTGCTGCTTACGGTAATTTTGTTCACAGGGTGTTGACGTTAGGAGCTCGTTTACCTGCCGCAGAAGGAGAGTCACCGTTTTTGGAATTTGATCATCATCCAACGCTGAATCACCATCGAACTCATGTTGAATCTCTGTTTGAACATGCCACTCAATCTCTAAAGTCGCACCGATACAAAGAATCCCTGCGTCATCTCATGAACATCGCCCAATACGGAAATCAAATTCTGCAAAATGCCGCCCCGTGGAAGCATCTCAAGGAACGCAATGAAGGGCACCAAGAGAGTCTTGCCACCCTTGCGTTTTGTTGGAGAATTTCAAGAGGACTGGCGATTGCCTTCCAACCGTTTCTTCCAACAAGTTCCCAACGCTTGTGGGAAATGCTTGGCAACACTGACCAAGTTCAACATCAGCCATGGGAAGGGGTTTGTGATTGGTCAGCCGACTTAACATGGTCAACCCAACCCCCTCAACCGTTGTTCCAACGGTTGGACTTGGAGGAGATTCTTAAGGTCGAAACGGGATTGGTAGATGAATCAAGTAGCACATCGTCGCCCGTCCTTGGCGTAAAGGGTGGCAAAAAGTCTGGAGGAAAGAAGATGAAAGAGATTGAAGAAGGCGTTGTACATTTGAAGTTTGAAGATTTCATGAAAGTTGAACTCAAGGTTGGCAAAATCAAATCGGTTGAAGATCATCCAAACGCTGACAAACTCTACGTCGTGAATCTCGATGACGGCTCATCAGAGGGCCGTACAATTTGTGCAGGCCTAAAGGAGCATTACACGACGGAAGACCTTCATGGCAAGTCCGTGGTGTTTGTTGCGAATTTGGCACCACGAAAACTACGAGGTGTGATGTCCGAGGGCATGATGCTAGCTGCAGATGACGGTTCAGGCAAGGTGCGTCTAATCACCGTGGACGGTGATATTTCATCGGGTTCCGAAGTTCGCTGACGTTCCATACGAGAACAGCGCAACGAACCATTGAGTTGTACATTCGGTGTTTTGGACCCTTTCAATGGATTTAGTCCAAGCGAGCTCGAACAGCGTCCATAACCTTACGAGCATCGATGCGGATCTTTTCTTGCAACGATTGAACTTCAGGCCAGTATGGCGATGCGAGATCCTCTGGTAAACTGTTCAGATTGATTTCAACGTTAAACAACGCACCTTTTGCAGAAGCACTTGCCAGCAGCCCAGCAACCCCAACGTCTGAGACGGCGTTCCCATTGCCAAAACTTGCCAAGTCTGGCAACATGGCCAAGAGGGTGGATGCGGCTCTTGCTGTATCCAATGGGACTTCAGCTGCCTTTACCGTGGCCGCTCGAATGGCACTTCGTCGGGTCAGACGTTCATCTTCGCTGTCCTTCTTCATGGAAAACGCCGTCATAACCCCATCAAATGCGTCACTGTCGTGTTGAGCCAAGTCACCTGACCGTGACATAAGTGGAATAGAGCACCGTTGGACCTCTTCAGCAACAGCCCAACCATCGGCCCACTTATCCTTCCCCAATGTCAAATCGCACACCATGATGCTGAGCGCTGCTGCCTGTCCCAGTGAAATCGCCGCTGCGGTTCCGCCACCAGGTGTAGGAGATGAGGAAGCCAAGGCGGCTAAAAATTCGCGTTGCGTCATGTCCATCCAATTCATTGGCTCACCTTCTCTAGGGCCCACTCAATGATGCTTTCCTCTGGATCAAAACGATGATGCCGGTCCAAACCCAGTCCTTCTATTGCAGCATGAACAAGGGTTTGTTCATCCTGTGTGTCAGGGTTGTAAAACGAACCCGCCTCAAGCATGGCACTCAAAGGAACCAGTCCAACAAGTTCGCTGCCGTCTGCATCAACGGCATGATCTGCAGCCACACTCCGAACCGTCTCATAGGCTTGATGAATTGGACACAATTCCACGTCAATAAGGTTCATCGAAACTTGGGATATGCCCAATTCTTCGAGGTCAACGCCCATTCCCTGCACCTTTTGTAGAAGTCCACCCGTGCGCATTCGCACACCTGTTGGCGATTTGATAAGGCGTCCACTTGAACGCACAAGCGATCCTACTTTCTTGGCAACATGTGCACCTTTTTCGGCAAGATTCACGTTGTAGGCAACCAAAATTGGCCGTGCACCTATCGTGATGCCACCCGAACGTGCAACATTCTCACTCCATTCCGTCGCCCCATCGTCCGGTTTCATCGTGGTTGGGCTGTGGCGCTCGTTTGCTCCCGTAAACCTTGATTCAAGTTCCTCATATTCTCCTTTTCGCAAATTGGAGAGGAGCATCCTGTCAGGGTGTGTTGCAGCAGCGCCGTAAAGAAACAATGGTACTTTTTCTGTTGATGCCAAATCAGCCACGACGTGTCTGGCCAATTCAGCACAATCCTCCATGGTCATGTTCCGTAGAGGTACAAACGGACAAACATCAACCACACCCATCCGCGGATGTTCTCCACTGTGGTTACGCATGTCCAAGATTTTCACGGCCTCTCGGATGAGAGCCACCGCACCAGAACGAACCGCTAGGGGTTCCCCAGCGAGTGTAATGACGGTCCGATGATAATCGTGATCAGGCTCAACACCCAACACATGACATCCATCAATTGACCGTGCTGCATTGACGATTTGATTGATTTTGTTGAGGTCTCGGCCTTCTGAAATATTGGGCACGCATTCAACCAGTGCAGAACTCATGGTCCGGTCCAAGCCATGGAGTCAATGAACATTGTTCATCCATTCACATGTAAAGGCGTTCAGGTGAGCCGTGGGTTGTTGTTTGTGAGCGCTTCTTTTCAAGCGTCGTTACGGCAGAAATCATGTCGGCCTGAGTCACCGACGACCGACCATCACGAATGGCCACCATCCCCGCTTCAACACAAATTGCTCTCAATTCAGCACCTGAATACCCGTTTGTCTTTTCCACGATTCTTTGGAGGTTGAGTTTCTTGGTGTTCATGCCGGTTAGATGGACGCCGAGGATTGATTTCCTCGAAGCATCCTCTGGAAGTGGAATCTCAATGACACGGTCGAAACGACCCGGTCGAAGAAGTGCGTCGTCCAAGATGTCTGGGCGGTTGGTGGCGGCAATGATCTTGACATCATGAAGGGCATCAAAGCCGTCCAATTCAGCCAACAACTGCATCAAGGTCCGTTGGACTTCGCGATCTCCACTTGTTGAGCCATCGAGCCTTTTTGCCCCTATGGCATCGATTTCATCCAAGAAAATGATGCTGGGCGATTTCTCTTTGGCCAATGAAAACAATTCCCGAACCATTCGACCACCCTCGCCGATGTACTTCTGGGCCAGTTCGCTTCCCACCATCCGAATGAAGGTGGCATCGGTTTGGTTTGCCACGGCTTTGGCGAGAAGGGTCTTTCCGCACCCTGGTGGGCCAACAAGAAGCACACCCTTTGGTGGTGTGATTCCAACCTTTTCAAACAATTCAGGTTGAACCAGTGGAAGCTCAATCGCCTCTCGGACCAACTCAACCTCTTCATCAAGCCCTGCGATGTCGTTGTATGTGATGGCGGGCTTTCCAATCATTTCAGCACCACTCACCATGGGGTCCCAAGCATCGTGAAGAACCTCAATGACAGAAAGACTGTCTTGGTTGAGGGCAACGCGTGTGCCCGGCTTGAGTTTTTCAGGATCCAAACGTTGATTCAAAGAAACCTGAAACACGGTGCCGTTTGATGAACGAACGATGGCCCGTTCGTGGTCAAGAACATCCTGTAAATGGCCAATGATCAGCGGTGGCATCTTCATGATGTTCACGTTTTCTTCCAGCCGATCGACTTTCTTACGAAGTGAACGAATGTTCGTCTCGAGGGCATTCCGTTCCGTGATGAGATTTTGAGACTCTTCCCTCAGTTCAAGGAGAGCGCTTTCCAGGACCTTGAATTCATCCTCGGGTTGGGGCTTTACGCTTCCATCGGTTCGTTCGACCTCCGTACCCATGATGTTGCTATACGGCCACGATACATGAACAATTGGGACGTAGCCCCTCGTAACGATGGGTCAAAGGATTCAAATCCTGTCGTCAAACAATGAACACCATGGGCGAATGTGAACTCTGCGGGGCGGTCAAGGTGGCCGTTCGTCAACTCCCAATGGGGAAAACAACGGTGACGGCGTGTTCTCGTTGCTCCGATAAACTGAATTTGGTCCCCAAGCAGGAAGCCCCCGGTTTGACGCGGGCTCGGAACATGCGCCAGGCACCCCAAAAGAACACAAAACCGGCGCTCATGGCCACCGGCCCCAAAGAGTTGGCCCATGATTTCAGCAAGCGAATTTCAAAAGCCCGTAAGGCACTCAACTTGTCCCAGCAACAACTGGCAAAGAAAATGGCTGAGACCGTTAACGTGATTAAATCTGCAGAATCGGGTAAACACCCCACCGATCCAGTCGTTCGTAAGTTTGAGCGCATCTTGTCAATCGAACTCATGGTTGCACGGACGGCAGAAGAAACACGCCATGTCGCGCCGGGTTCGGGTCGAGGCATGACCTTTGGAGATTATTTCAACAACATGGGATGAACTCAATGGACGTCAACATCCATGCCCTTTGGTTGGCTCAAGACGACCCGAAAAAAAACACGGCTGTTTTGGCCTCAAAACGCGGTGACTTGAAACTTCACAAGAGTTTTCGAGAACTTCCGCGCAGAGGCATCATCCTCGAGCCTTTATGCGGCAAGGTGTTTGGGCCTGAGGATCATCAACTTTTGATGGAACAAGGTGGTGCTCTGGTCGGTTTGGACTGCAGTTGGGCTCACATAGAAAGCAGTGTGGAAACGGTGATGAAACGCACACGATTGCAACCACGCATGCTCCCCTTGCTCCTTGCTGCCAACCCAGTTAACTGGGGTAAACCCGGGAGGTTAACAACCGCTGAGGCCCTATCGGCCTGTCTGTACATGATGGGGCGCAAGGAACAGGCCGAGCAAGTGCTTGGAGCGTTCCGTTGGGGTTCAAGATTCTTTGAACTCAACCACGAACCATTGGAAGAGTATGCTGCAGCGAAATCCAGCGCGGAACTTGTTGAATTGCAATTCGAATTTTTCGACATCGATCGGGATTTCATAGAAGGCTGATGCCATGCTCCACGACGACCGTTCGATTCACCGATTCTCCGATTCTTCGTTTGCGATTGAGGCGGACCGATTGGCATTGGAAGTGTTGGTTGAACTGAAGACCACGGAACGAATCCTGACGCGTTTGTTGGCAACTCCACACGACATTGAACATTTAACGGTCGGTCATCTCTTCCTTGAACACGATTTGGACATCACTCCGGAACGACTTGTTCTGAAGCATTTGGACAACGGCACCGTATCGGTCCTCGTCAACGGCCTGGAAGGTACAACTCCACTGTACGAGCGTCCATCGATTGTCACCTCGTCCTGCGGTGCTTGCGATCATCCGCACCTTCACAACCGGTTGGAAGTTGATCGGGCTGGTCCTCCTTCAAGTGACACGGTTTCAATGGAACAGTTGACCAAAGGATTTCAGGTGATGCGATCCCGTCAACCAGGCTTTGAAGCTACGGGGGGCATGCACGCAGCCCTTCTTTTGGACCAAGGTGACAATCACATCATCTGCGAGGACATTGGCAGACACAATGCAGTGGACAAAGCCTGGGGCTCATGGCGCTCAGAGCATCGCGACCGAAGGCCTCGGGCGCTCCTCTTGTCTGGCCGTGTCGGCTGGGATGTGGTGGCGAAAGCAGCACGTATGGGAGTGCATACAATCGCAAGTGTGGGGGCTGCATCAACCATGGCCGCCGATACTGCACGAAGCCATAACATCACCTTGGTGTCGTTCTGGAAGCCTCACTCCTCGGTTGTGATTGGACGTCTTGAAGGCCTTAACGACACAAACAATTGAGAACGGGGACCGCTCCGATTCAAACGGGTGAATCAATGAGAGAGACCGTTCGTTCCACGACACCACCCGATTTGAACCGACTTCGGCTGTCAAAACCCAAGAAAAAAGCTGCAGGTGTTGCAGCAGCCACATCCTCCATGGTCCATGGTTTGACCAAGATGGGGCCAACAAAAACCATCAAAACCCTGCTGATGGTCAATCAAAAAGATGGCTTTGATTGCCCTGGTTGTGCATGGCCCGACCCAGAACATCGTACAACGTTTGAATTCTGTGAAAATGGAGCAAAAGCTGTCGCCGACGAAGCCATGCCTGCGAGGGTTAATGCAGCGTTTTTTGAACAGCATTCCATATCAGAACTGTCCGCATGGCCTGATTACAAACTAAACAGAGCCGGTCGTTTGGCAGAACCCATGCATTTGGCAGAAGGCTCGAATCACTATTCTCCAATCTCATGGTCTGACGCCATCACATTGGTCAGTGACCGATTAAACGGAATGTCATCGCCGGATAGGGGCGTGTTCTACACCTCGGGGAGAACCAGCAACGAGGCGGCGTTTCTCTACCAGGCCTTTGTAAGATCAACCGGTACCAACAACCTCCCTGACTGCTCAAACATGTGCCATGAGTCGAGTGGAAAAGGACTGGGTCAAACCATCGGGATTGGAAAAGGCACGGTAACTCTCGAGGATTTCAACCGGTCAGATGTCATCGTCGTCATTGGTCAAAACCCCGGTACGAATCACCCAAGGATGCTCACGGCTCTGAGGGATGCGAAGCACAACGGTGCGTCAATCATTCATGTGAACCCACTCCCAGAGGCAGGACTGATGGCATTTAAGCATCCCCAGGACTACATGAAAGCAAATTTCCGAAGCACCAGTTTGGCAGATTTGCACTTGCCTGTTCGAATTGGCGGAGACGCCGCTCTGCTCAAAGGACTGATGAAGGTCGTTCTCCGCAACGGTCGTCTTGACCGTTCGTTCATTGACGAGCAGACCACAGGCTTTGATCAACTCAAGGGTAATCTTGCCCAAACGGATTGGGATGACATCATCAGAGATTCAGGTCTGGAGAGGGAACACATTGAGCGAGCAGGCAACATGCTTGCCAACTCAACAGCCACCATTGCATGCTGGGCCATGGGGTTGACACAGCATCGAAACGGTGTTGCAGTCATCCAAGAAGTTGTGAATTTGTTGCTCATGGGTGGGCATGTTGGCCGACCCGGGGCTGGGTTTTGCCCGGTACGTGGACACTCAAACGTTCAAGGTGACCGAACGGTTGGTATTTGGGAAGCCCCCACCGATGCTTTTCTCGATGGCCTTGAACTGGGATTGGGATTCCCGATGCCACGTCATCACGGCCACGATGTTGTTCGTTCCATTCAAGCGATGAAAGATGGGCTTGTTGACGTCTTTTTCTGCATGGGAGGCAATTTCATTTCTGCTGCACCAGACACCACCACAACGGCAGACGCCATGAGAAACGTCCCCCTCACCGTTCAAGTTTCTACGAAACTCAACAGATCCCACCTGGTGACCGGTAAGGAGGCCTTGATCTTACCATGCTTGGGACGAACTGAAGTAGATTCTCAACCGTCAGGACATCAATTTGTTACGGTGGAAAATTCAATGGGTGTTGTTCATCGTTCGGAAGGTAAGTTGAAGCCGGCTTCAAAGGACATCCGCAGCGAACCTTGGATCGTAGCAGAATTGGCGCATTCAACGGTTGGTGATCAGCACCTCCAATGGAGGCATTTGGTTGAAGACTATGACCGCGTACGTGACCTTATGGAAGGTTCCTTGAGTGGATTCGATGATTACAATTCTCGCGTCCGCCAGCCCAACGGGTTTTCTCTGCCAAACTTGCCACGGGATGAACGTCGCTTTGCAACATCGGATAACAAGGCGCATTTCACAAGTCACCCCCTGCCGGACATCGATGTCGAAGAAGACCAATTTGTCCTCATGACCCTGCGCAGTCATGACCAATACAACACCACAATTTACGGCCTGCACGATCGCTATCGAGGCATCCACGGGAACCGAAGGGTCCTCATGATGAACGCCGATGATATGGTGGAGCGTGGATGGAAAAGCCGAACAAAGGTCGACATCACAAGTCATTTTGAGGGTGAACAACGCACTGCTCGTGATTGGTTGGTGGTGCCGTACGAGATACCACGTGGCAATCTTGCTGCCTATTTCCCGGAGGCGAATTCACTCGTGCCGTTGAATTCAACCGCAGATCAATCCAACACACCCACCTCGAAGTGGATTGTCGTCACTGTGAACGGTCATGGTGAATCGTTAACTGAGGAAGAAGAATGACCCGAAGGTCGTATGTTTCCCTCGTGAGGGAAAACAGCACATTCCGGTGGTTATGGCTGGCTGCCGTCATCTCAATGCTGGGAGAATGGTTCAACACCATTGCTCTCTTTTTACTGATCTTGAAGTACACGGACAGTGAATTCCTCCTCGGGATTCTGTTCACTGTTCGTATGGCTGGCTTCGCACTTCTGCAACCGTTTATCGGCATGATGGCGGATCGGTATTCTCGAAAATCCCTCATGATTTGGTCAAACATCGCACAGGCAGGATTTGCCCTGTGCTTCTTGTTTGTGAACGGACCGGAAGACATTGCATGGATGATTGGTCTCTCAGGTGTCATGATGATTTTGCACGGTGTTTACATGACGGCTGAACGCGCCTCCATTCCCAATGTTGTGTCAGCAGAAGATTTGTCTACCGCAAACGCTCTGGATGCTGCATCATGGTCGACCGCTTTGTGCATAGGTGCGATGTTGGGGGGAGTGGTTGTATCAATTTGGGGTGTAGAGGCCGCTTTCATCATTGATTCACTGACTTTTTTACTTGGCACTCTCTTTTTGATTCGACTAAAAATTCCACAATCAATTGAAGAAACCGAGGAATCGGGTTGGTTCGTCCCTGCGCTCCGCAACATCAGGAAAGGTTTCCGCAGAATCAAATCTGAGCCCCGCCTTTTCAGAATTGTTTTTGCCAAAGCCTCTTGGAACATTGCCGGAGGTGGCTTGGCCGGCGTCTATTTGGTGCTCATGGGCAACGACGTGAACGGTTTCGGTGCCGCATTCGGCTTTGGATTGTTCTTTTTCGCGAGAGGAATCGGCACTGGAATTGGACCGATCATCGCTCGCAATTTGTTTACTGATGAGTCCAAATGGCCGGCATTGATCGGTCAACTGATTGTGTTATCCGGTGTCATCTACTTCCTTGTGGGGTGGTCGGTGGGTGGTGCCTTGTGGGTGACCATTGTGTTGGTGATGATGGCTCATGCTGCAAGCGGCGCCAATTGGGTGCTGTCAACCATCATGGTCCAACAGTGGGTCGAAGACGAACTTCGTGGGCGTGTCTTTTCAGCGGACATGCTTGTGTTGTCTGTGGCGTTTTCAATTTCTTCAAGCCTCGCCGGGTTGATTATGGAGCGCGATTGGCTGAACATTCAAACGGGTATCATGGTGTATGCATTGGTCATGGTTTTCTCCGGCGTGGTGTTCACACTTTGGAGGCCAGATCAAAGACATGCCAGTCCGTCACTCGGATGAAGCTTGGAGACAATTCGATTGTGTGCACTTCGGTGGTGTGAAATACCGACGTTCTGATGGTTCAAAGACATCCAATTGCAATGTTGACGAAGACCCCTCAATGATGTTGACCACCGAGGAGGTGGACGCTGGAAGGTAATCCTCCCCAATTGACGCCAAACTTAGCCGGAGTGTGTGGCCTTCCTGGATTTCAGCATCGAGGGGCATAAATTCCATCTTGGCACTGATCGTGTCCAGCAAAGGCAACCAGGTCTGAATTTCGTCACCCCCTGCATGGTAGCGCAGGTCCATGATGGCATGGCCAACATGGATGCAAGAGTTCTCAGGATTGCAATCTTCAAGCAGAGCATACAATTGTCCGCCTACCGTGGTGGTGGTCACGTCCACATGGACTCTTGGAACGCCTGCAAGGTAGATCGTTTCATTCAGGGGTTGGGACATCCAAATCGGGCCAGAGGATGCATCGGGTAAAACGGTCAAACTTCCGTCAACAAGCGTCATGGCACCACCCAAATCGAGCTCCAACACTTCCATATCAGCGGGAGGATATCGTTCTTCAAGCCGCCAGGAACCTTGATTCGACTGAATTTCAATCCATTGGCCAGGTTGTTCACCGATGTCACGGAGATAATAGTCAAACCATTCCAACAAATCTTGCATCCAATCAAACCGGACCATCTCAGGGAATGCTTCACCACCCCTACCGCCAAGGTCGGAGCGTTCGTCCAGTTGCACTGGCCTGTCGGGGTAATCGTGGTCCCATTGCCCGAACAACCCTTTGGCCTCAATGCCAGCGTCGATGAGGGCGTTCATCGTCGGTACAGCCATGTGCGGGTCAACATTCCAGTCATGCATCCCCTGGATGAGGTAGACGCTCCCGGTGTAGTGCTCGAGTACTCTATCGAGGAAATGACGCTCTTCCCAATAACTTCCCGCGACTTCCGAGCCAAAAATGTAGGCCGACATACCTGTGCCTGGGCCGATTAAATAATCGGGACAAATGTTCTGGTAATCTTCCTCGTCTCCATCGATACCGTAACTACCGTATACGCCGTTGTGCATAATTGGAGCACGTGCCTCCGCTGAGCCGTTTCTCCACATGAGTTCTTTCACACCAATCAATCCCGAAATGGGTACGATTGTTTTCAAATAATCATGCTCAGAACCAAACATTGCTGCTTGCCACGGCGTGCTGCCATCGTATGATTTTCCAATCAAAGCAACCGCACCGTTGGACCATTCTTGTTCACCCAGCCATCGCACGGCAGCATCGTTGCCCAATTGTTCGGCCGTCCCCATGAGGTCCATGCAATGATTTGAGCGACCGGTACCCGAAACGGAAATCTGTGCAAATGCGAAGCCATGAGGCAAAATTTGGTCGATGATCATTTCTCCAAGCCACGATCCCGGGACCTCAATGGTTGGAGTTTGTACACTTGCTTCCTGGAAATAGGGCCCGATTTCTGCAATGATGGGTACGGTGACGCCTTCGGGTACATCTGGCCTCCAGACAGCCAAACTGATCATGCCGTTTGGAGCAGCGCCACCCTCCTCCAACGGCAAGAGGTATTCCACAAACGTGTGGGTTGAGTTCCACTCGTTTGCCGTTGGGAGAATGTCGTATTGTCCGGTTTCAAGAACCATCCCAAATTCACCTGATGTTTCGTAGGCTTGGGTGGAACGCTCCCACACTGGAACACGAACCCCGACGTTCTGATCCTCTTCACTGATGATGTCAAGAACGGCGTTGGTAAGGACCGCTGACACAAACAAGAAGACGATGGCTACGGCGATGGTGGCTCCTAGGACGGTGTTGAATTGGCGCGTGGAATTTACCGGCATTTCAAGAGCATTCCCGTCGTCCACGCAATCACCTTGACCAACCCTGCAGGAGGAGATTTTTGATGTTGTGCATGCCCCGTCCCATTCAATATGGCAACAAGCCTCAAAGACAACCGTGGACGACAAACCAACATGAGTGAAGACTGGTCGATATTTCGAGCCTGTCTTCTTGAAGGGATTCCGGATGAACTTCCCCCCGCCCAACCCATTGACCCGTTGGTGGACCATGCACCGGCCAGGAAGCAAATTCTGACCGCCGAGGAAAAGCGCTTAGCGGTTTCCAACGCCTTGCGATATTTTCCTGCGAAGCTTCATGAGGTGTTGTACCCTGAATTTCTTGATGAATTGCACTCCTTTGGCCGAATCTTGATGCGACGCTACCGGCCAACCGAGTACGAAATGAAAGCCCACCCCATTGAAGCATACCCCGCCAAATCGATGCATGCAGCGGCGGTAATGCTGATGATTCAAAACAATCTGGATCCTGCTGTCGCCCAATTCCCTCATGAATTGATCACCTACGGCGGCAACGGCTCGGTCTTTCAGAATTGGGCCCAATACCGTCTTGCCATGAAGTACTTGACCCAAATGTCGAACGCCCAAACACTCGTTATGTATTCGGGCCATCCGATGGGCTTGTTCCCTTCAAGTCCAGAGGCGCCGCGTGTTGTGGTGACCAACGGAATGGTGATACCAAATTATTCTCAGCAAGACGAATACGAACGCATGAATGCACTAGGTGTTTCTCAGTACGGACAAATGACCGCTGGCTCATACATGTACATCGGGCCACAGGGCATTGTTCACGGGACCACAATTACTCTTCTAAATGCAGCTCGAATGCACTTGGGCTTGGACGATGACGCCAATTTGGCTGGTTTAACCTTCGTGACCAGCGGCCTGGGTGGCATGTCCGGGGCTCAGGCCAAAGCCGCTACAATTTCTGGGGCCGCATGCATCATCGCAGAAGCGAACGCTCACGCAGCACGTAAGCGCCATGAGCAAGGTTGGTTAACACATGTCACCGAATCAGCAGACTCTGCCATTGATTTGATGGTTGGAGCTGCAAATGAAGGCGCATCAATTTCTGTTGGATTCATTGGCAACATCGTGAACTTGTGGGAACGGATTGTTGAACGCCGGATTCGGGTGGACCTTGGCAGTGACCAAACGAGTTTGCACAACCCCTACCAGGGTGGTTACTTTCCCGCAGACTGCTCATTTGAGGCCGCTACAGAGATGATGTCCAGTGAACCCGAGCGATTTGCAGAAGGTGTCAGGAAAACCTTGCGGCGCCATGCAGACGCCATCAACATCATGGCAGAGCGGGGCATGTACTTCTGGGATTATGGTAATGCATTTCTTCTCGAGGCATCTCGTGCAGGCGCAGACGTGATGTCACCAGATGGGGGCTTCAGATACCCAAGTTATGTGGAGGACATCATGGGTCCGCTGTGTTTTGACTACGGTTTTGGTCCCTATCGATGGATTTGTTCAAGCGGCCGCCCGGAGGATTTGGAAACAACGGACAGGATTGCTGAGCGCGTCTTAGAGGAGATGCTGGTCAATGCACCACCAGAAATCAGTCGCCAGATCAACGACAACTTGATTTGGATTCGAAAGGCTGGTGCAAATGCATTGGTGGTGGGAAGCCAGGCCCGTATTCTCTATGCTGACGATGAAGGACGACGACGGATTGCCCACGCCATGAACGACGCCGTCAAAGAGGGAAGATTGTCAGCCCCGGTCATCCTGGGCCGGGACCATCACGACGTTTCCGGAACCGACAGCCCGTATCGAGAAACGGCCAACATACGAGACGGGTCCATGTTCACGGCGGACATGGCCGTGCAGAATGTCATTGGTGATGCCTGTCGTGGGGCCACATGGGTCAGCATTCACAACGGTGGAGGAGTGGGCTGGGGTGAAGTGATCAACGGTGGTTTTGGTTTGGTACTGGATGGTTCACAGGAGGCCTCAGACAAACTTGATTCAATGCTCCATTGGGACGTCAACAACGGCGTTGCTCGCCGAGCATGGGCGAGGAATGAAGGAGCAGAATTCGCCATCCAACGGGCCATGGATGCGAATGATTTGCTCCATGTGACCTTGCCAAATCATGTCGATCAAGACTTGCATGAACGCTTTGGAGGGGTTTGAGAATGACCGATAAGAACATCGTAGAAGTCGACGGTGCGACATTGTCCGTCACCGAAGTTGTTCTTGTGTCGCATCACCATGCCAAGGTCAAGGTGTCAGAAGATGCTTGGCCCAACATACATGCTGCGAGGGGTGTGGTTGACAGAATCGTTCGAAACAACGAGACCGTTTATGGGATCAACACAGGATTTGGGGCCCTTGTCCACGAACGAATCTCGCAAGAGGACTTGAATCAACTCCAAGTTAATCTCGTTCGTTCCCACGCTACTGCGGTTGGACCCGCAATGTCAACCCCCGAAGTACGAGCAATGATGCTGATTCGGCTCAATTCTCTTTGCAAAGGTCATTCCGGGGTCCATCCTCATGCCATTGACCAATTGGTCACCTTCCTCAACGAAGACATTCATCCGTACGTGCCCCGAATCGGCAGTTTGGGGGCAAGCGGAGACCTTGCGCCGCTGTCCCATCTTGCCATGGCGCTGATGGGAGAAGGTTACTTGCAGAATCACGAAGGCGAAAAAATACCCACGAAGGACACCCTGTTTGAGCGGGGTATTCTCCCGCTAGAATTGACAGCAAAAGACGGACTTTCCTTGATCAACGGCACTTCTCAAATGGCCGCCTACACAGCATTATCGGTGTCACGTTTGAATGAATTGTTCATTCTAGCTGATGTGGTTTTGGCCATGTCCATTGAGGCGCGTCAATGCAGTTTGACACCCTACAGGCCCGAGGTTCACGAAGCGCGCCCTCACACCGGGCAACTTCGTGTTGCTCAACGCATCAGAACCATGTTGGAAGGTTCACCGATTCTTTCCGGTCATGCCGATTGTGATCGTGTCCAGGATCCTTATTCATTTCGTTGTGCACCTCAAGTTCACGGGGCCGTTTACGAATCGCTCTTGGATCTCCAACGCACCATTGGAACCGAAATCAACAGTGCAACCGACAACCCACTCATCTTCCCCACTCCCGACCAACCAGGACCCCATGAAGTCATGAGTCAGGGGAATTTTCACGGTGAAATCTTGGCCATAAGAGCCGACCAAATGGCACTGGCTCTTTTTGAGTTGGCCTCCATAAGTGAACGAAGGATGGACCAGATGCTTGACCGTTCCCGTAGCGGTTTACCTGCATTCTTGGCCACCAACTCTGGTCTTGAATCGGGGTTGATGATTGTCCAGTACGTGGCTGGTGCTTCACTGGCAGAATTGCGTGGGCATGCTTCCCCGCGGTCCGCCTTCTCCACATCCACTTCCGCAGGACAAGAAGATCATGTGAGCATGGGGGCAACCGCCACATACAACCTTTTGAGCGCAACAAGAAGGCTTTCAGAAGTGTTGGCGTGCGAGGCACTGATCGCTGCAGAAGCACTCGAACACGCCACCCATCAACCCGTTCGCCATGTTGCCGGCCTGCATCGGCTGATTCGAACCATTTCACCACCCCTCACCGGTGACCGAAGCACATCAGAAGAACTGATGGCACTGGCGGACGCCATGGTTGAAGGTGGTTGGTTGGCGAGGTTAGAGGCCGAACACGGTCGATTAATCCGCTAGGGAAACTGCAAACACTTCATTAGACGTTGATTTGACATCGATCAGATTTAGAAGCCTGTACGTAAACCTCTCAAGCTGAGTTACCGTAAAGCGCTCAGGATGGCGAGTGAGTTCAAGCATCGCATCTGTTGCTTCCCGAATGGTTCCTTCCACACGGGTGTAGATCTCGTACGCATCCCGCATGTTGTCCATCGTGAGGGCAGGTTCCAAATCCGCTAGATCAAAGCCCATTCGGCGCCACTGTAGCATTCGTTTTGAAAGGAGATTGGAATTAAATCCGTTTTCAGGAAGCGATACCAGCTGAGCCAGAACAACCTCATTCACGCTTGTTTGAATGTGACTCAGCATGCTCTCTTCATTCGGTTCTTCGGGATTTGTTTGGCCACCCACCAATGATTGTTCATGTTCGCCTTGAGATTTGACCCATTCTGGAGCGAGGGGCGAAATTCGGGTCCAGACGTTTGGTGGGAACGTCAATGGGTCAAGCACGATAAAAACGGAGATGTTGGTGCCGGATGAGAGTCGACTTAAGTGGGCCATCAGTGAAAACAGTGCGACAGGGCCTTGTGCGTCAAAAAGAGCGTTCACACCCTCGAGAAAGATCACACCATCGTTGTTGGCGGTCCACTGTGTGACACATTCAGCAATTGAATCAATGTCAATCGGCAATGCATCTGGGTGATCAACCGCAGTAAGCCAACGAAAGGTGGAATCAACGGGGGAGAGGTGTCTCAACAACCGCCGCAATGGTGATCGGCTGATGATCAGGCGCTGACCTCCACCTCGTTGATGGAGGTGTTCGTAGAGGTTCATGCGCTCCGAGTAATCCAAACCTCTTAGGGAATGCATGTCGACCACCTCCCCCTCCATGGTGCGGTTGTGGATGAAGCCGTCTAAAGAAATACCCCATTCAGCAATCGGGCTCGTGAATTATTATATCCCAAGTGTTCTACCCCAGCATGGTGGTACCATGACGAAGGATGAAGATAACAAAGTCGGAATGGCAGAATGTGGTTCCTGCCGTGCCGTGATTCCTATCGATTCGACCACTTGCCCAGAATGTGATACATCATTCCAAGGCGTTTCGGATGAAGCGTTGGGCGAGTGTGGCGCATGCAAATCTCTCGTCCCGCTGGATTCCAGCCGATGTCCTGATTGTGGGGTGCTGTTTGTTGCTGACGATGTCGTTGATGTTTTGCGGCAATGGATTTCCAACACAGGTATTGATTTGAGAAAATTGTTTGACAAGTTTGATGAAAACGGCGATGGAATGATTGACTCTTCGGAATTACGAGCAGGATTGTTGAGTTTAAACCTCGCCGACCTTCCTCCAGCACAAGTTGATCGGCTGGTAATGGAAATTGACGAAGACGACAACGGGGTTATTGACCTGGATGAATTTATTCAAATTTTGACCGCTGAGAATGAAGGACATGACCATCACTCTCCGGAACATTCAGACGATGACAGTGATGCTGCGAATGAACAATCAGTGGATGAATCAACTGAGGAAGATTCGGAACCAGAATCTGCGATTGACGATGAGGCAGTGGTCGAAAACGACGAAGCCCATGAGGAAGAATTCGACGCAGAATCGAATTCAGATGAGCATGAATTTACACATGAATCACTTGATGATGAAGATCACGACCACGATGAAATGGAAACCGAGGAGACACTGAGTCCTTCGGATATTTTGCGCAATCTGGTGGATATGATGGATGATTCAGGAGTCTCTCCTCAACGTGTGTTTAACGACCTTGACAAAGACGGCGATGGTTCGATCACCTTGAATGAGTTGACCGCTTTGCTGGAAAGTGATTACGGTGAAGACCTTGACATGGTCGCCATTGAAGCACTGATGTCGAATTTTGATGATGACGGAGACGGAAGCATTGACATTGCAGAATTTTACGAATCCATTGAGTCCATTGATGATGGCGAGGCTGAGGAAGATGAGGAAATTGATTATTTCCCAACACCGATGCAAAAACGCATGATGTCAAAACAATGGAACGATGCGGTCTGGCCCATTCTCCACACTGGTTTTGTCCTGTTTTTCATTCTCTTGCTGGTCAATGCTCTGGTTGGCCCAGTTGATGGAACAGGTGGAATGGTGGCCTACGAGCCAATGGATAACGGTCTGATAAAGGCCGGTGTAGAAGCTGGCGAGATTTATGCTTGCGACGAGAGTTACCAAAACGGTGGATGTTCCAACTCCCTCACCCCGTTCTCAGGAGATTCATCCTCAATGCCAAAAGGATTCTACCTTGATGGTATTCTTTTCATGGTGTTCAGCATGGTTGGCTTAGGTTGGTCGTTGTTCATGCACTTCGTACGCGTACCGGCTTGGAGAGCTCGGGCCAGAGCCATGAAGGATTTCGACACAGACAAAGCTGATGCTGCATCTTCTGATGCAGATGGTTCGGATGAAAAGGAACTCGTAGAAATTGAAGATTCAACGACTGATGATGAAGAGGATGTTTTGGAAGACATCGATCCTGATGACGAAGGTGCAGAAGACGATACCCAAGAAGACGATGACGCGGAAGAGTCTGACGACGGAGAAATTGACATTGGATCCCACATAGGATTGGAATTTGATGGCGAGGAAGTGTTCGGCGTTATTGTTGAATTTGATGATGAAGAGGGAACGGTCACCATAGAGGAAGATGATTCCGGTGACATCATCACTGGGTATCAGGACGATATGTTCGTAGAGTGAAATGACAGAAGACGTACCCGATCCTCTCAACGCCTTCCACGGGATGGCGAGTTGCCCGGTGTGCGGTTGCCTTTCACTCAAAGGCGCATTAAGATGTCCCGAATGCGGTACATTTCATGCTGGTCATGTATTGGAAGAACGCACACCACCGTCTCCTGAAGAACGAGAAGCAGCAGCTCAACGAGCCATTGAACCCAGCATGTATTCACTTGGCCCTTCCTCGACTGCACCGGATGAATCTTTTGAAGAATCAGATGCCTTAACCCAATGGACTGGGGGAAGTACAGATTTTTCGTTCGATGAGGACGAGGATGACCGTCCACTCAAGCAATCAATGATGATCCCCGAAGCCGAGACGGTCGCCTCCAATGAAGATGTATCTTGAGTATATCTGGTGATGTTTGTTTTAATTGTCTTTCCAACGACTGTTAACTGCGACTCATACAAGGAATGTTAGTGGTGGGCTCGGAGAGAATCGAACT
>QQSC01000053.1:33066-46204 GCA_003602475.1 Candidatus Poseidoniales archaeon | reverse complement strand
AACACGCCATCGTTGTCATCATCGTCGTCCTCGTCAAGGTCGCGGCATCCGTCACCGTCCCCATCCGATACGGGTATGGATGCCCAGCCTTCGTTCTCACCAATGCCGTTTGGACATTGATCGAGATCGTTCATCACTCCATCCCCGTCAGCATCGTCCCCTGCGCCTTCGATAATGACCTCGGTTGTGGCGGTGTCATTTCGGATGCTGTAGAGTCCGCAAGTTGCCGTTAGTGTGATGGTTTCAGCATCGGTAGATTCGGTGAAATCCATCAGCACCCTCCATGAATGTTCCGCGTTCAGCCCGATGTGGCCTTCATCACCGTTGGTAATAGCATAACGAATCGAACAGGTGTCTGGTTGAACGTGATTGATGCTTCCTTCAAACCAAATCACGTCGGGAGCCTCGAGAACGATTCGTGGGCTCATGGTGATGACGGGTGCAGGTTCGATTAGCTCTGTCACCGTCAAGACATGCACCAAACTTTCCGGCTCATGTTCCAAAACGGTTTGACCGTTGTTGGCAAACGAAATTGAAACAATGTGTTCGCCAAGCGCCAGTGGTACAAATGAAAAACTGAAGGTTTCGGGGCTCCATTGGCCCACACCGTCCTGAAAGTTGGGTTGAATCCAGCGAGGGGTTGCTACTACCGACCCTTCACCGTTTTGGACAATTGAATACACGAACGTCACCGGTTCGCCAACAACGATCGTGGAGGGAGCGTTGATCCATTGCGCTTCAATGGTGAATGTTGTCGAATCGGAACTCACATCCTCCTCGGCAGGCTCTGTAGCCCCTAGGCATCCAGCAAGAGCCATCATTGCAACAAACACAACGGCCGTCAATTTTGATGAACTCATGTGTACGCCACGTTGACGACATCCATCAACATGTTGTTCACCACGATTCGAGCTCTGTCCGACCGTCGTGCAAATCAAAGGCAGCTGTGGTTGTTGCCTTCGAACTGTGAGCCACTCGTAGAGGTTGTACCCACAACAATGAACCTCCCTTTTTTCGATTAATTTTGACGACGCATTCCCAATGCACCCTCAACAAATCGGTCGTTACGGTTCCCGGCCACGTGGGTGATATGGGTGCGAGGGTTGTTGATTCCCCCTGCTTCCACGCTACAAATCCGCTCTTGGCCATGATTCGCATGGGCCTGAGATAAAACCCTCCTTTCAGTTCACGCCGTTCCATTGGAGCATCCTCACCGCCTGCAGTACCGTCGTCCAATCCGGCTTCCCAATGGTGAGGCAATTCAGTGCTCAAGCCTGGTGGTGGTTGACTGTTGTGTGACCGGTTTAACGAAGTGAGTAACCGTTCCCTTGAAGGCGGTAAAAGTCCAACACGCCACATGAGTTCTACCTCACCCCAATCGTCTTCCCACTGGGGGAACATGACCTTAATGGCAAGGGATTGATCGGCCACAGTGTCGCATCCAAAGGACACTGATGGCTGAGCGATACCTCGTTGAAGAAACAAATTTTGTCGTCGTAATTCAACCAAATTCGCACCGATTCGTATGAGGAGTGGTGCTGCGATAAGAGGGATGACGTACATCGCCAGTTCAGGATAATCCAGAAGCCCCCAACGTACTGTGTCCAGTCCGTAGGTGGGTAACCCGAACCAAACCAACACCGGTGAAATGAAGAGGTAGGCGAGCGCAAACAACAACACGACAACGGCTGAATTGATGAATTTCCGGACGATTGAATGAATTGGATTGGGTACCAAATACCATCCTCTTCGTTGTCGTTTGACGGGAAGAGTGTACGCCTTGGTTTCAAGGAATGAATGTTCGTGTTCAACGTTGAGTGTTTCCCCGCGAAACGTGTACGACCGTTGTGCCATCCACCCGTTTTCTTCTCCAAGTTGAAAACTTGGCCCATGTTTTCCCAAAGCCTGCTTTGCATCTTCGATGGTCGAAAAATCCCCAATATGGTTGGCCTCTTTGGCCATCGGTAGCGCTTCGGGATGCCATCGATGTGCTTCAAAAGGGGGGTATCTGATGCGAATCTGTTCTTCCAAACGATGCATAGCCGTCACCTAGGATAGCAACAGCCGTACGCCAGCTCTTACCGCTAAACCCCGGAATGCTGGTACATTCTTCAACAGAGCCATGCCCAATGGAACGGGCTTTTCGATGTCGCCTACTGAATTGATCAAACTGAGCGTGTCTGGATGTGCGAAATTTTTGAAGTGCGAATCCAACTTGCTGTCAATGCAATCGCTGACGAGTAAATTCCGTAATGCTCTTGCACGATCTTGTTCTTTTCTCATGGCTTCCCACGGTTTTTTTGTGATGCTTCGTAGGTGTTTGGCGGTGAGTTCGTTGTTTTGGATGGCTTGGACGAGCGGATCGATAACGCATTGAATTTGGTGAAATCCTGGTCCGAGTCCTCCACCCGTTGTCGGTTTGGCCATGCCTGCGGCGTCACCGATGAGCATGACACGATCTCGAACAGGCATTTTGACCATACCCGAGGGAATGGGTCCGCAGAATTCGGCAACGGGTGAGATTTTCGAGAATCGGTCCGCCCACAAGGGGTGTTGAATCAAATCTTGATAGCACGAGCGTATGCTTCTGCCGTTGAGTCGTTCTGCCGTCGACCAAAGGCCGATTCGGTATGTTCCGAATCCGGAGGGAATGACCCAAGCAAAAAATCCCGGTGCAATTTCCTCTCCACTGTACATCTCGAGCCAACGATCACGACCTTCATAGCCGGTCACCTCAACTTGGTAGCCAATCATCAATTCCTTTGGCCGTCCCATGCGAAAATGGCGACGAGTCCAGCTGTGGGCACCGTCTGCACCGATGATTAAACGAGCCGAGACTTGACGTTGTTCCCCGTTCTTATCAACGGTTACGGTGACGCCCTGTGGTTGTTCCGTGACATCAACCGGTTTGCTGTTGAGCCATACAATCGCTCCGGCTTCCATGCCTTGCTGAACGACATATTGGTCGAAACGTTTCCGACAAACCACATAGGTCCTTAGCACACCATCTGTACCTACAGGAACCAGAGTTCCACTTGGTCCGTGAATAAGAGCGCCGTCCACCTCTTCAAGCACCGTATGGTGTCCGCCAACGGCATCCATCGCAGAAGGTGTGACCAGGCCAGCGCATTGGAATGGGCGTCCAACTTCGCCGTGCTCTTCCAACATCAAGACCCGAATTCCTCGCTCTGCGAGAAGTGTCGCTGCTCGGCCACCAACGGGGCCGGCCCCGACGATGACAACGTCATAGTCCGGGTTCATGCAGTGAGGTGGAGGGGCCGTTGTTTGAAGTTTGCTTTGGAGTCGGGTGTACTCAGGACTTTTTGGCGAATTTATAACCGACCGATTGGTTCTTTTTCAAGTAAAGTAGAGCAGTAAAGGGTTTGCCAGATTTTTTGGATACAAAGTCATCAAATGGACCAATGGTGCCCTTCTCAACCAGTGTTTTGGCCTCCTCTCTCGTGATGTCGTGGTTTGACATGCTTCTGAGAACATGTATTTTGCATCCCGTTCCAGATTCCTTTGGAGTGTAGTGCGTTTCCGTTTCCACAATTTCTGCCTTGGTTTTTGGGCAATTGGCGACAATCCCTGGCACCACTGGGAATTTCTTTGCATCAGCTGGGGCCCCTCTGGGTGGGAAATCAAAACTGATTCGATTTTTATCAAGAACAAGGAAGGCACTGAAGGGTCTGTTTTTGCGGGAAGTGAAATTCTCCAATAGATTGGACTTACCTTCTGTAAAGATGGGTCGGGCTTCATCGGGGGTAACCGGTCGCTTGCACATCTCTCGCTGCATGCCTCGGAAGGTGCAGTTGTCATGGTCACATGCGTAGGTTGTGCTTGAAATTCGAATCGTACCGTGATCGCATATCGGGCATGCGCACAGGGCTTCATCGGATGCCTTTACCGCTTCAGCCTGGTTGCCTTTGGAGGTGACTTTCCCATCGTCGGCCAGTTGTACACTTGTGGTATAACCTTCACCAGCAAGAGAGAAAAATCCGTGAAGATCTTCAATCGTGCGTTCCGACAACAACCTTCCGGCGCTGGTTCGGTCAAACCAACGCCCGGATGTGTCCTTCCAGAACACAAACGGACAACCCTTGTCCCTGCCGAGGTTGTGCTCGCACTGGTACGCCAATGTGTTTTCAACAATGTTGCCTGCACAACTTGGGCAAGACCCGATGGTTTCGTCGTTGAGATAAAGTGTAGCACGATCGTGTTCACGGATTTTTACAACCATCTCGGTTGTTTGCTCAATCACTTTCGCCATGTAGATGTCCATGGATTCTTCGCCTCGCTGCACAGCAAGCAACGACGATTCCATCTCACCCGTGAGTTCTGGTGATGTAATCCAATCCACAGGAATACGGCGCAGAACTTCGATCATACGAATCCCGTGGGCGGTTCCCGAGATTGTGCCGTTTCTTGAGCGACGAATGTAATTGCGATCGATGAGTTTTTCGATCGTGTCAGCCCGTGTCGCCGGGGTTCCCAATCCCTTGTCCTTCATGGCTTCAGCGAACTCATCATCCTCGACATGCCGGCCCGCGTTTTCCATGAGTTGGAGGAGACTGGCTTCTTTCAATCTGTTTTTGGGTTTGGATTTCTCCTCAGTGAATTCATGGTCATCGAGGTCCGCCTTGTTGTCATCGGATGGGATGGTGCCCCATCCTTCTGGCACGTTGTTTTTCTTAGGAATGACAGCGCGCCACCCGGGTAGTTTGATTTCTTCAGCTTCCTTGACAAATTCATGCCCATCTTTTTGCACAATTCGCTTGGTCACTTCCCATTGGGAATTGGGGTGCCATGAGGCAAGGAAGTTTCGAACGATTAGGTCGTATAATTTTTGATGATCGCCAGCCAAATTACCAGGTGGCAATACCCCTGTTGGAATGATGGCGTAGTGGTCGCTGACCTTGCTGTTGTTGAAGTTTCGTCCTGCGTTTTTGAGGCCGTCTGATTTCAATCGGTCGCTGTGTTCGCGATAACTGGCTACCGAGCCGAGTTGGTCAATCGTCTTAGCAACGGTCTCATGCATGTCCTCGGGCAGGTGCTTTGAATCGGTTCTTGGGTACGTTGTTAGTTTGAACTTGTCGTACAGGTCTTGAGCAACGCTTAGCGTGCGTTTTGCTGACCAGGACCACATGCCATTCGCACGCTTTTGGAGCGTGGTAAGGTCGAAATTAAGCGGTGGCTGTTCCTTCTTCTCCCGTCGTTGTTCAACAACAGTGAACGGTCCTTTTGAAGCCAGCATCTGTTCAATGTTGGATTTTTCATCCTCATCCATGATTCGATGGGCCTTGAACTCTGGCCGCTCCGGGTCGTTTTTGTGATTCACCCGCTCCCAACGAGCACTCCATGATGCTGAGCCTGCTGTGAAGGAAGCATTGAGTTGGTAAAACGGGGTTGGGATGTGTGAAAGGACGTCCAATTCGTGGTCAACGACCAATGCCAATGTTGCGGTTTGAACCCTGCCGAGGCTGTTTGGAGCCTTTTCGCTCTTTTTTCGGGGAAGGTAGGTGTTGGCTACCCTTGATCCGTTCATGCCAATGATCCAATCAGCATACGACCTCGAATACGCTGCATCGCTGAGTGCTTGGTACGTTGCGCCTGGGACCCTTGCCTCGAAGGCTTTGAGCATGGAGTCAGCGGTCATTGATTGCATCCACATACGTGAGGTGGGTGTCCCAACCTTGGCATGTTGAACAATTGTTCGAAAAATAAGTTCGCCTTCTCTTGCTGCGTCACAAGCGTTGATGATTTCAGTTACATCCTTCGATTTAATTAATTTCATGATGGCAGAGAGTTGTTTTTTACTCCGGCCTCCAATGGGTTTGTACTCAAATGCGGGCGGAATGTATGGCAATCGGTCGATGGTTTTCCTCCAGTTCTTGAATTCTTCATCGTAATCGTCCATGTACTTCAGTTGCAGCAGATGGCCAATCGCCCAGGTGATGAGAATGTCGTTGCTTTCCCAGTGCGTTTCTTTCTTGTTGTTCACACCCAGAACCCGAGCCAAGTCCTGTGCAACGCTTGGTTTCTCAGCGATGATAACAATGGACATGTGGCTTCACGGGCCGGACGACCGTACTTGAACCCTCCTTTGATACTCGGCGAGCACAAGCTTGCTCTCCTACATTTGGTGATAGCCTTGTTCATCAATGTTGGCGATTCGCTTTCGGTGGGCCGTTTCGTCCCATGGGAGTTCGCTTCCAGCACCCCCGCAACCGATGCAGCCGGGATAGCCTGCGCGGAGCAAGTCTTGCGATGCCTTGAGGACAGACTTCCAAGCGGTATGGGCCTCCACGGGCAACCACACCGTCTCCCTTCCCGGTTCCGTGCTTCCGCTCGTCACCTTGAGAACGCTTTGTTGAGGAATGTCATTTTGGATAAAAAAATCACCGTCGTCAGATTCTCGGGGCAAAGGGAAGTCCAGTCGTCCTGGCTGGTGGTCGGCCATCGTCAGCAACAACTCCTGAAGTTCCTCCATGGCGTCCAACGGCACATGCACCACCAAACCCTCGTCCCGCAACAGCATTCTGGCCGCTTCACGAACCGCTGGCCAGAGGGGGTGCGTGATGCGCATCAGCACATGCTTAACGGCGCAAGTATTGAAGGCTGAGGTTCCTAAGATTGGGCCATGGGCATCGTGTACCGTTGGTTCATGCGCCCCTTCCTTCGATTTCAAGATTCAGAACGTGCCCATCGCCGTGCACTTTTGGGATTGAAATTCATGGCTTCATTTTGGCCTGCAAGGTGGACTTTGCGGGCAGGTTGTTCCCATCGTGTTGAACTCCCGGTCAACTTCTGTGGATCAACCTACAAAACACCGTTTGGCCTCGCAGCAGGGATGGATAAAAACGCTGAAGCCCTTCGTGGTTGGCTTGAACTCGGTCTAGCTTTTGTTGAGGTGGGTGGCATCACACAACACGAACAACACGGCAACCCACGACCGCGAATGTTCCGTGCGGACAAAGCAGAAGCTCTGGTGAATCGCATGGGATTTAACAATCAAGGCTCACTTAATGTACAGAAACGGCTTGAACGTTATTCAATGAGGCACGGTGTGTATCCCGTTCCCCTTTGGGTGAACCTCGGGAAATCCAAAATCACTTCACTTGAGGAAGCTCACCTTGATTATGCCACCACGATGGAACGCCTGTGGCCCCATGCCTCTGTTTTCGTGGTAAATGTGTCTTCTCCCAACACACCGAATTTGAGAGATTTACAAAACGATGATGGATTGATCCGGATTCTCAACGCATGCCAACGTGTCAACAATGAACAGGCAGCATTGTCCAACGGTAAGGTGAAACCCGTTTTGGTGAAGGTGGCTCCAGATTTGACCGATGAACAACTGGAGCACATGGTTCAAACCGCTCGCCAACATGGTGCGGATGGAATGGTTGTGGCCAACACCACGATTTCCCGGCCAGAGGCTTCCAACGCCAAAGAAGCGAAGGTGTTCTCAGAGCAGGGCGGTTTGAGCGGACAACCTGTAAAATCTCGTTCAACGGACATGATTCGATCCGTCTATCGCTTAACATCGGGTGAATGGCCAATCGTTGGTGTCGGAGGTGTGGCCTCCGCGAACGATGCTTGGGAGAAAATCACAGCAGGAGCCACGCTTGTTCAAGCATACAGCGGATTTGTTTTTGAAGGACCGGGTCTTGGAAAAGCCGTAGCAAAGGGACTCAAGCAGCGCCTCGAAGAGAACAAGTTGTCCTCTATCAAAGACGCTGTGGGTCTTGATCACAGGTCGTAAACGGAGACATCGCATGTTGGCACGTCGAACCCGTATTCTTCTCGTGGGGGCTCTTCTTACCGCAGGGATGCTTGCAACAGTCTTGCTTCAAGCCCCACCAGCGACCCAAACCGTTGATGCTCTCATGGAGGATCCAGACAGGTTCATTGGCGAGGAGATCGCTCTTCGTGGAGAGGTCATGGATGGAACCATCAACAACGGAACGTTCTCCTTTATTCTTGAAGGTGAATTGGCCAACATCACGGTATCGTACCTTGATGCTGCGGTATCCAACGGCCTTGATGACAACAGAACCGTCTATGCTGAAGGCGTCCTTGTTCGAGATGGAAATGGGTACGTGCTGGAAGCCTCGGTCATCAAAACATCCTGCCCCTCAAAGTATGAAGAAGAAGCAAGAGCGGACTGACCCGCTCATTCGGCGAGTTCAAATACACCAAGTTCTGCCGTTAACTGGGATAGGTGGGGAGCTCGGCGTACCCTGTACCACAAATCGTCGTTACGGTGGGCTGAACGCTTTGGGGCGGCGAGAGCGGCCATGGAGTTCCCGTTGGCGGACGTAGATGTCTCGCCCCCACATGACTCGGGTGTCATGAACCGTCTCCGGAAGGAAACGGGAATTGGATAACCGGGGGAACAGGTCAGGCCGGGAACGGAGCAGCCCTACCCGGGGCCATGAGTGCTGTGGGGATTCGGGATGGAGAAAGCCAGCGGATTTGGCTTCGTGGCACGGGCGTCCACCCTTAGCCTTCCCACCTAAATGTCAAACAGAACATCAGCAGCCCATCCGGGGCCGCTCATGGATGGTACATCGGGCCAAGGGCTGCTCATTTCTTCACCAACCATCAGGTTGACCACGGCGAGTTCGTGTGTCGTTACGGCTTTGATTTCAAGCTCTCGCTCAATCTGTTGGGCATCAACCCAGGAGACTTGAGCCTGCAAACGCCGATGCTCGTCGTCCGTTGTGAGCAAAATTTGAGCATCCACCAACCATCGAGCGTGCACTTCCAAATTGTAGAGCACTTCATCCAACCACGATACCAGCAACAAACCATCATCGTTGCTTCCCGGTGCCCGATCAATCGTCCAAGTAGACGTGTGCCGTATTCCAGCCAACGCAAGACGTGTTCCAGCCGGACTGGCCACAATGTCAAGCATGCCCAGGGCAGCGTCCGCCAACAATCGGCCATAGGTTGGAGCATAGACTCGCAGTCCGATGTCAGCGGTTGACGGTCGGGGCCAATAACTCATGACCGTTCCTCAACGCTTTGAGACCTGAAGATTCCAGGCATGCTCGGAAATTCGATGTATCAAGTCATCTCGACTGAGAACAAAGCCGTCAGTCCGCTCGGCAGCAAGGATGCATTCACAAGCGGCGTTGGCCAACAGAGCAGTCATCTGAACATTCATTTCACGAGAGAGTGCGAATGCAATGGCGACGGCAGCTGCATCGATGAGACCAATCATTTGTCGTAGATCCACCAGTCCACAGGGAGCATGAACCGTTTCTTGCTCTGCGGAATAGATGGTGACTCCTGCCTCACCTGAGAGCACAACAAGATGACTCCAGCCGTATTGTTCGATCAACTTGCTTGCGGCTTCGGAACCTGTTGCTGCGCCCAACCTACGTCGCATCAGTTCCAAACCCTTGGATTGGAACAGAATCCAATCAACATGTTCAGTTCTGTGAAGACCGGTGAGTTTTGGATCAGCGATGACGGGTACGTTTTTCTCTTTCGCAGCTGAGAAAATCACTTCCGAACCCGCATCAGTCACCACACCTTGGCCGTAGTCTGAAACCACGAGTGCAGCGCAATTTTCGAGGGCCAGATGTGCTTGCTCATACATCGCCAATGATGCATTGGGGGGCACAGGATTGTCATCCTCAATGTCCCAGCGCAACAGCAGTTGTTCTTCTCGAATCAAACTCTCCCTGGAGGCCAACATTCGGGTTTTCACCGTGGTGATGCGGTCTTCAATGATGGCCAATCCGTCGGTTGAGACCCCTTCTATTTCCAACGATTCGATGATGTTCATCCCAGCTTCGTCGTCACCCACGACACCAAACAAATGAGGTTCGAGGTGCATTGAATTTAGCCCCCGAGCGACGTGGGCTGCTGCGCCCACGTCCTCTTCTCGGGACACTTCTCGCAGCACTGGAACCGGTGCTCGAGAATTTAGATTGTTGGCGTACCCGTGAATGTAGCAATCCATCATGACATCACCAATGAGCACCACTTTTGCAGATTCTTTCGAGCGAAGGTGCTGCTTAACATCGGCCAGCAAATCGTGCAAATTGGCCTCTTCATCGGTCATTCCCATGTTCACGCACCCCGTTGCAATTCCAAGAGGAGTTGTTCATGCTCTTGGTCCGAAACACCAAGTTGGTCCTTCAGAGTTCGAAGAATGGCATGTTCGTCCACCGTGATGACGTTGTCCAGCAAGGCGGTTTTGACAGCTGCAGCATAAATTGGATAGTGTTCGCTGACCACTGGCTCGTTTTTAGCCCGATCAAGAAGGTTTTGATGGGTGATTTGGTCAATGCCAAAAGCAATGCGAAAGGTTTCGAGGAGGTCAATTTCCTCTTGAGCGATTTCTCCATCTTCCAACGCCTGAACAAGCATGTCGAAGTACACTTCTTCGGGTGGTGGAATTTTCAATGATTTTCTCGCTTCATTTGACAGGCGTCTTGCTCGCTCGGGGTGCATACCGAGGAATTCCACAGCCTCGTTCAGCAGGGTTTGCTCGTCGCGTGTGATTTTTCCGTCCTCCCATGCTCGAGCAAACATACGACGAAGCAATTCCTCCCCATACTGTGCGTCGATTGATGCGATGCCTTCGGGGTTTGATACGGGTGCCACGAGAACGGATTCATGGTAGGTTAAGGCTTCATCAAGGTGAGACAACAATTCCAGCATGTTTTGGTGCGGTTTTGAGAACGTTCGAAGGGGTTTCTTCGTGCCGTCATGGGTGATGATCATGCCCAAACATCGTTCTGATAGCGCATTTGCATTGATGCTGCCTTCTTCAGTGAGCGTGTACACTCGCTTTCGTTGTTTCCCACCTGGAATATGACGTTGGTCAATGTTGAGCAGACCTTGACTCTGCATTCGTTTGAGCGTGCGTGGGATGTGCTTTCGCTGAACGTGAACAGCAGCGGATATGCCGGCTTGTGTCAAGACAGCCGGTGCTTCCCACCCACCGTCTGGCAACCGCTGGTTAAGCAGATGAAGCAGGGTTCGCTCTTCAGTTGTGAGCGTCCCAAGGTACCCGTCGACCATCACCAGTCCCCCTATGTTCTTTGGAACACATTAGAGCACATAGGACAATCGGTCATGAGCGACGCAATCAAATGGGCCCTTCCACTCCACTCATTATGGGAAGGCCGTCAAAGGGGTACAAGCCGCGTATCCGATCGTCTCGGCCGTTGGCCATGGGCAGGGACAAAGGTGCCTTGCAACCTGCAACACCCTACCCACCGACGGTTGAGCGGGACGGACTGTACTATTTGCCACCCCCGCACAGTCTACGATTGCATCAGAAGAGTGCCTTTGGGAGGCGCTGCAAGGACGAGGGCGTTTTGTTGACTCCAGTTGAACTGATTTACTGTCACTGGTTCAGATTCATTCCTTTGCCGGAACCAACCAATGAATGGTTTGCCGAACAACTGGAATTGAACCCCCGTCTGGAGGCACATTTGATCGCCATGGAATTGATGCGGACAGGTCACGACATCTGCGTTCCAGTTGAGCAACTCAGCCATCGGTTTGCAGAGGTCCCAGATGCTACATGGGGGTTGGGCTGGCCTCGCGGCTCGCCATGGATAAAAGAGGCTCCATCAAGCCAAGTACGCGTTCACAGAACGAATGATGAGGTGGATTGGCATGAATTGTTGGAATGGTTTGACGATGTCAGCGACCGTGGTCAAGATCCGTTCTTGTGCGTCGTGGACGATGAAATGGAGGGGACCGTTTACCAACTCAGTCAACCGAACCTCGAGGGCGTTCACCGAGCTCCTTCCTCTCTTTCTCAAGAGGAACAGGAACATGTCCAAAGCCTGCTGAAAAAAGCATCGTTTTCAGGAACATCTGTTTACCTGCCAGAAGTAACGGGCTGGCCCTTGAACGCCGTTGGTGTTGAACATTTTTCCGGTCGCATGTTGACCACCTCAGAAGCTGGTTTGTTTGATGCGAAGGCCCAACCTGCAGAGGATTCCATTTCACTCCATTCGTTCCTTCTCAACCTCGGTTTGATGCTTCGACCAGGGTTCAAGTACGGGTCGCTCTGGCGTGCATACGAGCATCCCATCGGTGAAGAACACGCTCCTTGGTTAATCCAACCCGTCGATCTCGCACCGGTGAACTGGGAAGGCGTTTGTCTTTCCGCACGTTTGGCAGAAGGTGTTCACAAATCATGGGTATGTGCTTTTGAAGACGACAGGCTTGGTTGGCGGTTTCTTTCCATTGCTCGCAGATCGTAACCTGATCACTCATCAATTGGACGACCCCAAGGGTCCACTTCGTGAACGGTGGGTTCGATGTTTGCGACCACGGGTGCTGATGCCGCTGGTGGGTGTTCCTCAACACTGGTGTTCTGAGTCTTTGGTCTTCGTTGACCGATACCTGCCATGGCCCAATACGCCCCCATGATGAGAAAAGCAACTCCAATTACGCGGCCTGGTGTCATGACTTCTTGCCACCAAGTGTCTGCTGAACTTGCTCTCAATTCAACGGGATAGGCCCAAGTTGCACCGTCTTCGGTCTCAAGTTCCACCGAGCCTTTCACCAGCATGTTCTCGCTCAGCAAGCCGTTGGGGGTGATGGTGATTTCGAGCGTTTGATTACCGTCCAACACCAGATCACCGCTTGAGCTTGCAACACGGCTGAGAGGGCCATCAATGTGCACTTCCAATCGCTGTTGACCACTTCCTCGGCTTGGCAATTCAAGATTGATGACGGTCTCTTGGCTTGGTGATATGATGCCGGTGTAACCCTTGGACACAGGTATTCGATTCATCAGTTGAACGGGATGCTGAAGATGCATTGTGCGTCCATCGCAAGTTACGGTTCCCACAACAGTGAATTCAGAATTGGCGACACCAGCTGACGAAAATTGAATCGTAGCCGATTCAACGTTCAGTAGAGCTCCTCGTCCGTCGGTTGAAGTCAGATTGCTCGTGCACGTTTCGGCATTGGTCAGGACAATCGGTATGGATTCATCGTTCAGGAGGGTGCTGCCGTGGTCTGGAAGATTCAGTTCGAATGTCGGGGTGCAATCATCGGCTCGAAAATTAATTTCAACCGTGGTGTTTGTGATGGTTACTCGTGCAGTCCACGGCACAAGAACGCCGTCGTGGTCTCGAATTTCAATACCATG
>QQSC01000053.1:0-32831 GCA_003602475.1 Candidatus Poseidoniales archaeon | reverse complement strand
GCTTCCTGATTAGATAACGGCACTTTCAATACTTTTCCACCTTCACTGAGGGGTGTCAATTCCACCGTGGGACCCAAACATGGCGAAACGCTCGTAGCGGGCCATTCAAGGACCACTTGCTGAGTTTGATTGGCCCCGATGAGATCAAGGGTGGCCCCTGTTGGGATGGCTGGCCATCGACCCCCGCCGTTCCAATTGCCACTGGCCATAATATCCCAATCTCCCACGCCTTTCCAGGTTTGGTAGGATTGGTCTGTTTCAACAGCGTAGAGATCGAGGGCTCCCATTTGGTGCATTGTTTCATGGAGCATGGTCCCTACACCGCTTGAACCGGTTTTGAGGCTGGACATGGTGTAATGCCCCAACACCTCACCGGATGACAGTACAATGGGGTCTTCGAAGCGAGTAAAGTGACTCCAAATTCGGTGAGTGACGTCAGCGGATTCTTCCTGCCCGATTGACGTGTGCAAGACCATGAATCTGTCAACATGGCCGTCGTCGTTCAAGTCAAAGAGGCTCCAATTCACTTCATCCTCGATTTGTTCTGCAACATGGCGGGCAAGATCTGGTGGGCTGAACCTTCCGTTTGAACCGGTGTCCCGCCCGTTGATGTCACCTCCGTAGTAAGACAACGGTTCAGGGGCCATGACGATCGTTGGGTGTACTTGAATCTCAACAGCACTGAGACCCCCCGACAGTTGGTCCAGATAGTCAGGTGCGCTTTGGTCCAACAACTGCTGTGCAAAGTTCACATCGTTCGAACCTGGTCCAGCATCGGGGAACGCCACAACGGCAACCAACCATCGTTCGGTGGATTGCAGGCCCAACAGTTCCTGGTGGTTTGACGTCTGGGGGGCCGATTGCTGAAGAATCCAATCCTCGACGGTGTCGGGATTCATCAGGGCCCAGCCACCTGAGAACCCCATCAATGCAGCAAGTAGCCATGCAACGGCCCTGCGCATGGTTGATGTACACATCCCTTCGGTTTGAAGTTTCGTCGCCTCTGAGTGGTGATTTGCCCTTGTCACGATGTCTTGGTTGACGCTGGGTTGAGGTTTGGAAGGAGCGTTATCCCGGTTCCATCCTCAATTAAAAGAGGACTCAAACCTTCGCTCCAGAGTTCTTCATTCAACTGAACCATCGAGAGGTGTTGTTCAGCCGCCCAATGTTTGACACGTCGGCTCACTTCTCCAGGATGACTCAATGGGGTTGCTGCGATAATCGCCGCCTCCAATTCATGCGGATGAACGTAACTTGGGTCACCTCTGTGCGATGCCAACCCCATCAAATCCATACCGGAGAAGTTGCATCTCAGCGATTGCAAATTTTCTTTGAACAACGATGGGCACGATGCCGTGTTGCAACCGGTGACCACAACATCCGTCAGTTTTGCCACCACAACGAACTGAAGGATTTTTTCTCGTTCGACCGATGAAGTACACAAACCGTTCACTCGAATGGAGGCTTCGCTACGTTGT
Source organism: Candidatus Poseidoniales archaeon (assembly GCA_003602475.1). Taxonomy (GTDB): domain Archaea; phylum Thermoplasmatota; class Poseidoniia; order Poseidoniales; family Poseidoniaceae; genus Poseidonia. Next base: position 31,353 of record QQSC01000053.1, on the reverse strand, counting down.
TCCAGTAGACCACCGAACGCATTCGCACCCTCGCATGAACAATCAATAATGGCTTGACGTCTTCGTGCTCCCATTGAGTCAAAGGTCTCAATGAGTTCTCCTCTCATTGTTGGCAGGAGGTTCCACCAACGATGGCCGAGGGCTTCATTGATCAACATCACGATACCCAGCGTTGGAAGGACAACCGAGCGACCTGTTTCAGGTGCAGTAGCCACCAGCACCAATGCAGCGACACCGTACGTTCGCCACCGCCATAGAGAAGCAGTCGAGGCGGTTAACCATCCCATTCTTCCCAAAATTACGGTGGTTGTCCATACCAACACAGCCGTCATCCACACCGTGACAACATACCCTGCAAATGTCAACAATTGCACAGCGCTGTATTGTGCCTCCAATCCAATGCCAATGTGGTGAATGTACCCTGTTTGGTAAACAGCTGGCAGGACGGAATACAGCAACACCAACACGCCTCCGAAGGTGAACATCATGGTCGCTACAAGCCACAGCCCTAACGCGCGACGTTCCGTTTGCATCAGTCCTGGTTTGGCAAACCTGAACGCATTGAAAGCCATAAGTGGGAGGCTTGACAGGGTGGCCAAGAGAACCGCTGCCATCCAACGGACAACGCTCCATTGGGCTGGTTCGTAGATGTTCAAGCAATCACCAGCGCAGGGTGCTAGATGATCCATGAGCGCACTTAGAACCCGATCCACCTGAGTGAACCACATCAAGGTTAAGGCAGCAACAACAAGGAAAACCAGCGTTACTCGGCGTGTCAATTCATCGATGTGTGACTGTGGGGCGGTGTTCCTATCGGCGTCTAACAGAACGCTCATGGAAGGTCACTCAGACGAGGTCCGTGTATTGCCTGGGCGCTCTTGCTTGCACGACGGTACGGTACACCCCATATGCAGCCCACAATGTCAGCATACCTGCCACCAACGAGTAACCCCAGGATGCCCCATCGTCAACCAAGTAGGCAAACAGCACGGCGAGACCTGCAGCCAATGCACCACGTCGCAATCCTTGTGGAATAGCAAGCCTCCGATCAAGATGCGGTGGTCCACCGCCAAACTTTCTCTCGTAAAACTCACCTTGGAGCACGGCAGCCACAATGATCAGTGAAAGTGTGGTCCAATAGTACAGGTTGCCATTGGTGAAAAACTCGTCTGCTATCCCCTCTTGACGTTCAGCTTCGACAGCTTCGGGATTTTCTTCCGCTACGAACAGGGATTCATAGTCGCCCACACTGATGGTGCGTAGCGCCAAGTCTTCATCGGTGCTGACAGCGACATCACCGGGAGCCCCGATGGTGAAACCAAGAATGTTCCACTTGTCGAGTTCGTTGGGAATTCCATCCCCGTTGACAGCGTTGCCCACGAGTTGGAAATAGACGGGGCCGATGTCCTCGGACGGTGATGTCCATTGAACAACCCAATCGTTGCCAGGTTCGCTTTGGGACAGGGCCCCAGGTTCGTCAGCAACTGCTTGTGAGCCTTCTCCGGGCAAAAGCGTGCCTGAACCGTAGTCCCAGAAGAGGAATCCACCGACTTCGTTGGAGGCGTGTTGCAATCCGATGGTAAATTCGTAGGTCTCGCTGAGGTTGTAGGCCCTTGGCACGTTGGATACGGAAACCACAACTTCGGTGGATGGTGCTCCTCCACCGTGGCAAGTGCAACCGTTGTCGATGACCAGACTCCCCCCACCGCTGTCCCACGGAGGCCCATTTGGGTTCCCAAGGGCGGGTGCAGCGAGCATCAAAGTGAGAAGAATCATCAACGAGATGTTACGGCTACGTCCTTTCATCATCTCACCTATCGTTTTCGAACCGTCTGGGCTCTTTGAATGTTCCTTCATCACGGGGCGGCGGGTGCCGATTAGATTTCTTTGATGGCGTTGTTCAAACCGGTCATCATGGCCTTTCCATCGCCAAAGAGCATCATGGTCTTGTCCATGTAAAACAAGTCGTTGTCAACTCCGGCGTACCCCACGGAAAGGGATCGCTTGATGATCACCACAGTGCGTGCTGCATCAGCATCAATGATAGGCATCCCAGCAAGGGGCCCTTCACCGCTGCGAGCCGCAGGGTTTGTGGTGTCGTTGGCACCAATGATCACAGCAACGTCGCAGTCGGGGAATTCTGGATTGATTTCGTCCATTTCAATGAGTTGTTCGTAGGGTACGTTCGCCTCCGCAAGAAGGACGTTCATGTGACCAGGCATTCGACCTGCAACCGGGTGAATGGCGTACTTGACCTCTGTTCCGAATTTCTCGGCGATAAGGTCAGCAAATTCCTTGACTTGATGCTGGCATTGGGAGACTGCCATACCGTAACCTGGGACGATGATGACTTTCTGGGCTCCATCCACCATCATGGCCACTTCATCGGCATCGGAACCAACCTTCGTTCGGGTCAGTTCAGCCTTTTCTCCACTTCCACCGAAGGACTTGAAGAGAACATCTGGCAGGGTTCGGTTCATCGCTTTGCACATGATGAAGGTCAAGATCAACCCTGATGCACCGACGAGCGAACCGGCCACGATGAGGACCGAATTTCCGACAATAAATCCGGTGAATGCTGCGGCAATTCCCGACAGTGAGTTGAGCAAAGAAACAACAACAGGCATGTCTGCACCGCCAATCGGTAGGACCAACACAATACCAAGAATGCAAGAAATGGCGATGATGCCGTAGAGGTACTGTTTGTTCGTCGGGTCGTCTATGCTGAGATAGATGAGCGCAACGACCGACAACACGAGAGCCACCTTGACGGGGTTGAGCCATGTTGGGCCCCAAGTAGGGGTTTTGTACCATGTTCCAAAGATCGAAACTCCGCCTTTGAGTTTGAACATGGCGAGGATGGAGCCGGTCAAGGTCATCCATCCAACCAAGGCCGACAAGCCTGCAGCGACCATGATGACGGCAATCGTAAGCGTGTCTGTGGAAGGCGTGGCTGTTCCATCGATGTAAGCCCAAATTTCAGCGAGGGCCACAAGTGCGGATGCAGCTCCACCGAATCCATTGAACAGGGCCACCAGTTCAGGCATTCCGGTCATTTGCACTCGCACGGCCATGATGACGCCAATCACCGAACCCAACACGAGCCCTGCGATGATGAGTGTCCACTCCATGTCACCAGCCAATTCCATGTCGACAACGGTGGTGAGCACAGCAACGAGCATACCGAGTGCGCCGTATTGATTGCCGCGAGGTGCGGTTCTCGGATGGCCGAGTTTTTTCAATCCGAAGATAAAGAGGGCGGCGGAAAGAAGGTATCCAATAGGAATCCATTGTTCCATCTCAAGCCCTCCTTTTCTTTCCGGCGATCATGTTGAGCATACGATTGGTCACGGTGAAACCTCCCACGACGTTGATCATGGCAAGCACAATCGCAACAAATGCAAGAAGACCAGAGAGGTCCGTTTGGCCACCGTCGTAAGCGACGTTGGCAGCAAACAATGCTCCGACGACGCTGATACCAGAAATGGCGTTGGCTCCGCTCATCAGAGGGGTGTGGAGCGTAGCAGGAACCTTTGTGATCAATTCGAACCCGAGGAAAATAGCCAGCATAAAGAGCGTTAAATTTGCAATGAGTGTCGTTTCAGTAATCATTCAATCGCCCCCGCTAATCGAGTTTGCTTTGGATGGATTGCGCCATCTTTGCAAATCAGTACGCCTCCCATGCCGTTGACGTAGAAATCCGAGCCTTCCGGAGCCCCAACCAGAATGTCATCATCGTCCGTGATGGTGACTGTTCCTTCGTTCACCAACGATGTGAAGAACGTGGTTAAGTTGTTGGAATAAAGCATGCTGGCGGTGTTCGCAAGGGTTCCTGGTAGGTTTGAAGTGCCGACAATGATGACGCCGTTTTCTGTTGTTGTGATTTCTCCTGCTACCGTAGATTCACAATTGCCGCCAACATCCGCGTTCATGTCAACAACAACCGCTCCAGACTTGAACGTTCCAACAGCACTTGTCGGAACCGTGATGGGTGCTGGTCGACCAAAGATTCGGGCCGTAGTGACGATGATGTCTGCATCTGCAGCAACGCCGCACACGGTGTCGTTCACCTTTTGGATGAATTCAGGAGTGAGAGGTTTTGCATACCCTGATTCGTCCTCAAAATCGTCCATCCCATCCACTTCAATGAACCGTCCTCCGACGGATTCAATCTGCTCGGCTGCACTCTTTCGAACGTCGGACGCGTACACGACAGCTCCCAACCGCTTGGCGGTTGCGATGGCTTGCAATCCTGCAACACCGGAGCCCATGATCACCACTTTGGCGGGTCGAACGGTTCCAGCGGATGTTGTCATCATGGGAATGCCTCTTGGTACGTTGGCAGCTCCCAAAAGGACGGCTTTGTAACCTGCAAGGTTGTCTTGGCTGGAGTTCACATCCATGCTTTGAGCCCTTGAAAGGCGGCGGGGAATCATGTCCATCGAGAGGAGCGTAATGTTTGCTTCCATGCAGGCCTTGACGTGACCGGGATGGCGGAAAGGGTCAGATACACAAGCGAGGTTGGTGCCTGCTGCGATGCCTTCTGTACCAGGGAAGCGGACCGCTACAATGTTCTCGCAGGCCAGTGCTTCTTCACGTGTGACGATGTTGGCGCCAGCCTCCGTATAATCATGGTCGCTGTAATTTGCCGCCAAACCTGCCCCTTGTTCAATGAAGACTTCAAATCCGGACTTGGCCAGTTTCTTCATGCTGGATGGGACGATTCCGACTCGCGTTTCGCCTTCGGGTTCCTTCGGTACACCGAGTTTCATGATGTTCATCTCACAACCCACGAAGTGTGGGTACTCTTCCCCACCAAAAGGGGGTTTTTAGATACCACGCTTCATTGGCATGTCTTCACTTCTCCAAACCATCCTCTCCAACCATTTGTCTTATGTGCCGGTGTTGTGTGGTTGAGAACAAGGTGAAGGCCATGGCAGCAGGACGACGAAAGATTGCAGTGATTGGAGCAGGGAATGTTGGTGCAACATGCGCTTTCGTCCTGGCTCAAAAGAAATTAGGCGACATCGTGTTGCTGGACATCTACGAAGGCTTTGCTAAAGGGAAAGCCCTTGACATGTCGCAAAATGCGAACGTGCTCAACTATGACGGTTCCATCACCGGAACGTCTTCCTATGAGGACATTGCAGGTGCTGACGTTGTTGTGGTGACTTCAGGATTCCCCCGACAGCCAGGCATGACCCGTGAAGACTTGATTGGCAAGAACGCAGAGATCGTTACCCAAGTAGGAGAGGGCATCAAAGCACATGCCCCCGACAGCGTGGTCATCGTCGTGACCAATCCTTTGGATCTCATGACCTATCACATGCAAAAAGTCACAGGATTCCCTGCAGAACGCGTGATCGGCCAAGCCGGTGTTCTTGACAGCGCCCGAATGGCTCATTTCATCGCTCTTGAACTCGGTTGCGCCGAGGAAGATGTCTCCCCCATGGTCTTGGGTGGCCATGGCGACACGATGGTTCCGTTGCCACGGTACACAACCGTGGGCGGAATCCCGATCACTCAATTGCTATCCGATGAACAAATTGAAGCCATCAGTGCCCGTACCGCCGGAGGCGGTGGTGAAATTGTAAAATTGCTTGAACGAGGTTCAGCCTTTTACGCACCGGGCTCAGCTGCCGCCATCATGGCCGAGTCTGTGTTGAACGACCGAAAGCGTTTGATTCCAGCTTCCTGTCTTCTGACCGGACAATACGGTTTGGATGACGTGTACATTGGCGTCCCGTGCATCATTGGTTCCAGCGGCGTTGAACGGTTGTTTGAACTCGAATTGACGGATGGCGAACTGGGTTCGCTCCAAGAATCTGGCGAGTTTTACAAAACACAACTTACCGATTTGTTGGGTTATTGAACCCGTTGAATGGCGAGGCAGCCCGACTGGCCAACGGTGGTCGCCCCTTCCACTTCTTCCTCATGGGCCACCAGGGCATGACCTTGACGCCCCCGTGACCGCATTCTTGCCATCAATTCTTGGCCAACATAGCATCCTTTGTTTTCATGGACCAAGGTTCCTAAGCCGCAGGCTAATGGATGATGTCGATCTGTAATTTCACGACCAAAGTACGGCAGAATGTGGACGATTCTGTGTTCGTTCCATTCGTTCTCTGTCCATGTGGGCTCAATGGATTGGGCATGAGGGGCGATTCGCATCCAGCCAAAGAAACTCTTGTGAACGGTCACCCCTGCCTCATCCTTTGGTTGTGATTCGCTCAACACCACCTGATTGAGGTGGGATACATCGTGGAGATTGACCGTACGCCCAACAGCGCGTTCAATAAGATGAGTTAACAAACGGTCTTTGTTGGGTAACCAGCCAATCAAAGCCACACCGTTGTCCTTTGGAATCACGTCGACGACATCAATGATCTTCGCTTTTGGTGTCATGAAGACCGTTGTGCACGGACCATCAACAAGGTTGGATGAGAGGCCGTCGAGAAAACTCAGTAAGTCGTCTCCCGTCAACCAAAGGACAGAGGCATCGTGAGCCACGGCGAGCATGTTGACCCATCACGAAAAGGATTCGCCACAGCCACAGGAGGCGGAGGCGTTTGGGTTGTTGATTTTGAATCCCCCGCCCATCAATCGGTCAACATAATCGATCTCAATCCCATCCAAAAGGTGGCTAGAGGCGCTAGGGACGAGCACTCTGAACCCTTCAATCGTGAGTTCTTGGCACACCGTTTCTGTGTTTTCAACGATTTGAAGATCGTACATGTAGCCGGAGCAACCACCGCTTAACACGCCGACGAGCAGGGCGTGACTTCTGTCATCGCCAAAGGCATTGGTCAGCATATCAACCGCTTTGTCGGTCATTGTAAGCGAGACGTCAACCTCTTCTGGTTTGTTCAACAACACCGGTGAAGCAGAGTCGCAAGTCCCGCAGTCCATGTGCAACCGTGGAGGTCACTGTTTTTGAACTTGACCAATTGTTGTCCCGAGGATTGGTCAACGTCGCCTTTTCATTTTCTTTTCCAACGCCTTTTGAAGAATTCTGCATCGACGAATTTGGTCTTTGGCACGTTTTGATGCAGCCGTGTCGAGCCCTCGTGGAATGGCTTGTTCGAAGCATTTGATGGCGTCGTTGTAACGTTCCATTTCTGCATAGGCCGTTCCCATGTTGTAGAGCGTTTCACCGCGCACTTCTGTTGGGCGTATGGTCATTGCTTGGTGGTACGATTCAACACATTTGGGGTACTGCTCAAGGAAGTAGTAGGCGTTTCCTCGGTTGTTGAGGATACGAATGATCATTTCATCGTTACCTGCAAAGGCTGGCAAAGCCTTGTCAAAGGATGAGAGTGCTTCGCGATACTTTCCATCTTCAATCAACTGAACACCCTGATTGAACCATGCGATGTCCTGGTTGGCAACTGCGCTCGAGCCTGTGGATTGGGGGGTGCTTCGCCCAACGGTCTGTGCGGCATCAAGCGCTGCCTTGGCCAAATCCACTTCGGGATGCGCGACCAGTTCCGTTTCCATCATCGCCACGGGTTCACGAGGTGCAAGCAACAGGTCCGCATTTGGGGACGGTTGTGATGGTTGAGTTACGGGTGTGGGTTGTGCTGTGAACGGGTTTGGAGGTTCAGCAACAGGCGGTGTTGTCGCCACGGTCGGCGATGGTTCAGGTGCATGTGGAGCCGTTGGGGTTGTGGGTTGCACCAACAGTTCCGTGGTCGGTTCGGCGTTCTCCGAATTGCCGTTGAGGGTGGACGCTTTTGCATGGCATTTGGTTGCGGTGGCGAGATCTCCGGCCATTTCCAGGGCCTTTGCGAGTCCTGTCCAATTCTGCGCGTCGTTTTGATCGGTTTGGATTAAGGATTTCCACATCAGCACGGCGTCGCTGTGTTGAAGTGCCAAACTCAGGGCGCTCGCACGTTGCTTGGTTGGTTCATCTCCCAACAGTTCAAGCGCTTCAGCGGCCAGTTCAGGTCCTGCAGGTATGGTTGGAGGAAGTCCGGAGGTGTGTTCCAGAATTTCATGCTCACCACTTGACAATTGAATTAAAGTATCAACCAGTTTATGCTTGAGTTCATGATTTGGATTGGCCGTAATGACCGATCTGCATGCCTCCAAGTAGTGATCCAGCCATCCCTGTTCAAGTGCAAGCGTGGCCATTTTTTCTCCTGCCTTCACGTATGCCGGGTCGGCTTCCATGGCCCTTTTGTAAGCGTTGAGGGCTTCGAGAAGCTTGTCGTTTCGCTGCTGGATGGAACCGAGATTGAACCAGCCTGCTGCATGTGTTGGTTCCAAATTTTGTGCGTGGTTCATGGCTGCTATAGCGTGATTGTCCAAATCCAATCTGGCCATTGCGCCACCTGCTATTCTCCATGCCGATGCGTGTTGTGCCCCGATGTTTTTGAGATGGGGTTTCAAGAGTTGCAGGGCTTCCTTTGCCTTCCCCTCTTTGAGCCAATCTTTGGCCTGTTCACTCAAGTCGTCAAGGTTTACTTCAACCATCTTGACTTCGGGTACTGGTGCAGGTGCGGGTTGCGATTCACTGATTTCTTGACTGATTTGCTGGGTGGCGACAACAACGGCTGCTGCACTTTGCAATTCTTGAACCGAAAGGGATTCATCGTGGTCGTGGTCGTGATGCATGGCTTCCTGAAGCAATTCTTCAGCATCCTCTATTCCTGCTTCTTCAGCCACCTTTTGGACAATGTTCATGTCCACGTCTTGCTGAACTTCCAAGGATGGTTTCATGGCTTCGATGGGGACCGAAATTCCACTGTCCTTGCAACGAGCCTGCAATTGCACGAGTGCAGGGTGGCCAGGGTAGAATTCGAGTGCTGCATTGGCCATTTCAAAGGCGCCGTCCAAATCTCCAATTCGTTCGAGCAGGATGGCCATGTTGGCGGTGGCTGGTGCGTGCTGGTCGTTCAGGTCCAAACAGATTTGAAAGGCTTGCCTTGCCCCGCGCGCGTCTTGTTGTGCTTCGAGGAGTACACCACGATTGAACCACGCCATGTCTGATGCTGGGTCAAGAGCGATGGCCTTATTGAACGCTGCCAGCGCGCCCTTGGTGTCCCCTGCCCTCGAACGTTCCTCCCCGATTTGAAGCAAACCATCAACCATAGCTTGTGGATCTTCAACCTCTTCGAGCTCAGGAAAGGCATCGGTCGGGTCGGCGACGGGGGTGCTTACTTCGGTGTTGGTTTCGTTCTGAACAGCGTGAATGGCGTCGTCCATGCTGTTCAATGCGACGTCCTCGAGGGTGCCATCGGAATGAAGATGTTCGTCGTTGTCGCTGTTTGTCATGGAGCCACACCCGTTGTAAACGAACGCTCAATCATCAATAAGCCTTGTCTCCATCTGCATAGGTCTGGAACCGCACCTTCAAGGTCCTCAACCCGTTCGTTGTACCATGGAAGAACAACCTCTGAAGGTGTTGGGTCTCGCTGGTGAATACGGTTCAACATCAAAATCAGGTATGCTTGTCAATCAAGCGTTGCAATTTGCCAGCGCTTCAGGGGCTGAAATTGTGTTTTGGGACCTCAAGAATCAACCGTTGCCTCTCGTTGGAGAAGAGGGCTGTTGGAGCCATCCAAACGTTGCCGCGTTTCAAGAAGCGGTCACCAATGCAGACGCTGTCTTGGTGTGTTCACCTGAATACCACGGCACAATGTCTGGTGTCATGAAAAACACCTTTGATTGGATGTACGACAAACACGTTGGCGGAAAAGCCGTCGGTTTGATGTCCACACTGGGTGGCATTACCAACGCCAACACCCTGAATCACATGAGAATCGCCTGTCGGTGGTTGCATGCTTGGCCCGTTCCTGAGCAACTTGCTATTGGGCATGTCAAAGAAGCCTTTGATGACCAAGGGGTTTTGATTGACAACGGACACGAGGGGCGACTTTCGGATCTCGTGGAGTCCGTTTTGTCAACCGCTCGCATGTTGCGCAACCGTTCGTGAGTTTCATGGCTGATACACCGGTGTTCACCGACCGATGGGGCGGATCATATCGCTTGGTGGAGCCGGGTTCGTTCATTCTTGGCGATCAACATGGGTCTGGAGGCAGGAGCGAGTATCCCATTCGTCCAGTGACGGTCAGCCAACCGTTTTTCATGGGAGAACGCCCGATCACTCAAGCACAATGGCTCGACGTCATGGGCACCAACCCATCAAAATTTCAAGAAGGTTGGAGCGCAGGTTTGCGCCCTGTCGAGCAAATCAACATGGTTGAGATTGAATCGTTTCTGCACGCGCTGAATGTTGAGGATCAAGACACACCGAGGTTTGAGATGCTTGGACGTTGGAGGCTGCCCAGCGAGGTGGAATGGGAATACACCGCAAAAGCCGGCACATCCACTAGATGGTGGTTTGGGGACAGGGACCGCGAACTCGATGACCATGGATGGCATGCGGGCAACTCTGGGGGCACCACTCGGGAAGTGGGTTCGAAAAAAGCGAACCCATGGGGCTTTTTTGACATGAACGGGTTGGTGAACGAATGGTGCGCCGATGCATACGAGCCGAATTATGAACAACCACGCAATCAACTTCCACACAAGTGCACAGACGTTGAAAAGTTGGTGGTACGCGGTGGAGCATGGTTCGCAGAGAGCGATTCAACTCGAAATTCTGCACGCTCATCCGCACACCCCAGTAAACGAAGCGATGGTTTAGGCGTCCGATTGGTTTGGGAGCCCGTATCACAAGCAGAAGTGAGCACTCAAGGTGCTTCACCATCCATGTGATCGATGTCGTATTCATCCAGCATCCGCTTCTCATCAAGTTGTTGTTGCTCTGGTGTTTGACCTGGACCGATACGCCATCGTCCGTCAAGGGGTTCCTCCAACATTAAGAGGAGGTTGTTGCGTTGAAACTGCCCCATTGCCATAGCTGCCCTCGAGACAACGGGGGAAACATCTTCGTTGAACACCTCATCCATGATTCGGCATATTTCAGCAAAATTTCGGCTACCATCGCACAGTTCCCACAACATGCTGTTCATGTTGTCAAGGGGACGGCGTATCTCCTTTGGAGCGCGAAACCATTTTGCAAGAATTCGTTCAAACCGATTAAACCGCTTTTCAATTCGAAGGACCACTCGTCGGCCACTTACGCCGACAGAATTAATTGATTTTTCAGAAGTCCCAATTCGAGCCCACCAAACAGGTGTTCGTGTTGGGTACTGGAGTGCCAGCGGGTGATCGTTCACGTGTGCCAATTCCATGGTACCACCTCAAAATTCAAGCCATGTCCATGCGACTAGAGTCAGCATACTTGCCACACCCAAAAGCGCCACGGATCGAAGAGTTTGAACACGCTCCGTGAAGTGACGGAGATACCAAGAAGATACTCCACAGATTGAAACGACCAACCACAGTCCGTACCAAGCGATGGGATATGTGGTCATGGCGTCGGGTCATCACAAGGTACCATCAAGGTATTGTTGGCCATAATAGGACCATTGTTCCATCGTCCAACCCTCAGGCAATCCGCTGGAAGGAACGGGCGGCCCGTTTGACCTTTCTGAATTGGTGCGAGGGTGTCCCGAGTCAACCCTTTCCTCAATCTCCACCTCGATATCTTGGGAAAAATCGTCCGAGATTTGTGTGCTTATTGGCGGGCCCGAGGGGGGATGTTCTTCGAGGGGTGGCGTGTATTTTTCGATGTCATCCTCTATGTTCCTTCTTGAGCCACTGTAACGCATCAACTGCACCATCAGTACCACCAGGATAGCAAAACCTCCACCTCCGATGGCCACCGTCGTGGAACTCAGACCGCTTTCGGCCTCCAGTTCTTTGAACTCAATGAACAACGTTTCCTCTGAACCAACGATTCCATCATCAGAGTACAATGAAAACATCACTTCCCCTCCGTAGGCGCCCCCGAGATTCAAAACCTCACAAAGTGTTTGACTCGATTTTGACGTTGGTGTGCCTGGAGGAAGGACAATTCGTTCTCCGCTTGAGTTGAGCAACCGTTTGTTGCACACCACTTGCCAATCGGCAGGGTACGTTGCGTTAAGCCGCAGCGATTCTTGGTTCGTCGAGGTGGATGTTGCATTGATCCAGATGAGTGCGGGTGAATTGCGAGGGTCATCACCGAACAGCACATCCTGAATGGTAACGTTCACGTGCCTGCGTTGTTGGACGACAATGAGGTGTTCTGCCTCAATAGTTACGGGCAGTCCTTCATCGTCCTGTGCTCCTACGACTTCAAAACGAACAACGATTCTTGTGTTTAAATCCACATCATTCGGTAAAAGAAGATCCATTCTCAATTTCATGGTACTGTTTCCATTCAACACGAACGGTACATCCTCGCCGATTGGACGGTCTCCACCTGAGAGTGTAAAGAATGCAACAACATCCGAGGTCGGCGGCGAAGTGGAGAAGGTAGCGCGCAACGACAACCTGTCTTCAAGTGCGTTGCCTTGGTTCAAGAGCAACGCTTCAGCATGAACCGGTTGCCCCACAGCGCCAACTGCAGAGGCATTTCCCTTTGCCATGGTGATCGAGCGAACGGATGCCGTCAAGGTTGTCCATTCAACGGTGTTGTCCTCGGGATTGTTGTCTAGGTGACCTTGGTTCAGAACCAAACTCCATTGGATGTTTGTTCGAGAACCTGCATCATCGTCCCCTGGGACAAACACTTGCACAACAACACTGGTTCGGTCGTTGAGTTCGTAGGATGGCGTCAGTTCAATGCTGTTGTTGTCCACCTGCTCATCTTGCATGATGTCGTATGTCCAACCAAACGGTAACGAATCGGGTGATAAGGTCATACTTGCGGGTCCGTTTCCGAGATTGGTGATGTTGAAGACAAGGTCGTTGAGTTGACCCGGATACACGCGACTGGGAAGATTCGCTGCTTCGAGAACAACATCGTGGACAGAGGCCGCTCGCAACCCGTCAAACGCCTCCCCTTCAATCACCATTTGGCTGCGTTCAGATTCGATGACGGGCGTAAGTGTTGGACCTCTATCCCCTGCTTGGGCCGTGGTTGGTGATGTGACGGTCACTGCGAAGGTTGCGCTTGCCCCTGGGTTGAGAACCGCTGAAGGGCGGGTTGGTTGGTCAACAATCCACTGACCAAGGTTGTTCACATCAACCCGCATTGCAAAGATATCTTGTCGGCTGGCATGATTTGTAATGGTGTAAAACAGGTCCGTCTCCTCACCAGGTTGGACCGTGACAACATGAAGCGGGTCATGCTCGGCCAAAAGAACAGAGGCATTGCTAATCATACTCGCCGATATGTCAATGTTGGCAGATGCCACCCTCATCGTGTCGTTTTGGGCGGTCATGGTCAAACCAAACTGTACCACCGTGTCGGGAGCGGCTGTTGAAGGGACACTCATGACCAAGGTGACTGATTGTGGTTGCAGTGGTCGGACCAAGACCGATTCCCTCTGTGTCCATTGGTATTGCACGTCCCAACCAGCAGGCAGCATCGTGGTGTCGAGCATCAAATCAAACACATCAGTAGCATCGCCGAGGTTGGTGATTTGCACGTCAAATGAACATGAATATGTCGGGGGGCAACTGGGTTTTGTGGGCGGTGTCACAATGCTTGGAATGCGATCCGCCTTGACGAGGAATTGCACTGGCAGGGTGGTGTTCACGTTCGGATATTGCTGAGACACCACATCAATTGACATTTGTTGGTATCCAATGCTGGCGTTGACATCTGGCATCAGCATGAGATTAAATTGAGCAGGTTCGCCGGGGCGAACGGTGAGTCCAAAACTTGGGTCAAAACTCGTCCCCGAAGGTCTTGCAAAATACGACGCCCATTCTTCAGGAATGCCCGAAATTGTTGGTACAAACGTTTCAGTTATGTTTCCAGTGTTCATGATTTGAACGGTAACACTGCCCCAATTTCCCGGTATAGCCCCCGTTGTTGCTATGCCTTGTGCTTCAACGTCAAATTCTCCAATCTTCACTTTTTGATCGTACACAACGACGATTTCATCAAGGTAAAATCCCACATCGGTACCCGTTGCGTCGCTAGTGAATTCAAATTTGAACTGGGAACGAGCGTGGAACAGGGCGTCAGGGACCGGGATCAATGGGGATGCAGCACCCTTGTCGGTTAAGGTGAATGTTTGCCAGTTGACACCATCAAAGAAGCTCTGGTCAACCGTGCCCGAAAGTGTAGCAACCTGCACCCAAGCCCCCATGTCATCCGTACCGTACACCCGCAACGCATCGTTTGCTGCACTGCTTCCGGTGTAGTAAAACGACAAGCCATTGGTTCGAAGTGGAGATGAAACAGCATCGGACATGTCCATGAGTGGCGTGACCATTGAGGTCAGCATGTTGTTGGCATACATGGACGACTGACCGTTTCCGATATGGCAACTCGACCCTCTCGAGATGGATGTGTCGGTGCTCAGGCTCCAACCCGGATTGAAGGACCAGTTGGTGGTTGTGTCGCAATTGAAATACATTGAGCCAGCAGTGAAATGGCGATTGAGAATATTGTTTGATTCATCGTCATCGGCAACGGTCGACGTCGCTCGAATCAGCATGGAATGGTTCCCTGCGTAACCCGGTAGAATGGGTACTTGGGCGGTGTCTGAATTTCCACCAGACAATCCGTTCATTTGGACAGTTGTGTTGACGAATTCAAAAAATTCATACTCATTGTGAAGCAACGTCACGGTGATGTCAACAACACCGCTGTTGGCTGTACCGATGTTTTCAACCGTGACAGTGAGCGTTGATTCCACATCCACCATGCCGTCAATGACATACAGGTTGGCGGGGCGGTTAAAACCCGCAATCGGATGATTTGATGAAAACATTCGATAGTTCGATTGATCTGAGGACGAGGTGTAAGCGATCGACACCTCGTTCACCTGCAGGTCAACACCTGTCGGGTTGGCGGGATTCATTCTTGGGTCGTGAAGTTCTTCCAAATTGGATTGATGTTGACTGTACGGTGCGATGGCCAACAGCAGCAGAACGAGAACTGCGGTTGACAAGCGATGAGCCATGAAAGTTCAATATTCGTCAATCTATTTAGTGGCAATGGGACGAATCATTCCGTTTCGGAGGTTGAAACGCTTTCTGTAACTTCTTGTTCTGCGGCCACCAGTTTTGCTTCGTCACGACGCTCTTTGGCACGTGCTGCAAAATACACCGTGAACGACGGCACCAAGACCAAGGAGAAGCATCCGACCACGGCTGCTAGCGCCCATAGGAATTCCGTTGCGGTGTCAACCGAGAATATTTCTACCGAAGCAAATGCTTCATTCACCGATTCCACCTCGATGGATGGGTTCGTAGTGCGGTTTCCCTGTTCCACAATTTCAATTCGAAGAATAGCGGGTAGGTGGTCATATTCAATGAGGTCCCTTGATTTTTGTTCAGCCTCACCAATGTCCTGCGCAAACACAGAGCCGTTTGAACGCCGAGAGGGATCCGTGGACGTGAGTGCATGGAAAAAGACAGTGCCGTCCTCGTTCGGTTCACGAACGTGTGTGGTCAGATGATCACACAGGTCGGCGCAAGAAAATCCTTCTTCGAGCGGATTTTCGAGGTTGTACGTGTTGCCCAATAACTCATGACTGAACAATTTAGCTCCGTTGGTCACCCTTAGGACGGAGCCGGCAGACAGATCTTCTGCTGTCACGTTCACCCACGTGAGGTTGGAGGCATCCATGATGATGGGCCAGGCCCAAGTGGTGGTGTTGGCCTCTTCGTCGTAGGTTCGTTCAATGTCATCTTCGTTCGAACTTGCATCGTGATAGGTTACGGTTGCTTCCGTTTCGTACATGTACACCGACGGCGATACGGTCGCACCGTACACTGCGTAACTGAGAAGAAAGATGAGTGTCAATGACAGCCCAATCAATGTTCGGAGGAGGTTTGGGTTCTGTGCCAAGGCCTTCTTCATGGTCTACATCCAACCGTTGCGGTTTCATGAAGTCTTGTATCGTCAAATTGCATCCTACGCATTGGTCCTGAACGGGAAACGAAGCCGTTCTTTTGATATAGGGGCGGAGGGTCGGCAACTTGCTTGGTGTATCGTTATGACGACCGTGTTTGACATCCCCGCCGACATTTTCAATCCTGCTTTGGCCAAAGCCATGGCCGACCACGACGCAGTTTCCATGCCTGATTGGGCAGGATACGTCAAAACCGCAGTAGACCGAGAGCGACCTCCGGCCCAAGCCGATTGGTGGTATGCACGATCGGCAGCTATCCTCCGGAAGATTGCACGCAACGGGCCGATTGGCGTCACGCACTTGGCCCAAGCCTTCGGTGGAAAGAAAGACAACGGCGCCATGCCAAACACACCCGGCGTTGCATCCCGTCACATCATCCGCACATCACTCCAGCAACTCGAAGAAGCTGGCCTTGTGGAAAAAGTTCCCACGAAGGTCGTCGAAGGCGAGGACGGACCAGTCCAACTCTACGCCGGACGGCGAATTACCGCCGCAGGACAAAAGTTAGTGAACGGTGTCGCTCATTCGGTTCGTGAAGAAACCGAGTCGATGTATCCCGGCCTGGACAAGTACTGAACGGAGTGAAGAGGGTGACGAGCATGGCTGGCACACGAGAAAGCGATCTTGAGTCGCTCCGTGCTCAGCGTCTGCAAGAACTCCAACAACAAATCCAAGAACAGGCCATGCAACAAATGGTCAACGAAGAGGAAGCTCAGCGCACAGCTGTTGCAAAGGCCTCGGTCGACGCCGTGTTGAAAACGATGTTGTCATCTGAAGCCCGGGCTCGCTTGGTTCGCATCGGCATGGCCGACCCAACCCGTGCCCATTCCGTTAAGCAACAACTCGCTGAACTGCATGCATCAGGTCAACTGAACAGCATCATGTCCGACGCCCAACTGAAACAATGGTTGGCATCCCAATCCAAGAGCCGCAACAATGCGTCCATCCGGAGAATCTGAGAAGGTGCTCGATATGTCAAAGAACAAACCAGCAGCAAAGAAAATCCGCCTCATGAAGGCGGGGAAGCAGAACCGGCGTGTCCCTGTTTGGGTCATGCTCAAGACCGACCGAAACACGGTGTCGCATCCGAAGCGACATCAATGGAGACGCAGCAAGCTCCAACGATGAGGTGAGATGATGGCAAGACCAAACGAATCTGAATTGATTGTTCCGTTGCGCAACGCATGGAACATCACCCGCTACAAGCGTGCCCCCCGGGCCATGCAAATCATCCGCGAACAGGTCATTCAACACCTCAAAGTTCGTGAGGATGAGGAACTCTACATCGACCCGGAAGTCAATGAACACATCTGGAAGCGAGGCATTGAAAACCCACCTCGAAAAATCCGCCTCCTCGTCACCCGTCACGACGAGCCAGGAATTCCAGTTGAAGTGACGCTGGTGAAGGAGTGAGCATCATGGGCAATATTCGACCAAGTTTTATCAAAATCCGTGCTATTCGTTTGTGTGAGGAACACGGTGAAAAATTCACTGAAGACTTCGATCACAACAAGTTGATGGTTTCTCAACTCACCGATGTGGAGTCCAAAAAGCTCCGAAATTGGATCGCTGGTTACGTCACACGTTACCGTCAACGCCGCACCGATTGAACGGTGGTAGCGTGTCGGTCCGTGTTTACTGGGACCGAACCCCTGTGAGTGTCCATTCTGATAGTCGCGAGGACCTTGCTGGTTTGATCATGCACCTCCGAAACGTGCACAACCTCAGAAAACGCTCCATCATCATGGACGATCGTGAAGAAGGGGGTTTTCTATTCTTCATCTACCAAGCTTGTGACCCAAGATGGATTGGAGAATTCTTTGAATGAAGGTGTTGCCATGGGAGAACGGCTGGACATCCCCCTACCCGTCGGTACATTCCGGCTCTGCGTGGTGCTGGTTGGAGTTTCTCACCCGGGAAACCTTGGAGCCATCTGCCGGACAATGTTGAATTATGGCTTTGATGATCTTCGCCTCGTTCATCCGACATGTTCACCTGATGACCAAGACACTCGGAATCGAGCCAAACATGCCGGCCGGTTGTTGGATGAATGTCAAGTGTTCGATTCATTGGAGGCCGCCGTTGTTGATTGTTCATCGGTGGTGGGTACTTCGGGCAAACGAGAAGTGGGTGACAAGACACTGTTTCGCCATTTCGTGATGCCGTGGGAACTCTCGGACCGATTGGAAGGGCTAAACTCTACTGTCGCCCTGGTATTTGGAGAGGAAGGAAAGGGCCTTTCCACAGAGGATCTGGATAAGTGTGATTTCTTGGTGACGTTGCCAACGTGGGAAGGATACCCCATTGCCAACTTGAGCCATGCCGCCACCGCATTGCTGTATGAACTGCACAGAAGTCGGGTGATTCTTCATCAGGGGCGTGAACCCTCGATGCCTGATGTGGTTCCTCTTGATAGGACCATGACTCCGGAGGTCCGAGTTGTGCTTCAGAAAGCAATTCATCAGTACGCTGAGGCACTAAGCTGGCACGAAGAACGACGTGCTTCGTTCCGTCAAACGATGATTCGAAACTTGATGAAATCAATGCCAACGGATCAAGAAGCTACTCGGCTGGTTGGTGGGTTTGTCGAGGCCACAACTGCACTGGAACACGCCAATCAAGACGAGCGGTGGATGAAAAACCGGAGAAGAAAATTGCGCTAGTCTTTGCGCCAAGTGGCCCAAGATTTGGGTGTTTCACGACAATGCATGGCTTTGAGACTCAAGGCGTTCCCATACGCTGTTTTGATGTGCGGCTCCACCTGCTCGAACGCCCATTTCGCCAGGTTTTCTGCCGTCGGAATAAACGGAACTACAACCGTCCGGTGGTCGTTTGACAACAGGTCAAGAGCGCGTTTTCCTTCTTCATCGCCTTCATAGATGACAAAGGCGTGGTCGATGATATCATGGACCCGCTCCATCAATATTTGACTCACGTCTGAAAAGTCCATCAACATCCCTTCTTCCGAGACACCGGGTTGTTTGACCACATCCCCGTGAATTTCAGCTTCAAACCTGTATCGATGACCATGAAAATGCCGGCATTTAGATTTGTGATTCGGGACTCTGTGCCCGGTATCGGTTTCAACAAATCTTCGGATGATGGTGGTCATGATTCTCTCTCTCCCTTTGAAACGAATGTCATGGAT
Organism: Candidatus Poseidoniales archaeon; assembly: GCA_003602475.1. Classification (GTDB taxonomy): domain Archaea; phylum Thermoplasmatota; class Poseidoniia; order Poseidoniales; family Poseidoniaceae; genus Poseidonia. The sequence continues at coordinate 12,276 of QQSC01000053.1, read as the reverse complement.
GCCGAATTGATGCAATATCGTTCGCCACCGTGAGCCCGCGGCCCATCATCAAAGACGTGCCCAAGGTGGGCATCGCATGTTGAGCATCGGACTTCCGTACGCTGCATGCCATGCGACTGGTCAATAATGCGATGGATTCTCGCCGTGGGTACTTCACTGTGAAACGAAGGCCAACCACAACCGGAACCAAACTTCATTTGGGATTCAAACAACAACTTGTCACAACAGATGCAGAGGTAATCGCCAGCTTCATCGGTGTCCCAAAACTCACCCGTGAAGGCACGCTCTGTACCCGATTCTTGCGTGACATGGAATTGAATCGCTGTAAGGCGGTTCTGTAAATCATTCGATCGTTGTTTTTTGTCTTGAGACTGGGCGTGCCGCAAGGCAGCTTGCCAACCTCCAATGTAGGCAAACGGGTCTTCCCTACCAACAGCATGGAAGGCCAAAATCCGTTCAATGTCGGAGCCGGTTTTTCCATAACTCATTCCATCGGGTGTTGGGTCGTACGTGGTGAGTGTCCTCCGGTAGAATTCATCAAAATGAAGACCCAATCGAGTCAATCGTGGTTCTGCATCCAATAATATTCCGGCTTTATCGAGCCGCACGTATGGCAAGTGGAATGCGATTCGCTCGGAACCCCAATTCCCCAAGGCAAACGCCTGGCCCAGCGCATCGTAGAATTCTGGTCGGCAATCAGGGTAAATGGCGTGGTCCCCCGAATGGACACCAAGTGCCACCATTGCATCGGTGTCCCTCTTTGCGCTGATCGAGAGCGCTGTTCCGTAGAGAAGCGAGGCGAAAACGGCGTTCCTGTTCGGAACAACCGTTGATTTCATTGAGTCCTCTTCATAATGACCTTCGGGAACATCTCCACCCTTTTGCAATAAATCACTCTGGAACAAGGACATGGCAGATGACAGGTCGATTTTTTGATGAACCACAGATTGACCCATTTTGTGGAGATAAGAAACCAATTCCTCAGCACAATCCAATTCCAACACGTGTTGTTGACCGTAATCAAACGAAAGGCATGTGACCTCGTACCCTTCGTCCAAAAGATGAACCAACAATGAGGCAGAATCCATTCCGCCGCTTAATGCCATGACCGCGTGTTTCAATCGACTCCCATCCATTTGTGTGTCTGCAGCGATAACCGCCATGAAGGGTTGTCCTTTACCACGGCTTCTGTAAGAGCAAACGAAGCACCGTTGTCTTGAACCGTGGCTTCATCATCGTAAAGAGGTTGAAGATAGTGATGCTCGAATCCTTTGCGAAGGTCATCGTACATGGCCAAAGGCTGCCCCACATAGACACATTTTAATTCATCACCTTCGCGCTGTTTGATGGCAACCTTCGGATACATCTGATCTTTCGGGGAGACGCAAATCCAATCCAACAATCCATCCGGTATGGCGATTGTTCCGTTGGTCTCTACGGATAGAGTGTAACCGCGTGCTTTGAGCAACCGAGCCAATGGCCAAAGGTCGTTGAGCATGGGCTCACCACCCGTGAAGATGATGCGGCTGCACTTATGTTTCATGACCTCAGCGAGAACATCAATGGCAGGCATGGTTGTGTATTCGTCAAAGTTCGTGTCGCACCATTCGCACCTGAGGTTGCACACACCGAATCTCACAAAAACGTGAGGGATTCCTGAATGGAAACCCTCGCCTTGGACGCTGTGGAAAATTTCCACAATGTTGTACAACTGAGCCAAGTCCGATGGGTTGTCCAACGAGGCCCCTCCTGAACGGTCACAAGGTTCCATTGACATGCCTCACAAAACAGGTTGCTGGATCAGCTGCATCAATTCCGTTCGCGCTTCACTCTTTTCAAAAAAGACACCACGCATGGCGGAGGTGGTCATGATGGCGTTTTGTTTGGCAACTCCTCTGCATTGCATGCAGCCGTGGGAGGCTTCCAAGATGACAGCAGCTCCCAGGGGTTGCAAGTGGTTCACCAAATCATCCGCAACATGTTTCGTAATTCGTTCCTGGTTCTGGAGTCGACGACCGTGAAGGTCCACCAATCTTGCCAACTTGCTAATGCCGACGATCCGGTCAACAGGTATGTACGCCACGTGCGCACGACCGCGGAAAGGCTGGAGGTGATGCTCGCATGTCGAATGGAATTCGATGTTCCTTAACAAGACAATTCCGTCGTATCCTTCACCGTTGAACGTTGCATCAAGCAACGATTCTGCGGATTGTTTGTATCCTGCAAACACCTCATCCCAGGATTCAATCACACGCTTTGGTGTCTTCATCAAACCTTCACGATCAACATTTTCTTGCCCTTCAAGGTAGCCCAAGAGGGTTTTTACTGCATTCTCAGCTTCTTCCTTTGTTGTCATTGTTCATCACCACGCCCTTGCCGCCGATCAACTTCATCAAGATGATCAAGCATTTTTCGACATGCAGTTCGCACCGCATCGGCAAAACTCACGAATTTTTTTTCATCTCCGACATGCTGACGAATGTCGTCGAGCAACTCCGTTGGCATGTCAAGCGAAACCTTTGGCATGCCAAACCCTCATGAATCGAATAAATAATCTTATGCTATTACCATGAGAATACCTGGTGACTGAAACAACCCCTGTAGTTTCCCTTCTCATCCCAACGTTCAAAGTGGGCCTAGCGGTCCTTACCTCCATGATGATGGCTCAGTCTCCCATGGACCGGCTCAAAAACATCCGAGAACGTGTCGGTACCGTTCATACAACAGGACTCAACGACACAGAGATTCTACGGTTTTTGGAGTTGGACCCCAAACTGAACCTTGCCATTGGAGAGGCTTGGGATGTGTTTGCACAATTGGAAGCGGAATTTGGCAGTTTGATGGAGAAATCCGAACTTGACCTTATTTCCACGCTCCAGGAAGGTTACATCAATTTCTACAATCCAGCGACGGTCAATCCATACGTGGCCATTGCAGCCCGTGGCCCTTGGGTCATCACATCTCACGGCGCCGTCGTCCACGACAACGGTGGCTATGGCATGCTTGGAGCAGGACATGGCCCCCAAGCCATCACCGAGGCGATGTCCAAGAACTGGGTCATGGCCAACGTCATGACGCCTTCGTTTTCACAAAAGCGGCTCGAAGAACGCCTGCGTGCTGAACTTGGGCACACGCGCGGTTATTGCCCGTTTGACAAATTTATCTGCATGAACAGCGGTTCGGAATCGGTGACGGTTAGCATGCGGATAGCCGATGTGAATGCGAAGCACATGACAGGTGTCGGAGGCCGTCACGAAGGCAAGACAATCAAAATCATGGCCATTGAACAAGGATTCCACGGCCGAACGGACCGTCCCGCACAAATGTCACATTCCTGCAAGAGCAAATACGATCAACACTTGGCAAGTTTCCAACAACGGGACAATTTGATCTTGATTCCTGCCAACGATGTCGCAGCCCTTCATGCTGCGTACGCCCAAGCAGACCACGACAACGTGTTCATCGAACTCTTGGCCATTGAACCCGTACAGGGTGAAGGCAACCCAGGGCAATGTGTGACAAGGGAATTTTACGACGCTGCTCGAGCCATCACACAGAATCACGGCACCCTCCTCCTGGTTGACTCCATCCAAGCCGGTATACGGGGCCAAGGTTCTCTTTCAGTGGTTGATTACGATGGATTCCAAGATTGTGAGGCACCGGATTTGGAAACATGGTCAAAGGCGCTTAACGCAGGACAGTACCCCTTGTCGGTGCTCGGCATGAACGAAACGGCCTCGAAACTCTACGTGACCGGAATATATGGCAACACCATGACCACCAATCCAAGGGCATTGGAAACTGCCGTAGCAGTACTTGAACGAATGACACCCGAACTGCGAATGAACATACGTGAACGTGGTGAAGAATTTGTCGAGAAATTGAAGGGACTGCAAGCCGAATTCCCTGATGTGATCACGAAAGTGCAGGGGACCGGTTTACTTTGCAGCGCCGAACTGGAACCTCACGGGTTTCCAGTGGTTGGCCACGACGCCGTTGAACCGTGGTGTCGCCGGCGCGGTCTCGGTGTCATTCATGGCGGTGTTAACGCACTCCGATTTACGCCGCATTTCGAAATTACATCGAATGAGATCAATCTTCTCATCGCGATTGTTCGAGAGGCGATTCTAGCCTTCAAGAGCCAATAATCGAAGGGTCGCTTTCACGTACAGCACGGTGAACCGGTCAAGAAAGTGTTGTGACGATGTCCTCTCGGTTAAATTGCCGTGCTGCATACAACGCAGCCAACGTCGCGTAAACGGCCGAGCTCACCATCCACACCAACACGTGAACGGGAACCACACGGTTCAACAACAATTCTCGAAGGGCCAACAGTACATTGACGACGGGTATGGCGAACCAAAACAGTTCAATCCCGTCCAAGTTGATGACCTGCGTAAACAGGGCGGGGAACAAAATCAGAAGCACGGCTGGCCCGAGAACAGAGCCCGCCTCTTTCACGCTGTGGGCCCGCATTGCCAACGCCAACTCAAACGCCACAACGGTGATGGCAAACAATAGAACGGCCACACAGAGCAACGCCACAACACCGAGTGTCATCGTTGGTGCAGAGATGATGTCCGATGTGGCCAGATAACCTATGGCGAACGTCAACCCAGCAATTTGGAGCAACACTCCAGCCGCTGTAATCGTCGCCACTGCCAACCACTTCCCAAAAAGCAGCTCCGCACGCGTGCAAGGCAAGCCCAGCAGGGCCTCTAGTGTGCCACGCTCTCGCTCACCCGCCGTCATGTCAATCGATGGTTGGATGGCCGATGAAAATGTCCATACAGCAAGAACAAGCGGAATGAAAAGTGAAAGGGCAAGGCCCGCTTGCTCACCTTTACTGGCCACGTCACCTTGGGCAATGGAACCGTTCCACTGAAGAGGGTTGAGCGTTGCATCCGGGTCCAGGTCCACAGCAACCAAACGATTTCTCGTTTCGTTTTGCTCCCATTCTCCTAAATTCAAGAGAACTCGGGACCGGGCTTCGTTGCTTTGTTCGGATGTCGACATGTGCAAAACGGCGTATTGCCAGGTGCTGTTGTTGGCCCTTACTCGTACCACAGCGTCCACTTCACCGCTGCGAAGTTTCTCCATAGCAGTGCCAGGTTCGGTGAGGTTTTCCACCGCATCAAGTTCAGCGAAGGTGAGGTTGATGCTTGAGTATTCCAGTGCGCTTTGAAAACCGTCTGGAAGGTCATCTGCTTGCAACTCCACATCAACTATCAACTCATCCAATTCTTGGGCCTCGGCTTCCAACAACAACGGAAAGAGAATGAACAAGAGGGGGAACATCAGCACGGGAATGACCAGAATCGCGACAATTGTGCGCCAATCACGAACGAATTCCACCAGCTCTTTCTTGGCGATCGTCGTGATTCGCATTCGAGTGCTATTCATCTTCATCACCTCCTGCAGCGGGTGTGGTTGGTGTGAAGAAACCTCTCCACATTCGACTCCATCCCTTTGCTGGTTGTTCTTCAACATCAACACTTCGTGCTTTGTCACTTGACAACGTCACGTATGCCTCTTCCAACGTTGTTTGCCCCGTCAGTTGAAGCAATTCTTGAGGTGTACCATCGGCTCTGATCTCGCCGTTGTGGACGATGATGATTCGAGAACATACTTGCTCTGCTTCTGGGAGTTGATGCGTCGAATAGACGATGGTTTTTCCGTCCTCACCCAGTGTTTTAACGAGTTTTTTGACGGTTCTTGCGCTGGTAACATCCAGTCCAGCCGTTGGCTCATCAAGAAGGAGAAGGCTTGGGTGGTGCGCCAAGGCCCGAAGCAATGCAGTCTTTTGGCGCATACCTCTTGAGAAACCCTTCGTGTGCCGGCCAAGATGTGGCGTCATGTCGAGTAAAGTGGCATAATGGAGCGTTCGTGCCCATGATTCCTCATCCTTCACACCATGGAGCCTCGAATGGTAGCGAATGTTCTCCCATGCCGTCAATCTGCTGTACAAACCGGTGGATTCGGGTACAACGCCCAAGTGGTGCCTTCCTGCTTCTACGGTCGTTCCATCTGCCATTTGCAGCGTTCCTTTGGTGGGCCGATACACGCCTGCCAAAAGTCTGAGCAGTGTTGTTTTTCCTGCCCCATTGGACCCTACGAGACCGATGATTTCACCTTTGTTTATGGTCAGTGAAATGTTGTTCAATGCTTGAACTTCACCAAACAGTTTGGAAACGGATTGAACCTGCAACAAAGTATCGTCCATGTGGTCAACTCGCACGGCCGGATTCCACCGCCCAATTGAGCCCAGGGTGCTTGGTTTCTAGTCGCTTTGCACGCGACAACGTGGAACGCAGGTGACCGTGCACCTCGGATTGTGCGACTCCCATGTCCACCAAATGCGCCACCATGTGAATGGCGCCTTGCACCGCACCTGCGTCGAGGTAAGCATCGTTGCTGATGCGACGTCGCAAGCGCAAATCTTCCAAGCGGCTGCTGAGATATTCGACTTCGAGTTTCAGTCGAGGAGCGTCAATGTGAGGCAATGCTAACAAATCATCAATACACGTGCGCATGGACGTAGAGAGTTTGTGAACTCCTATATTCATTTTGAAGATTCATGCCTGTGCCAACTCGACAAGCACACCACCGGTTGATGACGGATGAACAAATGCTATCTTCATTCCACCAGCGCCGAGGCGTGGAACTTCATCGATCAATCGAACACCGTTTTCCATGAGGTGGGCCAACAATCCCTCAAGGTTTCCAACGCGAAAACAAAGTTGTTGGATTCCAGGACCCCGTTTTGAGAGAAAACGTCCAATTGGCGTTTCTGCAGATGTTGGCTCCAGCAATTCTATTTTTGATGGTTTTCCATCAAAAGGCGTTGATGTTGAAAAAAAACGTGTTTTTACCCCTTGGTCCGCCACAACCTCATCGGAGTCGCCCTGCACAAGACCGATCAATTCCCAAAACCGACTTGCTGGTTCAAGTTCGTTTGTTGCAATGCCAATGTGGTCAATAAAAATAGGGCCAAACGTCATACGATCACTTCAAAATCCACTGGGCGCCATGTACGTCCCAAACACAGCCTTCATTTGACCGACAATTTCACCGAGCGTTGCCCTGACACGGACGGCATGAATCACGTGAGGAAACAAATTTTCACCGTTGCTGGCTGCTGTAAAGACGGATAGAAGCGCCTTTTCAACGTCGTTGTGGCTCCGATTTTCTCGCAACTGGGCCAAGGCAGCGCATTGGCGCTCGCCCAACGTCGGGTCGATTTTCATCACTGGAATGCTTCGTTGTTCGTCCATGACGCCGTGGTTGACCCCAACGATTCGACGACGATTGTTTTCAACATCGTTGAGGTGGCGATAAGCGGAATTGTGAATTTGTTGCTGAGGCCATCCTTGTTCTATGGCCGCCATGGCTCCACCGCGGCTTTCGATTTGGTCAATCAACGACTTCGCTTCAGCATATACCACATCTGTAAGTCGTTCGACGAACCACGACCCGCCAAGGGGGTCGACGACATCGGCAGCACCGGATTCTTCAGCGATGATTTGTTGGGTCCTGAGGGCAACGGTCGCCGATTCTTCTGTCGGCAGACCCAACGCTTCGTCGAACGAATTGGTGTGCAAACTTTGCGTCCCACCCAAAACGGCGGCAAGAGCTTGGATGGTGACACGGGATACATTGTTCAACGGTTGCTGGGCGGTGAGGCTCACGCCAGCAACTTGTGTATGAAATCGAAGTTTGAGTGATTTTTCACTTGCAGGCTGATAGCGTTCCTTGAGCAAATCGTGCCAGAGCGTACGGGCCGCTCTAAATTTTGAAATTTCTTCAAAAAAATCATTGTGGCAGTTGAAGAAAAAGGACAACCTCGGAGCAAAGTCATCAATGTCAAGTCCCTGCTCAATGGCAGCATCAACGTAGGCGAGAGCGTTGGCGAGGGTGAAACCCAGTTCTTGTACTGCGGTGGAACCGGCTTCTCGAATGTGGTAACCTGATATGGAAATGGTGTTCCACTTCGGCACATGGTTCGTGCAATATTCGAAAATATCTGTGATCAGTCTCATGCTTTCTTTTGGGGGGAACACGTAGGTTCCACGGGCGATGTATTCCTTCAAAATATCGTTTTGAATGGTCCCTCTGAGTTCGCTTTGATGGGCACCTTGTTCTTCTGCCGCAACGATGTACATGGCCAGGAGAACCATGGCAGGAGCGTTGATGGTCATGGAAGTGCTGACTTTGTCAAGTGGAATTCCATCGAAAAGAATCTTCATGTCTTCAACGCTTGAGATGGCAACACCTACTTTTCCTACCTCTCCGTAGGACAATTCATCATCGGCGTCCATTCCGAGTTGTGTTGGTAGATCAAAAGCGACCGATAGACCCATTTGGCCTCGTTCGAGGAGGAGTTTAAACCGTTGATTGGTTTCTTGTGCACTCGAAAACCCAGCATACTGACGCATGGTCCAAAACCGAGATTTGTACATCGAACCGTGGATTCCACGAGTAAACGGTGGTTCACCCGCGGGAGGCCGAGATTGGTGTTGACCATCGCCCGGCGGTTCAGATTCAGGGAGTGGAAGGCCGCTAAGGGTGTTCCACGTGTCCTTGCGTTCACTCACCATGTCAACGACAGGGGGAAACCCCTCATGAACACTCGCTTCAAACTCAGTGATGATGGCCGCCTGGGCCGTGAGCGTGGCCGTGAGCCAACTCTTCATCAGAGGCGGTTCGAACCTCAACAACTTCGACTGAAAAGGTAAGCGATTTGCCTGCAAGGGCATGGTTGAAATCCGCCGTCACGGAATCGTCCGTCAATTCGGTTACGATGAACGGTGCTGGTCCGTGGGGCATTTGTGCCACCAATTGCATGCCAACTTCAAGCGGTGCTTGTTGCTCAAGGTCTGTGAAATTGGTGCGCTCGATCTTCATGATTGCTTCAGCATCGATCTGACCGTATGCGTCATCGGCCTCGAGTGTGAATTCAACACGGTCGCCTGTGGTTTTTCCCATCAAGTTGGCTTCGAAACCTGGTATCATCTGCTTGTGTCCGACCAAAAACGTAAGTGGGTCGCGACCTTCGCTGGAATCAAACACTTCTCCTGATTCGGGGAGTGTTCCGGTGTAATGCACGCTAGCAACGCAGTTTTCTTCAATCTTAATTTTGTCTGACATGTTGTTCATCTCCTGGTGGTCATTCGGTTGACAAGTTGTCGCAATTCGTTGGCGACGTTTTCGGTGAGAATAAGTTCCTCAACTTTTTGTTCAATGAATTCGTGCGATTCAGATACCCCAGAACGTTCTCCTTTCGCCCATATCTGACCCAAAACGTTGGATCGATGCTCTTCAGCAATGTCGGGATTGTTGAGGATGTCCTTTGCAGCGTACTTGTATTCCAAGTACTTTTGACGGTTCAATCGACGTTCTGGCTTTTGTTTCCCGCCACCAGTCTTGTCAAAACGACGGCGCTTGCGCCGACGGTCATGGGTTGGCTTCACATTGGTTTCAATTTTCTTGAAAATGTTCTGAGCCGCAGGAGGGTCAGCCAATTGGGCAGTTTCAGCATCTTGAATTTCCTGATCCATAACCCCCGAGACGACGCCATCAACACCGCCCTCCAATTCGGTTTCTGGTACGATGACCTCAACCACTTCTGCGTGGTTGACGACGGTTTCAGCAGCATTTTTCTTCAATTCTTCTGACTTTCGACGCAATTCCGCCAAGCGTTCTTCTCTGGATTGTTTGGTCACCATTCCAGAATGGCTGTCGTCCCGAGGCTTTTTTTGGTTGTGAACAACATCAGCGGGTTTGATGACGGGTGCTGAAACATCTCCCTTCTGGACCAGTTTTTTGCGAGCATCGGCCTGCTTCCTTAGAAGGTCAGCTTGGATGTCTTGCTTGGGTGCTGGCTCCTGCTCAACGGGTGGCGGGGCACGGCGGCTTGCTTGACGGTCTCGTTCATCTCGGCGACGGCGTGCCTGCTGCGGAGCGTCCTTGGCGAATGGATTGAACTCCTGCTTGCGTGGCCGTCTGCGCTCGATGGATGAATCCCCCGTTGGCAGGGGTACGCCGACCTGTTAAAACGGTATGGGGTCCAAAGGCTACGCCCATTGAATTGGTGTCTGGTCCGTTCTCAAATACTGGTTGATACCGCTCTGGTTGAGATGCGTGGTTCGGTTTTGAAGTTCGAGGAATCCAAGCAGAGCAATCATCGTGCCATTGTCTATGCAATACATCTTCGGAGGGGCATGGGATGTACCTTCTCGATCGTTCGCCATCATGTTGCTCATTGTACGCATTCGTTCGTTGCACGCAACGCCACCTCCAAGCAACAACTCGCTTTTTCCAGTGTGCGCCATGGCACGTTCTGCAACTTCAACACACGACGCAAAGGCATGTTCTTGCAACGACCAACAGACCGCATCCAGTTCTGTACCGTTTTCGACCAGCCGCTGTGCTGCCGTCAACAAACCAGAAAACGCGAGATCCATTCCACGCACAGCATAGGGAAGTTCCAATCCCTCCATTGTTGGATTGGGGCAACGTTCGAGGTAAGCTGATGCCAATTCTTCAATTTTGGGCCCACCAGGAAAAGGAATTCCTTGGAGCCGGGCAAATTTGTCCAACATGTTCCCAATGCCGATGTCCAATGTTTCTCCGAGAACCCGGTATCGACCGTTCAATCTCGCAATGACTTGTGTGTTCCCGCCGGAGACATACAGAAGAACCGGATCTTGACATCCACATTGTTGGCGACCAATTTCAATATGCGCCACACAGTGGTTGACACCGATGAGTGGCACATCCAATCGTGTGGCGATGCCGCGGGCGATTGAAGCCCCCACGCGCAAGCACGGGCCAAGACCTGGGCCCTGCGAATACGCAACGCCTGTAAGTTGGTTTTGATTGATTCCGTGCATCTCAAGGACTTTGGCATACAACCCCGCAGCCACATCTTTGTGGTGGTCCGCGGCTTCCCGGGGGTGTATACCTCCCTCATCCGGCCGCAAGGTGTCGGATGCCGCAGGGTAGGGTTTGCCGTCAGCATCAACCAATCCAAATGACAGGGTGTGAGCCGTTGTCTCAATGCCCAGTGTCCAACCGGTCATGATTCACGGTCCATGCCATTGTTCTTCAACCCTCTTCACNTCCTCTTGCCATGGCCACCGTCCTCACCAACATCGGGACCCTGGTTCATTTGGCTGATCCTTCTAATGAAGAGTCATCAATCGCCAACGACATGGCAGTTGTTATTGACGACGGGGGAATTGTAAAAATCCTAGATTCAAACGAGGCGCTGGATGAATATGGCAGTACAACAAGCCAAGATTACACCATTGCTGATTTGGATGGGCGAGCAGTTGTCCCCGGGCTCATCGATTCACACACTCACCTCCTTTGGGCGGGAGATCGTTCAAGAGAAGTGCGTTGGCGCCACGAAGGGCGAACATATGTCGATATTTCAGAAATGGGGGGCGGAATCGTTTCAACCGTGAACGCCACGAGGGCAGCCTCCGAGGAACAGTTGCATGTGCTGGGAGTTGAACGTTTGAAGCGCGGTCGCCGGTCGGGAACAACCCACATGGAAGTCAAAAGTGGATACGGCCTCGACACACCCAACGAATTGAAACTGTTGTCCGTGGCCAACGACTTGCAGCAAAAGGACGGATTACCATCCCTTGACCTTACGTGGATGGGTGCCCACGATGCACCACCTAACATGACGATGGACGAATATGTTGAACAACTGTTGTCAAATCAGATGCCTGCCGTGGTTGAACAAGGACTTGCGAGATCCATGGATGTGTTTTGTGAACCCGGGTGGTTTACGAACGAGCAAACTTCCGATCTTTTGCAATCAGGGAGAGAGGCTGGTTTGGCCCTCAGGATGCACATCGATGAATTTGAAAACGGCGGTGGCGGAGAACTCGCTTCTGAATTTTCTGTAGACACGGCTGACCACGCTTACCACACACCTTTGGACGTCCGCAAGTCAATGACGCAGGCAGGAGTCAATGTCGGGTATCTACCTGGGACACCGCATGCAATGGGTGATCCTTTTCCGAACATGATTGAGACCATTGATGCGGGGATTGATTTCACATTGGCCACAGATTTCAATCCCAACTGTCAAACATTGAGTCTACCTTTCGTCGGTTCGTTGATGGTGCAAAGAGCCGGTGTCCATCCACTGGAGGCATTGAAGTCGGTTACGGTACGAGCCGCTAAAATCACACCACATCCATCTGGACGTGTTCACGGACAACTGGTCGAGGGAGCTGTCGCCAACCTGAACATCATCAA
>QQSC01000052.1 GCA_003602475.1 Candidatus Poseidoniales archaeon | reverse complement strand
AGTTCGTGGGTTCCACCGTTGGCATGAACAACATGAACATGCCCGTTTGAATCCACGACAATGGCGTTTTCATGTCCGGCTTCAAAGGTGGAATCGGCCGTGGTCTCTACCCATTGATGTTCAATCCCGTCGTAGCTTGTGTTTCTGTATGCAAGATCCGTAAAACCGCTGCCATGGATGAGGCGTTCTTCGCCTCCCGTCATCCATCCAGTGTTCGGGGAAATTGTGGTCTGAACGGGACTTGTTTGGTGGACCACCCCAACCTCCACATCAAGGGAAAGGGGTTGGGTCAGCATCGGGCTGCAGCAAACGGTCAGCAGCACAACAACCACCAACCACACACGCATGGTTATCAACTCAATTGAAAAGCATATTACCTTTGTGACTGCGCTCTTGACCGCCCGTTCTTAAAACTCGGTCGTCAACCCAAAGTTAACGGATTCAACCAATAAAAAATGCACTGGTGGAAGCAGCTCAACGTTGTGCTTCAAGGAATTACGCGGATCTTGGATGTGCACTGCGGACACGTGAACCGGAACGGCGGTTCACTGCCACGAGGAACGCCCAATGTGGCCTCGCATGAAGGGCAAGCGACCTTGTTGTGTTCATCGAGCCGGGTTTCATTGAAACCCAATTCTGCTTCGTCATCAGGTGAGTCGTCCACCTCATCCACGTCGTCCAAAGAATCAGAGACCACGAGCGTATCCGTTCGGCGACGACGCAGCAACAACAAGGAGGCCACGGCAAGGAACCAACCTGCTCCGATGGCACCAAGAGCAGAGGATTGGCCAACCTCAAGCCCCAACGGTAAGGAAAGACCGTTGGGGGGAAGGGCCGGACCTTCAACATCCACCGCCAAAACCGGGGATGCATCAGAGGTGGTAACGCCTGGGCCTTGAGAGGTGGCGCGAACGACAAGCTCGGCTTGAGCAGAGCGGTCGGTGTTGGAAACAATGGTTAGTTTGTAGGTCGCCGTTGAGCCTGCAGAGAGGGTGTAATCGTTGGACTCGGTTTCGTCGTTCAACCGCAACCATTCGAAGAGGAACAATCCCGTGTCCCCACCGTACACTTCCAGGGACCCTGTGACCTCGGCGTTGCCGAAATTCTCAACCGTCACAACGGTGGAGGTCGAACTGTCCACGCCAAGGCTCAGCCGACCCGTATCGAAACCCACAGCAACAAGGGTGTTGCCGGGCCACGAGGGTTCAACCGTGTAGAGAATGCTGAAGTCCACCGCGACGTTGCTTCGAACCTGACTCACAGCCCGGAACGTGATGGGTGAAGAACCGGCTTGTGCTGAGTTGGGTACGGTGCACGACCATCCAAGTGCAGGCGAAGAAAGACCCGGACCGAGGCTTACGGCCATGTCCAGTCCGCAATCTTGACCGATGGTGGAGACGGTGAAGGTGTCGGTTCCAGTGCCCGTGTTGGTAACGATGACACTGCCGAACACCACATCACCCGGTAGAGCGGAAACATCCTCCTTGAGCACCGTAAGGTTGGCATTGGCAGTTACAGGAATGACCAGGAGGGTGGCATGATCCATCACCATCGAATCGGTCGTTGAAGAGACAGTCAGGGTGTAATTAACGCCAGACACGGGTGCGCCGACGACGGATTCAATGATGTTGACGGCGAGGGCTCGACTGTTACCCGGAGCAAGGGTCATCGTTGTCGCAGAGAGGGTGGCATCAAACCATTGTCCTGAAGATTCGGTCGAAAGCGTGAGCACGAGCAGCTCTTCAACCGTCCCTGTGTTGGTCACGTCCAACGACCACGTGGTGGCGTTGGTTGGGGTGGCGTACAACCGAGGTTGTGCGGTGGTGAGCAGCACGCCCCTCCTGTCCTCGATTTGCACGATAAATTCGTAAACCAATGTTAAGCCGCTGGCCGAGTAGGTGATGTTGGCTGGATGCGAACCTGCTACAACAGAGGCCGAGGCGTTGAAGGTGACGGTCACACCGACATAGGCCGATGGCGTGAGCACGACCGACGGGTTAGAAATCGACACCACAACGCCCGAGGGAATTCCGTTGATGCCTGCGGTCAAACTCAAGTTTTGGGTACCGGTGTTGCTCAAATTAAGCAAGAGTTGTTGCTCAGAGTTGGGTTGAACAACAACCCGAGAATCAAAGGGACCCGTTAACGAGCCTGAAGCCACGGCGCTGAGGGTAAGGTCAACTGAAGCGGTGTCCACCGTACCTGAGTGTTGGGTCGAGAACCCCTGAGTGTAGGTACCAACAGCGTTGGCTTCTCCAGTGGTTCGAACCGTCCATATCCCAAAGGAATCGGACGGCACCACGATGGCTGAAGCGGTCATCATAACGGTGTTGAGCAGTTCATGGTTGTCAACGGTCAAGACGAAGGTTGCTGGGTCACTTCCGTGGTTGAAGACGGTGACGTCATAGTTGAGCCCGTCAGCAGGGGCAAAGGCCGTCAGCGCACTGGGTGTGGTCAATGTAAAGTTGACAAGCTCGTCGATCTGAACGATGAATTGCAATTCGCTGAGGACAGAGGTTTGCGTGCCGTTTTGGACGCTGGCTTGAAGCGTGAGTGGGCATCGGTCCACGCTTGAAGTGGTGGTGCCAAGGACCACGTTCAGACTCACGTTAACAACGGCGTTGGTGGCCAACCCGGTCGTGGACGCGTCCACCATTGAAGCGGTGCACGCTGTGGTGTTGCCCGATTCCACCGACCACATGATGTCAAGCAGTTGGTTGCCAACATTGGTCACCTGAACCTGAGTTTGAACGTTGGTTCCCGGGAAAAAAGAAGCGTCCTGTTCGAGGAAGGCCATGGCCAGTTCAGGCTCACCAAGAACTTCCACCACAAGGAGGGTCGAGGAGGTGACGTTGCCCCCTGTGGATCCAATGGTTAGACGGTACCCGTAGAAATCCGGCGAGGCACCCGTTGGTACGTTGACGGTAAGGACAACGCTTTCGTTGCCTTGAGCGGGCACACCCGACAATTCATCGTCGTCCCACTGAAGTGACCAGCCCGCTGGAACGCCACCGCCCAAGCCGAAGGCAGCAGGTTGCATTCCTTCCCATGGGTAGTAGGACATGCCACTGGTTTGGTTGAAGACGGTGTCGTCGGCGGCCTGTTCAAGGGCCAATTTTACGCTTGAAGCCAAGGTGGTTGTGGCGTTGCTTTCAACGCACACTTGCCCGGTGAGGGAGGAAAAAAGGACACAAGACGCCAAGTATGAACCGGCCAACGAGGGGTGGCTACCATCACTGGTGTAAAGGTCGTAAAACAAATTGCCCGAAAGCGTAGGATCTGTTCCGTTGGCCTGCACGTTGTCGTGAACGGTTTTGAAGGCAAGACCAACCGGGGCCATGTAGACATCAACGCCCGCATTGGTGATGTTCTGAGCATAACGTGTGTAACCGTCGAGCAAGTTTGATTGCATGTTCGTGAAGTTGTCGTTGAAAGCGTTCATGCTGTCTCCGCTTCTGCGGCCCCATGTCATGAAAAGGACCGGATCTGCGCCCTCATCAGCGATGGCTTCTGCCAACAACACAGAGGCGTTTTTGCTCTCTTGCCATGTGCTTTCCGTCACCGGGAACGACGGGACTTGAGACTGGTCTTGAATCACCGCATAATCCCATGAGGAGGACCGAAGGCTGGTGTTCCATTGGTGACCGGACGTGTTGAGGTTGGTCCAGTGTTGAGGGAGGCGCAAACCTCCTCCGGTGTTGGCTTGGGTGGTGCCGTTGAATCCGTTGTTGTCCAACTGACCGTCCACCAGTTGGTGGAGAGTGTTTGCTGAAGTGTAGCTGTTTCCGTACATCAAAACCGAAACGGAAGGGGGTGATGTGGTGTTGCCTGAACCGTTCCCGGTTCCGTTGCCTGAACTGACGTTGTTGCCGGTTGAACTGTTGGTCTGGTTGGCCCACCAACCGGAAAGGTCGGGTTCAACCTCTACATCGAGAATCAACGTATCGCTCACGGTCCCCAGGTTGTGCGCCAGAAACGGCAAATCCACGGACCCACCTGCCACCAGTGGTACACGGTTTGAACCACTCACCGCCTCAATGGATGGTGCGTATGCTGGAGCAACCGAGGCATGGACGGTAATGGTGGCAGAGCTTGTGCCGCCGGACTCGGTCACGACCAAGTCAAACGATCCGTGATTGGCTACCGTGGCCCCTTCGGCCAAACGGAGGATGACGGTGGTGTTTTTCGACCATGTTGGAAAAACATTGCTAACGGTGTTGTCCACGGGGACGACATCCCAGACGCCGTCGAGGTTGGCCTCATCAACCGTGAGATTGAAACTCTTGATGCTTGAAGCGTTGTTGTTGACTTCAAGCGTGATGTTGAGGCTGTCACCCGGCGCCAAAACAGCGTGCTGCGGGGTGACGGTGAGGAGAATGGATTCTTGAGCAGACACAGGGGTGACCACCGGTGATGCGGCGGCCAGCATCATGAGGAGGACACAGACCAAGGCACGCGGTGTGCGGGTGGGCATGAGTCCACCAGCACGATGCTGTTCAAGAGACTTCGGGCCAGCCGAACTGAATGAAGAAGATTGGAAGGTCATGGGTCCCACCCAACCAAGCATCCGAGCAGCGGAACCTTCGGTCAATATGATGAAATCGTGCATCTTAGCGACCTCACAAGAGTCGCCAAGAGGCCCCTACAGGTCATGAAAAAGGCGGCGAATCCTTCATGGAGGGTCCCTCGGTCCCCGAACCATGACCACGTGGGTTCCAACCGCCTACCGCACGCACACCCTTGGCGAAATTCAGCGCCATGGTGAAGATTTGATCGACAGCGAGGTGACCGTCATCGGCTTCATGGAAGCCAATCGCGGGAAAGGCGCCATCTGTTTTGTTGACTTGCGCGACGGCACAGGAAAAACCCAAATCTTCCTCAAGGCCGACAACATTGGTGCGGAGGACCTCGATGC
Organism: Candidatus Poseidoniales archaeon; assembly: GCA_003602475.1. Classification (GTDB taxonomy): domain Archaea; phylum Thermoplasmatota; class Poseidoniia; order Poseidoniales; family Poseidoniaceae; genus Poseidonia. Next base: position 30,198 of record QQSC01000052.1, on the reverse strand, counting down.
TGTGCAACGGATGACCCGAGAATCCACGCTTCAATTCAAAGGAACGGTGGCTCTCAAGCGGCCACCCAAGGTGAAGGACGGCGAACCGACCCCTCCTCCCGCTTACGAAATCATCGCTACGGCGGTCGACATCATTGCTCGTGCTGAAGCACCGCTCCCGTTGGGCGTCACCGACACGGTGAACGTGGAACTTGACACGCGCCTTGACAACCGATTTTTGGATTTGCGACGAGCGCATGTCAACGCCATGTTTCGACTTCGTGGAAAGGTCCTGCAGTTTGGCCGAGAACATTTGATCTCCGAGGGCCATGTTGAAACCCACACCCCAAAAATCGTCACCACCGCAACGGAAGGTGGAACCGATTTGTTCCCCATGCAGTACTTTGAGACACCAGCCTACCTGAATCAATCGCCTCAATTGTTCAAACAATTGTGCATGAGCGGAGGCCTCGAACGGGTGTTCGAAATCGGACCGGCCTTCCGAGCAGAAAAACACGACACGTACCGACATTTGAATGAATTTATTTCCTTCGACATCGAATGTTCTTGGTCCAACGACGACGACGTCATGGGGGTGTTGGAACGCATGCTTCACCACATCTGGAAATCGGTCGCCGAGGAAGAAGAATCCCAACGACTGGTGGCCACCATCAACGAGTTCCGCGCCACACAGAACGAGGAACCCATCGAAATCATCGTGCCTGAACTCCCGTTCCCCAGAGTGGAATATTGCGACGCCATTCGGATCATCAAAGAAAAAGGAGGCACCATTGAATGGGGCGACGACATCGATGCTGAAAATTCCGATTTGCTTGCAGAAGATTTGCCTCAATTCTACTTTTTGCCTCGTTGGCCCATGTCCCTCAAGCCGTTCTACATCCATCATGTGGAAGGTGAAAACGGCAGCAACGGGAGGCAACTCTCCCGTGGGTTTGACCTCAATTTCGGCAGGGATGAAATGACCTCCGGTGGGCAGCGGGAACATCGCATTGACGTGCTTACGGACAACCTCAGGGCCATGGACCTCAATCCTGAGGAGTTCGAATTCTATGTCGCAGGATTCCGCCACGGTGTGCCACCACATGCAGGCTGGGGCCTCGGTGTGGAGCGAATTCTCATGAAGTTGACCGGCGCAAAAAACGTCCGGGAAACCGTTCTCTTCCCCCGCGACAGAAAGCGGACTTGCCCTTGATTCAACCGAACAAAAGCACGTAACCCACTCCGAAGACAACCACGTCGCACAGGGCGTGGGTGATGTAGGGCACCCAAATGCTTCGGTACTTCACGTACAGCCAGCTGAAGGCAGCACCGCCAACAAAGAGTCCAAAACACGCCAGGAGGTTGGCTTCCCAAGCAAAACCAAGGAACCATAGGGCAAAGAAGTGGTGGAGTACGAAAATGCCTGCTGAGAGCGATATGGTGGCCCACCCCGGTCCAAACAAGACCTCCGCTTTCTCAACGATGAACCAGCGGAACACGTATTCTTCAAGCACAGAATTCCCTATCGTCCAAAACACGGCCGCTGCGATGTAGGTGCTTTTCACCGTCAACCCAAACGGCTCGAGGGTGGAACGGAACGTTGCACGGTCGACCCTGGTTTCGCCGACAAAGAGCCACGCCATGACCATGATTGCACTGAACACCACACCAACCGCAAAACCTGCTCCAAGTCCGCCTTGGTTGGGTGGAGACCATGACAGCTGCTTCTTGTCGATGTAAATCAACCAGAACAACGGCAACCCCAGCATCCATATTTTTGAGGTCAGCCAAGCGATTTGACCAAGGAGACCCTCGCCAGACCCAAAGGTTGCGAAAATTGAGATTGTTGGAGCCAAGCCAACGAGAATTAACGGAATCCAAGGGCTGGTTTGCTGGTTTTCGGACATGTGGTTGTCTTCCTGCGGGTGAATACACCGACCGATTCAAATGGTCAATTCATCCCTTCACTACAAAGTCCTTCTTCCGAAAACCGGTTCACAAGAGTGATAGAGTCGCCACTTGAGGAACCCACATGCCTGTTGACAGAATGCAATGGGGTGCAGAAGTCTGGCAGTTTGCAGACTTAACCATGCCAGACGATCCTTCACCGTTTCAGAAAGACGAAGGCGTTCCGTGCATCATGCTACTGCACGGAGGATTTTGGAAAGAGGAATATGGGCTGGACTTGATGCAACCCATCGCCCAAGACTTGGCTGAAGCCGGCATCGCATCATGGAACGTTGAATACAAACGGTGGTCAAAAGGAGACGAGGGCGTGTGGATGGACACCTTGTCCGATGTTCTTCGGGCATGGGGTCAATTGGCTCTTTTGCCAGGTGTGGACATCGCACGCTCCATGGTGATGGGCCATTCTGCCGGCGGCCAATTGGCGCTGTTGCTGGCTGCAAAGGCAGACCGAAAACCGTGGTTGGCGATTGCCCAAGCCCCGCTGACCGACTTGGTGGGAGCGGACCGTGCGGGTCTTTCCGATGAAGGAGACGCCGTTCGTCGGTGGATCGGTTGCTCACCTGAAGACGACGCCGAACGCTGGAGTCGCCTCAATCCGGTCGACCATCCACCTCAAACCGGCGTGCTGCTGTTCCACGGAGAGCGAGACGAGGACGTGCCTTTGCAGCAATCCGAGACGTACGCACGGGTCATGACCGCCAAGGGCGCTGACGTGCAAAAGGTCTGGTTGCCTGGAAACCACTACGACATCATCGATGTGGCCTGTGATGACTGGTTGGTTCAACTCGACGCCATCACCGATTGGCTTTGAGGGAATTCTCTCATCGGCGAACCCGGTCGGTCCATTTGAAGCAAGAACGCCTCCATGCGTGTTGAGACCTTCAGTCAGCAAAAGCATTGAGGTGCATTCACCGTTGCTTCCCCGACTCACCACCGACACCCAAGAGGCTATGAAAGACCCGCATGTGGGGCATCTATGGACCTACTCGGCAGCGATTTCCCCTACACATCTCATGCCTTGCGTGGGAAGCATGCCTTGGTGTGCGGAGCCAGCCAAGGAATCGGTGAAGCAACGGCCAAGACGCTTGCAAAAGCCGGGGCCAACGTCACCGTTTGCGCACGAAACGAAGCGGCCCTCAACGCCCTTGTATCGTCCCTCCAAGAACTCGGCGATGGTTCGCACCACGCCATGGTTCTCGACCTTGAAGACACCCTCGCCGTGAAACATGCTGCAGAAGAATTGCTCAACGAGCGAGGTCCGGTCCACGTGTTGATCAACAACGCCGGCGGTCCTCCTGGCGGACCCCTGTTGAGCAACGATGTGACCGATTTTGATGCACCGTTCCGCCGTCACCTCCATGCAGCCCACACCCTTGTCCAAGCCTTGGCTCCCTCCATGGAAACCGAAGGATACGGTCGAATCGTGCAAATCATCTCAACCTCGGTGAAAGAACCGATTCCCAACATTGGCTTGTCAAACACCCTTCGGGGAGCCATGGCGTCTTGGGCAAAGAGCCTGTCACGTGAATTGGCACCGTGCATCACCATCAACAACGTCCTACCGGGCTTCACCAACACCACAAGACTCGGTTCCCTTTCCAGTTCCATCCAAGCTCGCACGGGTCAATCCGCGGAACACGTCCAACAAGGATGGTTGAACCAAGTGCCCATTGCACGGCTCATTGACCCGCTTGAAACCGCGTGTGCCATCACCTACTTGGCGCTCCCTGCTGCCGGGGGCATACGGGGCATCAGCCTCGCTGTGGACGGCGGGCGACTACGCTCCATCTGAGGGGATTGCATGGACAACGAAGTCAGCCCAGAACAAGCCAGCATGGTCCTGAACATGCTCACCAGCGGGGCCTCAATGGACACCATCAACACACCGCTGGCCCTTCGTCTCATCGGTTTGGCCCAAGAATTGAACCAAGACGAACTCGCCCAACGGTTGCTGGACCATGCCATGGACGCTGCAAAGGACGAAAGTGAGCGCTCTTGGGCCCGATTTGAGGGCTTGAAAATGTCGGATTCACAACTCCCCTCCTTTGAGCGTCTTGCAGAAGACTTGGCATCGGGTGATGGCATGGCCGATTTGGATGCCGCTGTTCATCACCACATGGCCTTGATGCACCTTGCAGAGGACCAACTGGCCGAAGCTCGAGCCATGATCCAACGTTCCGTTGCTCTTCGTGAAGTGGCCAACGACCGAGAAGGCATCACCTACGGCCTCGCCGTCCTTGTGGCCGTGGCCAAACGTCAACACGACATGGACACAGCCATCGCCGCTGGAACACAGCGAATCGAATTGCTGACCAGCCTCAACAAGCACCGTTCGAAGATGGAGGCGCTTGCAGATTTGGCTCATGCCCAGGCCACCATCGGGGAATTCAGCGTCGCAGGAAACCTGTTCGAGGAATCCCTGGAATTGGCCAAAGAATTGGAGAGCCTGTCCGGACAACTCGTGGCACGGTGGGGCCTTGCCGATTTGGCTGAGATTGCAGAAGATTACCAAACAGCAATGCTGGTCCTGTCGGACTGTCTTCACGCCTTCATGGCTGAAAACCAACCCACTCCTGCCGCAGTTCGCCAACGGATTCAAGACCTTACGGCCCTGAAGGGCAACGGACGAAACGGGGACGCTTGACAGCGCACGAGTTATGAGATGGGCGACCTTGGAAAGGCTGGGTGAAGGAATGGAACACGACATTTTTTTCTCCATCTCTCAAACCCCGGACCACATCGGTCATGTTCCCAGCGAACAGGAGATGTTTCGAAATTTCTTCCAGCAACTGGAGTGTGCAGACCGTCTTGGGTTCGGTGTGGGATGGATTGCACAAGCCCACTTGTCAACGGAGACCCAGAAATCCAACACTCAACCCGTTGTACCCCACTGGCAGGGCGAAGTCGGGCTGTGCACGGACTTCCCACAATTGGCAAGTGAAGCCTTTCGACGAACATCCAACATCGAGATCGGTTCAGCCGTTGTCTCAATCCTGGCATCCGGTGGACCGATCGCCCAAGCCGAACGGATGGCCAACGTCTTGATGCTTCATGGACTTGACCCGAACGAAAAGCGCCGACTGCACGTCGGATTTTCCGCAGGACGGTTTGAATTCATGGCGCGCCCTTACGGCATCGTCCCTCGCAACGCCATTGAAGAAGCCGCTTGGCCGGCGCTCCGCGGCCAAATTTTCCTAGAGGCGGCCGAAATTTTCCTTCGATTGTTGAGGGGTGATGTGGTCAACAGCGACGAGGTGCGAACCACCGTTCTCACCAGAGACAACTTCAGGTCCGACGAAGACTGGCAGACAGTCCAGAAGGCAACCATGGAATTTGAAGCGTTGGAAGCGCCCCCCGAAGCCGTCCACATCCCCAATCGATACGTCTTTGAGGACCTCCAAATCGTCCCAAAAACGTTCAATCGCTCGTTGCTCAACCTTGTGGCGGGCACACACGATCCGAAGGCGCAAACGTTCGTGAACACCATTCTTCCCGTGAGTGTGTTCAACCTCTCCATCACCTCGCCTGAAGTGATCGACGCCACACACCTGCGAATGAAGGACGCCTATCACGCCCAAGGCGGTGAATGGACACGAGCACACATGCCAAGAACGAGTTTCGTGTTTGTGAACGCCGAGGACGGTCTCTCCCCAGAAGAACAGTCACAAGCGGCACACAAGGAAGCTGAACGTGCCCTAGGAGCGTATTGGAACGCCCTTGAAGGAACCATTGACCCCGACAAAGTCAACCGAGCAGCGAACAACGCTCTCATCGGCAACCCGGCTGAGGTGGCTCAACAAATGGTGGAACGGTTCCATCCCGAGGACCGAATCATGGCTTGGTTTGACTTCTTCAACCACGACTCTGACCGAGTTTGTCGGGACATGGAGGCGTACATGAACCTCGTTGTACCTGCGGTGGAGGAACGGTTGCGAGGTGGTTTGAATGGCTGAACCAACCAACGCCTCGCAACAGCAGCGCACACCTTCTGCGGTGACGCCCGGTAAACCCGGCTCTGGTGTCTACCCGTCGTCGCCTCTTGGAGAACACGTGGAGGGCATTCCTACTGGCCGAGAAGTGGCATGGGAACCGCTGGTCGACTACCGACGGAACGGGGTGTCTGAAACAACGATTCATGGCGCGGTTGCATGGGCCCATGGTGACGAAGTCATCCACTCCTTTGGTGGCAACGTGTTGTGCTATGGACGATCGATGATGAAGCCCTTCATGCTCAAGGCCTTTACCGAGGAGTTGGCCGATTGTTCATGGGAGCAAAAGGCCATTGCCGTGGCCTCACACAACGGTGACACCGAGCACGTCGCTGCAGCACAATCCCTGCTCACCGAGTCGGAATGGCCCCTGATGCTGACACCGCTTGACGTCCCGTTGATTCAATTTGGTCGGCAAGTTCGCCGTCCTCGTCGATGGTTTCACACCTGTTCAGGAGAACACGCTGCCATCTTGCGCGGCTGTCGGCTCAAAGGCTGGCAACGAGCTGGATACACACTTCCCACCCACCAAGTGTTCGGCGCCTACATGGAGCAACTTCGGACCTACCTCGGCGAAGATTGGACCCCGCTGCGCATCGCCAAGGACGGTTGCGGTTTACCCACCGTGTCCAACACCGTCGCTGAACTGGCTCAAATTTATGCTGGACTGGTTCGGGACAAAGACGAGGATTGGATTTGGGAATCGATGGTCCGTCACCCCGACCTTGTCGGTGGATTCAACCGACTGGATTCAACCGTGCTGAAAGCCGGCGAGGGACGTGTCATCGCCAAAGAGGGTGCAGACGGTCTTCTGGGCATGGCCATTGAACACCCCGATTATCCAAAAGGCCTTGGAATCGTGGTGAAAATAGCCCACGGATGGAACTCTCAGGCCACATGGTACGTGGCCAGAGCCTTGCTTGGCGTCTTGGACATCAACCTTCGAAACCCCTACCCGCTTCACCGACAAAAGGCCTTCATCGTACCGGGAATTGTTCCTGAAACCTATGTGGAAAAGTTGGAAACCGTTCCCACATGGGACGAATGGGACCCCGACCGAGACCGATGGCACTTCGAAACGGAGGTGTAGAAATGGAACCGGTCCTCAATTACATCAACGGTTCCTTCGTTCCTGCGAGAAGCGGAAGGACACTTGACAACATCAACCCTGCAACAGGGGAGCACATCACGTCCATACCCCGCTCAGACATCCACGATGTCAACGATGCCGTGGCTGCAGCCAACGCCGCTCGTGCGAAATGGGCGTCGACCTCGATTGAAGAACGGGCAACATGGCTTCAACAAATCGCAAAAGCGCTTGAATCAAAGGCAGAAACCGTGGCTTCTCTTGAATCGATGGACACCGGCAAACCAATCGGTCTGGCACGCCGGGTTGATGCCGCCCGCTCGGTAAGCAATTTCCGTTTTTTTAGCGACCACTCAACAGAATTGGAAGACCAGACCTTCGTGTCCAACAACGCTGTGAATCACGTCCAACGTTCTCCGGTGGGTTGTGTTGGGCTTATCACTCCGTGGAATTTGCCACTCTACTTGCTATCCTGGAAGGTGGCACCTGCCCTGCTGATGGGCAACACCATCGTGGCTAAGCCATCGGAATTGACCCCCCTTACCGCCAACTTGCTTGCCGAAGTCTTCGATGAATTGGGTCTTCCACCGGGCGTGTTCAACCTCGTCCACGGGCTCGGTCCCGAGGTGGGTCAACCCATGGTTGAACACTCTGAGGTGCAGGCTGTCTCGTTCACAGGCGGGACAGCGACGGGGAAGGTGGTAGCGGCGACTGCGGCACCCATGTTCAAGAAACTCTCCTTGGAACTGGGTGGAAAAAACGCCACGATCGTCCTCGAGGATGCACCCCTTCACAGCATTGTTGACGACCTGGTAAGGGCCTCGTTCACCAACGCCGGACAGGTCTGTTTGTGCGGGTCACGAATCCTCGTTCATGAATCCATCAAGACCGAATTCACCGAAGCCTTCGTCCGTGGCGTTGAAGCCCTCAACGTGGGCCCTCCACATCTCGAAGAAACCGACATGGGTTCACTCATCTCCTTGGACCATCTCTCAAAAGTGGAAAGCTACATTCGACTGGGCGTGGAAGAAGGAGGAACGGTGCTTACGGGTGGCCTGCGCTCCAACGCACCGGTTGATGGAACACCCGCCAACGGGGCTTTCCTTCGACCGACGGTGATCGACGGTCTCTCCACCAACGCCCGATGTGCAACCGAGGAGATCTTCGGCCCGGTTGTGACCTTGCACACCTTCTCCTCCGACGACGAAGCCATCGCCATGGCGAACAGCACCGAATATGGCTTGGCTGGTTCCATCTGGACAGCGGATGTGGAACGAGGGAAACGCATGGCTGAGCAGGTTGAATCGGGCATTGTTTGGATCAACACTTGGCTAAACAGGGACCTGCGGACGCCCTTTGGTGGCATGAAGCAGTCCGGTGTGGGACGCGAGGGTGGTGACTGGTCCTTGAATTTCTTCTCTGAATTGACCAACATTTGTGTTCAGCAACCGTAACACATCTTCAAATGACCCTGCTACGACAGGTGATTATGGACGACCAATTGCCGTTGTTTGTCCTCCCTATGGTCCTCTTTCCGGGGGAACTTCAGGAACTGCGTGTCTTCGAACCTCGTTACCGACAAATGCTTGACACCTGCATTCTCGATGAGCGACCCTTTGGGCTGGTGAACAACGACCCGTTCAATCCAGTGAACGGATGGGACGGCCCGAGAACACACGGATGCGAAGCCATCATCGTCGAACACGAAACTCGGGGGATGAACCATTTCATCACCATCCAAGGTGGTCGTCGGTTCACGGTTGAAGAGGTCATTGAACCTGCCTTGCCGCCGTTTACCGACCCGACCATGGAAGTGTTTGTCACCGAAGACGGTGCGATGGCTGACGTCGAGGAACTGGTCAATCACATTGGACCCGACCACGACAACCATCGTCTCTACATCTCGGCCAAGGTGGCCTACATGCACGAAACTGAACAACCGCTTTCCGAACACCAAGACGAACGTTTGCGGCACATCGTCCAAGATGTTCTCCAGCGCGTTGGCGAGGGCATGAACATCGATGGCGAAGTGTTGACCGGTTGGGTGGACGATTTCTGCAACGAACACATTACGGGGCTGCCGTCGTCAATTTACCATGTGGCGTCGCTCTTGCTGAACACCAACGAATCAAGACAACAGGTCTTGTCCTCCACAACCCCCGAAGAAGCGTTGACTGAACTGGAACTCCATATGGGACCTGTCATCCTGCAGGAAGAGTGAACGGCGGCGAGGTTTGAAAACCGCCTTCAGGGTGGGAGCATTCATGTCCGTGTACGGTGAAGCAAGGAAGGTCACCACCCATACCCTTCTCGAAATGAAGCGTGCGGGTGAGAAAATCACCATGCTCACCGCTTACGATTACTCCTTGGCGAAGTTGGTGGACCAAGCTGGTGTTGACGTGATCCTTGTTGGTGACTCCGCCTCCAACGTGATGGCCGGCCAAGCCACGACCGTCCCCATGACCCTTGAGCACATGATATACCACGCTCAATGCGTTGAACGAGCGGTCGATCGAGCGTTGTTGGTGGTTGACATGCCGTTTGGCACCTACCAAGGGAACTCCCGACAAGCCTTGGACTCCGCCATCCGTATCATGAAAGAAGCCAGTGGTCACGCCGTAAAATTGGAAGGAGGCGCGGAAATCGTTGAATCTGTCCAGCGCATCCTTACAGCGGGTATCCCCGTCATGGGCCACCTTGGTCTCACCCCACAATCCATCTACAAGTTTGGCACCTATTCGGTTCGAGCCAAGGAAGAGGAAGAAGCGAAGAAACTCATCGCCGACGCTCAACTGTTGGAAGAAGCCGGATGTTTTGCCATTGTGCTCGAGAAGATCCCTCGCGAACTCGCAGAGCGCGTCTCCAAAGCCATCGGGATTCCAACCATCGGCATCGGGGCAGGACCCGGCGTGGACGGCCAAGTCCTGGTGTTGCACGACCTCTTGGGTATCACCATGGACTTTTCACCACGCTTCCTTCGCCGATACATGAACCTTGCAGAAGGCATCGATCAAGCCATCAAATCCTACTGCACCGATGTTCGCTCTGGGTCGTTCCCGAACGAAGATGAATCGTACGCTTCGTGATCAAGCCAGCAAATTGTACGTCAGAATGGAGCCTCCCAGAGCCCCGACGTTAACACCCAAGGTGTGCCAGAGGGCAAATCGAAACGGCGGGAGTTCAAATCGCCACCATGAAGTGCTGATCCAAATCCAAACGACGCTGGCAAGATAACCACCGCACACCAATCCTCCATACCCCATCGTCCAAACCAACATGAGCGGAAAGGCAAGAGCGCTCACACCCAAGGCGTATTCTTTCCACCGGTCCGATGAGGACGCCGTCAACCATCGATGCATCAATGGAGACAGAAGGAGGTGCATCAGCAACGCACCGTGAACGGGGTTGGGGATGTTGTAGGGCAACTGAGGCATCACGGCTTCCTGCCACACAACGCCAACAACAAGACCGAACAGCACTGGGAAACCAACATGCCGCCATGTTTGGGACCATGTGGCTGAAGATGGCAACGAAGCCTGCGACACCACGATGGGCGTGGGGACCGAAGCCGATGTGACATCGTCATCCATGGCAGAACCAACAAGCGGTGGCGTTTGAGCCTTGGCTTCCCTTCGTGTTCAGTCATGCGATGAAGCATTAAACCACGCCGCCGTGCGAAGTTCATGGGACAAGGAAAAATCGTTGCCGGTTGCCTTGCGCCGCACCCTCCTCATTTGGTGTACGCCGAAAACCCGCCTCAAAACGAACCCGTTGCAGAGGGTGGATGGGAACAGTTGAGATGGGGGTACGAACGGTTGCGAGCCTCACTCTCCCATCTGGAGTACGACGCCATCGTTCTTCTCTCACCTCACTGGCAAACCTATGTGGGGACCCATTTCCTCGGCTTGCCTCATTTTGAGGGCCTTTCGGTGGATCCTGTGTTCCCCAACTTGTTCCGCTACACCTACGACATGTCGGTGGATGTTGATTTGGCCCGAGCCATACATGACGAGGCAGAAGCGGCTGGGCTTCCGGTCAAAATGATGGAAAATCCAGACTTCAGGGTGGACTATGGAACCATCACGACCGGCCATTTGTTCAATCCCGATTGGGACAAGCCTCTCGTGGTCATTTCAAGCAACAGGTCCACAGCATACTATTCGGTTGAAGTGATGCAAGAAATCATGGTTGAGCTTGGAAAGGTCACGAGGAAAGCAATTGAAGCCTCTGGTAAAAAGGTCGTTGTCCTTGCCAGCAACTCCTTGTCGCATCGCCATTTCACAACCGAGTCCGACCTTCCCGAAGACATGAGCAAAGAGCACATCACCAGTCACGCCATGCATTTGTGGGACATGCGCATCATTGAGTACATGCGAAGCGGTCAAGCCCAACGAATCCTTGATGAAATGCCAGAATTCACAGAGCAAGCCATCGCGGAAAGCGATGGTGGAGGCCTCTCATGGCTGCTTTCAACGCTTGATGTCCCGGATTACCCGGCCATCCTTCACGGCTACGGCACCATCATTGGGACAGGAAACGCCGTCGTTGAGTGGCCATGTTACGCCCACGAGGAGGGCTCACAATGAGCAAAGGAGAGGTGGTGGCTTCGTTTGTCGTTCCCGTGCACCCTCACACGGTGTTGGCCCCAGACCAGAACGCAGGTTGGCGTCGGTTGAGGGATGCATACGACCAAGCGGCTCAAACCATCAAGGACCTTGAAGCGGACCTCATCATCGTTTACTCGACAACGTGGCCCAGCATCATCGGTCACCAAATTCAAGCCGACCCAAACCCCGAATGGGTGATGGTGGACCATGACTTTCACGACCTCGGGTCAATCCATTATTCGTTCAACATCGATCAGGAATTTGCCCACGGATGGAACAAAGCCAACCACCAACGTGGCCTCCAAAGTCGATGCGTGAATTACAAAGGGTTCCCAATCGATGTGGGTTCTGTCGTGGCCTTGACCCTGTTGAATCCTGACAACAACATTCCCGCCGTCATCGTGTCCTCAAACATGTACGCCAACCGAAGCGAAACGACCGTGTTGGCCAAATCGTGTCTGGACATGATCAAGGCACAGGGACGACGAGCCGTGGCAGTGACCGCCATGTCGTTGTCCAACCGAATGTTCACCGATTTCATTGACCCATCTGAAGACAAGATTCACTCGCTCAAGGACGATGAATGGAACCGAAAAATTCTGGAGTTCCTCGAGGAAGGCCGATTGGAGGATGTTGGCCAACTTTCCCGTACCATTCACCAGCAAATTCGTGTTCAGAAGGTCGTGGCGTTCAAACCCATGTGGTGGCTCTCCGCCATGAATGGCAATCGAAACAACCTCACCGGCAAGGTTCTCGCTTACGAGCCCATTCACGGAGCAGGGGGAGCCGTTGTCTCGCTCGACCCAACGCCTTCAGGAGCCGGCGACAAGGAGTACGATGAAGACGACGTGGAACATTATCAGGGCGAACGGGGTGTCCTGGACACGTCGTCAGCCGATTCGAGTCCAGAAGCCTCGACTGGACCTGCAACACCACCGTCCGCCACCGCAAATCCCCTTGCATCACCGTCCGGCCAGGGCCCAGCTCTTTGGGACCCAACAAATGCAGAGGGCTCGGTGAACACAGAAGCCGCTCCAAAACCCGTTGGAGCCTACCCACACGCTCGCCAAGTTGGCAACATGCTGTACCTCTCTGGAGTAGGCCCTCGGCAACCGGGCACCAACGCCATTCCAGGTGGGCCCATCCACGATGTTGAGGGTCAACCCCTTGATTACGATGTCAAAGCCCAAACCCGAGCCGTGGTGGCCAACATTCAACGCATCGTTGAAGAAGCTGGAGCCCGAATGGACCAAGTGGTTGACGTCACCACGTTTTTGATCGACATGAAGCGTGATTTCAGCGGCTACAACGAAGTGTGGGCCGAGACATTGGGGCGTTATGGTCCGACTCGCACCACCCTTGCTATCGATGCCCTGCCAACCCCAATCGCTGTTGAAATGAAGGTCATTGTCCACTTGGGCGAATGATTTCTTCCGGAATCCGGTGACTTTGCATCACATACATACCAATCCCATATAGAGGACGACGGTTTGGCAACAATAAGAATGAATATTCTTGACGAAATCCGGGGGGAATTCAAATGACTCATTCCAACGCAACAACAACCGTCAATCAAGACACTGGCGAGAAGAAGGACCTGGCGAGAACCATCGGTCTCTCAGGTGTGCTTGTCATCTCCCTCTCCGCTATGCTCCCGGGTATTTTCGTCACCCCAACGTTCGCCGCAGAAATCATGGGACCGGGCATCTGGCTGGCGTTCTTGCTCGCAGCATCGGTGGTGCTGCCTGCGGCCATGGCCAAATCGGAATTGGCCTCAGGCATGCCATCGAGCGGTGGAACCTATGTCTATCTTGAACGAACCTATGGTCCGCTGGTAGGAACGGTGAGTGGCCTGGGCCTTTGGGCGTCCTTCCTTCTCAAGGCGGCGTTTGCACTCATCGGTTTCTCGGCCTACTTGCTGGCCGTCACCACCTATTTTAACGTGGAAATCGATGTGATCTCGGTATCACTTTCTGCCTTGGTCCTCATCACGGTGGTCAACATCATGGGCGTATCGAAGGTGAAGGCCATTCAAGCCCCAATTCTGTACATGACCCTCACGCTGCTCATCATCATGGTCGTCGCCACCCTCTTTTCGCCGGACTTCGACCCCTCCATCCCGCTCAACGGAGCGTTTGACACCGACGTGTGGACCTTGGCTGAGACGGCCGGTTTTGTGTTCGTGGCCTATGCTGGAGTCACCAAGGTAGCGGCGATTGGGGGGGAAGTCATGGAGCCCGAGAAGAACCTGCCACGCGGTATTTTGCTCTCCCTCGCCATCGCCACTGTTCTCTACACCATGCTTGCCTTTGTCATGATGGCCGTGATGCCAGAGGGGTGGTTCATGAAAGATGGAAAACCCATCGAAGACCCCATCTTTGCATTTGCCACCTACGTGCTTGGAACGAAACTTGGCGTGGTCGCGGCAGTTCTCTCTGTACTCACCATGATCTCAATGGCGTTGGCCGGTGTGCTTGCATCCTCTCGGTTTCTGTTTGCCATGTCAAGGGACAAACTGTTGCCACAGCCTCTTGAAGACGTCAACACTCGCTTTGAAACGCCGCACATCCCCATCCTGTTGACGGGCTTGGCCATGGGATTGGCCATCATGTTCGTACCGTTGAAAGACGTGGTAAAGCTTGCATCGGGATTTAAAATTATGATTTTTATGATGATCAATTCAAGCGTCATCGTCCTCAGACAAACGAGTGAAGCCCACGATTGGAACCCCGCATACAAAGCAAAAATGTATCCCTACCTCTACATTTGGGGCATCGCCGCAGGGGCTTTCATGATCGCACTCTTGGGAGAAAAGGCGTTTATTGGAGGCGCTGTGGCCTTCGTAGCGGGTGTCATCACCTACGTTGTGTACGGTCGAAAACATTACCATGTTCACTCTGCCACCCCCTTCTCAACCCTCCTCATGTCGTTTTCCCAAAGCAGCGGGTCCGAGCGCGAGAACATTCACGCCACATTTCGTGCTGCAGACCACGGACAAAAGAACCACTTGACGCTGCGTGAATTTCAGAGCGCTTTGACCGCTCTAGGGTACTCCTGCACGAGCGACGAATCGAGGGCGATTTTCCACGAAGCCGATGCGAATGAAGACGGTGTCATCGACATCGACGAATTTTTGGCCATGACCGAGGAAATGGCCGACGACCAGGCAGACCGACCAGCGGACGACGGTGTCCAGCCCGCTTCGGTTGAAATCCAGGCGGCAGACGAAGATTGAGTCCGCAACCTGACCCAAGGAACCTCTCAATCCGTGAGCATCAGCAAACCGTCAACGCTTCGCAATTCAGCGAGATAAATTTGCTCAATGGCATCGTAAAGGTCCTGGTCGTCAATCGCTTCAACCATAGCCAGCACTTCGTGATACACAGAAGCAGCTTGTTGTTCCGTGGCCAGTGAATGCTTCAGCATCTCCTTAAAATCGGTGGTGTGAACGATGGGCTCCGGGTGACGTTCCGTGACGGGAACACCTCCCAATTTGACAACTGCTCTTCGGACAACATCGCCGTGGTCCATGGATTCCGTGGCCTCAGTCGAAAACATCGGCGACAGTTGCAGTCGGTGAATACCTCGAACGTTGGCTGCGTAGTGCGCATACATGTTCATGGCACGCAGTTCCCACGCAAGGGCCTCGTTAAGTTGGTCAATTAGGGCAGCGTTTGACATCGGTTCACCGGTTGGACATGAGCGGAATTGTACTTGAACCCGTGTGTTCAGATGTGATGGCGAATCCATTCACCCTCTGAAGTCACTTCCCAATACTGGAGTTCCTCTGAAGCGTCAACGTACCAGCCCGTGTTGCCTTGCTCTGTTGAAGGGGTTGCCTGCATGACACCCACCCTCTGTGCTTCGGCTGCGAGGGTCTTCACGCCTTCTTGGGTCAGACCGTGTCGTTCGTGAATCGTGTTGGTGTCTTGTACCATGGTCGTCGCGACATCAACATCGGGAACGTCTTTTTCTTCTTCCGCAAAGGCCGCATCAACCCATGCCTCTTCATCAACAGTAGATGCCTTACGAAGCAGCACAACCAAGGCCCCCAAAACGAGACAGAGCAACACCGATGCGAGGGCCATGGCGTTGTTTGTAGAGCCTACGGCACCCCCGAGCAACACTTCGTCAACGTCGAAGAATGTTTGAGCCAACAAACCGTTCCACCGGATGGTACACGATCGGTCCGTGCCACCCGAGTTCACATCGATTCTCCATGTGCCGTTGGTCACGAAGGTGTCTGTTCCAGCGTTGCAATCCACGCTCGTGTTGCCGTTGAACGGGATGCTGAGTTCGTTACCAAACCCATCAACTCCGAACACTTCCAACAAAACCGTGTCCCCTTCTGCAATGCTCGAACGACTGAGTGAAGATTGGATACGTATCGGGTCACCGGCCACAACTTCAATTGGTACAACAACCGATGCACCGTTTTCGACAAGTGTAACATCGTAGTTCCCAACCACTTTTCCGGTGATGTGCCAGTATCCCAAACCGGTTGGCGATGTGCTGACAGCGAGCAAAGAGTCGTTGAAGTCGGTGGTGAGTTCGGTGGCTTCACCGGTGTTCCCGTGCACATCAACCACCGAAACATAGAGGTCTGTCGGCACACCTGCAGCAACGGTCAATCCTTCAGAAGGAGTCGTCACCAACAAGTTGGCACTACCCGGAATCACCGTAATACGAACGGTGGCGAACACACCAGCGGCATTGACTCGGAGTTCATGACCTCCAACCGTTGACGCCAGCCAACGGCCTTCGTTGAGCAGCATTTGAAGGGTGATGTCTTCACCGTCAAGTGACCAGTTCATGGCAACAGGGTCCAATTCATTGCTGTAAGCATCGAAAAACAGGGGGGCCAAGTCCAGTTCTCCATCTGCTGGAACTTGAGTACCTTCACCGCTCAGTTGGATGAAAGCCAACGCACCTGGCCTGACATCAAACGATAGAACATTGGAGTACAAGACCCCGGTGACGTTGTCGAACCATCGTCCCGAAACACGCCACGAACGGGCCGCAGCGGCATCGATTTGGACTCGATTTGTGGCTTCGGAGTAATCCGTTTCATCCCCGTTCTCAAGAGTATAATTTCCCGGAACAGCCCAGCGATTGCCAGCAACATCCACCCCTTGAAGCATGATGGTGACATCATCACCCGCATGCGGAGTCGCTGGTGTCATGTCAAATTCAACATCAATGGGGCGTCCGTGTTCAACCATGATGGTTACTGAGGAAGTCACGTCGCCGTCGGTTCCTGTGATGGTGGCGGACCCCATGGTTGAGGGATTCCAATAGACACGAAGGTCGCTGCCAACGGAAAGCCCCCCCGACGTGGCGGTGATGTCATCAATCGAGGGTGGAACAAAACCGATGTATCCATTGATGTCTCGGCGTTCAAACGCAAGTTCGTAGGCATCTCCGGCGACCACGGTGGTCACCCCGTTGACCAACACGAGACTTGACGCCACGGCGTCCCCTGGAATCACATGAATTTCACCGGTTCCCGTGATGTTTTGATACGTTGCTGAAACCGACCATCTTCCGGTCCTTGCCGCAAAGTATTCGCCTTGTGCATCAATGCTGCCGTTCTCAACACTCCATGTAATGGAAGGGACGGTGGACAACGGCATGCTGAAGCCAAACCTGTCGACAAGAGCGGGTGACAACAGCATCGAAGTGCCCGCTTGAACTTGCATGTTGGGTGGGAAATCAAACGAATAAGGCTGTCCGGGTGTAACATGTGCGGTGATCACCACCTCGAGTTGATTGTAGCGAGCTCTCATGGTGTATTCGCCAAGCTCGGATGGGGTCCATGTGGGTTGACCCGAACCGATGTTCTGCCCGTTCACATCCCACAACACGCCCTGATTGACGAGGATAGCGTTGCCTCGAACATCGAGGAGTTCTGCTTGCAATACCTGGGCCAATCGGACATCGTACTCCCGCTGAGGGATGTCGATGGCTACGGCGACGCCGACTTCGACCGTGAGGTTGTGGTGAGCCGTCAATCCCTGATGTTCGGCCACAATTTCGACCGTGCCAGATGACCACGGGTAAAAGAGGCCATTCTCGTCAATGCTTCCATTCGTAGCAGTCCAATTGAACTGACCTTCAAGTGGGTTGTTGACCGCATCATAGACAACAGCGTTGAACTGAATGACCTCATCCGAGGTGGCGGTCATTCGAGGTGCGTCGAAGACCACACGATCCGCTTGGCCGGTGGCGTGAACGACCGGTGCATCGGTGAGAAGTTCTGTGGTTGGAAGTGTGCTCAACGCAAAAAGGAGTGACAAAAGGAACGCACTGGACCATCCTTGTCGCACGTGTTCACCTCAATCGGTCCAAACTTGCCACTCTTCTTCGCCAGGCATTCGGAAATACCAGACGCCATCGTCGTCTTCCCACCATTCAGTGCCATCGTCGTCCACTCGGGTTTCTTGACCACCCTCAGCTGCCGGTTCATCTTCAACTGGGGCAGGTTCGCTCGCTGTGGGTGCAGGGCCGCTTGGTCCAGGCGCTGGACCGCTGGGTCCCGGTGCTGGTCCGCTTGGTCCTGGTGCTGGTCCACTTGGGCCGGGAGCGGGACCGCTTGGCCCCGGGGCCGGTTCGTCTTCGTAATCGTCGTCATCGTCGTCATCGTCCCAACCATCGGCACTTGGACGCATGAACATAACGAGAACAGCCAACAACGCCATAGCCACCAGTCCCAACAATACAGCGCCAACGTAATAGAGGGCTCCGCCTGCTTGGAAAAAGCCAGCGAGGTTCCCCTCAACGGTAAATTCTGTTGAAACTTGAACCGCGCCAACACCAACCGTGATGGTTTGTGGCCCTTCATCGAGGGTCGTGATGGTCCATTGACTTGGGTCCAATTGTTTGACCTCAGCACGTCCAGTTGCATCAACTGAAACACTTGAAGGCACATCGATTTCATTGTCAAATTCGTCGTAGGCTCGGATTTGAAGGTCAACCGATTCAAGCTGTATGACCTTCTCGGAAGACAAATTGAGCTCAAGGCGTGCTGCTACCGATTGGGCAGATACCGTCAATTCAACGGTGGAAGTTGCCTGACCAACCGTGTAAACAAGACCGTGGACCCCTGCTGTTTGTGCCTGGTAGAGGTAGGCACCCAATTCCCCTTCAACTTCGGTGAGTGTTGTCACAGGATTCATGTTCTCCGACCATTGAACGTTCTGCGGGAAGGTGTTCCCGTCTGCGTCGGTTCCGGTGATTTGTAGCGTCACCATGTCGCCGGCCACAGGTGTGGTGGTCGATGCATCGACGGACAGGGACACTGCCCTTCCTTGGAGGACCGATATCTGAACGCTGTCGGTAATGTTGAACCCGGAACCGCTGATGCTGTAGGCATGGATGCTGTAGTTGCCCACCGTCGAAGCGTCCCATGTCATGTTGTTGAGAAGCAAGGCGGTCGTGATGTCCGTCATTTCGCCTGTGTCCTCGTTGACATGCAGCCATGTCAACACGCCGGCTTCAATGGGGTTGGTGTCTTGATCGGCCAGTTGAGTCGTAAAGCTGAGGGCGTAATCGGCCGTCATCTCAATGCTGTCGCCCGAGGAACCAACCGGGTTGTTGGCCAGGGCTTCCACGACCACCGTGTGCAAAAATCCAGCACGAACCGTGATGTTCAATCCGACCGAGTGCGATGTTCCGTCTTCCAAATCGTCGTACATGGCCGTGAGGGCGTACGCCTCATCGCTTGCATAGTATGGGGTAAAGGTGGTGACTTGTGACATCGTGTTTTCGAGGAATCCAGAAAGCGGACTCGTGAGGGAGGGGTGCGTCAATGTCCAATTGGCCGTGATTTCCCATTGGTTGCCTTTGCTATCGATGGCAAACGCTTCGACTTCGAGGGTTTCATCAGCCGTAATGGCAAACATGCCCCATGTGGACGGTTGGTCGTCAACTTCGAGAATCAGCGTGCGAATCGTTCCCTCTACAACGTTCACCGTGACGCTTGCCGTGAGGGTTTCATAGCGCGCTTCAATGGTTTTGGAACCCCGTGAAACAGGGTCCCAAATCGCTGGAGCCCCCGCCGTGATTTGACCATCTGCAATCATCGTCCAGTTGTCGGAAGGCAGCAACACAGCCAGTCGGTTTCCGCGAAGGTCAATTCGTGTTGTGTTGATGTAAACTCGTTCATCGGCGGTGATGTCGAGCATCGATGCGTTGAGCTCAAGAGAAGCCATCGCACCGTGCCCCACGGTTAGCATGAGCTGTGCTGAAGCCCCGGAGGTGGAGGTGAGGTTGAGCCACCAATTACCGACATGGTCAGGGAAGTATTGTTGGTTCAATTCGGAGTAATTACCATTGGTTGTGGACCATGTCAAATCTCCAGCCTCGGTGAGATCCAACTCGTTTCCGTATTGGTCGTAGAGAACGGCAGCAATGCCACACCACTGCCCTGCTGGCAACGTGCCTTCGCATCCTGAAAGCGTGAAGTAGGACGGTGCACCAGAGGTGACCATGACGTTCACGGTCAATTGTTGACCGCTTGCGGTGTGAGTCACAACAATGGTGTGATTTCCGACAGCATAGGGTTCAAACAGGCTTGGAACGGTCAGTGACATGCTCCCGTTGGAAGGAACATACGTGATGCTTTCACCGGTGACCAGGTTTCCGTGCTGGTCGTACATGTTGGCCACGATGTTGAGAGTCTCGTCTGCGGTGATGGTCACCTGCAACGGCGAGGCGGACAACGTCACAGGAGCACCCGGATTAACCGTGATGTTTTGTGTGCCACAAACTAAACCGAAACAAGCGGTGATTTGATGGGTACCCGCAGTGCTTGGCGTGTACAATCCATTGCTGCCAACACTGCCAGCCGTCGCCGACCAAACGATTGGTGGCGTCTGTTGTGTTGAGGTGTGGTCAAAGACGACATGGCTGAACACGACCGATGTATCGGCATCGGTTGTGACCGCCCCGCCGGGAGTGATGTCAACGGTGGTGATGTTGGTGGTGTTGAACAGCACTTGAGGACGGAGACCTTGGTTGGAAATTTCGCTCGAATAGAATTCGGCATGCGCATATCCTGTGTTGGCAACCCCAAGAATCACCCAAGCCTGCTGGCTGGTGATGGTCATGCCGGGCGTGCTCAAATCAAACCAAATCCAACCGGAGGCACCAACGTTGGCGGTGGTGGACGACACGGCGGCTCCGTAATCAACACCGGCTTGAAGGCCAGGAGCACCCCATGTCGAGCCAGAAGTTGTCCCGTTCCATGTAGCACTAAATTGGTTCCATGAACTGAGCATTGGGTGGACGTGGAAGGTTACTGACGTGGCTCCTTGGGCCGAACTCCATTCGTCAACGTACATTCCAAGCGATGCAGAATGGACGTTTTGGTAAGAAGCAAACGGTACTTGACCCGAATTGAATCCAACGGTTAATCGGCATTCATCCGTGAACAATGACCCGCAATCCGACCCGACACTCACCGTTCCTGCGTCACCGAAATTCTGGGCTGGAGCGGAACTCCTCAACGTGGTCTCACCGATGTTCGTGTGGCCAAATGCCTCAACTTCGTTACCGGTTTGGAAAGTGTACGTGAAGGTTTGATCTCCGTTGTAAACGTGATTGGGTTCACCAACGGCAAATGACCACCGAGATGACGAGGGACCCGGAATCGATTGATTCACAGCCTGAACCCACCAGGTGAGTTGGGACCCTTGCGGCAGGTCTTCGTTGAAACTGAACGTGGTGTTGGTGATCTCGCTGTCTTCCCATGATTTGTACTTGGTTGGGCCGGAATCGTCCTCAATAGTCACGATGTATCCGGTAGCGCCCGCCACTGGGTTCCATGTCAACATGGGCCGTTCGTCAGAGGTCAATTGCCCGTTTGAGAGTTCATAGAGTACTTCACCATCGCTAGGTGAGACCAAACTCGGTTGAGAAGGAGGAACAACACCGTCGACGTTGTCGACGTAGTCCAACACCAAATGCGGACGGTAATCCGGGTCGTTGTAGTCCGAACTGTAGAAGAGATGAGAGGAACTTGCGCTGCCCACTCGAGCCAACATCACCGTCATGGTGGTGTTGCCGTTGGCGATGTTGGACTGAGCGAGTCCTGTCAAATCCCAATCAATCCAACCGATTGGCGAAGTAAGCGTCAGGGTCGAGCGAGTCAATTCAGTTGTTGAGCAGGAAGGTGCGTTGGCCCAAACCGTCGTTGTTTCACTAAAGCCACTGCAAGCATAGGCTGCCACGGTGGTTGATGATGTCCCTGTGATGCCGATTTGGTGCATTCGGAGGAGCATTTCAGTGGGCGTCATGGCGGTTGGCCAAGGCATGTCCGAGAGATCGAATTCCAATAAAATTCGACTTTCTCCCGTCCCTGATGCTGCCGCTCCGAGCGACATGGTGGTCTGCGCCCCACTGTTTACTGATGAGGTGGACGAGATTTCCACATCTGGAACAGACGGCAAGAGACCGGTGTTGGTGAAGACGCTGCCTCGCGAGATGTTCAGCGATTGATTGCCATCACCGTCATCCGTTCCTTGGTCGGTGGGATTTCTGAATCGGTGAATGTCCGACCATTCTCCAATTCGGTCGTCTTGGTCGGCTCGAACACGCCAATATGTCCAGAAATCTCCTTTGGTCATGCCATCATTGGTGACGGTGAGGTTGGAGGCATCGAAGGTAAGTTCGGAGAATTCCCCGTCTTCCATGCCGTTGGAATCAAAGCAAACCTCGCCCATCATTCGGTTGTCTGGAGAAACGCACATCAGCCATTGCGTTTCGTTCGTGCTTGCGGATGTCCAGTTGAATTCGGTGCTGTCCTGCCCACTGGGTCGAGGTTGAGCGGTGTCCCATGTCGTGGCACCATCGGCTGGCACCAACTGCGTTGGCGAAGCGGCGTGCCACGGCGCTGCATCCACGCGATAGGTGATGTTCAACATTGGGCGGTGCGCCAGAGTGCTGTGTTCGCTGCTGGCGAATTGAGTACGCCCGTTGACACCACCCAGGTGATCTTCCGCCTGCAGAATCACATTCAGCTCCGTGTGTCCCATACTGAGGGCGTGTTGAAGGAGCGCTGTCACGTTGAAGTTGGCCATCCCGGTGGAGTTAACCCAGGTTGGGGCGTTGAAAGGCACATCAGCGTCTTGCGATTGGTAAGCACCGATAGACGCCCATGAAGAGGTGTTGCCGGATGGGTAGGACCATGTTGAAGATTCAGACCATGACGTCACCATGTTGGACACAGAAATCAGAGTGTTGTCTCGTTGATTGAGAACCCTGAGGTCCAAACTGGCCTCAACCACTTCATAATTGGAAGGGAGGGGCAAGGAAGAGAAGTTCATGGACATCAGCGTTGAGGTCCGAAGGTTCGTGTTGCTGTTCGAGACGGGGCTGTAACCCACATATGTCCGATCGCTGCTGCCTTGATTGGTCAGTGCATTGCCACTGTCGAGATAGGTGTCGCTGCTAACGGTTGGGAATTGGCTACCGGGCAGAGCGTTGTGTTGCTGAATGGAGAGCGTGGCGTGAGTGCTGTTTACTTCTTGTCCAATGTCTGCGGGTAGGAAAAACAAGGTTGTGTTACCACGGGGGCCGAGCATACCGTTGTTGATGGGTTGCACCATCCACAAGATGTCACTCGAAAATTCAAGGTCACTGTCCGGCGTGAACGTACGGTTCACGATGTCGAACATCGAGGCATTGAAACGGGAATCGTAAACGTACAAACCAGCCATGTCGTCATTGGGGTCCTGTTGGATGAGCACTCGCCAATCGGTGACCACGCTCGAGCCGTTGTAGGACCACGTCAACGTCGGTTGCCGGTCGGCCTGAAGAGCATGCGAATCGCTGTCCCAAACGATGGCGTTTGGAGCAGGAGCGGTGTTCACACCCGGCGAGGTTGGGCTTGACACCAAACCGTCTTCCCACGTGATGTTGACGTAGGGTTGAACGGATGAGGCGCCATCGACGGAAGCAAAGGTTACCAAATCAGAGGTGTCGGACGAAGCGTAGAGCATCAATGAGATGTGATTGTCACCGTTGGCGAAGCCAACCTGAATCGCCTCTGAGATGTCAAACGACATCCAAGCATCGTTGAGGCTGGGTTGCAAATCGACGAATGAACCAATGTCCGTGCCAATGTCACGTCCTCCTCGTTCGGACCACATGTTGGTACCGTCATAGGTGGTGGCGTTGGCGGATGCGGTCCAGTTTTGAAGAACGGGTCGAACGGCCACAGGTACATCTTCATCCGACTGGAATTGTGAGAAAAGGTTGAGCGTGGCTACGGTGATTCGTGCGTTGGTCGGTTGAGGAATGTCGTCCAAAGGAATGCGAATCAAGGAGGCAGCGTCGTAGCCGGCATTGTTGCCCACCAACAAGGTCGTGCTGGTATCTTTTGTTTGGTCCGAGCCAGAGCCGTTTTCGACCACATAAGTGTCGACGAAATGCGGCGTGTTGAGGTGGGGCAAGGCCTCATGGTGGCGCCATTCAACCGTAGCTGTTGTGCTGTCGATTACCGAGGTCACCAAATCGGGCACATGGAAGTGATAAACACTTGACCAATCGCCAATTTGATTGGTTGTCGAAACTGCACGGACGCGCCAATACCAGGTCTCACCTTCATCCAAGTCGCTGAAAGGTTGGTAGGTGAGGTTGGTGAGGTCAAACCCTCCATCGTTCCATGAAGTCAAGGTCTGGGTTGTGCTTGAACCAAACGAAGCCTGTTTGTCAAGTTCCAGGAGGTAGCCCCCGACGGTCATGCTTCCGCTGAAGTTCCATGCGAGCACGGGCCGTTGAATCGGGGTTTGATCCACCCCGGTGCCCATCGACCAAGATCCGTTGAGCGGCGTGAGGGGGGCTGGAGTAGACGGCAACGCATCGGACCCTGGCACGTACACAAACGTCAGTTCAGGTCGATCCGATGAAGAGGCTTCTGCAGTAGCGAAATAAGCAGAGCGATCGGTGCCGCTGCCGGCACCCACCATGCCGATAATAAAGTCAACACGGCGATCCTCTCGCATGGCATTTTGCACAGCAAGCGTCACGTTCCATTCCACTTGATCGTCTTCGTAATAGGTGGCATCAACAGTTTCGCTGTCAAGAAGAGAGGTTCGTTCGCTGCCCTTGGCTCCAGCCGTATCCCAAGAGTTGCTGCCATCATAACTCGACCACGTTGCATCCTCTTCGGACCAGTTGTTTTGCAGACTTTCCCAAACCCCGATTTGCGGGCTATTGTAAGCGGACTGGGTGAGTGTGAGTTTGAGGTGTGCGGATTCCACAGCGTAGCCATCGGGCAACAAGTTGGACACCAAATTGCACCCGACCAACGAGGTCAATTCAGAACCGATGACGTTGTAATCAACCGTCATTTCGGAATCGGTTCCGTAGTTGGCGGTGGTGTCGCCGCTGTCAAGGTAGGTGTCCTCGCAGACTGGGTATTGGTTGTCCAACGAACCGTTTCCGTGCTTCAGTCTGAACTCATAGCGATCATCCCCCAAATAGGTGCTCTCAAGGCTGGAGATGAAGAAACTGGATTGCACCCATTCTCCGTAATGGTTGTTGCTGTCCACGGTGGCCATTCGCCAGAAGTACATGTTGCCAATTGTCAACGCGTCTGACCCGTTCAACGACAACGTGCTGTCTGAAGGTGAGAAGTCGTTGTCCACACGCGTGTCAACCACCCATTGACGCAGACGGAAATCTTCGTCACGAGCCAGTTGAAACACAATGTCATCCCCCGATGTCGGGGCTGTCCAGTTGAGGACTGGCTCGGTGTTTCCGGTGAAATTGTGCCCGGTTTTGTTCCAGATGGCTAGGCCATCGGCTGGAGCGGTGAGTGACACGGGTGAAGGAGCCCCTGAACCCCATTTGTACGTCAATTCGTACACTGGCCGCAGGGCTTCATCCACGGCTTCAGTCGAGTGGAATGTAATGCCGTCACCGTTCGTGTAGCCCTCGTATTTCCCTCGCACGGCCATCAGCAGATCCATTGGTTTCTCATCCGAATCGTCAAGATAGTTTTGCACGGCGTGTGTCATGGCGAAGGAAAACGTGTTGCTGGACTGGTTGGTGTTGAGGAGGTCGATGGCTGCCGTTCCATTGCTGCGTCCACCGTCGTACCAATCGGTGCTGCTCTGGTCCGACATGGAGTTCCACGTCATGCCTTCTGTCATGTACACACCCGATTCATCCATTCCATGAACGGAGACGACGGCGTCGCCTGAGCGACTGTTGCGCTCAAGAACCACATCAGAATCCACGATGGTCAGGTTGTCGTGAAGTCCAAGTTGATTCAATCGCAAACGAAGGTGAATCAACCGTTCTTTGTTGGAGGTCATGGATGTGTCCAACGTCTGTGCGTTGCCGTAGTTGAGGGTGCGTTGAGTTTGTGAAACGTAGGTGTCTTCGATGAAATGATCCATCATTCCCACGTCATCGTGTGCAATGGTCATGGAAGCGGTCCCGTCTCCGTTGTCGGTGACGTTGAGGTTGGGCAAGAGGAAGAAGGCTCCCGACCACGCGCCCCATTGACCGTTGCTGTCAACCGAGCGAACTCGCATGAACATCTCAGTACCGTTCGCAAAAGCATCGGAACTCGGGACATCGTAGGCACCGCTGACACCGGTGGAAGCAAACGTGTTCCAGAGGGTGGAATAATGCCAATCACCGTCCGCAGCCGAGCGCCATTGAGGGGACGAACTCAGGTGCATTTCCACATCTTGCCCGGTGTTCATGGCGTAACCAAGACGGGGGGTTGTGACGGCTTCGAGGAGGAAATTGCTTGTCATCCAAGCTGCACCATTCTCAACTGGCAAATCTGCTTCGACCGAAGCGCCCGCTGATGCTGGTGTTGCTGCTGCATTCACCACGAAAACCGGGGCGTAACCCGAGACCGAGGTCTCGCTCATGTGGCAGGAGTAAGTGGCTCCCAGAGAGGCCACAATCACCGACATCACGCTGGCATTGGCCTTGGCCGATTGTTGAGCGAGGCTGGTGATGTTGAGGCTCAACGTACCGTTACTGGAGATGGTGGTGGGAGGCTCCCAATCGGTACGGTCGGACAAATCATCAGCTCCCGGTGCCGTCCACGGAAGGTTGGCAGCAAAGTTGGTCCACGACACCCATGAGCCGTTCCAGAAACGGTTCATTTTGCCAGTGTAGGCCTGCATGTCAGTGTTCCCGGTTTCCGTGGTGTTGCATTGGAGGTCAATGCGAGCATCGATGATGGTGTCGGCAGCGGTGTAGTTCATGGGAAAACGAAGCAGAAGCCGGGTTTCATCGTTGGTGGTGTCGCTCAACGATGAGGTTGCCGTGGTGTTGTAGGTGCTGGTCGGGTTGCCTTGTGAGATCGACGTGTCTGCTACGGCACCGTGATTTTGGATGGCAAATTGGGGACCCTCACCGCGTTCGTTTTCCAGCGTGGACCAACCCTCCATCGTGTGTGGAAGCGCCATGTCGGCGAGCAAAAACATCACAACGAGCATGAAAGCGGTGCGGCGAGCGTTTAGGGAAGGAACATCACGCATGGGGCTCGTTCCCTACACGACTCTCCCCAATATAGGGACTTTTCCCTCACACGGCATGAAGAAACGGAGCGCGGCGGAGCCGTTGGAGGCATTTATTCGCGGGCAATCTTCACGATGCCAATGTTGAAGGAGGCTCGTCGGACACCCACCAAAGCATGAGCGAATTGTGGGTGGAAAAACATCGGCCACAATCGGTTGGCGAGATCCGTGGTCAAGCGGCGGTTGTTCACCGATTGGGGACCTATGCAGGCCAGAAAAATTTCCCTCATCTTTTGTTTGCGGGACCCCCAGGGACGGGTAAAACAACGGCTGCGATGGCCCTTACGAAGGACATTTATGGTCCCGAATTTCGACAGAATTTGCTTGAGATGAACGCATCGGATGAACGGAAGCTCGAAAGCATCCGGACCAAAGTCAAGCAGTTTGCACGCACACAGCCGTACGGTGGGGCAGCGTTCAAAATCATCTTCCTCGACGAAGCTGACGCTCTAACCAACGATGCGCAAGGGGCTCTGCGCCGAATTATGGAACAGTATGCCGAGACCTGTAGGTTCATTTTATCCTGCAACTACTCCTCAAAAATCATTGAACCCATCCAATCACGCTGCGCAGTGTTTCGCTTCCGGCCTCTGGCAGACGCTGATGTTTCAAGCCAAGTGGCTCATGTTGCAGAAATGGAAGGATTGGACATGGGAGAAGGTGCTGTCGAGGCGTTGACCCGTATCTCACAAGGCGACTTGCGCAAGGCCCTCACGGCGCTCCAGGTAGCGGCGGCCCTCAACGCCAACGTCACGAGAGATTTGGTTTACGAAACCTCGGCGACCGCCCCGCCAGAAGCCCTTCACGCCTACCTCATGGCCTGCAAGGACGACGGCTTTCATGCAGCTCGGCGACGACTACGAGAGCTGCTCGATCGGTTTGGGTTGGCAGGTACCGATTTCGTCAACCAACTGCATCGTGAACTGTACGCTGCTGATTTCTTGAGTGAACAGGCAAAGTTGACCCTTACCGAATGGATGGCTGAAACCGATTATCGATTGGTTGAAGGCGGTGGCGAACAGATTCAACTTGACGCCCTCACCGCTAAAATTGTCTCGAATTTTAAGAATTGACGGTGGGACCAACCCAAGCCGAACCTCGGTTTCGACGGCGTCCTGACCCTTTCAAAACGGTGGTTATCGCACCACATGAGGGAGGTTACTATAATTACTTGAATTTCGGGGTTCGAGTTATGCCAACAGGTACGGTAAAATGGTTTAATCAAATTAAGGGCTTCGGCTTCATCGAACGAGAAGGCGGAGAAGACCTCTTCGTTCACAAGTCCCAAGTGACGGACGAAATTCATGACGGAGACACGGTTGAGTTCGAAGTCGGTGAGGGACCAAAAGGACCCAACGCCATCAACGTCCGCAAATCCGAGTGAACTGGATACAACGCAAACGAAGGGCGTTCAACCCCTTCAATCATGCTCTGCCTTAGCTGGCTATCTCAAGCAAGCACCGACGCATCTGCGTCGTCAGTGACACCCCTGGCCCTCTGCTTGCTGTTTGTGGCTGTCCTCTTTGTGAGCTAAAGCAGCAACAATTCATGTTTCACTTTTCGCACGGAAAAGGGCGACGGGCAGCCATTTCAAGTTTGTTCGCAACCCTTTGCCTTGATCAAGCCACCCCCGTTGGGTTCAATTTCACTTTCACTTTATCACGACCCCTCTGGAAAAACAAGGTATCACCGTCGTCACTGGAAGTGAATATGAAGCGAATGATTGCATCCATTGAAAACGCCCTTTGTTGGACGGTGTTGGCCCCTTTAGCCCGTATGAACCGTGAACGACGTTCAACGGCACAAGCCCGAGACGAACACGACAAGCGGCGTATCGACGTGTTGCTGTCCGCCATCGTGGCCAACCATGGCGATCTCTTGGCGTGACGTTCAACCTTGGATCACGAGAAGTGTCCAAGAATACGAACGGGTGTTTTCCCAGGGGTTTCCGTCTTCCGTGATGGTGACGTCGATGTTGTGTTCGCCTGCTGAGAGGCTGTCGCCCAAATAAATGGCCATGGCTTGGTCTTGGTCAGGATGGGGAAGAAGAATCGGTGCTGTGCTGTTGTCCTGAGTTCTCCAGCCGCCGACGTCCGAGTCGTGCTCTGCCCAAAACGTGCTGTTGCTCGAGAGGATCACGGTCTCGGTGAGGAAGGTGTAGCGAACTTCAACATCCGCTTCGTTCGCTCCAACGTTGTCGGCCAAACCGAAGAGCAACCAAGCATCACCTTGGACTGAACCGCTGTCATCAAGGGTCCAGGTCACCATGTTGCTGCGGTTTTCATCGGCGAACAGAAAACCGTCCTCGGTTTCGATCGCCACGCCCCATTCATCGGCGAGTTGCGGTGCTACAATGTCTCCAAAGGGAGGGTTCACCAGCAAAAACGAGAAGGAAAGGAACGTGAACGTGTAAAGGAAGAACGCTTTGAACCAGGTTCCTTTGGTGTAATGTTCTTTGAACCGTTCCGGCATGACGCTGCGGTGAATTTGTGGAATGAGAATCATCATCATCAACGGCAACAAGTACAGGACATCGGTTTTGTCAAGGGTCGTGGTGGGCATCAGGACAAAACGCATCAAACACGTTACCACGAGCGAATAGACGATGACAAGCCACATGGAAGCGGTATCGGCTCGTTCCTTGTTGACGTACTTGACAGGGTCGAACGGATCGATGCCCAAATCAGCACCAGAGCGGTTCTTTTTCTTCTCAGGCGACCGAGGGTTGCGGTCTTGGCGTCGCTTTTGCTCGGCCTGAGCAGCAGCCATCGCCGTTCGAAGGTCCACCATAACGCTCGGCAGGCGAGCCAGCGTTAGAACACATCGGTGATGTTGGGTGGCTCCAACAGGTTGTTTTGGCATGGACAACTTCCGATTTCTTCAAAGAGGGAAGGGCTCAGCGGAGGTTAGGCCGGGGTGGCGTAGTTGGTAGCGCGTCGGACTCATAGGGCAGCCTCCAAGGCAATCGTATGACGTGCAAGCCCCTTGTGGTGTCTGAGACATCCGAAGGTCGCGGGTTC
>QQSC01000051.1 GCA_003602475.1 Candidatus Poseidoniales archaeon | reverse complement strand
TGAACACACCTTACAGGCCTGAGGACATCGCAAGTTACGGTTTGTACGTGAGTCGCCTTGAAGGTCTCAAACTCCATGCCCCTGCTGCGGGTCTCCCCGAAATCGGATTGCCGAGGACGCGGATGCTCCAGTTGGGCTTGGAGCGATTTGAATGAACAACGCTACCGTCCACCTCAAACTCGTGGTCGTTGCTGCCATTTGGGGATTAGGTTGGCCAGCGGGCAGGGTCGTCGCAAGCAACGTTGAACCCATTTCTGGTGCCTGGTTGCGTTACATCCTCGTCGTGTTGATGTTTCTCGCCTACCTCAAAGCAACCGACCGGTGGATCACACCTTCGCCCTCTCAATGGAAGGTGATTTTTGCCATTGGGTTTTTCTCGACGTTTTGTTACCAAGCCTTGTTCATGTACGGCATGAAACACACCGCCGCTGGGGATGCGTCCCTCATGATCACGTTCAATCCACTCTTCACGGCCATGCTCGCGGTGTTCTTCCTCGACGAGCGGATGAGTTGGAGGCTCGTTGGAGGATTGATGTTAGCCGTCGCCGGTGTAACCGTGTTGTTTGCAGCCTCACCAAACACCGACATCCCTACCCCCGACCGGTGGTTGGGCAACCTGTTCATTGCAGCATCAGCGCTCGCATGGGCCTGCTCCTCCATTCTCATGAAGAAAACAATGACTGAAACACCCAGTGACGCCAACGCCCCGATGTCTCCACTCCTTCTCACGGTGTGGTCCTCGGTGGTGGGGTTGCTCATTCTTACCCCGTGGGCCGGCATCGAGATGATTCAGCACGGATGGCCAAACCCTTCGGCGTCTGCTTGGGTTGGTATTGTGTTCTTGGCGGTGTTTTCGACGGTGGTGGCCTACGTTTGGTTTGCAGATGGCATCCACACCATCGGAGCCGGTAAAGCGGCGTTCTACGTTTATCTCGTTCCCCCCTTTGGAATCCTCGGGGGCTGGGCGCTGCTAGGAGAGCAACTCGGCCCGTCCCTCGTCATCGCGTTTGGCCTCATTGTGGGAGGTGTTGTGGTGGCACAACGACCCCAGAAAGCCGACGGGCAATCATCATGAACAGACCCTCCTTCGAGGTACCATGAACATCACCACCGTTGCCGTCATCGGCGCTGGAACCATGGGTGCAGGCATTGCTCAAGTTTGCGCCCAAACCGGATGGGCCACCCGTTTGTTCGATGCCTTTCCAGACGGCCTTGAGCGTGGAATGAATCGAATCGACGCGTTCTGGGACAAAGGCATTGCACGAGGGAAAACCACGGCTGAGCAGAAAGCCGAATGGTCCGCCAACCTTCAGCCATTCAACGACATGGCGCAAGCGGTTGAAGGAGCCGACATGATCATTGAAGCGGTGCCAGAGTTGCCTGAACTGAAAGCATCTATTTTTGCACAATTGGACGAATTGGCTCCCCCCCATGCCATTCTTGGGACCAACACCTCATCCTTGTCAATCGCCGACATCGCCGCCGCTACATCTCGCCCTGAGAGGGTGATTGGCATGCATTTTTTCAACCCCGTCCCGATCATGAAATTGCTTGAACTGGTCCGTCACAGCAGCACCTCGTCCGCAACGGTGGCCGCGGCAGAAGCGGCCGGTCAAGCGATGGGAAAAACCACCATTTTGGTCAAGGACGTCCCGGGATTCGCCACCAGTCGACTGGGCGTGGTGTTGGGCAACGAGGCCATTCGCATGTTGGCCGACGGAGTGGCAAGTGCGAAAGACATCGATACCGCCATGGTGTTGGGCTATCGACATCCAATGGGGCCGTTGGCTCTGAGTGATTTGGTTGGGCTGGATGTCCGCAGAGACATCCTTCTAAATCTGCAGGCGTCGTTTGGAGACGATGCTTACGAACCTCACCCACTGCTCGAAAAATTGGTTGCTGAAGGTTCCCTTGGCAAAAAAAGTGGGGCTGGCATTTACGATTGGTCCTCAGGTGAACCTGAGGAGCGCCATCACCTCCTGGACGAGAAAGGGCACTCAACCGATTGACTTATTGACCACAGGAGCAAGGAATCAGCACCGAAGTGAACTTCATGTGGCCTTCACCCGACGACGAACAACCAACATCGCAAGCCATCGAGCAACAATCGGTTGAAGCAACCTTCCCGTCAGCGGACGAACTTCACCAACAGGCCAGCCTAACCGGTGTGCCACCGTCCACGGCAATCCTCGGTGGACCCTCAACACCAACCGCTGCCACGGGCATGAATTCCATGAACCCGATCACCATTGAAAACCGGAAGGCTGGTCCCAAGGTCCCCATGATCGTCGCGGCTGTTTTAACGGCCATCGGCATTCTTGGCGTTGCCATTGCTGGCCTCGCTGGAGCATCGATGGCGGAAACGCTTGAGGGCATTGAAACCGGGCCGTACACATTCGACCTAACGCCCGGAGAGGCTCTCACCCATACCGACGATGACAATGCTGGCGAAATGGGGTGGTACTTGCTGATTCCAGGCGATCCAAAGGCCGATGTCAACAACAACGGCCTACCTGACGCATGCGATGAGTTGGGCGAGCTGAGCATCACCGATGCCGACGGTGACGACATTGGTGAGCGGGTAGCCACCATTAATTGCATAAAAGGCTGGGATTATTACGACATTGAAGACCAGGTTGTCGTGGGCGTCATTTGCAGCACCACCAATGATCAAAACGACGGCGCCAGTTCACTCAACCGTTGTGAAATCGGCGAAGAGATCTTTGTCTCAAACAACAACAACGTGTCCATGAAGGTCTTGGATCAAGACGCTATGTTTATTCCAATTCTCGGAGAAATCGTGGGAGATGGGGCTCTTATGGGCACTTCCTTCTTTGGAGGTTGTTGTTCACTTTGTGGTGGGCTCATCGCCCTCATTGTTGGCCTCATGCGACTTGGCGGTGACAAGCAGAACCAACACATGCAATTCCAGATCCAGTGATTCAATCAAAGGACGGACGGCGCTTCCCGAGGAAGGCGGCCACACCTTCCTTGAACGCTTCCGTGGTACCAGCTGCCTCAATGAGGGTTCGTTCGTGGTCCAAGTGTGTTCCAAAGTCGTTGTCGGCCTGAACGTGAAGAAGATGCTTGGTGGCTTCTTTGGTGTGTGAGCCCCATGAAGACCATTCGTTGGCCATGGCAACGGCCGTGTCCAAGAGGGAAGCATCGTCCACAAGAAGGTCAATGGCGCCAAGTTCATGCGCCTTTTGAGCCGTCCAAACTTCGTTTCGGAAGAAAAAACGACGAGCGGGTTGTTCACCGACCAACCGCGGTAGCAACCAAGTGGTCCCACCGTCCGGAGACAACCCCATGCCGGCATATGAAGCGGCCATTCGAGCGTCATGATTCCCAACTCGGGCATCGCAGGCGAGGGCAAGGCCCAGCCCGCCACCAGCTGAAACGCCGTTCAAGGCCGCGATGACCACCGTCGACGAGGTCCGAATCCGTTGAAGCAATGGATGAAGAACACCCGTTAGGGCCCGAATCAGAGCGGGTGCTTCGTTCTCATCAATGGAGGATTGGAATGCCTGAATATCGGCACCTGCCGAAAAAAAACGACCTTCTCCCGTGAGCACAATGGCCTTTGTGGCATGGTCGCTTAAACCGTCATCGATGGCTTGGGCGATGAGAGGAAGAAAGGCTCGGGAAAACGATTGAGTGGACGATTGACCGCCCATCCGAATGAGACGAACCGATTCCATCTGCTCTGTTTCCACGGTCATGACATCGCCTCAAAGTTTCACGTTGACGTTCTTGACCTTCGTGTAAAAACGAAGGGCATCCTGACTTTGCTCAACACCGATTCCAGAGTGCTTCCAACCTGTAAAGGCGGTTTGTGGGAACGTGATGGGGTATTCGTTGATGGAAACCATGCCGCATTCGAGATCTCTTGCCATGCGGTGAGCACGTCCCAAATCGTTGGTCCACACGCCGTTGAGCAATCCAAAGGGTGTGTCGTTGGCCATCTTCAAGGCCTCTTCATCCGTTTCAAACGGGGTCACGGTCAACACCGGACCAAACAGTTCTTCTTGGAACAACGAATTTGTCGGCAGGACGCCCGTAACGACGGTTGCTTCCATGAAAGCGCCTTCTCGGTCGAGTGCGTTCCCTCCCAACACCACCTTGCCGCCGTCCTTGAGACCGCGAGCCAGTTTCTCAAGAACATCCTCTCGGTGGCGTTGATGAACCAAGCTTCCCATTCTTACACCGTCCTCCAAGCCGGGGCCAACCGGCCACTTGCTGACCTCTGCACACACCGCCTCTACAAGGGCGTCGTGGATGTCGTGGTGAACGAGCAAGCGAGAACCCGCCCAACACATCTGACCTGCGTTCATGAAAATGCCAAAACAAATCGCCTTGGCTGCATACCGTAGATTGGCATCGGAGAACACCACGTTCGCCCCTTTGCCGCCAAGTTCAAGCGTCACTGGAGTGAGGTTTTCACTGGCTTTCGCCATGACCGCCTGACCGGTTGGTACCCCACCGGTCAACACAACGCCGTCCACGCCGGGATGGCCAGCGAGGGCATCGCCTGCAATGGCTCCCGAGCCTGTCAACACCTGAAGCACACCTGTTGGCAAACCAACATCGGCTTCATCGATGACTCTCGCCCATGAAAGAAGCGAGAGCGGAGTCCATGACGCTGGTTTGGCGATCACCGTGCATCCAGCAGCCAGTGCTGGAGCGATGGAACGCAACGCCAATTGAAGCGGGAAATTCCAGGGCACGATATGAGCCGTTACGCCAAGCGGTTGACGCAAGGTGTAGTTGAGGCGAGGACCTGGGACAGGGATGGTGGACCCCTCGATTTTATCGGACATTCCAGCGTAGTACTCAAGCGTCCAAGCGCCGTATCGGATTTCCGACAACGCTTCTCTGAAGGTTTTCCCGTTGTTTTCAGATTCAAGTTTGGCCAAGGATTTGGCATGCTGGTAGGTGACAGCGGCCATTTTGTTGAGGATTCGACCGCGTTGTGCTGGGTCCATGGCTTTCCACTCAGGGGCGTTCAAAGCCGTTCGGGAAGCATCCACAGCCCGGTCGACATCTGCGATGGTGGCTCGGGGGACGCTGGCGATTGTCTCTCCTGTTGCTGGGTTCAGAACTTCACCAGTTGCATCGTCGCTTGCTGCGCACCATTCGCCAGCCACCCACATCGTTTCCTCGGTCATGGCCATACCAAACCGAAGTGCTTCAAAGCGGCATCGGTTCCCTTGGTTCAAACCGAAAGACCATCCTGCTGGCACAGGAGAGGAACAAACCTCATGTGCCCGTGGGCTAGGCTTTGTTCATGAGCAAGCGCGTGGGTCTTTCACAGACCGCCGCGAAGACCCTTGTTACACGGCCCCCCCGCCTGTTGCTGATTGCAGGAGCGACAGGGGTTGGAAAATCAACCGTATCCGTCGGTCTTGCCCATCGACTCGGCATCACACGAGTGCTGTCCACTGACGCCATCCGTGAAATCATGCGCGTCGCCGATGAAGAACGACTCCATCCCGCACTTCATCGCTCTTCGTTTTCAAGAGGCGATTCGGGTGAACCGGTCACGGATTGGTCGGCCACATGTCTGGCGGTTGAAAACGGGTTGAAAGCCACGATGGAGCGTGCTCGCCGTGAAGGTATTGACTTGATCGTGGAAGGCGTGCACATCGTTCCAAGTGCCCGGTTGCTCAGAGCATGGACCGACGACGGCGGGGTGGCGTTGGGAGTCGTGATGACGATCGACGATCCGAGGGACCACGAAGGTATGCTAAAATCAAGGGATGCGCATTCCTACCGACGGTCTGACCGCTATCTCGCAAGCTTCCAGCGAATTCGTTCCATCCAGGACGGACTCATCGAGCGAGCGAAAATCGCCAATTGGGAAACGGTTGACCCAACCCGTGTGGATGATGACGTAGAACGAATCACCACACTGTTTGAACGAGCCGTTCGTGATCATCGACCCGCTTAAATCACACATCAAGGATGAAGTCAACGTCAAACGAAAGCATGGCGTCCCCGTCCGAGACGCCCAATTCACCCGTCACGGCCACACTGTTTTCGTCAATCAATGTCGCTGAAAGTTGTGTGATCTTAATTTCCACACCACGAATTTCCCCATGGTGCAACAAATCGTCATGAACGGAGTCAAGCGCCAATTCTACGGCTTCAATGCCCTCCATGCCACCATCAATCCATATGTTCGTCCTTGCCTGTGCAAGAGGTTGCAATTGGCTCAGCACCTCTTCGGTCGTCACCAGAACATCGTCAGAGGCGGGTTCGTGCGGGAGGGTTAATCCCGCAACTTTGACACCGAAGATGGCCATGGAAAGCAGGGACATCAACAGCACAACCCCAGTGGCAAGCAGCATTTGAGCACCGTCACGGCGCTCAAGTTGAGTTTGAAGCATCAGGCTCCTCCTCCACGGGCCCACACATCGAGGGTTACGCTCCACGCGTGGGGTCCAACCACCAACAATCGATGAACGGCAACGGTACCACCCGATGGTGTTCCCACGGTGCCGTGGGGGGTTGCTGTTGCGCTGTTCTTCGCCAGCCAGCAGTTGCCTTCCTTACCGGCCGGTAACGCCTCTTGCATCAATTCACACGCCTCTTCTCGCTGATCGTTGGCCAACAATTCACCAAGTCGGTGGTCACCCTCCACCAGTGGCGCAAGGCCGAGGCCAAAACGTATGGCGTCTTCTCCAGCCATTTCCAGAGAAGCATCCAAGGCCACCGATTCAGAATCGGGTACGTCAACACGAATCAAAAACGTGGCTGACATGAAAAACAGCCAAAACAGCGTGAGCATTTCCAAAATGTGGATCTGCCCATCAACGTCCTCTTTCAGGTCAGCCACCCCAATACAGAGGTGAAGGAAGGAACGAACCTTGAGACGGATTGAGGCCGGGTACTTCGGTAATACCAATCAAATCGGGTGAAAAAGCCACGAAGTTGAACACCATAAGCGCCACGAGAATCATCATGCCTGAATGTTTGAATCCGGTTGAGAATCTACCGGTCGCCATCAATCCAGCCATTGAACCGTTGCCCAATGCCTGCATGGTCACGCCGTAGTAAAAAATCGTGAGGAAGAACAAGGGGTCAATGTTTCGAATGGTCATGTTTCCAATGGTTTGACCGCCGCTGTCACCGCCGTCGTCTCCACTGCTGTTCGAACCTGCAATAGCGGGAATAAACACCTTGGCCAACACCACGATGACACCGAGGAAAACGAAGTATGAAGTCCAAATAACAGCAATGTAGGACCCAATTGCCCGTTTGCGTTCGCCTTCAAGGAACTTCAATTCACGGGAGTCGTTGGCGGCCGTGACCAAAATATCTGAAATTTTTCCGCCAGCGCGGTCGGCTTCAGCGATGAGCGCAATTGCCCGTTGGACAAGAGGTGTACCAACTCGATCGGCGAATTGGCGGATGACATCGCTGAATTTGATGCCCCAACTGAGTTGGTCTGACATTTTCTTGACTTCGTCATTGAGGGCACCGTACTCTGAAGTTGCCAAGGTTTGAACAGCAACGGTCATTGAAAGACCACCTTTCCAGTATTCGGCGAGGTCGCGGAGGAAATCTGGAAACTTCTCTTCCACTTCGTTTTTCGCTTCTTCCACTTTTTCCCAGTAATACGATGCGGGGAAAATAAAACAAAAGAAGGTCAAACCAAAGAAATTGAGGAAGATGGTGGGGTGAAGGCTCACCGGACCAAGGGAGATTTTGGGA
Organism: Candidatus Poseidoniales archaeon; assembly: GCA_003602475.1. Taxonomy (GTDB): domain Archaea; phylum Thermoplasmatota; class Poseidoniia; order Poseidoniales; family Poseidoniaceae; genus Poseidonia. The sequence continues at coordinate 4,618 of QQSC01000051.1, read as the reverse complement.
CCCAACCAAAGAGACTTGTTGTTCATGTTGGCAGGAATTCCGTCAAAATAATGGACCGTCATGTCGAACGTGACCTCACTGAGAAACTGATTTTCCTCTTCAGAGACGAACAGCAATTCGTAGCGCTGAGCAGGTTCAATCGTCACCATCTCCAGCCCACAATTGTCACTGTTGGCCGTGCCGTTGTTGTATTCGAGAATTTCACCTTGTGGAGAACGAATGGCCACGGTGTAGGCATAATTTTCACTGGCTTCAACCGTGCAATTCAGCCACAACGGCTGGAGAACAATCCTTCCGTCGGTAGCCTCAGGCGGTACTCCCGGTACATCGAAATTTTTTGCCCGTTTTGTGACCGAAGTCCAAGGCTCCTCTTCCCATGTCACCCTGTCGGGAGAGTCGCCCAGGATGTTGCAGGTTTCGTTTTGAGTGTAAGTTGGCTTAACGTTGGTCTGAAAGAATTCGCCCGTAGGGTTCCCAGAATTGTCTTGAGCCGTGGCCCCACAGTACATGTTGGTGAACATTGGTTCGCCGTTTGGAGTGGGTATGAAGCCGGAATTGGTGACCCAAAAGAGGCCACTGCCCAATCCGAGAATGATGGAAAAAAACAGGATAATGTAGAGTTTGGTGAGGGTTGTGTCGTCCTTTGGAAGGTCAAGGTTGACAACGATTTTCTCTTTCTTCTTCGCCACGCCATCACCCCCTCACATGTCTTGTTCCTTGCTGCTCGTCCATACCAACACGGCGTAAGCCACGTGAATCATCGGGATGAAGCCAAGGACAATGCCGTACAGCATACCCTCGCTCATCTGTGCGCCTGAACCCGACACCCAGAACATGATGACCAGCATGACGATCAGGAAGAGGGGCATGGCCACGGCCACGACAATGTAGGATTCAGCCAGCAGTGCAATGGATTCCAAAAAGACGCCCAGACGGGTTCGGTTTTCTCTCATGTAGTGTTCAGCACGGTTCAAGAAAAACAACTTGAGCTGACCGCCGGCGGTCAAGGTGCCGACCATGCCCTGAAAGAATTCAGTGAGCCAAACCGATGCAGCACGATCAACGCTCATTTTCATCGCTGTAATGAGGTCATACCCCAGCAGCGTGATGTCGCGATAAATCATGGCTGCATCGTCAGCAACGTCCCCGTAGATTTCCTTGTTCATGGCCAGTGAGCGGAAAATTTTGCCAGGTGTGGCGTTGGCAGCGGACATGGCCGCCGTGTAGGATGCAGCGTAAGGAAGGTACTTCTCAATCATGTCACCTCTGCGCTTGGCTTCTCGAGTCGCCCCGCCCTTGTTGTATTTGTAGGCGCCAAACGGAATCAGAAAACCCCCAAGAATCACGATCAGTACTTTGAGAGCAGCTGGAAACACCTGAAGGGCGAATTCAGGGCATCCGTTGCCGGGTTGAGTGGGGTCTATCAGGGACGGGTTCCAATATTCCCACTCGAAGCAAGGGTCTGCTGAAGCGGGGTCTTGAATGCCTTCGTAGAAGGCAATCACACCGATTTCAGGGAGGAAAAAGACGGATACAAAAGCCCATGACATCAAGGTGATGGCAATGGAGGTCACGATCACGGTTGAAAGGTACACTTCAGGCATCATGCCCATCGAGCCTTTGACCAAATCCTCGGACAGTTTCTTGTCGTTGCGAGCGCGTTTCTTCACCACCGGCCCGAGGATGCGGTTGCAAATCCTCTGCCAGGCGGTTAAGTCCATTGATTCACCTCACGTAATCCATTACTTCAGTCCATCAACACGAGCCATGATCTCGTTGGGCCGCACGTAGTACTCTGTCACAAGTTGAGACACCTGGTCGGCTTTTCTGATGTCGTTCAACACCATCCACTCGAGAATGCGCTTTCGCGTCCGGAGTTCTCGACGCATTTCTTCTTGACTGAAGTTGATTTTAACCATGATTTTCTCAAGGACGTAGGATTTCCCACTGAAGATGAAATCATCGTTGGTCACGTCCCAGCGGAACACTTCGTTGGTGATGACCTCCATCGAGTTGGGGTCAATGCCCACAATCTCCACCAGTTGCTTGGTGCGTCGGACACGACGCCCGTTGATCCGGGTTTGAATTTGAATGGCACACGCCTCAAGAGCAGGCAGCAAGACACGAGGGATGTCGATCGGCTTGTTTTCCAACCGGTGAACAAGCGACGGAACGGAGTCGGCGTGAACCGTAGAATATGCGCAGTGCCCTGTGGCCATGGCTTGGAACAACACATAGGCTTCAGCACCACGTATTTCCCCGACAATGATGTATTCTGGTCGTTCACGAAGGGCGGCTTTGAGCAGTTCGAACTCCCCAATTACACCCTCCTTCGATTCTCCACCAAACCCTTGACGGGTCAAACCCGGCACCCAATTGGGTTGAGGGATGTTCACTTCACGCGTTGATTCGATGGAGACGATTTTCATCTGCCAGGGAATAAAGATGCACATGGCGTTGAGGGTCGTGGTTTTCCCGGAAGCCGTACCGCCAACAAACAACATCGGAACTTCGTTTTGGAAGGCAATCCAAAGGTAGGCAGCCATCAGAGAAGACATGGTCCTGAAGGCCACGATGTCGGCTGGAGAGAACGGATCGTCCTTGAAACGTCGAATGCAGAATGAAGACCCGCGAGTTGAAACTTCACGGCCCAACTTCATCACGATACGGGAGCCGTCCATGAGGGTGGCGTCCAACAACGGATCGGCCACAGAAATGTGCTTGCCACAACGTTGAGCGAGTTTGATGACGTACGACTCGAGTTCGTGATCGGTGTTCCAAACACAGGTGGTTTCCACCGACTCAAACTTTCGGTGGTAAGCAAAAATGGGAACGCTGGTACCGTCAAGGGAAATGTCCTCAACGTTGATGTCGTTCATCAACACGTCCATTTTACCGTAACCGATCAAATCTCTGCGGAGGTAGTAGAAGAGTTTCGATTTGGATTTTTTGTTGATTTTCATCGAGTAGGCTTTGATGACCTTGTCCATGGCGGTTCGGACATACGCCTCTGGGTTGGTGTCGATCTCCTCGATGTTGGCTGTGAGCGAGCGGATGAAAATATCCATGATTTCTTCTCGTTGTTCCTGCTCTTTCTTGGTGAGCGGAGGTTCAATGATTTGGTAGATGATGTTGAGCGTTTGCTTGTCGCGAACAATGCGGGCAAAGGCATGTGGAGGCATCACGGGGTACTTGTCCAACTCGTCGTATTGTTGGCGTTGCCGGTTTCGTTGCCGTCGTTCACCACTGCCCTTTTTTCTTGCCATGGTTGTCACTCCCCCCTATTGCATTTTGATACAGTATCTCCCCGACTATAACACTTGGGTGAAATGCGGTTCCAAAAAGGCGGACTGTAAAGCCTTCAAAGTCAACCAATTGTCAAAAAATTTCACAGAAAATGTTCAGACATCCAACGGGCGCATTCTTGTTTGAAAGCCGGAAGGGGATGGTTGTTGTCCAGCGTGTGGTTCGCAGAATCGATCAGACGATCCAACCCCCAACCGATTTCACGCTTGTTACGGGTCTCAAAGGCCTCTCGGTCCCCGTCTTCTGATCGGCCTCGTTGCTGGATGCGTTCGAACCTCAACTCGTCATCAGCCACGATAGCCACCGTTTGATACTCTACGCCCCATTGCTGAGAAAAAATCGTGTGCTCAGCCGTCCCTCGAAGCCCTTCGATGAGCACATGCTCGTTGACTTCCAGCAGGCCATCAACCGTTTGGCACAAGCGAACGGCCAACACGTCATCGCCGTGCTGTGCTCTCAATTCAGCGGCCACTTCGCCGAACACGTGAGGAGCTTCTTCCAATCCGCGGCGATGAACCTCGGCCCGAACCATGTCCCCCATCGAAACAACTGGAACGCCCGCTTCAACGAGAACGGTTGCAAATTCCCCTTTTCCTGAACCGGGCATCCCACACACAGCGAACACCCGAGCCATGGCTGAATCCCGGCGTGGCTTGCTCATGAACATACCTCCATCAAACAACTCTCAGTTTGAGAATTCCGCTCTTCCCCAGCGCTTGTCCATGAGTTTCCAGAGGACGGCTGAGGCACATAGGAGGAGAATGGAAATGACAATCATGCCCACATAGCCCTGTTGGACCGTGCTGTCGTCGTACATTTGAGCGGTTGCGGCCAACCCGTCTTGGGATGCTCGTTCCCACCAATTCCCGTACAGTGAGACGTCGCCTTGGGTGAACGACAGCAAGAACAGACCAAGCAAGGGCAGCACGGTGCCGATCCAAAACCAGACCATGATGGATGCATCAAAAATGGCCTTGTTCGGGCGCAAGCCCATGAGGAAGGCAGTAAGGGCGACGATGTAAATGGAGTTGGCGAACATGACAATGATGCTCGTGGGAAGGGAGGCCCATTCGTCAAGACGCCAGGCCATCAAGACGATGAAAATGAGGGAAATCCACGATGTGGCAAGGAAATACACCACCACTTTCGCTCGGATCAAATCGGGAACCTTGAGCGGAAGTCCGTTCATGAATTCAGGGGAGTCAAGAATGGTCAACCAAGAGTAAAAGTTGAATCCGAAGAACCCCAAAAACGGAGCATAGGAAAGTAGGTTGATGGGAATCGGTGCTTCGGCGAAGTCCACCAGCCATGC
>QQSC01000050.1 GCA_003602475.1 Candidatus Poseidoniales archaeon | reverse complement strand
CTCGAAGAGCTGTGGCAAAGCATCCAACCTCACGAAGAAGTGTGGCAAGGAAAGAAACCCATGGGCGTCGCAGCTGCCCTCCTTTACATGGCCTCCAGTCGAGTCGGCAACCCACGTACACAATCCGAAGTATGCTCGGTAGCCAACGTCTCCGAAGTCACCCTCAGGGGACTCCTTCGCATCATTGACGAACTGTTGGTTAAGATTGAGCTGTACGCATCCATGCGCTGAGAAACCGAACCTTGATGAGTCCTCGCCGCAGCGTGGTGGTCATGGGGTTCAAGGCTAAAGCCCGAAAGCAACAGAAAGACAACGGTGAAGACACCAAGAAGGACACCAAAAAAAGTGCAAAAACCGGGGAACTTCCCTGTGGCATCAAAGGGTGCGACAACTTCGCTGACAAATCCATGGGTGGTCGTTCACTCTCCGTTGATGACGCCATTGACATGTGGGGGACAAGCGGTTACGAAGAGCGAAAGGGACGTGTTCGGATCTGCAAATCTTGTTACCGCAAGTACAAGAAAGAAAACAAAAAGGACGACATGTACTGATTTCACTTTCAGTTTTTCCAACAGGGTCTCCGTAATGACCCTGTACCGTGTGTCATGACTGTCAAACATGCACCAACGAACTGTTGTTCGAAGTTTAACCACATCAGAAGGTACCCTCACCGCCATGGACGATGGCTTGGTTGCATGGAGCCCGACGAAAGGCCGGCCTCGCCGTCATTCCATGCACGCCCATCCCACCGTGCTGTTGGCCTTGCGCGGACCAATGGGCACGGTTGACACCGCCGTCGTTGGTTGTGCTGACGGCTCCGTCACGGTCCTCGGGTTGCCTCGGCTTGAGACCATTGCTCGGTTTGACATCGGTGGCGGTGCTGTTCGTTCTCTGTGCCTGCTGAAAACCGGTACGGTGGCCTTTCTTGCCGGGAATCAGCAAGGAGAAGTATGGGCGCTTGTGAACCACACCACACAACGTGCGACACAACTCTTCACCATCGACGGTCCGGTTTCGAGCCTCAACATCACGGAAGAGGCCATCCACGTTCGTAGCGGATGGATGCATCATGTTCGAACGCTTGAGGGTGCGGCGGTCATGGATCAAAACACATCAGAGGGTTATGCACAGCATCGCTACCAGCGATTGGGCAACGTGAAACCGAGTGAGTGGCTCATCACGTGACTTTTTCGTGTTCATCAAGCGGCCAGGGCGAAGGTGGTGTCAACCACAAAGCGGTTGAGGCGGGACGAGGCCAAGAAGATGGAGCAGATCCTTGACGCTCAATGGCGGATTGAAAAAAATCAATGTGGCGGTCCAACACTTCCTGAATGTGAGCGCCACCTCGAATCGCAGGACCTTGAAGCGGAACCAAGGAATCCAAACCCAACCCTCGCAATCTACGCAAGCTCGTTACGAGTTCCGGCAATGAGCCGGTTGGCAAATCCCAGCGTGTTGGTCGGTCTGCTCGAGGCATCAACGCGCCAACAACCGCCGTAGAGAGGTGAGGGATGTGATACCCCATACCGTCCGCACAGTGGCCCGGCAGGGAAAGAGCTCGGACCTCGCCATCGCCAAGTGGAATCAATTCGCCCTCCTCAATGGGTTCGGCCTCGACCGAAGGCATGTCGGAATCGTATCGATTCGCCCATGTCGTAAAAAAATCCCCCGAGGAGAGGGAACGCTGCCCTTCGGGATGAATGTGGACGGTGGCCTCGGGGAAGGCATCCGCCACGTGACGGGCAGCACCGCTGACCGGAAAACGACGTGATGTGAGAAGGATACGCTCAAGTTTACGTCCGTTCAATTGACCTTTGAGGCGTTCCACCTGCAGGGCTTGGTACCATGATGTACCCGTGTCGATCACCACGCTGGCCATGGACCCAGAGACGAGAACAACGTTGCCGTCGTAGTGAATCGCCGGGAGACGAACCACCTTCATGGCGGTGCATGGTCGCATGGACTTTGAAGGTACCCGATTCGGTAGGTTGCGATTAAATAGGGGGATTTGGTCGCCACACCATGGCACGATTCCCCGAAGCAGAAGCTCGCTTGCTCCACCGCAAGATCTGCATGCGTTGCAACGCCCGCAACGCAGTTCGCGCTGCCCGTTGCCGCAAGTGCGGTTACAAGGGCCTGCGTGCCAAGAACATCGAGCGCAAGGGCAACTGATCTTTTCGCCCTCACGGCATCAAAGCCGATAGCAAAAGGGCTGTCGGCTCCCCAAACAACACCAACGGGACGACGGCTGGCCATAAGAACACCAAAAGTGGAATTTTCATGCTGACCCAAACTTGGGTCACGCCGTGTGTCGCCAATTCCTCAACTTGCTGAGCAACCTCGTCCTTCGAAGGGGTAAAACGAGGCGCTCTTGCGGTGTTGACCACCTGTGTTGTGCCGTCTGGCATGGCCATGGTGGAAGTGAGCATCCAAACGTGCCGCTGCTGCACATCCTCAAGTGGGATTCGTGTTGCGTGCCACGCCAATCTCAAATCACCAATGGTACGAACATGCCCCTTCATGAGGTTGTTAACCAGCATCAACACTGGAATCGCAAAGAAGGCCAGACCTCCCCACATCAGCAGTGCAAGAGCCACCGGCAAAGCCACCGTAGCCTCTTGTGTAACCGTTGAAAAGGTCAGAGGAACCGTTGACCACGATGGAAACAAGAGCGCCACCCACATGAGCGCTTTCGCATCTGCACCTCCATGCAACAAACGGAAGCGCCATGCCAAATCAATCACAAGAATGACGGCCCCGACTCCCAAAGTTTTCCACCAAAGCACGCCCAAAGGGTCGCCCTCATTGAGCAAGACATCAACCGGCGTGGTTGACCCGTAAACGATGGCACCTCCCACGACACCAACGGTTGAAATCGCATACCAAAACAACACGACGCGGTCCATTCCCGAACCGGCTCGAGCGTCCCGTAGTGTGGCACGGCCCAACACCGATGTGCTGGCGTAGGCAACGACCGCTGATGCGGTAAGGTAAATGGTCCAATCCGCCCCTTGAACCATCAAATCCAGCGCCCAAATGAAGATGGCAGGTTTTGACCACTCGATCCAATGCTCGTTGGGGACCCGGCGTTCTTTGTGGTCCATCCAAGCAGCGATGCCCATGGCCACGAACAAAACCGCCGTCCGGGTCCACCCCAAAAGGGCCTCTTCGGTGCTGTCCATGGGTTCATGCATACGACCCATCAAATTAAAGATGGCCGGCACTGAACAAGGATTAGTGCTGTTGAGGTGACCTTCATGAACGTGGAAGAACGATTGGAACAAGTGGCCACAGTGATCAACCAAATCGACGACCCCAAGGTCCCTCGTAACATTCGCCGACAGGCCAAAGAAGCCTGTGAAAACTGGCTCCTCAACAAGGGCAAGAAACTTGATGTTCGCATCGCTATGGCTCAATCCAAACTCGAAGAGCTCTATGAAGACCCCAACATCCCTCCAGAGTTTGGCACGTTGATCTTGACCATCAACACCGAACTTGAGCGCATTTTGAGAGAAGTCCTTTGACGATTACTTGCTGAAACACCAACTCGTTTGGTGTGTTGCTGATGTTCACGGCCTTCAGTGAATACGGTCCATTGGACCTTCAGTATCATTCTTCTTCGTCGTTGTCAAGGGCGAACACCAGGCGGCCGAGGAACAAACGTTCACCCACACTGAGTTTACCTTCCGTCACCAAATCCTCAAACTGCTGGTGGTACTTTTCTGCCCTGTCCATGTTCCCTATGCCAACACGGATCAAGTCGATCTGATCGGGAGAAAGTCGGCCTCGACGCAAAGCGTATTCCGCTGCAATCTTTGCTGACGTCAATTTCACGTGTTGATCGCTGTAGCCCAACACGGCTTGAATCTCCTTGAGCATTCGTTCTTCATAGGCCGTGATGCGGCCGTCCTTGATGGCCTCTCGCCAAGCTTCCTCCAACGTCGGTGCCCGTTCTGAGAGCAGGATGGCAATGGGCCGTGTGGCTTCGATGTTTTCCAAAACGATTTTCAAAATGACCACGAGAGGAATGGAGAGGATCATACCGATCACACCCCAAACCCAGAAGGAGAAGGCCGTGACAACCAACAACAACACCGGAGAGATGTCGAGGGCTCGTCCAGCCCACTTCGTTTCAATGACGTTGCCCCAAAGTTGTTGATTCGTGAGAAGCAACACCGTCAGCAAGGTCAGGGCGAAAGGTTCGAGCAGGATGAAGCCAAGGATCAGCGGGGGAATTGTAGCCAACAGGGACCCGATGTAGGGAACGTAATTCAGGAGGAACGTCAACAGTGCCCATGTGAACCAGAGGTCAATACCGAACAACAGCATGACGATTCCAGCACAGATGCCAGTCCCCAATCCGACACCGGTTTTGACCACCACGTAGGTGTTGACACTGGCTTCAATTTGGTCACGAATCATTTGCACACGCTCACTGCCACCGCCAGGGTACGCACGTTCAATTCGACCGGGCAGAAGGCTGGCTTCAAAAATGATGAAAATCAGGAAAAACAGGACGGTAATCCCCATTACGAACAGCATGCCAACGCTGGACAACATACCGTTCAAAGCTTCCATCAACCCAGAATCGTCGTCCAAGAGTCCCATGTTGTTCAGGTCTTCCTCAAGGGTTGAGCCGTCCATAGCGCCCGAATCGAGAATGGATTTTCCAATCAACGGCATCCCTTTGAGGTCGTTCCAGCGGTCATCCATCTTCTCGGTGTAAGTTTCCATTTTTGCTTCGTCTTCCAAGAGGGTTGACGCTTGTTGATACGCGAAGAATCCTGCTGACAAGACGATCAGAATGGCCAACATCAGCATGGTGAAGTAGGACAACATAATTGGAAACCCTTTCTTCGACATAAAATCAGCACCAGGTTTCAACACGAAATAGGTGCCCAGTGCGATGAACAGAGGCTGCAACACATCGATGAGTTGAATCAACCACAGAGTCACGAGGGTCATCACGATGGCCGCATGGGAGAGCATGGCCAAACGATGACGGAATTGTGGGGTGTTCCAACCCACGGAGGCTGTTTCCATGGTTCGCCTGTAACGGTCAACCACTTGAAGTTCCCTCCGCCGCAAGACTGGCGTAGGGAGATTCTTCCAAGGGTGGCAAATCAGGCAAGCGGAGGGTGAGAATGGCAGAAATGAGCATAAGAAGGCCACACAAATGGAAGGCTGTGTGGTAATCAAACGGGTATGAGCCGTTGTAGGACCACTCCCATACCAATCCACCCGACAACGGTCCGAGAATTCGAGCAAAGGCGCCAAGAGACTCTTGAGCCCCCATGACAGAACCCAATTCGTAACCTTCATGGCGAGCAATCCGGGTCAAATACGTGGATGAGGAGGGTTGAAACAATCCGTTGCCGATGGCAATCATGGAACACACCGCCAACATCTGCAACCAAACATACGATGGCGTGGTGTACGGCAACAAGAACAAGCCAAGACCCGTAACGCCAATGGCGATTGGAATCAAGCGTCGTGTTCCAAACCGTCGTGTCAAGGGACCGATCAGCACACCTTGCGTGAGGATACCCAAGAGACCAATAATTGCAAAGACCCTACCGTTTTGTTGTTCGCTGAAATCAAGACCCCCTAAATCCACGCCCATTTCGGTGTAGAGAATGAACACAGCGTGCATGACCGTAAAACCGAACGTGAACAGCATTGAAACCCAGATCATCGCTCCGATGCTCGCAGATTTCAGCATGACCAAAGCGTTCCCTGCGGTGGCTTTTGCTCGAAGATGCAACGGCCCTTTGGGAGCCTCCTTTGGAACGCTCAGGTCCAACGATTCGGGGAGTTTGAAATAGGCCAGCACCAGTGAACCTGCCGACAATACACTCGCAATAACACATGGAAGCAAGTAGGGATAGGTGTCAAAGACGGTCCCAACAAAGAGGTCCCAACGTTCAGCAGGCGATGAGAACTCACCGCCGATGAACGGTCCAATGGTGAAACCCAAGCCGAAGGCTGCGCCAATGATACCCATCCGAGTAGCCAGTTGTTGTGGTGAACTGACATCTCCAATGTAGGCACGGGCCACGGCGATGTTCCCGTTGGAAAACCCTGCCAGAAACCGCGTGCTCAAGGCGAACAACAAGGTGTTGGAGAAGCCAAACGCGGTGAAGAACACGGTGTTGCCAACAAGCCCAATCATCAACACGGGACGACGTCCAATTCGATCCGAAAGTGACCCCCAAAACGGTGATGAGAGAAATTGAGCCGCGGAGTACGCCGTCATCAACAGGCCGACCCAAAGACCGATTTGCACAATGCCTTCCGCTTCGGCCAAATCCTTGACCAAATAGGTCAGAAAAGGGATGATGATACCAAACCCGATCAGGTCGATCATCGTGACCAGAAACAGCACGGCAAGCGCAGCCTTTCCGGTTTCCTTTGTTGGCTCGCTCATGCTGTTCAAACCGTCCACATCGCAGGGCCTTTTTGTAGCCGCCGCCGTCAGTCCCGACAGCCTTGGGTTCAGACCAGTGATATCTTGCTCTGCATTTCAGGTGTCAGGCGGTCAATGACGGCTTCCAGACGCTCAACAAGGCTGGCTTTCTGTTCGTGCTTGATAAGAGCGTGTCGCATCACTTCATCAAGAGTATCGACGGCCACAACGGTGACCATCTTCTCAAACCGGTCGTCAAGGATGACATCCTGCATGTTGGCCCGGGGTACCACGATGGTTTTGACGCCAGAACGGGCTGCTGCCTCAATTTTAGCGGTCACTCCACCAATGGGGAGAACCTCTCCACGGACGGAGAGTGAGCCTGTCATGGCCAAATCTTGTCGGATGGGGATGTTCTCCAGTGCAGAGATGATTGCGGTGGCGATTGTGATGGAAGCCGAATCGCCATCGACACCGTGCGTGTCAACGAATTGAATGTGTATATCGTAGTCGGAGATGTCCTTGCCTGTCAATTTCTTGATGACCGCACTGACGTTGGTGACACTTTCTTTCGCCAGGTCCGAAAGACCTCCAGTAGCGTGAATTTTTCCGCCTCCACCCAACGAAGGTGTGACGAGAGCCTCAACTGGAAGCATGATGCCGCTGAAATCCGAGAGACCGCTGTTCGCTCCAAGCACGGCAAGTCCGTTGACACGACCGATGCGCTCACCCGAGTTGACCAGCATGGCGTAGTCCTGACGTCGTTCAATCATTCGGTCCGCCACCTGTTGCTCCAACGGCTTGGCGATTGAGCGGGCACCGTAGACGTGTTCAGCCGATGTGAAGGGGGCACCGGCCTCAATGGCCAAATCTCCAGCAATGCGGACAAGGCCGCCGAGTTCACGCAGCCTAAGAGAGAGTTTACCTCTGCGACCTGCTCGTCGTTGGGCTTCTCGCAGGATCACTGAAACAGCACTTTTGTCAAAGTGAGGAATCTCACGAACGGTGTCCATATCACGGAGCACCTCTTGAGCGATGAAGCGAATCAAACGGCGCCGATTACGAGACGTGTCGGGCATCTCCGAGTTCACGTACACCTCGTATCCGTAACCTCGAATACGACTGCGCAACGCAGGGTGCATGCCTTGGATGGCGTCGAGGTTGCCAGCGGCGATGAGAATGAAGTCGCAAGGAACGGCTTCGGTCTTCGTTAAGGCCCCAGAGGAACGCTCTGAGCGACCGGAAATAGGGAAGGCTCGGTCTTGCATGGCCGTGAGAAGAGCTTGTTGTTCCTCAAGACGAAGGAGGTTGATTTCGTCGATGTAGAGGACACCCCTGTGGGCTCGGTGAATGGCCCCGGGCTCTACTCGGTCGTGGGCGGGTGTTTCCATCCCACCGGACTGGAACGGGTCGTGACGAACATCGCCCAACAGGGAACCTGACAGGGTCGCTGTTGCGTCAACAAAAGGTGGGAGTTCGTTCAAATCGTGCTTGACCAAGACCTTCGGAATACGACTGTCATCGGCGGCGCCCAAACGGCTCCGTATGAACATGTAACCAAAGACAAGGAGGAATCCTCCGAAGAGGAGCGTGAACAAATCTCCGGATTGAATCGCTGCGATGAAGATGAGGAAACCGATGGCTGCAAAGGCGATGAACAGCATTCGCTGAGATTTCTCCTTCTGCTCTCGAATCGCCTGCTTTTGCACCTTTACGATGCGTTCGGCCCTTCCAGCAGGAACCGTTCTAACGCGAGGAACGTTCTCGTCGTCCTCGTTGGGGTACACCAAGACATCTTCGAGGTCTTCTTTTGGCAAGAGGTCCGTCATCGAACGTGCCAACATCGATTTTCCTGTACCAGGGTCTCCGATCATGAGCATGTGACGGCGTTGTTCTGCTGCTTTCTTGATCACGACAGAACCGGCTTCTTGACCGATGACTTGGTCGACCAAACGCTCAGGAATAGGGACGTCAACAGTTGTTTCAAACTCGACTCCTGCGATCCATTCGTCGATCGACTGGTGGAGCACATCGTCGTTACCTGTGGGCTCTGGGGCCCAAATCGTGGTTTCCACCTGCTCCTCAAGTTCTGGCAGCGACGAACCTGCTGCGTCGGCCTCGACGACGCCCACCTCAGCAGGCACTGGGGCTTCGTCAGACCCATCAAGTTCTTCGCTCACACCAATCCCTACCTTTGCTCCCCTTTATGGGTATGCTTTGTCGTTAAGCGAACGCTGGTCGCTTGTGTCAGGTTGAACTCACTGGTTGAGGCTGTCCAAGTACTGTTGTCCGTAGTAGACCCACTGCTCCATGGACCATCCGGCAGGAAGACCGCCGGGTGGTAGGGCGGGTCCGGTGCTGACCGGTTGAGGCTCAACGACTGGCGCAACAACAGGAGCTGCAGTAGGAAGAGGCGCTGGCGCAGCGGCCATGGGCTGCTGGAAGATGTCCTGGGCACCGCCGTACATGGAATTGGCCACTTCATCGTGAACGGGAAGGGTCGCTTCGTTCCACTTGGTGTCCACGAATTCATCTTCACGGGACCCGCCACGCATGAACATCAATCCGAGCAAGGCCGCCACGATGAGCACACCAACGACGATGAGAATGATGTTGGTGTCCAGACCGCCTTGAGCGTCGTCAGCAGTTCCACTTTGCGCTGCTTCGGTGGGGCAATCAGCCCTTGGATCGTCACAAGCGACGGTCAAATCGGCTTGGAGGGTTGCGAGATCGGTGGTCATGCCTTCCAAGTCTCCGGTTTCGGTGCCGGCCTCCAAACTGGCAATTCGAGCTTCGAGGGTTTCGATTTGCATCTGGAGGTTTTCAACGTGAGAGGTGAGCATGGCGTCTTCCATGTCAACTGGGGCTGGCAAGTTTTCCGTGATGAGGAATTTGATACCGTCGTTCACCACCGTGTTGTAGTCTTCCCCGTCGGCGTCAGAAGCCACCATCTTGAACTGGTAGTAGTCGCTCATCTGAGAACCGGATGTCCTCATCTCAAGGTCCATCGTCCAGCCCACGTTGGAGCGAGCAACGTCAAGAGGGGTGTTTTCCACATTAAAGCAAACACCGGTGAGTTCACTGCACAGTTGGACCGTGAGGTCCATGTTGGTAAACACAGGTGCGTCCTCGGTGAGCATCAAGGTGGCTGTCGGGTTTTGGCCAACATAGGTATCGACCAATGAAACGTACATGTAACCGCTGCCGTCGTCGGTCTTGGAGAAGTAAAACGGTAGAGCATCGTAGACGTCGACATCAATGGTGTAACTGTTGGTGTCGGAGCCGTCCGTGGTTGACACAGTGATGCTGTGAGCGCCAGTTTCTTGGAACACCACAATCATGTTGCCGTCCAAGATGTTGTAGCGAGCAGCACCGGGTTCATCGGGCGTCACCGTGATGAACGCTTGGTCAACGGGGTTGTCAACATCCACCATGCGATTCTTCAGATTGATCACCATTTGCGAACCTCGCTTGAGGGTGATGGATTCGAGTTCCGTCATGTCAAGTCGTGGAGCATCGTTGATTGGGTTCACACGGAGCGTGATGGTCTGGTCCGAAAACTGCTCTCCGTCGCTTGCTCGAAGGGTCAACACAGTTTCACCGTTGATGTCGTCATCAACGGTCTCAAAGTTGAGCATGGTGCCTCGCAACGAGGCCGTGAACACATCTGGGTTGGAATTCTCCATGATGGACAAGGTCAAGTCAGCGATGTCAGCGGTGTTGCCGGAATCGTCGGTGTCGGTGAGTGAGGTGGCCAAACTGAAACTGCCACTGCCGCCTTCATCAACGGATTGAATGGGCAAACCTGCCCATCGTGGTTGGCCGTTTTCAATGACGTTGAACAGGAGGGTACCGTACGGCAATGAGCCTTCATCGTAGCCAGCTCCGTCGTCGACGGTGATCTCAATGCCACGCTGACCCAGAGGGCAACCCATGTCGTACGGGAAGAGGACCTCAAGTTCTTCGGCATCAGCATGCCATGCGACAAAGTAGGGGCTTGTGGAAGACACGATGAGGTCGCTCAACGGTGTTTCAGGGTCGGAGATGTGTCCGTCCATGCTGACTCGGGTGCTGAGGTCGCACATCACGGATGGAACGGGGTCAGCGACAACTTGTGGAAGGCCGTTGGCGAGTTCGAAGACTTCACCAGCCACAGACCAAGGGCTGGCCTGCATTCGGGCATCCATCGTTCTTGAGCGCACGTCGTACATTCCCGCTGTCATCGTCTCCGAGGGAGTGATGATGTATTCTCGGCCTTCTTGAGGGGTGTCGCGGTACAGTATGGTGTCCCCACCAGCGACAATGCCTGCGTCCCAGGTGTCAGCACCTGCGGGTGAAACTTCAACCTCAAAAGAGAGGGTATCAATGCTGTCGACATTGTCGTCGGCAGCGCCCTTGGCGAGCAAGGTTAGGTATCCGCCACGCTCAACGACATTGGTGTCGATGACCTGCGGCGTCTTTGCGAGCGGTGGACGGTCGTGATCCATGCCGTCCTCTGCCATGTTGTTGCTGACGGTCGATTCGCCGGTAACACCCGTCAATCGAGCACCAAACACGGTGGACCATGCGTTGGCAGAGAGGGTGCTGGTGTCAAAGGTGGCGGAAGCGGTAAGGAAGGATGAACCTGCGGCTACGTTGAGGGTTGGAACAGTCGTGGTGTCAATGACCGTGGTGGTGGCTCCATTTTTGTAGTAAAATTCTAGATTTCCGCCGTTGGTGTAATCAAGGTCGCCGACGTTTTTGACATCCGCTTCAAGTTCCACGGTGTCGCCCAAAACATAGGCTTCATCCCCAGCGGTGTTGGAGAGGCGAAGGTCGGTCACAGCGATGTCCATTTTGGGACCCATGCTCGAATCCACGGCATGGTAAACGTGAGGTGAACTGCCACCGACCGAAACACCACCGCTCATCAACACAGCGACAACCATGGCGTTGGAAGTGCCGCCTTGAATCAAGGAGGTAGGGACAGTGTTCCACGTAAGGGATTGTGCGGTGGATGTGGGTGATACGGAGGCAAAGGTGCTGCCGCTACCGCCTGAGGCCGACCGATAGGTGTTGCCGGAGGTCAACCATCCCATCCAACAGTGGTAACCGTGAGCAAGGTTGCTGCCACCGCTGTTGCTGTACGTGTGGGTGGTGCAGGACTCCTCAATCACAGCGGCATAGACATTGAGGTTGGAGACCGGTGTACCTGAGCCGACGTATTGGTAATCAACGGAAATATCGAAGACGCCGCCGTTGGGGGAAATCGCTGCGGTCATTTTGTAGTCGTTCACGTCTGGGTGCATGCCGCCTCCGGCGGTGAAGTACGAGTCGTAGTTGGTGCCTGAACTCGAGGCACCGCTCATGGTGTTGGCGGCATCGGTGCGATCGCCGAAGTAGGCAATTGGGGCACCCGAGGTGGTCCATGGCCAAGTGTAAGGGCCAACGTTGCCAGCCCGTGCCGTGTCCGTGTCGCCGTAAGAGAGGGACATGTAGGTGATGTAGACGTATTCATCTCCGTTGGACAGCTTGAGGTTGTGATGGGACTCGGAGCCTCCTCCGGCTTTGTAGCAGTGGGGGCAGTTGTCCGACGAGATGTACTGGGCAAACACCGGATGCCCAGGGCTTTGTGCGGCCATAACCGCAGGTTCATCTTCGAGAACGGATGGAGCAGGTTCCTTGTTGAGTTCGATGGCAGCGCCTGAGAGCAAGCTTCCAACGAAAAGCGTCACGAGGAGCAGGGAAAGGCTACGCGTCATGGTGGACATGTTACTGACTCATCATAATCGGTATTTGAATTGTCCGCATTCATGTCAAAATCAGCCAACTGAGTTGATAATTCAGCATTAATTATTATTAGTAAGGCTGTTGTTAGGGAAAGGGTGTTTAAAATCACCACCCCGTGGCCTCGGTATGGACAACCCAAATTGGGCCGTGGTCGCCGAAGACAGCGGACGCATCCATGTCGTGGAACTTGCAGACAAGCCCGTCAAGGTGAAAGGATTGGGCGTGTTCAACCCTTCAGAAACCCTCCAAAACGTGGCCATGGGTGCCGAGGTCACCATTGGCCAAAAACTACTCAAACGCCTTCCCCCAAGACTTCCAGAACTCAACACGGGGCTGATGCGAAGGGCCCAAACCATCTCCCCAAAAGATGCTGGTTTCATCGTCAGCCGGCTGGGTCTGGGAGGTGAAGACAGGGTGCTCGAGGCCGGCATCGGAAGCGGTGCCCTCTCCATCCACATCGCCAGGGTGTTGAACTCAGAAGGGCTCCACATCACCGTTGAACCACGAGACGAACATGCTGAAGTAGCGTTTGTTAATCTTCGACGGGCCCAAGAAAGTTGGCCATCCCCCCCGAAACATCATCACATCTCCGGTCTTGTTGAAGAAGTGACCGACCAAATCAAGAACGTCACACATGAAGTTGATGCCATCGTCCTCGACCTTCCCGACCATCCACCCGCCATTCATGCCGTGGCACCGTTGATGGCCGTTGGTGCCCGCTTGGTCTGTTACTGCCCGGTCACCCAACAACTTGAGCGAGCTTGGGAAGCCTGCGAAGTGGAAGGGCTCACCGTTGAGTGGGCCGGAGAACTGATGCAACGGGAATGGGGCCGAGCATCGAAGGGCGGAGTTCGCCCGGTGAACGGGCCGTTTGGTCACACGGCATTTTTGCTGGTGGCCCAACGACAGTAACGGTTTCAGGAGGCTGGTTTGTCCGCGCCAACCCTGTTGTGTCAGTAAATACAAAACCCAATGCATGCATCTCTGATCAACACGGCATATGCGAGCAACAGTGGGGGTCCGAAAATGAGGGTATACAGAAGCGGTTTCCAGGTCCATGCGTTTCCGTTTTTGTAACCCTTTGCAATCATGTACAAAGCCGAACCAAACGAAAGCCCGTGGAGCAGAAAAACCATGTCTTCAGATTCTTGAACAACGATCGCCAGAAGAAGAAAAAACAGTGGAGGAGAACAACCAGCGAGGAGTTGCTGACCAATGGATGAACGCCGTTGCTCCCCGTTCCACTCAAACTCAGCCTCACAATGAGGGCAGCCAAAATGACCTTTTTCCTCGTCATCAACTTCAACGCCCTCAGAACAATGCGGACAGTTGAATACAACCATGAATCTTGACTTCACTTCTGTTGATTTAGTATTTATCCCGAAATTCGATGAATCTCCTTGGCTCACCCGCCCACAACGAGAACATGTAAGGTGAATTCAGAGGCTCGGCTGGGCCGAGACCCACAACGCTCAAACGGTTCGCAGGGAAGGAACGGTCATGAGCACCCGCCGCCTCTTCGCCGCAGTGCGGGACCTCGACCCACCGGGAGGTGGGGCAGAGCGCTCTTTGGCAGCCTTGCTGAACGGTCTTGCGGCACCTGGACCAACGCTCGAAACCGCCCCAGCGTTCACACCAATGTCACCTGCAGCAGATGCTCCCACGCACCCTGCGTGGTCGGTGAGCGCATTTTCAAGCCATGACCTGGGCGACCCAATCGGTTTGCTCGAACCCAGAGTGAACTTCACCACTACGGACCTTCCCATCGAAGGTTTTTGGTCAAAAGTAGCCTGGGGATTGCGGGAACGAAAAGGTGAGCAGCGACGAAGAAAGTGGGCTCATGACCGGCATATAGGGCGACGTGGCCCCCAGTTCGCTAATCGTGTCGGTGCATGGTTGGACGAGCAGGAGCACACAGGTGGCATTGGGTTGACACAGCTTGAATGGGCGCCGGGAGCAGCCCAGGCGTTCACCGCCCGTGGCATGCCTTACATCATGTTCGTTCGGGACGATACGGTATTCCGCCTTGAGGAACGATTTCGCCCCGTAATGGAGGGGGCAGCTCTTGTGTGTGCGGCAGGAGAAGGTTTGCTCAACGACATCCGTTCTCGCTTTGACATTCAACAAGGCCATAACGTGCCGCTGCCGATTGATTTTGGTGGACGCTTTGGGAGCATGGACGACGTGAACGCCTTACGGTTCGCCGAGCAGGCAAAGCGACCTGCAGGGGCACCACCCACGATCGGCGTCATGGTTGTCACACCAGAGAAGGGGTTGCGGATGTATCAACGCCTCCTGCCAAGATTGCTTGAGCGCTGGCCTGAGGCTGAAGTGCATATAGCAGGCGGTAGTTCCTACCCGCAACAACTCGCTCATCATCCAAACGCCCGAGTCGTCGGCCACGTGGATGCTGCAACTTTTTTCGCTGGCATCGACCTCCACCTCATCCTCTTTGAGACGACCGGCTCATGGGGCCGGGTCATTGGCGAGGCTGGTTTGTTCGGTGTACCGAGCGTGACGTCCGACGTCGGCTCTCAAAAGGAAGCTCTTGGCGATGGAGGTATTCTGGTGGACGACGGCCACGATGCAGATGCGGTCATTGATGCCCTGCAGGCTGTTTACAGCGAACGTGAACGCTATGGCTTACTGGCACGTGAGCACACCAGAATGGTTGACCACCGACGTTCTGTGGCCGCCTTCCGCAGTGGGATTGAGAGCCTGTTTGAACGTCGTTCAGTCGACACCTCTGAAGAACGCAGCAAGACCATTGAGTAACATGACCCTTCATCATTGAATCGGCGTTGTTTCAGAACCGATAAGAGAAATCTCTTCCTTAGCATTCGAGGATGGTCTTGTTGACGGTGTGTTTACCTCTCCTCAGGATTGCCCAACCGGCCTTAACGACATTCTAACCTCGGCTACTGTGCCTCATGGTTTTCTCAAACATTGTTGCATTGAAGGTAAATCCTCGTGTCCTCAATCGGTCTCTGCCACGGTTTTTTCCCAAACGACACATTGCTGAAAGATAGGTCAAAGGACTTCTCAGCACCTTCCCGATGGGTGAGGCGATTGCTTCTTTAATGAGGGGGCCAGCCTTGCCAACATGACAGAAAGTCCTGAAGCGGGTTCATTTTTCAAAAAATGGGCCATGAGGCAGTACTGGAGAATGCAACAATCCCAAGCTGTTGTCAGCCTGTTGTTGTGGGGGACAACGATCACGCTGTTGGTTTGGCCGCTGATCGAATGGAGGTTCGCAGCAGGATGCACCGACGGGCCTTGTTTTTCTGAAGAAATCCTAGGAATCTCAAGCACGTATTTTGCCCTTGCTGGTATCTTTTTCACCGTTATGTTTTCCGTCCTCTTAATCGGATTTCTCTACGACCAAGTGTTCTCTCTTTGGACCGAGTGGAGAAGTGTCGACATGGAGCGCAACCCCTTTGCAACGTATGCTCTTGCTCCAATTTGGCTCATGACCATTGCCTTGCAATCCGAGGTGTTGAAGCGTACGTCACCAGATGATGAAGAAATGGTGAAGCAGGCTGAATGGTGCCTCAAATGGTGCGAAACCTATACGGAAGGCGAAATGTTCGCTCGAGCAGTTCAACGTTGGGACAAGGACATGGGAGAAACTCCTACATTTTGGTTCACAAGTGATGAAGCCATGCAGCGAGCTCGGCAAACTACCTTTGAAGACGAGGTCTGATTCTGTTATTGTGAACGAAGGATCTTCTTCAGCAACTTGGATTCTCTGTTGTTTCTAAAAGTTGAAGAAGTCTTATAATGAAATTCAATTGAGGTTTATCCATGCTCAGAGCCTTTTATTGGCGCCTCAACCTGGGCTTAAAGAAATTAAAATCCAAGAGATTGAGGAAGAAGCTCGGCGAGAACATCAAAGCCATCATCACAAACAGCCAAAATGGTATTTTTGCCGTGGATCCCGAAGACCTTGAAGTCGGTCAAAAACTTCGATCGGGCGGTTTTGGCCTGGAGGAAATTTCGAGATTAAAGAACCATATTGATCTTGATTCAAACGTGTTAATCGTAGGGACGCACATTGGGTCATTAGCGATACCACTTTCAAAACATTGTAAAGAAATTACAGCGATTGAAGCAAATCCAAAAACCTTTGAATTGCTCGAGATCAATTTAAAATTAAACAACATTGAAAACATTACTCCGCACAACATCTTTGCGAACGACTCTTCTGAAAAGGTCGAATTTTTAATGAGCAAAGTCAACTCTGGCGGAAGCAAAAGAAAACCAAAAATACGTCACTTCTTCTATGATTATGATGACCCAGAAGTCATAGAGTTGGACTCTCATCAACTTGATACTTATTTATCAGAACATCATTTTGACCTCGTTCTCTTGGACATCGAGGGTTCTGAATATTTTGCCATGATGGGGATGAAGGAAATTCTATCCAATTGCAAGACCTTGGTGGTGGAATTTTTACCTCATCACTTGAAAAATGTTGCAGATATTGATGTTGACACATTTATTTCAGCACTACCCAATCATTTCACCAGTTTCCAACTACCGGATCATCATCAAGAACACAGTATTTCTGAAGTAAAGACGGTTTTACAAAAAATGTATGATTCAAACATCGGCGAGGATGGAATAATTTTCACATCGATCTAGAATTTAGGTTGATGGTAACGGCTCAACATTATAGCAAGCCCCCCTCTCAGAGAACACATGTCTAACCTCCAAAGAAAACGTCTTTTGGTGGTCAAAGGTTCGTTTGAACACTTTGGGGGTGGAGAACGAGACCTCATCAACAATCTCGAAGCATGGTCAAAATATTTTGATTTGAGTGTAGCGACCTTGCACCCGCATGAAGAATTAATAGAGAAACTCAACGAACTCAACATCCCCTTATTTTCTCCAATAAAAAACTGGTCTTACTCACACGGGGTGCTTTCAGAAATTCTTGCTAAATCAACAAAGAAAGCATCTAAAAAATGGTATTCAATGCTCTCTTTTACAAAACAAGGAGTGGGTTTGAACACATTGTTTTCAACCATTGACGCCATCAACATTACAACTGGAATGGCATCATTGGAGATCCTCCCCTTCATACCAAAACACATCCCTCTTCACACATACATGCATGAACCCAACAGAGGGCTGCACAGCAACGACCTGCATTTTGACATAGATGGGACGCCAAAACAGAATTTGAAACTTACAAATTTGTTTCTATCCAAGCAAAGGAAAATTGACCTAAAATTAGCCGAACAGGCGGCGAAGAGAGGAGAAATAAGCGGCAATTCCAAAAACACCTGTGAAAGAATAAAGCAAGTTTATGGCTTCGATTCACACCTTCTTTACCCAAGCATAAACACAAAATTATGGCCAATAAAACCATCAGATGACGAAGACTGGAGTGCTGTAGGAAAAGAGTTCAACCTCTCCCAGAATGAATACATCATCACGATCGGACATGCAATTTATGCCAAAGGACTTTGGAAAACAATAGAAAATCTAAACTCTTCAAACTTAACAATCGTCCAGGTCGGCGGCGGAGTAACATCCAAACATCATGAACATGCCAAAGCGAATAACGTTGAACTAAAAGCCCTACCCAGGGTAAGTCAAGCAACAATCCGAGTGTTGATGAGAAATGCGAAAGCGATGGTCAGCAACGCAATCAACGAACCCTTCGGCCTAACTCCCCCAGAATCATACTTTGTCGGCTGTCCAGTCATTGTCTCGAATCAAGGAGGATTTAGAGAAACGGTCGTCGATGGCATCACAGGCAGACTTCTCAACCAGGGAGATGATTGGATTTCAGCTGTTGAGGAAGGTCACTTGAACAGAGAAAAATGGTCAAAGGCCGGAAGAGAACACATCGAAAAAATAGACCTAACTCCCGAAACACAAGCCAAAAAAGTACATGATTTACTATCACAGACCTCCAGCGATACACATCAAACATAGATGGAGCGAAGAACCAGGGCCCATCTGGATCAGAATTCATGCATGAAAACCAATAAGGCGACCATGTTGCCGTATTACCTCTTCAGTTGGTATCTCGTCTCATGAAAAAATGGGTTAAGAAGAAGTTGAAGTGGTTCATTCAACAAACAATCAACCTCAATTCAAGCATGTTGATTGAAGCCACCTATCCCTTGGAGTATTTATCATATTACGAACTGGGGAAGTTGTTCGGCATGCATATAGCGATAGTGTCCGGTGAATATCCGCCCCGCTGGGGAGGAATCGGCTCGGTGGTGTTCCACCTTGCAGGACATTTCGTTCAATTGGGTCATGAAGTAACAATAATCACTCGCTCTCATTCAGAAAAAATACCGTCTCAAGAAGGTGTATCTGTGGTCCCCGTTCGCTGGGCACGCCTACCCATGGCTTTCACCCGTTCATACGGTAAAAACGCGATGAAGGCTTTGAAAAAACTTCATGCGCAAAAGCCAATTGATGTCATCAATGCTCATCTTCCCTTGGTATCTTGGAAGAGAAAAGAATTCAGTTGGCTACAGAAAAACATCGCCCCTGTCGTGTCATGCCTGCACGGTTCTTGGCTGGGGGAGAAAGAGGGCGTCAAGAGAGCGGCAGCAGCAAGAGAGTCTGCAACATGGAAAAATCCAAATGACCTTGCAATTCTCACCACGGCTGGATGGTATTCGAGATACGAAAGAGCGGGCATCTTGGAGTCGAGCATTTGTGTTTCCAATTCCCAATCCACCCTGAAGGAGTTTAGACAATGGTATCACCCGGACGAAAATTTCGATTGCGAAGTCATCCTTTGGGGATGTGATCACAACGTGTTCCGTCCACCAAATATGGACGCAGAAGCAGAGCAACTGGAGCATGAGCGTATTAGAACCCAATACGGTTGCGGGGACGAAGAAGCGCTGTGTTACTCATCCGAGACCAACACGCCGATGCTGCTTGCAGTTGGACGATTGGTAGCACGTAAAGGATACATGACGTTGCTAAGAGCAATGCCAGAAATAATTGAACAAAACCCTGGTGCAAAATTGGTCATCGTTGGACGGGGCCACATGAAATCAAGGTTAGAGAAAAATGCTAGAAAACTTGGTGTTTCAGAATCGATTCACATTCAAAGCAGCCTATCATTCGATGAATTGGCCCAACATTTCCGTTCAGCAGACCTTGTGGTCTATCCCTCATACTACGAAGGCCAGGGACTCATTCCGCTTGAATCATTGGCGAGTGGCACTCCAGTAGCAACCGTTGACCAAGAACCATTGACTGAGATGATTGATCCTTCAGTTGGTGGTTTGTTCAAAAGAGGAGTTCCTTCAGATTTATCTCGCTGCGTAAATGAGATGCTATCCAGCAATGAAACCGCTGAAAAAGCACGATTAGGTCGAGAACGTGTTCTTTCAAAATATACCTATGAACACAATGCTTCTGATTACATCGCAGTGTTCGAAAGGGCCATCAAAAAGGTGAGTTGACGCGCAAAGATTTGCAACGAATTCTTAATTTGGCGGTTCTGTGTTGGAAACCAAGCTCCCGAATCAAATGGAGCATGTCCCGCTCAGCACAACCAAGCGTGGCGAACGTTCCTCGAACCATCAAAAGCGAAGAGGTTTTGATTCCTCATCACCCCTTTGTTGCCATGATTTCCTGTACGATCAATCCCTTTCAAATACACTCAAACGTCTCAAGCCATGGTATCATTTTACACATGTTCCCACGGGACGATTGAAAAAGGGAAGCGCTAACGACAATACATGAGCGGCAAGACGGCAATGATCACCGGAGTGACAGGTCAAGACGGTTCATATCTTGCTGAATTGCTTCTTGAGAAGGGGTATTCAGTGTACGGCTTGGTTCGGCGAGTTTCTCAGCCGACTTCCGGCCGCAGCCTGATCAACCATTTGATGGAAAACCCCCACTTCCATCTCATTAACGGTGACTTGGCCGACCAAAACTCAATCGACAATGCCGTATCAAATGCTCAGCCTGATGAATTTTACAACCTCGGAGCCATGTCCTTTGTCCCTGAATCGTGGCGCTCACCAATGATGACAGCAGACATCACCGGTCTCGGGGCTTTGCGATGTCTTGAGGCAATTCGCAAGCATGCTCCCGAGTGTCGTTTCTACCAAGCAGGTTCATCCGAACAATACGGTAAAGTTCGAGATGTTCCTCAAACCGAAGCAACTCCATTCCACCCCCGTTCACCTTACGGTTGTGCGAAGGTGTTTGCCTTCGAAATCACCCGGAATTACCGAGAATCCTACAACATGTTTGCTTGTACTGGCATTCTTTTCAACCACGAAAGCCCTCGGCGTGGACTCGAATTTGTCACACGGAAGGTGACCATGACCGCAGCCCGAATCTCTGAAGGCTTCGATGAATGCTTGTGGATTGGAAACGTTGACGCAAAGCGCGATTGGGGCTTTGCTGGAGACTATGTCGAGATGCAATGGAGGATGCTGCAACAAGAGACGCCCGGCGACTATGTCGTTGCAACCGGAAGAACACACAGTGTTCGCGACATGATTACACTCGCTTTCTCTCACGTTGGCATGAACCTCGTTTGGTCGGGTGAAGGCGTTGACACCATCGCCACCGATCAAAACGGCAGCGTTCGCGTCCGCACCAATCCCAAGTTCTTCCGACCTGCTGAAGTTGACTTGTTGATCGGTGATCCGGCTCTTGCTGAAAAAGAACTCGGTTGGGTTCCGGGCACCTCATTTGAAGAACTGGTTCAAATGATGGTTGATTCTGACATGAGCATCGTCCAAGAAGCTGTGAAGGGTGGCTACGCTCCTCCGATCCCACCTGAGTGATGAAGGAGGCCACAAGATGGCATTTCCCCTTCTCTACTCGTTCCGAAGATGTCCGTACGCCATGCGTGCTCGAATGTCCATCGTCCGAAAGGAATTCCAGGTTGAACTTCGTGAAGTCGTCTTGAGGGATCGCCCGATTCAACTGATGCAGGCCTCACCAAAGGGCACGGTCCCAGTCCTCGTTTTGGAAAACGGTACGGTCATTGAGGAGAGTCTCGAGATTATGCAACATGTACTTGATTGGACTCTTTCTGAAGAGGAGAAGCGTTGGGTCAAACGCAACGATGAGGAGTTCAAGTTCCATTTGGATCGCTACAAATATCCCAACCGCTACCAGAGCGTGGATGAACTTGAGCAACGAACGGCTGCCTCATCATACCTCCTCGATTTGGATACTCGCATTGGGGAGATTCCCTCCATCAGCGAATCATTGAGTGACGCATTGTTTCCTTTTGTGCGCCAATTTGCGAATCACGATCGCAAATGGTTTGATGTTCAACCGTGGGCCAATGTTCATTCATGGCTTTCAAGCAACCTCGAAAGTGAGGCGTTCACAACGTGCATGAAGAAATTCAAGCAATGGGAAGTTGCACATGAACCCGTTCTCTTTGAACCAACTTGGGTCGAGTCGTAGCGTTTGAGCAAATTCAAGAATCTAAAGCAGGACGTATGAATCTCCCACTCAGTATTGTGCATGAAGCCGCTCCGTCGTTGCAAGCACATGAGTTGATTGAAAAACCCCATCTTCCTTCTCTCGAACCACTGCTCATCCACATTCGAAATTGCAAAACACCAGATTCGTTTGTGTGAAAACAGCGTTATTGCCAAATGCTGGCTATCCAAATCACATCAAAAATAATGCTCTCATTAAACATTTGAAAATGCATTGTGTTAGTCATTGAATAGAATTTCATATTCCATGCCATTTTTATTATTTGGCATATCTAACTCATGAGGTAGATTGTAGTCTGTTGAAACATTTGAGTATTTGGAAAAAGTTAACTCCAAAACAAATGGCAAATCGTCATCTGCTCTTAATGGACGGAAATTGTTAGCATGAACATGAACGAGATTTAGACTCAATTCATCTATGAACTTTTCAATTTTGTTGAGATGTATGTCAATATCATGCAACTCAAGCACTAAGCCAGTAATTCTCTCTTCATTAGCGACAATGTCATGTAAGAAGCGATATTCAGAACCTTCAATATCAATTTTCAAAAACATATTTTTACTTTCAGTTTGATTTAGAACATCCATAAAAGTGCAGTGCTGCTCGTTTTTGACGTCCAAGCCTACAAATTTTTGGATATGGTTAACATCCGTTTGGGAGAAGAATTTTCTATATCTTAAGAGCACATTTAAGGAGTGCCGAAAGCGTTTAAAATTATAAATCCTTAATGTAGACCCCAAGAAACGTCTGAAAAAAATTCTTTCACTCACGCTTGCATCGTATGCTGTGATGGATACTTTTTTTTGCTCTAAGAAATCCTCCTCAAAACTCCAATCATCACTGATACCAAATCCTAAGAGTAAATCTGATTGTTCAATGTCTGATTTAGAAACAAGATAGCCACCGTCATAATCCTTTCCAATTCTGACTAAATCCGTTGATTGCTTTATCGAAAAGAAATTTGGTAGGCGTGCTTTCATATTTTACCGACAGGGGGGCGGGCAATAACTGTTTTTGAATCGAAGATAATATCTGTTGCCCATTAGAAAGGCAGACGCTGGAAGGTGGCATCAATCCGTTGTGTTCATCCATTCACAGCATGTTTTGTTGTTGCTGGAAATGAAGGTCGTGTTCTGCCAATGTGGCATACGTGCTCGGAAGGAAGGTTTGGCGAAGTTGAACATCGTTTTGTTGTTCGAACACATTGGTTGAATGCAGTGCTACTTCTTGACTACCGGGGATCATGTCAAAATGGAGGCTCTCATCCGTAACGAGGCCAATGCCGACGCTGTGTTCAATGGATTGGAATGTGAGCCATAGGTCATCGTTTCGTGGGCATGTTTCTCGGAACCCCTGTCCAGCATTACGCATAATTTCGAGGAAATTTGGAGGAAACAAGACACCTGATACGCAGGTGGCAAAATTCAGATGGCTTGGTCCTTTGATCCCTGGTGGCCACGATTCATAGGGCGTGAGTTCTTTCTTGTCATCGGCGAGAACCATTCTGTGAGCACGGTATGCCATGACTGATGTTGGTTCGTGTTGGGCTGCTTCAAGGATGCATTTCAGCCACCAACTTGGATAGAAAATATCGTCGTCGGCCACAACATGTGGACGGGAAAAGCCCGGGGCATTTTGAATCCACCACTGTATTTTCGTATGCGGGCCCAGATTTTCAGCAAGATGGATCTCCAAACCTCGATTCTTAAGTCGCTTCAGTGCCTCGGTCGGATGCAAGACATCCTCTTCCACGTCCAAATAAAGCATGAATCGTGAGGGGAGAACCGTCCCCTTTGCAATCGTCTCGATGGCGAGATGGACATCTTTCAGACGTCGCCCGTAGGTTGTCATGGAGACGGTCGGGCCTGCAGGGTCGAGAATGGTGGATGAGGTGAAACGGTTTCTCAATCCGAAACGGAGGAATTTCAATCGCACCCGAACACTGGTGAGGACATTTCGGAGGTATGATTTTACATTTGGGACTCTCATACATCTTACCTACGTCGTTGGTTGTGGGCCAATTGGTTAAGGCTTAATCCTTTCTCTGTTGCGGTTTTTTCTCCATTCCAGTAGAGGTACGGACAACTCCCAAGCAGGGTCCAAAGCTCAAATGTCCAAGAAATCGGCACGAGGTTCGCAACATGAAACCAGAATCTTTTCTGAATCCTCTTCCTCTTCAAAATTTGCAGCAAACCTCACGAGGTGTGTGCTCCTTCAAGCGGCCCCAAAGGAATGATTCGGAAGGTGTTGATGTTCTGATGTGACCAGAAATAGTGGGCCTTGATGTGATGCCAATGGCATGTTTCCCGAACGCCGGGCTGGTCAATCATTCGTTCAACAAACGCTTTCAGATTCGGATAATCAATGATTCTTCGCAGATTGCACTTGAAATGGACCACGTAGACCAAATCAAACCGAACCAGCGTCGTAAACAAGCAGAGATCAGCTTCCGTGAGCAAACCGGTTCCTTCCCCGACCAACCATTCTCTCCCGTCGAGATGGTGCTCAAGCTCGTCAAGACGCTCGAAAAGTGCCGTTACGGCTTCGTCGTATGCTGATTGGGTTCGTGCGAATCCGGATTTGTAAACGCCGTTGTTGACCGATTCGTAATTGGCATCGATCATGGCGTCGATCTCTTGACGCCATTGCTCTGGGGCTAACGTCACCCCGTTGCCAAAACCCGCTTTTGCAAACCCATCGAACATACGGACGATTTCACGACTTTCATTGTTGACGATGGTGGCGTGTTGTCGGTCCCACAAGACGGGGACAGTTCCAATTCTGCCGCTTTCGTTCCAGCCAGAAAAGGCCCGTTCGTACACGCCCTCAAGAGTTGACTCACCGTTGACGGTGTCGGCCGTTGCCCCTTCTTCGTCTTCATTGAACGACCACGACCCGTTTGGGTTCATCCGCCAGTCAACGACGTCCACACTGATGTGGTCCTCAAGCCCGAGCAATGTTCGAGTGATGAGGGTGCGGTGAGCCCAAGGGCAGGCATGAGATACATAGAGGTGATAACGACCGCTCTGTGGAGAAAAGGTTCCATCCTTCGTGATGTGGTCGCGGAATTCACTGGATTTACGGACAAATTTACCCGCATCAAACGCTTTTGTCCATGCCCCTGCTTGCTCGTCCGTCGGTTTCATGTGTTCACCAAAACGCCGTGTTTAATTTAGCAAGCGGTTTCACCGGCGGAACCGGTTGTGTTGAGAAAACCGACAAGCATCCAACATGTGAAGTCCACAACATGCCGGTTGGTGGTGGCGTTCACGGCGTGGGAGGGGACCATTTTTGCCAATTTTCGCTGGTGTAAGCCCTTCGGAACCACCATTCACCCCTTGCGTGAGGGGGTTCGTACCACTCAAGTCCGTCAGCCCTGACGGTGCCAACAGCGTTTGCAGGAGGTTGTGTTGGAAAGGCGGCTGCAGAGGATTGATGCCCGAATGGAACAACAGCAGCCGTTTGTGTTGACGCCCGCATGGCAATGTTCTCGTTGAGCAATTCGGTGCGATTACCTGAGTCGAGCGTACCGGTTAAACCAAAGTAACCCTCGTTGTGGGCAATTCGGTACAGTTCTTGAGGGGAAGCGTTGAGCAAATCATCGATGAGCGTGAACAACTTCTCCCTTGTTTCTTTCTTGATCTCGTTGTTTGTGTAGCGTCCAGTCAAGTCATTCTTCAACTGAAGAAGTTCCTCCACCAACTCTTGGGGATGCTCAGCATAGGCTTGGACCAGCGATTGGAGGTAGGTCAACTCGTTTCGTTCTTCCTTGGTGAGCTTCGAATTGTCACGCAGCACACGTACCCAGCGGAACGCGTCGGGGAGAACCGAAGCGACGGCGTTGGTCTGTAAAACCGTGAACAAAGCCAGCAAAATTGCACCCACGCCAACCGTGGTGGTCACCGCATCAGCCTCTCCTGAGAAAAACGACTTGAAGCCTTCCAGGGGTGTGTTTTCTACTTGTTCGTCCTTTACTTCACAACCGTTGGCGCCCGTAACGGCGTTGGGTGTGGTCCCCGGGCAATCGTCGTTAACATCGAACACGCCGTCGTTGTCCGTGTCTGTTTGGAGTTGGGTGTCGTTTTGGTTCGTTTCATTTTGTTGGAATCGATCGGGGATCGTGTCACCGTCCTCATCCAAGCAGCCAAAATATCCGTCTGCGGTTGAATCACCGCTCACGTCCGGGCAGTAATCGGGCTGCAGAGCACCCGGGACAAAGATACCCTGCCATTGTGCCAACCGACTCCCGTTCCAATCCGAGGCGCCCCAATTGTCTCCGTAGCCGTCCCCATCCGAATCCAACCACTGCGTGGAATCCTGTGGGAAGGCATCGTTTGTGTCAACGTAGCCGTCGCCGTCGCCGTCGAGTTGCCCTTGCGAACAACCGTCTCTGTCGACATCTTCATCCTCGAGAGTCTGCGAGCAAAGGTCGTTGAGATCGCCAACACCGTCACCATCGCTGTCCATCGATTGACTGGCATCGTTCGGGAAGGCATCGCTGTTGTCACCCACGCCGTCGCCGTCAGAATCTCGTTGTTCGAAGGCGTTCAGTGGGAAGGCGTCGTTGTTGTCCCCCACCCCATCACCGTCGCTATCAGCGGTTTCATTCGGGTTGTTCGGGAAGGCGTCGGCGTTGTCACCTACACCATCACCGTCTGAATCGAGATAATCAAAAGCGTTCATGGGAAAGGCGTCGCTGTTGTCACCCACACCATCGCCGTCCGTGTCTGTGGTTTCATTGGCGTCGTTTGGGAAGGCATCGCTGTTGTCTCCAGTTCCATCACCATCGGTGTCCAACCATTCGCTCGCATCAAAGGCGAAGGCGTCACCAGCGTTGCTGTAACCGTCACCATCATCGTCTGGGCAACCGGTCAAATCATGAGTCGACGTCCCTGCAACTTCAGGACAATCGTCTGAAGGGTTCAAGACACCATCCGAATCAAGGTCCTCCTGGTCCACGAACCTAAAATTGGAAGAGAGATGGTGTTCTTCCCCGTTGTTGTCCACAAGGGTCAGATTGACGGTGCCAGTCGTGTTCACTGATGGCGTTGTAACACGAATCGTCGAATCGTTGAGCACGGTCCCTGTCACCGCGGCTTCTTGTCCAAATTGAATCGTCACTTCTTGGGTAAGGCTCACGCCCGTGGGCTTTGATGCATATCTCAGAACGTCGTTTGACTCATCCGAGAAGGCCACATGAATGACGCTGTTGTGATCGATGAAAAGCGAATTGCTGCCACCAACATCACCGTTGTTGGAAATCGTGTGAACTTCCCACTCAGAAGTTGTCGGGTCAATCGTGGCGTATTTGAAATTGAATCCACTCCATGTTTGATACACGATATGGGGGTGATCTGCAACGTCCAACCCGATGGATGGGTTGTGGCCAGTGTTTCCTGCTGAATCAACAATGGTGGTCGTCCATTCACCGTTTGGGACGCCTGTTGAGTATCGTAAATCCTTGTTCTCATCATCGAAATGGGCAATGTGAACCTGTCCTTGCTCATCGATGGCCATCGAAAGGAAATAACCCGGATACAAATCGTACAGGGATTCGCCCGCATCTGCAACGTAGATGTTCCAAGAACCGCTGTTGTCCGTGGCGAACTTCATTTTTGAATCATCACGGGATTGATAGGCGATGTTGAATCGATCGTTGCCATCGATCACAAGGGCTGAATCGCATCCTCGATCGATGTGCTGATCAACGGTTTGTGTGCTCCACCCTGAACCGTTAAACGAGGAAAGGCGAAGACCTGACCCGCAATAATTTCCTGAGGCTGC
>QQSC01000005.1:63202-80751 GCA_003602475.1 Candidatus Poseidoniales archaeon | reverse complement strand
GTGAACACGGGCGGAACGGCAACGGTTTCGTTTGACATCACCATCAACGAGCCCCAGGCGGCCTTGTTGATCAGTGACCAAACCTACGTACGCAGCCAAAGCGTATCCACAGACGTCACCAACACTGGAGGGGCAGTTCAGGAATGGGGCATCAGTCCTGCGTTACCGACCGGGCTCACGTTTGTTGATGGTCGAATCAGCGGTGTCCCTACGGTGAACCTAACATCCCCTGTGACGTACACGGTGTATGCCAACAACACCGGTGGTGACACGACCATCACATTTACCATCACCATTCATGAACCCAGCGCCGTGTTGAGCATTGGGGATCAAACCTATTCCCGGGATGTGAGTGTTGGAACGGTAACGGTGAACAACAGTGGTGGTCAAGTTGTCGATTGGGGCATCCACCCTGTGCTTCCATCCGGGTTAATCTTCGCTAACGGAATCATCTCGGGAACGCCCAGCGTGAACATGACCACGACAGAATACACCATCTACGCCAACAATTCTGGTGGAGATTCCTTCATCAGGTTGGATATTACGGTGAATGAACAAGTTCCTGTGCTGCAGAACATGTCAAATCGGGTGTTCACTCGAGGTGTAACGATCTCGACGCTTCAGTTCTACTCGATGCCAGAACTCTACACTGGTGGATCGGGTGGAGGCATCGTCGATGAGTGGGGGATTTCTCCCGCCTTGCCGCAAGGCCTCACCTTCAACGACGGTGTTTTGTCAGGAACACCCCAAGTGAACCTCTCAACCACACCTTACACAATTTACGCTAACAACAGCGGAGGATCCGTGAGCCAATCATTTGACATCACCGTTAACGAGCCGTTGGTGATATTTGGAACCGTCCTCAACCAAGTTTACACCCGAAACCTCACGATTTCTAACCTCACGGTTCAAACCAGTGGTGGAGTCGCAGAAACATGGGGCATTTCTCCCGCACTGCCGGCAGGTCTGTCGTTTGAAAACGGTACACTGTCAGGAACGCCACTCGTCAACATTACCACAACGGTTTACACCATTTATGCCAACAACACTGGAGGCTCTGCTAACACCACCGTTGACATTACCGTTAACGAGCCCCAAGTCATCCTCACCGCTTCACCGGACTTCACCTTCACTCGCGGATTAACCGTCAACGACCATATCTTCACGTTCGGGGGAGGCGTTCCAGCAACGTGGGAAATCACTCCTGATCTGCCCAACGGGTTGTCCCTCATCAACGGTGTTCTCTCGGGCACGCCACTTTCCAATTCCAGCGCAACGGTTTACACCGTGTATGCCAACAACACAGGAGGCAACGATGCAACCACGTTCCAAATTACAGTAAACGAACCGGCACCAATCCTCACGAGCCCCTCAAACTTGAACCTCACACGCACCGTCTCAGGATGGAACACCTACGTGGTGAACAACACGGGAGGAGAGGTCGCCAACTGGAGTGTATCTCCCGATTTGCCCGCTGGTCTTGTGTTCAACCATGGAAACGGGAGCATCAGTGGCACCCCTACGGTGAACTTGACCTCCCAAACCTACACCATTACGGCAATCAATTCCGGAGGTTCGGACACCACGCTGTTCGACTTGATCATCAATGAACCACTGGCGATTCTGTCCTACAACCCGTCCGGCTACAGCGGTGATGTTTCACTGAACGTGACCGCCATGGTACCAACCAACACAGGAGGCTTCATTCAAACCTGGTCCATCAATCCTGAACTGCCCAACGGCATGGTGTTCAACAACACCTCGGGTGTGATCAGTGGGCGACCAACCGTTTCGTTGCCACAAACCGTGTTCACGGTGTACGCCAACAACTCAGGCGGAAGCGCCACGGTTGACGTGCTCATCGAAATCACGGGAAGTCTGCCAATCCTAACGGCTGATGCGAGCGAATTGACCTTGACCCGTTACGAACAGATGAATCCGTTCACGGTGACCAACAGCGGTTCACTGGTTCTTGAGTGGGGAATCGCCACAGAATTGCCCTTAGGACTTGAATTTGGCACAGACAACGCCACCATCTACGGGACACCTTTGGTGAATTCAAGTTCGATGGTCCACTCGATTTGGGCCCGCAACGCTATTGGGAACGTGACCTACAACGTCACCATCACGGTACTCGAGCATCAACCACTGTTGATCATCAATGAAACGGCTTACGTGCTGACTCGTGGAGAAGAACCGGATGCCATTGAACCAACGAACAATGGAGGAGCTGTGGCGAACTGGACATTGCAAGGGAACTTGCCAGCAGGCATGGTCTTTGACAACACGACGGGGCGAGTGCACGGCACACCGTTGCAGAACATGACCACCACGACCTACACCGTTATTGCAGCCAATCTAAAGAACGCCTCGCAGGTGATCTTCAGCATCACCGTTAACGAGCCTGAGCCCATCATCAACGCCAGCGTCACGGCCATCCTTGGTGTCGTGGGGTCACCCATCAGCGCCGTGGTGTTCAACAACACTGGCGGCGTTGTGGCCAATTGGTCGTTTGACAAGCCACTCCCAGAGGGATTGATGTTCAACACGACCAACCACACTCTCTACGGAACGCCAACTGCACCTTCGTCACTCATCAGTTACAACTTAACAGCCACCAACTCGGGTGGGACAAACAGCACGAGCGTACAGATTCGAATCATACCGCCCGCACCGTCGTTGGCTCTTCTCCAAAACATCACATTGGTTCGTGGTGAACCTGCTGAGAACCTTACCATCAACAACACCGGTGGACCTGTGCTGAACCTCAGCGTGTCACCAGACCTGCCAGACGGGCTCATGCTCAATGCATCCACCTTTGTCATTGAGGGAATCCCGACCGCAAACCAAGGCAACGTGACCTACACCCTCCTTGCCCAGAACGAAGCCGGTTCAGACACGCTCATCATCAACATTCGAGTGATTGAACCCAGCCCGCTTGTCACGGCCTTGGGCAACATTACTGGAGTCAAAGGAAGCAAGATTGTGACATTTGTGTTCGTGAATTCAGGAGGCGAAGCTGAGAACTGGACGATTGAGCCTGCCCTTCCCGACGGACTGAATTTCAGCCTCAGCAACTACAGCATCTATGGAACACCCGATGTTGTTGTGCCAAACGGCACGTGGAACCTCACGCTGACCAACGAAGATGGGAACAGCGCAACGACATTCACCATCGTTGTCATTGACATCCCACCGCTCATTGATTTCAGCGTTCAATCCGTTAGTTTGCGCCGGGGAGACCTCGCAGAGGGATACGTGGTCTCCAACACCGGTGGCGTTGCAATGAATTGGAGCATCTCCCCTCAACTGCCAGACGGGTTGTTCTTCAACGAAAGCAATGGAACCGTTTACGGCTCACCAGTCAACAATTCAGAACCCATTGTCTACAATTTCACGGCCACCAACAGCGGAGGTGTGTCCAGCGTTTTGGTGACGCTTGAAGTTCTTGAGCCACTCCCCGTGTTTTCGTACCCTGAGACCATGACCTTCGTGCTGAACGACAACACCACGAGTTTTGAACCGAGCATTGACGAATCCAGTGGTGTCATCACCACCTACAGCATTGAGCCCGAACTGCCCCCAGGTCTCAAATTCAATCAAACCACGGGGGCCATCACCGGCCAACCGCTTGCAGAAATGGCCCAGACTCGCTATGTGATCACAGGCACAAACGAGGACGGTTCTACCAACATCACGGTGCAGTTGGAAGTTGAACCGCCAGCTGGTATCGCATGGGAAGACATCTGGAACAACCCGCTGTACATGGTGTGCGGAAGTTTCCTGCTGCTGCTTGCTCTGCTCTTCCTCTCGTGGCTCAGACTCATCTTGATTCCATGGCTGTTTGAAAACCGTACATTCGAGTACAACTTGAAGAAAACGGTCGTCTACATTGGAGAAACCATGCTGTCGAGAAACGAACTCTTCAAGCGATTTGGTGAAGTTCCGGACAATCTTGAACCCTACAAGAGGGGCCTTGACCCCGTCACACGCCTTGAACTCGAGTTGTTTTCGATTGAGCCCGAACTTCCGTATGGTCTTGATTTCAACCCAGAGACCGGGGTAATCAACGGCACACCGTCCGAACGGTCAAGGAACACCAAGTATGAGATCCACGCTTACATCAAGAAAAAGCGGTACAAGGCCATCGTCCAAATTGAGGTCAAAGCCCACAATCTTGTTCCCGAAGAAGGTCAAGTCAACCAGCGAGATTACACTGAAGCCAAGAGCAGTGTGTACCAGAACGCTGGCATCAACCGCCAAGGTCATCCAGCTGAAGCATCGGCCTTAGAGCGTCCCAAAACACGACGGGAAAAGAAACGAGCAAAGGCTCAGGCCAAGCAGGAAAAGAAGGATTCAAAAGCAGAACGTGCACAGCAAAAGCGGGATAAAAAACTGCAAAAGAAGGAACGAAGACAGAACGGTTCACCGGTCAAAGATTTGGACGGCGAGGCCTCGAGCGACGAAACAGCCCGTGGTGCAGCAGAACGGCAAGATGGGGCCACCAACGCTGCACAACGACGAACAGGGGAACCAGTGGAAGATCCTGAACCCGAACCTCCGGGCCCGAAGTTTGAGGGTGACCTTCTTTCACAAAAAGCGCAAAAGGCCGTTGATTGGGATCAAGAGGATTACATCAAAACAAAGGAAGCCAAGGAAGAAGAAAACCTCGAAGAAGTGGAAGAACCAGAACCGGAGCCGGTCGTTCCCGCTCGGGAAGGCTCCCAAGTTGATGTTCCCAAAGGTGCTGATAGCATCGAATTGGACGATGTTTCCGACCTCCCTGAATCTGGAAGCGGTTGGATTGGCCATCCAGAACGTGGAACACGCATCTCCTGGTCGGGCAAATCTGGAAACACCCTCATCGGCATTGAAGGACTCAAAAAGAAGATTCCAGCCGGTTCCAAGATGCGTCCGGGAACCATCAAGTCCGATGTCCCGGAACCAGAACCCGAGCCAGAACCAGAACAGGCGCAAGTGCTTGAACCCGAGCCAGACGAACAAGAGGAACCCCTCAGCAGGCGTGAACGCCGACGCCGAAAGAAGACGGAAAACGCGGGGAAACCTGTACCGGAACAAGTGCCACCAAAGAACCCGGAAGAGAACGGGGCGGACGTGAGCGGTGACATCAAGAAAGGAGCCACCACACTTGAACTGGAGGATGTATCAGGCTTACCCACTGAAGGAGCTGCATGGATCGGTAGTGCCGAACGTGGCATGCACGTCACGTGGACTGGAATCAAGGGAACCACTCTGACCGGCGTTAAGGGCATTCGCCGTGCTGTCCCCAAGGGATCAAGAATCATCCTTGAGGATGCACAAGAGGAAGAAGAAGAAGAGGTCGAGAAGGAACCAAAGTTCCGTAAATTCTAGTGATGGACCCCCTTTGAGAGCGAGGTTAGAAGAACTCATCGAGGACCATGAAGCATCATGGACCAAGAAGACGCCATCATGGATCTGCTTCAGCCCTACCTAGACCGCGTCTCTGTATACGGGACTGGTGCTGAGGTTGGGGCTGTTGCATTCACCACCCTTGTAGTACTCATGTCCATTCGCTTGGTGTTCAAGCCGCTTGTACGTTCAATCGTGTACCGAACTGAGGCTCAATGGGACCAACTGTTGCTCGACCCCTTGTTTTCCAGAACCTACTTATTCGTGGTCATTTTTGCCATCAACTTGGGATGGGTATGGATTGACAGGTCATCGTTGGAACCGGCTCAAAATCACTTTTTGATGCTGTTTGTCGTCATCATGACTTCCATTCTTTCTGTGTCCATCAAGCATATTTTTCCCCGAATCATGGCTCGGTTTTCAAGTGAAAAAGGAGTGATTATTGGAGGGCAATACGTCCTACCCACGATTCTCGTTCGGTTTGGGTTGTGGATGCTCGGTCTCAATTTTGGTTTGGGGCTGATCGGTGTTGAGATGGTCGGTTTCTTTGCTTCTTTGGCCGTGTTTTCACTTGTGGTCGCGGTGGCGGCTCAGCAAACCCTCGGCAACATCCTCAACTCATCCATGCTCGCGCTGGATCAGCCCTTCGAGGTGGGAGACCGAATCGAGGTGGACGGCATGACGGGGACGGTGGTGTCCTTTGGGACACTCTCCACCAAAATTCTCACCCTTACCGAACACCTGGTGATCATTCCAAACAACACCCTCGTTTCTTCGACCATCATCAACCATGCTCGAGGTGGAGGCGACGGAATTGCTCGGCGTCTGTCCCTTCACATCGACTACGCCGTCGACTATCGTGAAAAGAACGCCCATGTGAAGGACGTCATCACCCGGACAGCGAGGCGCTGCCCCTATGTGACGGGTGATCCAGAACCTCGTTCCTTGTTGCGGAGTCTGAACGAATATTCCAAGGATTTCCGATTGTATGCATGGATTGACGATTACAACGATGAATTTCTGGCCACCGATTGGTTGCTTCGTGAAGTCGACGAAGCCTTTGAAAAAGAAGGGATATCCATCCCCTACCCCATTGCCGTGGAGCTACAAGACAAACCTGAAAGTTTTGAGGGTGATGAGAATTTCCAAAGGCGGATGAAGAAAAAGAAAACACGCCAACACATCGCTGAGATGAAGCAAAAGCAGGACGAAATGAAGTTCCAAGAAGAGCGTGACAATGCGAGGGAAGAAATTGAATTCCTCGAAAACTTGCTCGAAAGTGGAACGGCAAAATCCTCGGAACGGGAGGAAATCCAAGCCGACATTGATGCTCTAAAGTCCATGTTGGCAAGGTTCACGGAGTGAGGAAATTCCGAGGTGTGTCCCCCGAACAGGACGAGGGTTCACATACACACGGCATCTCCTCGTGCCATGGAAGAAGGCCTTCCCCCCGCTGTGCCTTTTCTTCCACACCGACTGATACGAGTGGGCCAGCAACGGCTCGTCATCGGGACCGAGGGCGAACTCTTGTTGCTCAACCCGGAACTTGAATCCCATGAGCCGCCTGCCTTGCCTTTTCCTATGCGGATCAGTCATGCTGCAGTGCATGATGAGCGACTCTATGCCACGTGGATCGACGGGGAATTGATGAAGGCCAGAATGGGCGTTCTTGACCTTAAGCAGTCGTTGAGCAGCGGTGTAAAACGAGCTGAATTGAGAACCAACCATAACCCCAGCCAGCCACTTCACCCCCAAGGAGCCGTTTGGTCGCATGTCCTTGATGCCGAGCCCCTTGCCTTAGGCGTCGCAAAAGACGAGGTCGTCTTTGTTCTGTGGCGGCGGGGCATCTACGGATTAACACCCGACGCGAGAGAGCGATGGCGAATGCCCGAAGCCACCTGGTCCTATCCGAAGGCTCGACCGCGAAACACAGAGACCATCGCCCTCCATATGGAATCAACCACATTCACCATCACCTCTCGGGGCGGCCGTGTCCAGCGTCGGTCCAGAGCGACCGGCGAAATGGTTGAGGAATTCATTGCCCCGGGACCGGAAGCACCGTTGGAGCACCATTTCCAACATGACGCCCACCATCTCTATGCTTCGACCAGAGGAGCGCTGCACTGGGTGCACAACGACAACATCTTGGCCAAAGTGCAATCAAGCGGACCGATTCAATCGGCCACTTGGGACGAACGATGGCAGGGCTGGAGAGTGGCTGGTTGGAGAGAAGAACTGCTTCTTTCTCAACGGAAGGTGGCTCAGCACGCATGGGATGAGATCCCAATGGCATTGGTTCTGCAGAAGGAACGAACCTTGATTCTCTTCAACGACGGGTCGTGGGCTGAAAGCGCCTTTGAGACGCCGAATCAGGAAGAAGAGTGAATCACTCGTTGGCGGAAGTGTAACCACAGCGACCGCAGGATTTGCGGTCGGCATGGATGGCCAGGAATACACCTGGTCCACAGGACGGGCAAGATTCGCTTCTCACGAGTTGCCCATCTTCGATCTTGTACTTGGCCCACTTGGCTTTGCCGTTTGGTCCGTCTCCCATCATTCATCGCCTCCTTCAGGGGCTGCGCCAGAACGGAATTCTTGGTGCCGTGAATGGATGTAGGCCGGTTCAACGGCCATGGCTTCAGCAGAGTTGTAGATGTAGGCAAGCCCGGTGGTGAGTGGTTGACCAAAGCGAGTATCGCAGTTCTTGACAACGATGAGGTCGGGGTTGGATCCGGGTTCAAGGGTCTTCACGAGGGCCATGACTTCTTTGCGGGAAGGTGTGGTTTTACCATCGTGCTTCCAGCTAAAGGAGATTTCAATACGGTTCAGGAGTTTGTTTTCGGTTCGTTCATTGATTTGCATGTGTTCACCTCATCGAATGTTGACTTTCAGGGCATACTTGCCGGGCAGTTCGACCATGAGCCGCTTGGCCATCTCGGAACGAACGGGTTGAATGATAATCACGTATCCAGTCCAATCGGTGGAAACTTGTGCAGCGGGGTGACGGGGACACATGTCCACACCATCAGCAAGAATGAGATGGCATTCGCCGCAGGCAAAGGGAATCTTAACCATGTTCACTCACTTCCTTTGGAATCCCAGTTTGGTGAACCCAAGCCATCTTGCTTGCTGGTCAAACCGATCTTGGAACGACGTGGGTCGGACGTGTCTGGTGAGAGGGATACAATGCGGGCACGAACGAACGAACCGACTTCGAGACTTTTGCCGGTTTGCCTACCAATGATGGAGTTGCGGCCGATGTTGATGTCCACAGGTTCATCCATGATCTGGGATTTGTGGAGCAGGGCTTCCATAGGGCCGATACGCACAAACGCACCGAATTCATTGACTTCCGAAACGGCGCCCTCGACGACTTCTTGGTCGTCCATGCAAAACAGAACAGCGTCAAATTGGACCTTTTGATAGATGGCTCCGTCACCGTGGATAATCCTGCCTCGTCCAATGGTTTTGTGGTTGTTGGTGACGAGGATGAATCGGTTGTGCTCGTCGAACTTTCCCTCGAACGCATCCATGGAGAGACGGTCGATGTACTGGTCAAGGGACTGCCCCTTGCGCATGTATTCCGCAGGAATACGGATGATGTCTTCTTTCGTGACCACTTTGTACATGTTTTCGCCTCCAACCTCCCACCGAGGAGTGCGGCTTAACACGGATGGTCATGCGACCATTCCGTCCTTCACCGGTTTCCCTCGGGAGAGAATGCGACCGAAGTCATTCCTGCCACCGACGGCCCATATATAATCCAAGCGGAACATCCTGAGCGCTGAACCGTGGCATGGCATCCTGTTTGCTCACCAAGAAGGGGGTTTTATGTGCTCGGCCCTCCATAAGCCATAACAACCTCCGGAGGACGGTTCATCATGATGTTGGGGCGGCGAAGCACAGGGCACTCCGCTTCGGCTCGAGCGTTGATGCTCGTGGCGATCATGGTTGCCGCCGTGCTGAGCCCGATGCAGGTCCCAGAATGGGACGACCTTTCCGAGCCGTTGCACCCCTCGTCCACCTCAACAGAGCCGTGGAACGGAACCGATCAACCCTGGGGGCAATTTGGCCGAACCCCAGACCACGATTTCGCACTGCCTTCACACGCCAGTGACGGCGGCCCTGGCGATGGCACCGTCGCTAACGTGAGCGAATTGGCCTCCGTCACCAGCCCAATCGTTAACTGGCAGGGTTTTGAAACGGGAGAGGGTGCCGACAGCTACGGCTCCATTGTGGGCAACTTTTCAGGAAGCATCACGGCGACTTCTGCAGCAGCAGAGCGTTGTGGAGAGGGTAAATTGCAACCCGTCATCATCACAAGTGAGGTCGGGGATGCAGGGCGCCAAAGCGCCCTCAACATCCTTTCTGGAGACGATGCGAAACTGGCCTGGAAGGTGGATTTGGGCACCACACAGGCCATTCGTTCCACGCCGATGATTCACGACATTGACCAAGACGGGCATCCGGAAATCATTGTGGTCTACGACACCGACAGCAATTTCAACATTGATGTTTGGTCACCCAGACTCACCTGTACGGAATCCAACTGGCAAGTCAGCGGTCACAGCAACGAACTCGTATGGTCCTACAGCGACAGCGACATTCGGATCGGTTCTCCGTCCCCTCACTTCGCCAGCTCCAACAGTGGTCACGACGCTGTAACCCAGCCGGTTCTGGCCGATTTGGAACTCGACGGTTCACCTGAACTCGTTGTGGCTGTGGTGGACGACCCCGCCAACGACCCGACACCGAAAGTCATGGCCTTTGAAATCACAACCAGCACCCCGACCGAAGCCATCTGGGATGTCACATTGGACCGAGGAACCCACCCTTCTGATCCGACTTGGGTGCAACTCGATGGCTCCACGACCGCTGTGGTCCTTACCACGGTTGATTCGAATTCTGGAAACATGTGGGTCTGGAAAATCGACGGTGACTCGGGTTCCTTGGATTGGGACAGATTGGCCGTCCAGGGCACAGATTCTGATTCCGATGCACCTCGCCTCAGGCTCCCTGGCCCGGTGATGGCCCAACTAGACACCGACCAGGCACCTGAAATGATCATCACCGTCCCCACCGATGCCAACAACCGAGACTCAGGGAGCGGTGCCAGATTTATCGGAATGGAACTAACCTCAACCACGGAGGTGTTCAATTTCCGGGCACAAAACGGATACGCCGACACGCCACCGCTACCAGTGGACACAACCGGCGACGGTGTTGACGACCGCTTGTGTTGGGTCACATGGTACTCGGAATCGGCCTTTAACTTCAATCGCAAAGGCATGTTGGGTTGCACGGACATAAGCGATGAAAACCCAACAACGGAATTTACTCGGGATTTGCAACGCGGAGCGGGGAACGATAATGACGAGATCGCAGTTTCACCCCCAATCAGCATGGACATTGACGGAGAAGGATCTCCCGATGTTGTCGTGGCCTTTGGCCGTCGTGTTTTTGCCTTTGATGGAGACACGGGTGCCTCAGCGGATCTGACAGACGATTGGACAACCCCCCTGGCCATGCCGCATCGAGTGTGGTCCGCTCCCGCCTTTGCAGATGTTGACGGTGACGGACATATCGACATGCTCTATGGGGACGTTCTCGTTTCAAATGCAGGAGCGGACTTTGCTCCAGCCCTTGACCAACGGGGGTTGTCCTTCAACCCGGTCCAAGCTGATCCGGGCCAAACAGTGACCGTCACAGGGCAACTCATCAACATTGGAACCGTTGAAGCCGATGACGACCTTGATGCCGTCCTGATGATGAACGGTGAAGAAATCGCAAGAGAGCGGTTCACCGACACTGAACCCATTTCCCCCTCAGGAGAAGGGGGGCCTCTGACCTTTAGCGTGGACATCACGGCTGCATTGGGCGTTCATGTGTTCGAACTGGTGGTGGATGTGAACAGCAACATCACCGAAATGCGAGAAGACAACAACCGCCTAACCGCAGAATTTCGTGTTGTAGAACCCTACCTGGGTCAACTGAGCGGTCCCGAGGACACCACACGCGTTGTACCGGGGACGTCGGAAATCATATCCATTTCTCTTGAATCAACGGGTTCGCGAACAGGATTGTGGACCTTGTCCACCGATGCCCAACAACTTCCATCATCTTGGTCCTTCGGACCTCAATCCGGTGCCAGCAACACCTTCACATTGGCTCCCGGAGCGGCTCAAATGACGAATTTCGAGGTCAACGTTCCGTCCGATGCTCTGGGAGATGAGGCCGGCATCGTGACGTTGTTGCTGTCGCTGAACGAGGACCCGTCCATCAACACCTCCCTCCAGTTGCCCATTGAGGTCTTCCGAACCCGAGGTCTCGATGTGGTTGGACCAGAGGGCATCAACGCATCACACGGGCAAGGCAGACCGGGAACCGATGCCCAGGCATGGTTCATGGTGGAAAATTTGGGCAATGCAGAAGAGCAAACCACCTCAATTTCTTGGACTGCACCGTCGTGGGGGGGAACACCTTCCATCAAAAATGCCGCTGGAGAGACGCAATTCAGCATCACGCTAGCACCGGGTGCTCGGATGGAACTTGCCGCCGTTCTTCCCGTCCCGACCAATACTGCTGTTGGTTCCAACAGCATCAGCACCATGACCATGTGCATGGGGAGTGGGGAAGATGCGCTGTGTGAAGAGTTGACCGTCACCTTCCAAGCCGTTGCTGTAAGCGGCACACCAACACACCACAGGACACTGCCTGGAACAAATGTCAGTTACACCATCGGTGCAACGTT
The DNA here is from genome assembly GCA_003602475.1 of Candidatus Poseidoniales archaeon. Classification (GTDB taxonomy): domain Archaea; phylum Thermoplasmatota; class Poseidoniia; order Poseidoniales; family Poseidoniaceae; genus Poseidonia. Next base: position 68,609 of record QQSC01000005.1, on the reverse strand, counting down.
GCCATCGTCGGGCTCACTGTCGATCAACCTCGCTGAAGCAGGAATGGTTCAACCCGATTGGGCTTGGACCGTCACCGGAGAGTGGACCATCGTTGGCTCCGAACTCCAAGCCAACGGCGTGGCCAACGAAACGGCAATTGGAGTGTTGACCTTGCACCTAAACGACGATGCGGTGCCCCTTCGCCACGCGTTTATTGCCAACGACGACGCTTCAACCCAACACCAACTCAACTTAACACTGCATGTGCTCCAAGTGTACCGGGCCAACATGTCGCTCATCAGCCCCATGCCAACAAGCGAGGGAGTCCCAATCACACTGAATGTCTCCGAAGACCACCGCTTTTTGATGTTCCTTGAAAATCCAGGGAACGGTGAGGACCAATTTGAATTCTCAGCCAGCGTGATTCAAACCAGTGGCACAGACGCCCCCAACGTGACGTTCACCTACTTCGATCCGATCAAGACCTTGGGTGCGAAAGCCACCAGCATCGGTTCATTGGACGTGAACCTGCCTGCTGACACCCCTGCACTGATGCCGTTTGATGTGCGCTTCCACTGGACGTCACTTGGGGGCGACAACGTCGCGTTCACGCAGGATGTGCAGCTTCAAGCATCGCCTCGATACCAATGGTCCGTCCTACCGGGAGACCAAACCCCGAGCACGATGGTTCCTGGTGAAACCCTCTCGCTCAACATGAACATCACCAACCTTGGAAACGCCGCAACGTCCCTCACCCTCGACCCCTCCATGACCTTGACACGAATGGGCAACGACAGCAGCGTGTGGACAATAAGCGCCGGCACAACTGCCGTATTGGGCGTGAACGAGAGCACGGATTTCAGCCTTGATGTTGCGGTTCCTGCCGATGCGTGGGCACAAACGGCTGTGGACATTGAATTCAGCCACATGAGCGGAGGGTTCAGCCTTACCAGCACAAACCTGAGTTTCGTGGTTGAAGAAACGGTTGGTTGGGCTCTGGACCTGACGCAAACAAGTTTGGAAATTGACCCGTTGGGAGAAAACATCACCATTGGATTGGTCCACTTGGGCAACGGTGTTGAGCAGCCGTACTTCACCAAAGCAGGACCCGGTTGGAACATGACCTTGCCGAGCAACAATTCTCCGTTGGGGCCTTTCGCTACTGGCGAAATCACCGTTTTTGTGGAGCCCCCCAGCGATGCTCTTGCAGGCGAAATAGGCACCATGCATCTCCGCGTGACGGGGGATGATTTGAGAGGCATGATTGAGGAACAAATTCCACTGCGGGTCGGTCAGTCCCCAAGAATTGAAGTCGACCACCGTGGGACATGGTTGGTCACATCAGAGGGGGGATTCCCAACCGCGTGGGTTCAGAACTTGGGCAACGACATGGCAATTTTGCAGGTCGATGTTGATGGATTGCCCGATGGTTGGTCGGTGAATCAAGGCATCCAAATGGTGCTGGCGCCGGGAGAAATGGAAGGTCTACCGCTTGATTTGACACCAGCCAGTTCATGGAATGGGCAGCGACTGTTGCTCACCATCAACGTCAACCACCCGACGTTGGGCCTTGTGTCTCATGATATTGAGGTCGAAACCGGGTCCGTTGCGTTTGCATCCAGTCCCGTAAGGGATGCCTATGCTGGTTCCGTCCACAACGTTGACCTCTATCACCCCAACACGACCATCACCTCCATCTCTGGAACGGAGTTCAATGTCCTCCAATTGGACAGCAGCTTGCAATTCACTCAACCAATCACCACCGGTGAACTTGGTTTATCTGCAGCAACGAACGCTGGAGATCAAGCCATGACCCTTTATGTCCAAAGCCGTTCGTATCCGGATGCATCTGCATCGTGCAGATTCAACAGCGGTGCGTTCGATGAGTTGGGTCGAGTTGCGCTGGACGGTTCTGTGGCTTCGTGCACCCTTGGTGCAGGTGAGGAACAGGATTTGGTGGCATACATGTCCATGACGACCTCGACAGGCGTTGCCGTGCCGTTGAACAGCGATGTTGTACGGGTGGCTAGCAACACCAGCAGCACCTTGAATGTGAGCGTGAACAACTGGCAGCCATCAGCTGGAGCGATCGTCCTCACGTTGCTGCTCCATGATCAATTTGGCCGAGTGCTTGATCAGCAAGAGGTGACCACCGTGTCCCGTGCTTCAAACTGGAACATCGGCGTCAATTCAATCTCCTCTAATGGAGACATCACCGTCGGTATTCAACGGACCGGATACGACATTCTGGCAGACACCGTATGCGTCCTTGATGTGGTGGCCAGTGGTGGTTGGACCACACGATACATCGTTGATGTTGCCTATTCTGAGTTTGCACCGGTTGTTTCAATTCCAGAGCCATCCAATGTTGAACGAGACGAACGAATCACAGCAAGCATTTCGTGCGACTCGCCGTTCGACGTTGACGACAACCCTGATGACGATTCGGCCAGCACCTATCACAAACCAACCAGCGCGTTGGCCGTTAGCAGCAGTGATGCCGCATTCATCATCGGTACAGCGGGGCTTCTCTTGGTTCTTGCTTGGGCTGCCGGAGTCGTTCGAATGCCCAACAACGCATCAACGAGCACCTCCCCTGTCAAAGGCAAGGAATCTGAAGAGACCGAACAAAGGGACGAGCAGGTGAAAAAGCCATCAGCCAGACCCGTGGATGAAGACGATATCAACATCGTGATAGATACCGAGGAAGAACCCCCTACGGACATCGAAGTGGTTGAATCAAACGATGAAATCGTTTCAATGGTGGAAGAGATCGAAGACGTCACCGTGGTCGAAACCGTTCCCGATGAGAACCGCTCAGCCAGTGGACGATTGGCTTCGCTGCGACAAGAATTGGGTGAGGATGAAAACGAACCGGAGCCAAAGGAGAAACTGGAGGACCGAATGGACCGCTTCTTCGGTGGCGGGTCGTGACCAAGGCCTTAATCGCAAGGTGCTGTTCGTACCTCCATGAACGAGGACCTACAGGCGAACACACCAGCGTTCTTCACGCTCGACGGTTTTGACGGGGCCTTGGCAAAGCGCATGCTTCCGGTGATTCATGACGCTCTGCAGGACAACACCGAAGCATGGACAACCTTGGTGGCCAACGAGCCCAATCTCCGAGAACGATTGCAATCACAAGGCCTTGAAACACCCGAGCAGTTCGACTCAATTCGCTGGGACCAAGCCACCTTGTTGTTCACTTCAGGCATGGCCGTGACCAACGAACAGCTTCCACTCCAAATCGGTGAGCGTTTAACCCGAGAAAGGTTCGGACGGTTTCCGCATCAGGATGGTTCCGCTTTGGGATATTTCCTTGAACACATTCGTCCAAACAGGAGCATCACCGACAACGATGGTGAAGACATGTACGACAACATCGTGTCGTTGATCACACAACTTGCTGAAGGATTGACCGAAGCACATCAGGGGCACCCGCATTACGAATCCGGATTTGGAGGACTGCAACTGCTTGGGTATCTCTCACCGGACGAGGTGTCGAGGTTGCGGAAACTGCTCGCAGGAAGGTCATGGACGGTGTCGTTTGATGAGCCCCTAGATGGGGGAATTGCGGATGTGGCCAAGCACTTCACGACCCTTCTCAAGGCCGCTGAGCGACGACGCGTTGGCCTTGTCCATCGCCGACACAGATGACGGCTCAAAAGTGCTCTGAAGTGAGGCGCTCGTACATTGAGGCGTACAACGATGCCGTTTGGTCAATGACCTCTTGGGGAAGGGCTGGGATGGGCGGATCTTCCGCACCGGTGTCACGGGCTTCTTGCACAGCAGCTTGATGACCGGTGCCGATGTAGTGGGTTCGAACAAATTCTTTGGAGAGTTCAATGCACTCGCCGTTGGCGTACGCCTCGGCGTCCCACCAGCGGTCCTCATCAAGGGTCCCAAAGGTGTCGACAAGAACGATTTCACGGTTGGTACCCAATGCGAACTCCTTCTTTCCGTCGACGTGAATTAATCCGTTCTTAGCGGCTTCACGTTCGATGATGCTGTCAACCGCTAAGGCGGCTTCAACAATGGCTTCGTATTCAGTTTCAGTGATGTTGGATATCTCCAGAGCCTCTTCACGACCAATGTTGCGATCGAACTTTTCAAATTTCGTGGTCACTTCAACATAAGGGCGAGGGAGCTTCATACCGTATTCGCAGTCACCTTCAACACCGAGCATTTCTGAGGTCAACTCACCGCGTTGGTACCTGCGCCATGCCGACCCGGAAATGTAGTGACGAACAATCACCTCAAGGGGCACGAACACCCACTCCATGTCACGAGGGATGGCCCCCGGTTCTTTGATGACGGCCACTTTGCGAACAAGGCAACGGTCGGCAGCGTTAACTTCGACCAAATGGGTTTTGCAAATACCCGCTTCTTCAACGAGTTTGAACCAGTGTGCGGTTGTTCTGTTGAGCGATTCCCCTTTGCGAGGTATGAGGGAAGGAATGATTTGATCAAAGACGGAAATCTGATTGGTGAATCGGAATTCCAAAATGTCGTCGTTGTCGGTAGACCAGACTTGCTTCACTTTACCCTGATAGAGCATTTCTCCCATAACCTTGGGTTTTTTCGGAAGCCTTTGAACTTTTCAATTCCTTTAAACGAGGTGTTCAAAGGAATCCAAGAGCGTCTTCAACACGATTGAGTTCAGGTCCCGTTGTCTTGGTACCCGATACAGCACCGGTGTTTGATGCACACACACCTGCTCCAACGTAAGGCGAGCCGAAGCTAACGGTGCCAACCATAGGAGGCACACCGAGAATTTCCTCGATGACAAGTGCTTCATCAGGTGTCACGTCTGGATGAAGAAGAACTCCTTTGTCGTTGGCGGCTGCTAAACTGCCGACAACGTCCTGTCCGGCCACGGTCGTGGAGACGATGGGGACGCCGAGGACGTCGCTGAGAATTTCAAGGCCATCACGAGGGATGGCAGGGGAAGCAATGGCACCGGCTTCATTGACAACCATGAGGTTGCCTGCCGTGTTCACACCGCCCTCCATGACCACCACATCGCCGTATGATGTCAAGGCGTCAATGTCACGTTCTGTGGCAATATCGGCTACTGCCATGCCTCGGCTGTTGCCGCAGAGCAGGGCGCCGACCAGATTGGACCCCCCGATCATGGTGGGAACTAGTTCCAGTTCAATGGTTTGTTCGAGAATGTCCAAACTGGGTTGAGGCAATTCAGGAGGATGAAACAGGACGTTGCCCACAGCAGCGAGATGGATGCCCACCTGATCGCTACCAAAGATGTCAACGGTGTTGATTGGCATGTGCTCATTCCCTCCGCTGTGACGTTCGTTGAAAGTGTTGATGGTGTCCAGAACGCAAAAAAGGCCGGTTTCCACAGAAGGAAACCGGCCGATTGCGCCCAAAACGGGACGAGGAACCGAGGTGAAAAGAGAGGGGCACAGT
>QQSC01000005.1:0-63102 GCA_003602475.1 Candidatus Poseidoniales archaeon | reverse complement strand
TCGGTATCTAGTCATGCCAATTCGGCCTCAACAGAAGACTCCTCCTCGGGAAGTCCTCCTCAGCCCTTCCCCCGCTACGTGCATAACAGGGTGCTAAGCAACCCCCCGACTGAAGACCCCTATATCAAGAAATCGGTCTTCATTGGTCTTCTGAATGCGACACAGCGTCGTTTTTTCGCTAAAATCCACGAATTGATGAAGTGACGGCGTTCAGCCGGTGAATTGCGCAAGATTCGAAGTGGCTACAGCGTCACCGTGAATTGACTTCAAGACGTCAATGGCTTGGGCCATTTGACCCAGCTGTGAAAGGGCAACCGCTTGGGTGTTCATGCCCTTGGCATCGCCGGGTGTCCGCTGATTGTGGACGTTCATGATGCCCAGTGCTTTCTCCGACCGACCGCTCTCGATGAGGGCGTGTGCCAGGTTAACGAGGATATCACCGTTTGTCGGATCGGCCTTGGCCGCTTCCCTCAGCGCCAGGATCGCCGATTCAAATTGGGCCGACACGGTCGCATCTTGGTCGCCTGGAGACGATTCTGCCATCCCAATGGCTCGTTGGAGAAGTGAGATGCCGTAATTGTTCATCGCCGCAGCATCTTGTGGGCGTTGACCTGCCAACCGTTGGAATGAACGGGCCGCAGAGCCCCAATTGGAGGAAGCCAATCCAGCGTAGCCTTCCTTGACCCATTCGGCATGCTCTGGTTCACCTTCAACATCCACGGCCAAGGCTTGTGCGGGATGAAGTCGAAGTCGGAACCCAGAGGTCCGTTGATCGGGCTGACTCGCTTCCAAGGGCGTCTTGAACACCGCTGCTGCTTGGGTCGCTTCGTGTTGGTAGACCACAACGTCGGTTTCGTCCACGTCATGGACAACCTCCACCACCTCTTCGGGCGTTTCATAGATGGTGGTGTAATCTGGGATCGGAGCATCAATGCGCCAGTAATCCGGGACCGCCTCATCTGCAGGTTCAGGCAAGTGCTCGAATGACCCTTGTCCTGCCTCGACCAGGCGGCTGGGCTCCAATCGTACGGGTTGCGACACTTCGGTCTGCACTGGAGCAGGAGGAGGGGGCAGCGGCGTTGTCAGCGGCGTGGGGGGGGACGCATCGGTCGGCATGTCCAATGGCTCAATGGGGGCGTCTTCGGGCCCAACGGGCTCGTGTCCATCATCAACCGCGGACGAAGGAGATTCAACGACCGGGAGCGGCACGTGTTCCATCTCTGGTGTGGACGAGGAGGGCAGAGGCACCGGGGCAGAAACCGACCCGGCCACTTCTGCTCGCTTGGATGAAGGCGGAGCGAAGTTTGGGAGGGGGACTGTAGCCATCTCTCCCTCTCGTGATTTTGAGGGCAATACGGAGGGGGGAGCGGGCATTTTAGGCGCACGTGGTGTTGTGACCGGAGCGGCCATCGTTGGCGTCTGCAACGAGGCTGGTGCAGCCATTTGGGGCTCTGCCGGTCCGGAAAAGGGCATACCGTTGGCAAAGCTTCCAATGCCAAAAAGAAGGTTGGGTTGGTAGGTGTTGGACTCACCCTGAAATCCAAACGGCAAACTCCCTGGTGAGGAGGTGGAAGCGGGAGGAGAGGCTGGATTCTCTTTGGGACGGTCCATGCCTTCGAGTTCGTACCACGATTCCGCAGCATCTTCCAGACCAGGAACTTCTGTTGGAACGAACTCATCATCGTCCAGTTCAAGGGAGAGGTCCGTGCGCAATTGACTCCCGCACCCGGGGCATGATGGCCCCTTCAAGGACAGCAAACCACAAACACGGCATTCAAACACGGCGGTCCCCCAACGGGTGCTCTACGCCACAGCCCTTGAAGTGAACGCTGAGTTGAGTTCATTCCTCTTCGTTGCCACGAACGATGCTTGCAGCGACGGACTTGGTGGTGGTCACCAATTCGCTGATGCCGCTCATTTCATCGTCAACAAGGGCTTCGGCGAAGGATTTTCCTTTGCCTCTGCCCCGTGAAACCTGCATGATGATGCCAATTGTGGTGATACCAACGAGGATGAGTTTCATGTATGTACCAAACTCTTCCCCACCGATCACATAAACGGCCAACATGTAGAACGAGACAATGAAGGTGGTGAGGATCATAATTGGGAACCCAGCCTTGAAAAATTCATTGAACGATATTGGATAACCAGCGTCTTCTGACATGCCAGCCGTCACCACGTTCGCAGAAGCACCGATGAGCGTCCCGTTGCCTCCGAGGCAGGCTCCGAAGGCCAATGCCCAAATCATGGGTTCGAGGAGGTAAGCACCAAGGTTGTCCGCAATGATGAGAACAATGGGTATCATGGTCGCAGTGTACGGAATGTTGTCAATGAAAGCCGAAGCAATGGCCGACACCCAGAGGACGATCAAAACGGCCGCAGCAAGACGGGTGGTTTGACCCTCGGCGGTGTCATCGCCGAATGCAGCGATTGCTCGCTCAACGTAATTGCCGATGAAGTCGATGACGTCCAAGTACTGCAACGAGTGCACCAGGACGAAGAGCCCGGCAAAGAACAGCAATGTGGTCCATTCGACATGGTGAAGTGGCTCTTCTATGTCGTGACGGTCCGTGGCCAACAGCATCACAACCGCACCGACAAGAGCAATCCATGAAACAGCGATGCCCGTAATGGGGTGGATGAAAAAGTTCAGGATCACAATGGCAAGGATGATGCCCGCAACACGGAGCATGGCTGGGTCCTTGATGCCGTACTTTGCTTCAAGTTCAGCAACATCGCGGAACCGGGTTCCGGAAAATTCATCGCGGTAGAACCACTTGATGAACATGAAAGAAGGAACAATACACATGAGAATGCCCGGGCCCATTTCGATGATGAAGTCGTTGAATGTGACGCCAAATTCTGACATGTAGGCGTACTTGCCGCCCTCAACGCTCTCAATTTTGCCAGGAGAAAGGCCAGAGCCGATCATGATGTTGGGTGGGTCGCCAATCATGGTCGCCGCACCACCAATGTTGGAAAACAAGACCTCTGAGATGAGAAGGGGTATTGGTTTGATGTCCAAAACTTTCGCCAATTGAATGGTGACAGGAGTCAGGAGAAGCATGGTGGTCACGTTGTCGAGGAAGGCGGATAAAACCGCAGTCACCGTGCAAAGGATCACAACAAGCGTCCAAATCGAGCCACCGCTTTTCTTGTAGGAAAGGACTGCGAAGTATTCGAAAACCCCCGTATTGGACAATATACCAACCATCACCATCATACCCAACAGCAAACCGATGGTTTCCCAATCGATCATCGTGGTGATTTCTGCGAGTGTGAAGGTGTCTTCAACGGCGTAGAAATTGAGAGCCAACACGGCAAGAAGACCGCCAACTGCAGCGGCCAATGTTCGGTGAACCCATTCAAAAATAATCAGGGCGTACACGGCAAAGAGGATGAGCAAACCAACGGCAATGGCTTGCGATTCGTAGCCATCTTTGATGTGAACGTCGAGTTCAAGTGATCCTCCTCCAGCTGCCGAGGAATACCCCATGAGCAGCATAAAGCCAACCATGAGCAACAAAGCGAAGGAGATCTGTCGGCTTCGGTTCGTGAAGAGGTTACTGTTCATAGCGTGCGCTTCCTGCCCACGGGGACTGAAAGCCCCTCTTTGACCCTTTGCGTCCCATTCCTTATCGGCGCCACAAAACTCCGATATTCCCTCGCTTTAGAACAACGACCGATGTGGTGGCTTCGGAAAGGTAGGACCACACCTCCGACCGTTGATTTCGTTCAAACAATCCTTTGTTGGCCTTAATTTTAACAAGACCGCGCTTGTTGAGTTGAGCATTGATTTCTTCAACCACTGTTTCGGTCAACCCGGCCTTTCCAATACGGACGCTGGGTTGCAATTCACGAGATTTGGCTTGGGTCAATATGTACGCAGGAATGTCGGTCAAACGCTCACCTCTGAAGGTCGAATGCGATGTGATTTGGGTCCGCCCCCTTGTCGCCGTAAGTCACCGCAGACGGTGCAAGTAGCGATTCGCTGTCCGTGTTTGATCCGAACTCGAAGGTTGACACTGCGTGTGTGAGGTGCCCAGCAGGCGCGGCACACCAAATGACGGTGCGTCACTGGAATTCGAAGTCGATGGCGTCGCGTGATTTTCATCAAATGAACAGCAGCCGAATCAACCAATTCCTCTGGCAACTCTTGATGGGAAGCCAGGAGGTTGAGAAGGTGATGTTGCGCTTGTTTAGCCTGCTTTTGGCGAGATTGCCCGCGCTTTGAGTGACGACGACGACCCATGCAAATCACCTCAGTTCAGAAGGCCAAGAAGGTCTTGCGAAACGGCATTGATGTCGCGGTCTCCGTTGACCGCATGGAACACGCCACGCTCTTGATACCATGCCGCCAACGGTGAGGTCTGTTCATGGTAGGCATGCAGTCTGTTTTGGACCGTGGATTCGTTGTCATCCGCTCGACGTTTTTCGATGAATGTCCCGCAGGGGCATCCGCTGCTGGGGACATTGTTGAACACGTCGTGATAAACGGCTCCGCATGCACCACAGCTGACCCTTCCGCAAATTCGTTCAACGATTCGCTCGTCCGGCACCTCGATGGCCAACACGTGTGTGATGGTGGTCAAGTCGGCAAGAGCCTCTGCTTGAGGGATGGTTCGTGGGAAGCCGTCAAACATCACGCCGTTTTTGGCGTCGTCTTCCAACAATCGACCTTGAATGAGACCCAAAATGACATCGTCGGGCACAAGTGCACCCCGGTCCATGTAGGCCTTGGCCTCCAACCCGATGGAACTGCCAGCCTTGATGGCTGCACGGAGCATGTCACCTGTGGAGACCTGTGGGAGCCCAGTCTCGCGCATGATGTTGGCAGCTTGCGTGCCTTTTCCAGCGCCGGGAGGTCCAAACAATACGATGCTGCCCATGAGGCTGGGAGAACCTCTCACCTTTCAAGATTCACACATCAGCCCTGCTGGCGACGAAGCCATTCTTCACCGTAATGTCGCCATTGGTCCATGGTCCAACCGGGAGGTAAACCGCTGGGTGGCAACGGTGGCCCGGGTGGGACGGCTGGCAGAACAGATGATGGCGGAGCGACGGCTGGTAGGCTGGGGAGTTGCTTGAGGGCTGGAAGCGCCGATGGTGGCAGGCCAGCAGGAGGCATCCCTGCTGGAGGCATCCCTGCTGGGGGCATGCCGGCAGGAGGCATACCAGAAGGCGGTAGGCCGCTTGGTGGAGCCACTGGCGTTGCAGGGAGGTCCATTGATTGCATGATGGCTGCAGCGATTTCATCATCGCTCACTTCACCGCTGGCAATGTCGTTAATGGCACTGCTGATGTCCAAGACTTCATCCCTTCGTTCACCAAGATGATCTGGGCGTGCGTGTGTGTTGGGCGCCACGAGTTCCAAACCGTCCTCAGCAATGGTGCCGGTCTGCTTGAGCCGACGGGCACCAACGATCAAGCCGAGCAAGATCACGAGGGTCAAGGCTACGCTGACCGCTGGAGGCAAGGTGGCGAACAAACCGTCGTCTCCCGTCGCTGATTCAACGGAAGCTTTGGATTCAAACGTTACCAACACACCTTCGTCGTTGCTTAAGTTGACGTAAAGGGTAGCCGGTGCTCGGTTGGCATCTCCTGAAGGTGTCAACGTCAGAACGACCTCTCGGACCTCACCGACACCAAGGCCATTGAGATCGTCAGCCGACAAGGACACGGACCAATCCGAGCGTTCAACACCCGAACCGTCCACCAAAACGGCCTCGAGTACGATGCCACTGAGAACGACGTTACCGTCGTTGCGCACACTGAATGTTTGCTGAGCCTCATCGTTGCGAGAAACACCCGTGAACGGGTTGGTCGTGCCAGCCGCACTCAAATTCGCAAACATGGTTGAAGCGACCTCGACATCGACGTTCATCGACGCTTCAATGAATCGTCCGGCATTGGAGGCATTGACGACGACGAGCACAGAAAAATCTTGGGGCCCAGCAGGGGTTTGGGCCGGAGGCACCAATCCAAGCCGTACGGTTCGAGATTCCCTTGGTTCAAGGTAAACTGTGGGGTTTGCGAAACCAACGGTCCACCCGTCTGGCACAAGGCCGTGAGTCCATGCCAGATTCAACGGGACGTTACCGGTGTTTTGAACCTCAAACACACCGTATGAATACGATTCTGAAACATTCACACCGACGGTTTCGTCTTCAGGGCCGTCGAGTCGAATGTCGAGCTCCTCACGCACCACCAAACGTGTGGTGTTTTGTACAAAATTCTGAACGCTGCGTTCGGTTCTGATCGTGTAAACGTTGAAATCGTCTTCTTCTGCAGTGATGGGAACCGCAAAGAGCAACTCAACACGAGTGGTCTCGCCTGGCTGCAGGGTGAATCTCACCCGTCGGTTGTCCTCTTCGCCCCCATAGAACACTCTCATGGCCCATTGTGGATTGTCCGGAAGAGCTGAGACTTCGAGGTCGACCGCAATGTTGCCCGTGTTCTCGACCGAGACGTTGAGATGATACCGCTGCCCAGAATCCACCGAAATATCGTCTGCGAGTTGACTCGGACCAAGCGGACCGTCATCGTCGTAGACGTCGACGGTGAAGGACTCCTGAGGCAATACGACAATGGATACGGTTTCTGTGAAATTCATCAAGGGGTCTGTGGCCGAGGTGACGTAACAGGTGACGCTGTCAACATCCCCTGCTGCAGGCATCCCATTGGCCACAAGGGGGACAATGATTCGTATTGACATGGGGAGAAATTCGAGAATGTTCAGTGGTTCGAAATCAAGCCGTGACGAATTTGATCCACCAAGCATCAATTGCCAGCGGTTTTGAGATTCGCATTCAACGCTGTATTGGGCTGGAGCATTCCCGGTGTTACGAACCGAGATGGAGAAAAAGCTGGAGCTGCCCGGTTGCGCTTCCAGCCCAGCCGTCCCTGCCGCCACCACCTGTACTTGGTCGACCTGGGGGACGATCAACATGATTCGCTGTGTGTGGGCAACAGACGGCTGGAATTCGTAACGAGCGGTGATTTCAACGACATAGGTACCCGCACGAACGAAGCGTGGGTTTTCGGGAGAGGTGGTGAAATCTGCGTCCAAATCTTCCAATCTCAAGTCCAAGGTTTTGTTGGCGTCATCGGTGCCTTGAGGGGTCAAGAGGAATTCCGTTGTTTCGTTGAATGTTCGTGACCATGCATCTTCGCTTGGAAGGAAGAAATTTGGCCTCCCCTCCGCAGGAACCTGAACCGTGGTCGATGAGATGGTGACCGATTGGTTGCCAGTACCTTCGTGCAACACAGACAACGGAATGTCAAAACCTGACTCGTTCGCAACGTCGAGCGTGAAAATCGCGTTGTCTTCTCGCTCTTCGGCTGTTTGCGGCACGGTCCCGTCTGCATTGTTGACCACGACACGAACACCGAGAGCTCGTACGATGATGTCTTGTTCCCAAATGTTGTTGTTGACACCGTTTGTGGCGTCGTTGAGTTCTGTCACGCCGTTTGTGGTGTCAACGGACAGCCGTAAGCGGTGCAACCCAGTGGTGGTGAATTGATGGAAAATGGTAAACGAATCCAACGCCCCAGAAGTCAAACCGCTTCGAGTGGAAGTGGTGAGGGTTTCGTTGGTGGTCAGGTCTTCCACAAGAATGTCAAAACCCGGTGTGGTGCTTGTTCCTTGATTCACCCAAGCAAGTCGAATGGAAATCAGGTCGTTGAGCAGGGGTTCGACCGAAGACAAGACAATGCTTTCGTTGAACACCGCCAAATCGGACTGTGGTGTGGGGGAAGCGACGGCCGTCACCACCAAGCCAAAGCGCTGGGATGAACCTTCTTTGTGGTCAATTTGGACCGTCCAGTCTCCCGACAAATCAGGCAACGTCCCTGCGTCAATGCGAATGCGCTCGACGTTGTTGACGGTGTCGGCGGTCCCTCCGGTGACAGAAAAGCCGTTTGAGAACACGTTACCGTGCCATTCGTCACCACTGGGACTGATGAGGGTCACGTCGAGATCGTTCACCAACCGAGGGGTGTTTTGAGGGCCGTTTGCACTGCCTGCAGCGTCCGTCCATGCGAGGGTGATGTCCACCCCGTGGGAAGGGTTGAGATCGAAAGAATACAAGAGTGAATAGCCGGGATTGAGTGTTGTAGCGTCGCCCAAAAACGTGTCGAGCGCTTGTGCCCCGTTCATGGGCATCAAGGTCCGTTCGAGGTCAACTTGACCCCACCCCTCCATGGCGTTGGGGATGTCGGGCGTTCCCAAGTCTTCAGCCCCGTTGATGACAGCGGCTTTGACCAGAGCACTGCTTGGGGCGTTGACACCCACTTGTTCACGGATGAACTCTCTGGTCAATGCAGTGATGCCGGAGGCGACAGCCGTGGCTTGAGATGTTCCTGAGAGCGACATGTAGTAGGCGTTGCCGCTGCTGTGGGAGCCGGAAAGACAATCTGGGCCGGCCGGATACTGAGCCTCCTCAGCAAGTCCTGAACAAATCCCAACACCCGGCGCAACGACATCCGGTTTGATCCGACCGTCCAAAGCCGGTCCCTGAGATGAAAAGTTCGCTACGCTGCCTGCAGCGGCCGTTCCGCCGACTCCGGTTGTGGACGCACCTACGGCGATCACGTTTTTGGCGGTTGCCGGTGAGGTAATTTGGGACGCCCCCAAGGTTCCACGGTCCCCCACCGAAAACACCGGCGTCACGTCCGAACGGTCACGAACGAAAATGTCGACCGAGCGAGCATCGGCGGTGTATTGACCGTAGTTCCCGTTCAAGCCCCAAGCATTCACAGCAATACGTGCGGTTAACTGCTCAGCGTCGCGCAACATGTCGTAGATCGAGCCGATTCGGCCAAATGCCCCCGTAGGGTCGTATTCCAGTGCATACATGACCAAGTTCGCAGCCGGAGCTACGCCTCGTGCAGAAGCATCTCCTGTGCCGTTGCCAACCACGGTAATCGCCACGTGTGTGCCGTGTCCTGAATTGGAATCGGCAGGTGAAGAGTCCAACCCGTATTGGGTCACCACACCTGCCACACGTCCGGTGAGGTCGGGATGGTTCTGATCCAATCCCGTGTCCGCAATAGCAATCATTTCGCCAGAACCGTCGAGCGAGAAGGTGGCGTTGCTGGAAACATCCGCCACGCCAGCAATGGTCCATGCCACGGCGTTGTGAGGCACCATTGGTGCAGAAGGTTCAACCCACATCACACGACCATCACGGACCAAGTGCAACAACAGGTCATCGCTACGTGTGTGGTCCACGGAGAGGCGACAGAGCCAAGCATCACACCATGCATCATCTGCGCCGTATCGAACAGCATCTCGAGCAAGGGATTCGTACCCTCCAACGGCCAAATCCGGAGTTGGGACGACGGTCAAGGCGTCAACCTCATCCCAAGTTTCGTGAAGCATGGGCGCAAGCCGCCATCCTGGTTGCTGATGACCGACCCACCTGACCAGTTCGCTGACCTGAAGACCATCGATGGCCAATGCTGGAGGCGATGGCAAACGAACCAGCCATGCTGCGTCATGCAAAACGTCCAACACTTTCAAACCGTGATTTTTAGCGAGCTCTTCCATGACATCACCGTTGGGTGCATGAAGTTGAACGATGGCCAGTCCAGTGGTCAACCCGTCGTTTTGACGATCAAAGCCTTTGGGGACTTCGGGCCCTTCTCCAAGAAGGGGGTCAAACGAACCCGCTGCCAAATGGATCGTGCCTGTCGAGTTGGCGACGTCGCCAGCCAACACCTGAGGTTGGGGAAGTAAACTCCAACGTGAAGCTGCTCTTGCCAAACGCTCCTCCTCCGAAACCGCCATGGCCTCTGATGCCTGTTCATTCACATCGAAATCATGGCCTGTGGAGGAAGGCTGAGCCATTCCCGTGAGCGGGAGGGTCACCATCAGCCACAACACAAGCCACAAGGTGGACTGAGAACGCATGTCGTTGGGACTTCAAGACCGTTTTTCAATACACCTCTTCGGTGCGTAAACCAAACGAAGTTCAAATGCCGTTGTAGGTGGCGATGGCGGCGTCCGTTTGCGCCACACTGGCTCTCCAATCTGACTCGGTTCCCATGAGGGCGCGAATCGCATCAACGTTTTCGGGAATCACATCGGACTCTTGATGGATGGCCTGGAAGAAGTAGAGGGTGTCTCCGTCGAGTTTGACCCCGTCTTCCCAGACAAAAATTTCGTGGAGATCGCCCCACTTCCTTCCAATATCCCGAGCGTATTCCATGACCTCTGCGGTTGTGGTGATGTTGGTTTCTCCTCCGTTCATGATGATGATTCGTGGTTGATTGCGCCACAAATCGAGCACACTTTCGGTGGTTAGACCGTGACCTGGCGGGAGGAAAGCCACGATGGAATGACAGTGCATCAAGGTGGTTGGGACAGCAACGGCCATGGAATTGATTTGAATCTCCGGTTTGACGGTCATCACGTCTGGGCCGTGATGCGATGGCACCTTCAGCACGGGTTTGATGGCGTTGATGGGACCCTTTGCTGAGTCGCCGGGATCTGCTGCCCTTCGAATCATGGTGCACTCAACCTTGAGTGAACCGCAACGGTCGTAGAGCGGAACCAAGGTTCGTGAAAGCCCAGTGGTGTTGCAGGAAACCACTCGAGTTCCCGGAGCGTTCAGGTTCTGTTCGTGGTTGGCGGATGAGGTGTACGACCGTTCAGCCATGGCATGTTTTTCTCCACCCTGAAAAATGTATTTTACACCGGCGTTAACGTAGATTTCTTTGTTGGCCGCACCCACCTTTCCAGGTGAGCAATCCACGACCACATCCGCTTGTTCAAGCAGGTCGCTCAAACCGCCCATGCAGGTGTAACCGGCCGGTGCGAAAGCGTCGATCCGCTCTTTATCGTTGAAGGTGCAGTACAATGGGTAACCCTTTCGAACGGCAAGGTCACAGCCAAAAGATGGTCGCGTTTTGGTGACGCCAACGATCTCCATGTCGCTTTGAGCATCGACTGCGTCAGCAACACGCTTTCCAATGGTACCGAATCCGTTGATGGCGACTTTGATGGTCATCCTGTTCCCCAATCCTCCCGTCGTGAACGACCTCAATAAGGGTTCTTCATCCATCATCAGCGACCGGTTGCCCAACCCCCGATTACCTTCCCCCCAAACGGATGGATATTTGTGCAAGGAGCAAGAGCGAAACCCATGGCGGGCACGTCCGAGGTCGTCCAGCGTTCTCTAAACATCAACACAAAGTTGGTTCCTCGCCTCGAGGCAGCTGCCAAACAGAACGCTATCCTGCGCATCGGGTGGACAAACGCTGGAGACCCTGTCCCCAAAAATGGGGAATTGGGTCTTTGCCCCGGGTTGCCGGAGGGGGCAAGAATTCGCGCACTGGGTGTGTTGGGTTCATGGACGGCTGCTTTTGGCAAAGGAGGTACGTTCACCATCCAAGGGGATTCTGGAGGGTTCTTAGGAGCCGGAAACGACGGAACCAGCATTCGTTGCGAACAACTCTCCGGTGATTTCACCGGCTTCGCCATGCACAGCGGCGACATAACTGTCCTCGAGGGGGCAGGAAACGATGCAGGGGCCATGATGACGGGCGGCCGTCTTGTCGTTCGTGGACCGTGCGGAGCTCGAGTTGGCGGTGGCATGTCAGATGGATTGATCGTCGTCCATGGCGATGTCGGACCCGACCCCGGAGCCGGCATGACGGGTGGCTGTATCGTGGTGAACGGACGTTGCCCCACACCGCCACCCGGTGTTGTTCTCCGACCACTTGAAACCAAGGAACTCAATGCCATCAACAAGGAACTCGCTGATGAATCGCTTCACGTACCCAGCGATGCTGTGTGCTTGTCTGCTCATGAAAACAGCCTGACCGTGGAAGGTTTGGGGGACATGGTGTCTTCAAGCGACCTCTCGTCAGTCGGATTGACACCAAGCGGCCAGCCTCGTCTTCCGCCCTACGCCACGGTGGACACCATCGCACTCATCGGAGTGACGGAGGAGGTCAACCCACTCGCACTGCCAATTCCCATGATGCCGCATCTCCCCGCTGACATGGACCTCTCGGGGGAGTCAGCGAGCGAAGCCACGCAAGCCGTGCTCAACCAGCATCCCTCCCTCGTTCACAATCAACCTCGATCGATGGACGTTTACATCGTGGATGGTGATCGTCTAACGGACGTGGTGAACGCTGTTCCAATGGCCGGAGGCTTTGCCGTGGATTTGGACCGCTTGCCATCCATGAACGCGGAACAGCTTGATGGATTGCTGGTCGCCTTGCGCTCCATCGCACGAGAAAATGCACCGTCGATGTTGATTCAAGCCGTTGGACGGGTTGAGGCACTCCACCGTTCGGCAGTACATCACGACGTCCATGTCGCCATGGCTCGAATTGAGGACGGTTCCGGTTTGAGCGAGGCTGCAGCACTGCCCATCATCGGCCGTTCCAACAAAGAACACCTCACCGACAGCAGCACACAATCTGCCGTTCTGCTGGGTTTCGCAGCCACGGGTCATGATGTCGCCGTCCTTCTTGCGGCTGGCGTTCACATCGTTGCTAGCGAGGTACCGGTCGCTGACCTCGATGACATGGCCTTGTGGTTGATGGGAACCCAAGACGACTTGGCCCACGAACTCAGGCGTGTCGGGGTCACCAGCGTTGACATGCTTCAGCGTCAACATTTGCGAGCACTCGATACGGAAACCGCCTCCGTAAGCGGCTTGAGATTGGCTGGATACGGTCGTCCGCTGCCCCATTGGTTTGCTCGTTAGGTGATGTCCATGCCCACCATCTCTGTCCCACAAGCCCTTTTGGCCGAACTCATGGCCAATCACGGCTACACGCACGACCATGAGGATGTCGAGCATCGACTCCCTCTCCTCGGAACCGACATCGATGGGTGCACGCCCGAGACGCTTGACATCGAAATATTCCCCGACCGCCCAGATTTACTGAGTGGTGAAACACTTGCCTTCGCCATGCGGAATTTTCTGCACGATGCTGAAAGCCAACCTGGCATGGCCTCAACACCCAGCGGCTTGACCATGACCGTTGATCCAGAGTTAAAATCGGTGCGTCCAGTCATTTACGGAGCGGTCGTTAGAAACGTCACCGTGCCCAACGATTCAGAAGGTCGAGAAGCGTTCATCAAGGCCCTCATGGACCACCAAGAGAAACTTCACTTTGCTCTTGGACGAGGTCGTCAACGAGCATCGATTGGCGTCCACGACCTCGAACAGCTCCATCCCCCCTTCCGGGTTGAAGCCGTTTCTTCAGACACGTCGTTTGTACCTCTTGGGGAAACCAAGCCCATGTCCATCGGTGACATTCTCCAGCACCACCCCAAAGGAACAGAATACGCTCACTTGCTTGATGGAATGGAACGGTTTCCATTGATTCTGGACCAGGCGAACGATGTTCTTTCCTTCCCACCCATCATCAATGGGGCCCACACAACGGTTACTCACGCCACAAAGGACTTTTTCATCGACGTAACAGGTTGGGACACCAGAGCATGCGAAGCAGCCTTGATGCTCGTTTGCTTGCAACTCAGGGAGCGCGGTGGCGAGGTTCAATCGGTCGAGATCACCACCTGCGACGGAGACACCATCACCATGCCATCCACAGAAGGTCAACGCCATATGGTGCCCGAAGAACTTGTCAAACACCTTCTGGGCCGGACCATGAACGACCAAGAGATCGTCACGGCCTTAACACGAATGGGGGGGCGATTGCACGGACGTGTCAACGCTCCGGACGAAGCCCCAATGAGCAGTCAATCGATGGCTCAGGCCAGTCGTGGAACGCACTTGCTCGACATCGAGATGCCGCGATGGCGTTTTGACGTGCTTCATCCCGTTGACATCGTTGAAGACATCGCCATTGGGCACGGTTACGAAGACCTTGGCCAAGATTGGCCCAAATCACATCTGACCGCAACGGCTCGTCCGGACCATCAATTGAGGCGAAGGCTAAGGGAAGCCTTCCAAGGCATGGGATTCTTGCAGATACAGTCGCTGACGCTGTCCAACATGGAAGACCAATTTTCCAAGATGCGTTGGAAGCCAAACCACGATGTCACGCACATCACGAACCCCATAACCGTCGATCACACCGTTCTTCGGCAACACCTCATGCCAGGGTTGATTCGTCTGCTGGCTGCCAACAAGCACCACGACTTGCCGCAACGTGTTTACGAATTGGGGACCGTGGTCAGAAACCACATCAACACGGACCGGTTGGCGTTCTTGTCTGCGGAACGTTCGGGAGGTTTTGCCGCCGTCCGTGGTCGAATCCAAGCGTTCTGCCGTGACCTGGGCATCATCTCCTGGCGAGCAGAGCCTCTTGAGGCCAACGATGGTCCGTGGTTGGCTGGCCGAGGTGCTAAATTGTTCATTGACGACACATGGGTTGGCTGCTTTGGTGAATTGGACCCCGCAATCGCTGACCAATACGAATTGAACGTACCCCTCAACGGGGGCGAAATCGATGTGATGGCGTTGATGGGCGTGGTTGAAGACCCTGTGTGATGAGCGTCATGTGCGGGCGCTTTGCATTGGCCACCCCGCTTGAAAAGGCCCTTGTTGTTGAAGAATCAATTGACCTGTCGGATCTTGAACCGATGAACCCTTCGTGGAACGTGGCCCCAACGCAACGTCCTGCGGTTGTGTATCTTGACCCCAACAATCCCAACGGTCCGATGAGGGTCAAACGAATGGCGTGGGGGCTGCGGCCGTCTTGGTCTCGTCCATCAAACACGGAACCAATCAATGCGAGATTGGAGACTGTCAATGAAAAACCAATGTTTCGGGACGCCTTCAACCATCGTCGTGGGTTGCTTCCAATGGACGGCTGGTACGAATGGATGACGACGCCAGTTGGGCAACAACCTTGGTACAACACTCACATTGCTGACGAGGTGCTCTATGCTGCCGTTGTGCATGAGGAATGGAAGGGTTCGAACACATCACACACATCGTTTGCCATGCTTACGACGGAAGCCAACGAAGACTGCAAAAAGGTGCATCACAGGATGCCGGTGTTGCTCAGGCAGCATGAACTCTCGGCTTGGGTTCGGGAGGCAGTTCTGCCGTCTCCAACGCCTGCAGGTACCGTGAAATGCCACGCGGTCTCTAGAGATGTCAACAATGCAAACAATGACCACAAGGGGCTGATTCACCCGCTACCTACCCTCTTTTGATCAGCCGTAAGGAGCGTACGAGCCGTTCTCAAGCATCACATAAGGCGTGCTCTCAAACGAACCATCAGCCATTTTCTTGTAATGGTAGCCATCGGTATGATGAATCCACGAATGAATGCCATCTTCATGTCCGATATCGGAATCGGTACTGGCGTCCGTAAGGGGACTTGCGTGGGCGTCAACCTCGTGAGCATCGGGTTGGTCCGATGGTGAGTCGGTCACGCCTTCGTAGCGCACCGATTGGTCCTCAGCTTGTTTAACCGTAGAGGAACCATCACCAAACAAGGCCAATGCATCGGTGTAGGCTGACCTGTCCTCGATTGTGGTGGTGGTTGTTCGACCCGCACTCTCGCCTTTTTTGTACGTCAATATGGGAGGGGCTTCTTCCTCAACTTGCTCGGGTCCTCGTTGCCCTCTCTTAAATGGCCAGAACGGAGGCATGAATTGCGGTAGGAGGAGGCGTTGATGAAACCTACGCATTCTCCAACACACCGAAACGCGGAGTTGATACACGATGAGGGTTTGAGTGTTTCATGCGTTGGTGGGTGTTGGTGACCATCCTCGTGGCGCCACTTTTTGCTTCCATGGTACCCGCTGAAGCCATGCCCGTTTCCAACGATAACTTGGAAGCCGTATCTGAAGAGAATGTGATCGTTCATCCCGGAGAGGCCGTAACCACGTACGTCACCGTTCACAACACGGCCAGCGTGACCCAAACCGTAACGATCGATGTGGTTTCAAATCATACGGATTTGACCGTGCTTGGTCTCCCAACGAGCGCGAATTTAGCGGCCAACCATCTCCATCAATTCACGTTTGAAGTGATGGCGTCCAATGCCTCAGCTTTTCAGAGCAGCAACATCACTTTTCACATCACAGGAGATGTTGACACCGATGCTGTTCTCTCGGTCAACATGAGTGTGCGAATTGCACCTTACTCAAACCTGAGTTGGGGTGTGAATGGCATTTCTCAGTTTGTCGTTGATGAAACGGTGAGAACTTCCGTAGCGGTCAACATGACCAACAACGCCGAACGTGTTGACAACGTGACGTTTTCATTGTCCTCGCCTTCGTCATGGTCCTGGGGTTGGAACATGGACAGCAACACCCAGGGCCAAGCGGTGTTGAACCTCACGCAAGGTGAGACTGGCTACGTGTACCTTTGGGTGGACGTTCCTGAAGTTCTTGACGGCGCGCCTCTGGCAGGAACAGGGCCGAGGTTCACACTCACGGGTGTTTCAGGATTGGACCTCGCTGCCCACACGTGGCAGTTTGATCTGTTGATGAATGAAAAACGAAACGTAAGCATCGACCATGTCGATTCCAACCTTACCCTATCACCAACCCAAGACGGTCGGGCACAGATAACGGTTCGAAACGTGGGCAACACGGTCAACACCCTCAACATCAGCATGGTCGCCGTTGATGAGGACGGTCA
The DNA here is from genome assembly GCA_003602475.1 of Candidatus Poseidoniales archaeon. Taxonomy (GTDB): domain Archaea; phylum Thermoplasmatota; class Poseidoniia; order Poseidoniales; family Poseidoniaceae; genus Poseidonia. Next base: position 46,510 of record QQSC01000005.1, on the reverse strand, counting down.
AGTGTTGCCAGGGATGACACGCTCAGACAGATTCAACGTCAGTGGATGGACCGTGGCCCTGTTTGGTGGCTTGGAAGACGTCCCGTTGTCGCCCAACGAATCCAGGGTGGTCGAAGTAGGCATACAAGCCCCCTACGAGCTGACAGGTGAACTTCGTGTCAAACTGATTGTGTTTGCACAGGGTGCCTCGTTGTTGCAACGAGAAACAACGGTACAGGCTACCATTGTGCGAACCACTGGGGCTGAGTTCTCAGTGGAACACCAGGGTTGCGACGATCTCAACGAGATCAACTCTTGCGCCGTTGAGACCACGGTAACAAACACAGGTAATTCATTCAACACCTTCACGGTTCGCATTTCGGATGTGACCGACGGCTTCAACACTTCAGTCGGGGAAACAGACCGTGCGTTTTTCCTCAGAGGTCAGCAAAAGGAATTGGCCGTGGTCACCGTTGTTTCACGTCCTGAACTCTTGGCCTTCACCAGGGGAACCATGGACCTTGAGGTTGTGGACGATACCGGTCGAGTTGTGGCCGCACAATCAGTGAATCTGCGCGTGAGCCCTTTGATTCGTTGGAATCTAACCGTCGTGGATGAAACGGTTGACCGAAACGGCCGGCTCTCCATGGCTTTTGAAGTTCGTAACGACGGGAACGCTGCGGATGGGCTGATGGTTCAACTCCAATCAAGTCATGCCGTTGAGATGGGACTCGTCCCACCAGAAGGGGCCGTTTACGAAGATGGCGTGGTTGAACCACGATCGATGGAAATCAATACAGTACCCATTGGTTCCACCTTCACCTTGCGTGCTTGGGCCGAATTGCCACAAGATCAGTCCTCGAACGGCACCATGTATCTCAACACCACCTTGCGTTCTCGCTACACGCCCGAAGACATGTTTGTTCACACCACAGAAGCGGATTATCTCGGAACGCCTTGGCAACCGCTTGGTGAAGATGATGAGGCCTCGGTTTGGGCCGAAAGGGTGTCCTTGTCGTTGGCCTATCTTGAGGCATGGGCGGGTGTCCTCTTGGCGAGTGCGTTCTCCTTTGCTTTGGTTGTGGTGGCCGTGCGTGCTCGTCAGCGCAGAAGGGCCGAAAACACTCTCATGCCTTACCAACGCGCATCCGAAACCGCTGACGATTGGATGGCCAAATTCAATCCAGGGCCCTCTGAACCTGCCACACCACCCGGAATTGAGCCTGCGAGCACTCCAGATGCAATCCACAAAGAGGACTATGCGAGGCAGTTTCGTCAACAACACGGCCACGCCGCAGTACAACAAACGCCGGTGAATCCTCAGCTCGTCAACGCCGCACAACTCGTTCTTGAAAAACGAACGGAAGAACGGGAATTGCAACGTGCTGATGACCTCCTGAACGCTCTTCAAGCTGGTCAAATCGCCTCTCCAATGCTGGACATTGCCCCACCGGTTGAGGTAACTGAACCGCCCGCAACCAGCATGCCAAGCCAAACCAAACCGGGGACAACCACCACCAATACACCCCCAATTTGGCAAGACGACGATTTGGATTTCTGAGGGGCTGATGTGCGAGTCGGTCTGGATGAAGCGGGACGAGGACCCGTGTTGGGGCCATTGGTCATCGCTGCTTGTGGCATTCCCGAACAAGACGTCCCCCTGCTGGTTCAAGCGGGTGTGCGAGATTCGAAACGACTGTCTGCTAAACGTCGTGACGAGCTGGTCAATTGGTTCAAACAAGTGGGCAATGAACGGGGATGGTGTTCAAGCCTAGTGGTGTATTCCGCCGCAAACATTGACGAGGCATTGCATGCTGACGGCCTGAACTGGTTGGAAGTCAGAGGTTTTGCGAAAGCCATTCAGGATTTGGGCCCAACGACCGGGTTGAGTGTTCTGGCGGACGCATGCGATGTGAACGCCGAGCGATTCACTCAGCGAATCGTCAATCTCCTACCGGGGTGGCCATGGGTGGAATGCACGATGGTGAGCGAACACAAAGCCGACGATCGCGACCCGGTGGTGGCCATGGCCAGTATTCTTGCGAAAACACATCGTGACCAAGCCATGAGCGACATGGCAAAACGACTCGAACGACCCCTTGGGTCTGGCTATCCAAGTGACCCTGCTACTGTGCAAGCGCTTCCTAGCCTCATCACCTCTGAATCGATTGATGTGGATGTGAGATGGGAATGGGCCACTGTCAAGCGGTATTGGGCACGCCATCATGCCGGCCAGCCCCCAACGCGAGGCCAACCTCGAACCGTCCAACACACGCTGTTTCAATCTGAAGACCCAAGCATTTCATGAGGGGAGCGCTTCAGCGCACAATCATGACGAATGAATGGATACCCGATGAGGAAACCGTTCGATTCATCCATCATCTCGCTCTTCAGAATGCACTTCAATACGAAGGAAAAGCCTCTATTGGCTCTGTCATCAGCCGAATAATGGGTGCGCGAAGCGATTTACGCCAACACGGGAAAACGATTTCCGGGCTGGTGGCCACCCATGTCAACCAAGCCAACGGGTTGGCCGCATCCGAAGGCCTCGACCATGTTCGTGACCTCCTCCTTCGAGAGGCACCTCATCTCCTCGAGGTGAAGGTAAAACAGACCAAGCGAGAAGGGTTGCCAGAACTCAAAAACGCCACGAAAGGGAGCGTTGTCCTCAGGTTCGCTCCAAACCCGAACGGGCCGCTTTCGTTTGGTCACGCTCGAGGGCTGGTCATCAACAGTTCGTATCGAGAGATGTACGATGGCGTGTTGATCCTCAGGTTTGACGATACGGACACGAAGGTGAAACCGCCCATGATGAGTGCTTATGCCCAAATAGAGCAAGAAGCAACTTGGCTTATGGGCCGAGGTCCAGACCGAGTGGTCATCGCATCAGAACGAATGGAACACTACCACCAGCATGCCAAAGAGATGCTCTCGCAGGGATTCGGCTATGTGTGCACCTGCTCAGCGGAAGCCTTTCGAGAACATCGGGTGAACAAAACAGAATGCCCTTGCCGCCCAAACAACGTTGCTGAAAACATGGAGCGATGGGCCTCGATGCTCAACGGCACCTACCAACAGGGAGACGCCGTTGTCCGAGTCAAAACCGACATGAAGTTGAAAAATCCTGCACTCCGAGATTGGCCGGCCCTGCGTATTCAAGACACCAAAGCTCACCCACACCCAAGGCCGAACGTCGGGAGCCGCCACACCGTTTGGCCCCTTTTGGATTTCCAAAGTGCCGTCGAAGACCACCTTCAAGGCGTCACCCACATCATTCGTGGAAAGGACCTCATGGATTCGACAAGAAAACAGACCTTGCTCTACGAGCATTTCGGTTGGACCTATCCTGAAACCATGTATTGGGGGCGAGTAAAAGTGCACGAATGGGGAGGCTTTTCCACCTCTGCCATGAGAAAAAACATCGAAGCAGGGGAATTCACAGGATGGGACGACCCTCGCTTGCCCACGTTGGCTGGCTTGGCTCGTCGAGGCATCACTGCCGCTGCACTCCGAGGGTTTTGGACCGAACTCGGCATCACCCAGAAGGACATCTCAGTCCCTCTATCCACCCTCTACTCTCACAACACCAAAGCAGTGGATGACCAAGCCCCTCGACTTTCCTTCGTTCGACACCCACAACGCTTGGACTTGAACGCTCATGATGCCGCTACAGTGTTGCAATTCCCCATCCACCCCAACCATCCAGATCAGGGCCAGCGTCGTTGGGAACTCAACACCACAGGCATCTGGCTTGAACCAGAAGATGCCATCAAAGGGGATGTGCGGCTCAAGGAATATGCCGATGTGAGAATTGAGAATTCCAAGGCCGCTCTGGTTTCATTGGACCGTTCGGACCGGCGCCCCATCGTACACTGGCTTCCAGAGCAACACGCCGTTGAAGCGGTCTTGATGAGCACGAGTGGCGGGGAAATCACGGCCATAGAGGGCCTTATTGAACCCCACAACCATCCTGTTGGTACCATCGTGCAACTCGAACGAATCGGTTATGCAAAGGTGATGGAAGACGGTTCATTCTTCCTCTGCCACGAACGAACAACGGAATCTGTGTAAGGAAAAGACCTAAGCCGGGACCTTCCTCTCGGTCCATGGCGAAACAGGTCAGTGACCTCAAACTTGACGACGAACACATGACCATCGGCATGGACGATACGCTTCAAGAAGCGGCGTTGCGGCTGTTAACCATCACCGGCGGAATCTTGGTTGTTCTCGACGGAGATGAAAGGGTGAAGGGGGTTATCGGCCAACGACAACTCATCCAAGCCCTTGCCAACGGTGTGAACCCGAATGATGAGCCATGCCATGCCCATATGGAGATGGATTTTCTTCAGGTGAACCTCAGCGATGGACTTTCCGCCGTCCTCAAGGACATCCGACAGCGAAGCCCACAAGCCGTGGTCGCCGTCGACGATAACGAGACATTTTCAGGATACTTCTCTCCTGGAGACTACCAAGAAGCGATGGACTTGGTCAAGAGTTTGAAGGGACTTGGACTTTGATTTGGACAACTCTTCACTCGACGGCGTCACCAAAGCCGATTGAGCCAATCCAATATTACCCTTCAATTTTGATGGTTCGGCTGCATCCGCTGCACGACAATCGATACGGTCGCTCGTCGCTCGCCACGAGGTTGGGAGTGCTGCATTTGGGGCAAGAAATTGAGGGCCACTGCCTCGGTTGAACAGCCGTTTTCGGACTTGCAACAGCGGTGATCCACCAAAGAAGAGTCGTGATGGCGATGGATGAGCCGACCCAAACTGGTGGGAATCCAAACAGGAAGATGAGAGCGATAACCGGCAGCAGCACAAGTTCGAGGTACAGGTAGGTACGTATTCGGTTTCGTGAGAGACGTAGGCCAATGACCATGGCGCCAATACAGGCCAACAGCGAAAGAACGGCCAACGGCATCGGGGCGTAGGTGATGGCCGAGGTTGGGATGATGTTGAGGGCAAAGTTCTCGTCCTGATCAAACCCTTCTCCCACAAGAGAAATCGTGTCCCCAAAGGGGCTACGGGATACGGACAACTGGAGGTTGTCTGATTTCAACAACTTGCTGTTCGTCATGGCGGTGAGCATGGAGGAACGATATTCGGCGTCAAGGTTGATCGAGGACCAAATCGGAGCAGGTTGGGACACCACAAATTGTTCAATGAAGTTCATGGCCACGCCGTCCGGTACTTCGGTTGTGGTCAAAAACACAATGGAAACCGGGTGGTTCACAACGTTGGATTCACCCATGAGGTCAAGTTCAATTTGCAGTTGGTCAAAGTTACGGAAATCGCCGAGCAATTCATCGCTGTCCAAACCAAGTCCATTGGTTAAGAACAGTTGACCGAGGTTGACCATTTGGCGCTCAAATTCACCCACTTCAACCCCCTCAATGGCCCGACTTATACGGTCATCATCGGTGACTCCACCTGCTGAAAAAGCACCGAGAGTAGAGGATAGAGGCGTCACATCGTCACCAATGTGATCCAAACCCCAGCGCATCCAGAAGGCGACTTCGTCGTGAACGGTGATTACGGTGGTGGTCTTCATCACCAAATTGCTGTTGCTTCCGCCGGTCAATTCAGAGCGGATATTGACGTCCAATTGACTGCCACTGCCGTCCGTGCGCAGCGGTTCATCTGGCGGATAATAGGTACCGGTGCCGCCCCCTGTGTCAAAGGTTTCAATTTCGAACACCGATGACCCAGTTAATGCGGTTTGATCGGGTTGGAACACCAATTTCACCTGTACAGTAATGGTTTCAACGCCACCAGCCGCTCCGTCCCATGTCCATGTTACTCTAACCGTATTGTCGGATGCCGTTTCGATTGGGTCACCCGTGACAGGCTGTCCGTTGACCAGCAACGATATCGAGTCGGAGAGAGAAAGCGTTGACAAGCCCCATGGAGAATCCAATCGAACGGCGAGGTAGACATCTGAACCCTCGATCTCTGGCTCAATCATCCATATGTCAAGAAGTGGAATCGTTGCGCTGAGTGCGGAGTCTTTGTTCTCCGTACCCCACAGCAATTCAAACGATGCATCGCTGTTGGGAACCTCAAACACGATGGTCTGGGCCGTGAGGGTCAGTTCCAAGTTCGAGTTACCGCTTGACGTGAACGCTTCAACATCAATGTCGAACGACAACGTGCCAGTTCCCTGAGCAAGGAAGGAAGATGCTGGGTCTGTGGTGGCTGAAAACGACTTTGAACCGATGTTGATGGAGGCTGTTGCGTTGATTTGAACACCTGCAGCGTCTGAAACTTCGTATTCCAGCGAAAATGTCCATACGCCAGCAGGAACAGCGCCCTCCCACAAGTCTGGGAGCAACCACGTACCGAGGGTTTCCTGGCCGACGGCTGAGGATTCAACCACGATGCTCTGCACGTCGTCACCCAATTCACTCGCAAACGGTGTAAGTGTCGCACTGCTGTCGCTTCCGATGAGGTACAAATCCACTTCTGCGGCATCACAGCACACCACAGATTCGCCGTCGTTCACGGATTGAGCAGTTCCAATGAAGAGGGGAAACCATACGGTGGCCATCAGCAGCATACTGACAATTACCGTCCGTCGCATGATGCTCATTCTCCCGAGGAAAGTTCAGCACATAACTTGTACTCATTCGTGGGCGGAAGCGGACTCAAAGGGCCTTTTCCAAAAGGTCGCCCAATTCTTTTTCGAACAAGGTCACAAGTGCGTTGCCAACTTCCCCTTGGATGTCGTCGGGAAGGAGGCGCAAACCAAGACGTGTCGCCGCCCGAGTAGCTTTGAGTTCAGCATAAATTGACCGTGCTTTGGAATGGAAATAATACGCCACAGCTTCCTTGATTTCGGCTTTGAGTTCTGGGTCTGCGTCAACCTTGGCACGGACATGAGCTTTGAGCTCGTCCTTTACGAGATCCCGAAATGCCTCAATGACCAAATCCTCGGTTGAAAGGAGATCGTTAAGTTGGGTTTGGATGCTACCAGTAAGAAGTCGTTCAATCGCCATGGGTTGGCCAAGGGCCCGTTCGTCTTCAATCCGTCGCTGGGCTTGACCACAACCTTCCTGAGGCCAGCCAGCCGTCCAACACGTCGCTTGCGTGACGTTTTTGCTCGGCTCCATCTTCAGGCCATTCGCTCTGCAGGTAGCTGAGTTGGCTGGCCAAATCCACGGGTTCTTCACCGACCAACATTCTGCACCAAATCAACGACTCAAGACGCGGTGTGGAGAGTGTGGTGTTGGTCAAGCATGGCAGCGTGAGTTCGCTCATGGCCTGAGCTCGATCTTCAACGTTCATCTTCTCCCAAGCCTTGGTGAGTTTCTTCACCCGACGGTCGGAGACGTTCGGTAACATGCCTGATTTCGGTTCGAGCACTTCAGGCAAGGGGACCAGGCGCAGGGTTCCTTCTTCATTCAAGTGATGAATCATAAGGTTGTGAAAGACGTCCATGCTGGTGTCCAACGAGCCGCCAAGCCACATGCCCAGGGAGGCCATCGGGCGAAGTAGACGTACACGGCGACCGTTGGGGGCCAAGAGGGCTGCTAAAGCTGCGGCTTGTGCGACCACATCAAGAGCTCCTTGGAGATTTTTATTGGTGTCGCCTGTCAAAACGGATGTAGCGAGGGGCACCAAACGCACGCCTTCATCGAGAGTTACCTCGTCGCTGGTCCACGTTGATTCCTCCGTCATCAAAGCCACCGTGAGACCGTGAGAGGCGCGAACAATCGAAGGAGGTTCGTCTCGCGGCCTGTGGGATTGCGAAGGGTAAAACCGGCGACTGTACATCAGGCCAGCATCAAGGCAAGCGGCTTCGAGTTGACCCATGGCCAACACGCCACTCAATGAGGAAGGAGCCTGAAGGTTCAACAGCGGTGCACGATTGAGGGCCGCAGCTTGTGAACGCAAGTGCTGCACGAGGTCAGCAAACATTGGAACGGACAGAAGGTCACGCATCGTTGGTCACTCCAATGAAGAGGTGACCCCTCATGAAGATGAGCATCGTTGGCGACATCACTCGACCATCAGTCGAAGTTCGTCTCGCTTGTATCGCCAGTCGGATGGAAGGTGACCTTCGCTCTTGTAGTAGTTGGCCAGACGGCGAATTTTCGCCTCTGTGATCTCAAGGGCTCGCTTGTTGTGAATGTCCTTGTGGTTGCCAGCGCCCAAATGATTGATGATGCCGACAGCTTGTCGCATGAGGTTCATCATGTCCTCTGGATAGGTGCCGAGCATGTCGTGCTCAGCCAGAACCTGTGAGATTCGCTTCCCGAGAACAAGGCGGGCGTTGGGCACAGCGTGCTTGTCGCGTAGTGCAGTGCCAATTTCAGCACTGGAGTGTCCTGCCTTGGCGAGGTCAAGAACGAGGGCCGTCACGGCATCTTTGTTGGTGTTCGACCATTCAGGAGCGGTCGTAATGTGCGGGCGGGTTGAACCGCTTGTGCCCTTTCGAGATTTGTACATACGTGCCATAAAGACATCACCAAGTAGCCCACCGTAATATCACCCCTTCTTAATCACTCCGCACCGTACGACGGTGAGAGGGTTTCACTTCTTGCGTCGTTGGTGTGATTTGGCAAGTGTCCCGACGGTGGTGTTCCACTCCCAACCGGGGCAAACCGCACGGGCCAAACCCATGGCCTGTCCGTCTTGCATCACCAGCAAATCATCACCCGAACGAATCCGAGGGTCGTGATTCGCCACCATACTGGCGAACACATCCCCGCGCCAGTCAACCCCGGTGTTGAGGACAACTCTGGGCAAGGCATCGTGTTCGTGAAGGTGGTCTATCGCCGCTCTCGAGAATGAAAACCCATTCCTGTCAATGGACCAAACTGCAAGTTGTTGACCGTTCAGTTCCAATCGCCAGCGCGGTATTTTTCCCTTCACACTCAAGGGTTCCATCCATGCATCGTTGCGCGTCAGCTTACGTGCAATGCTCTTGAATTTGGCCTTCAATCGCAGATTGTTCCTTTGGTTCCTAAGCCCGTGGGTTTCGACCGCTGATTTCACGGCAGCCGACAGTGACTGGAGGGCATCGTGTTGGGTCGCCCCACGGCCCTGTCGGGTGTCGATGACCTCCACATCCAAGAAACTCAAATCGAAATCCGTGTGGTTAATGATGCACTTGTAGCCCACGCGCTCCACCAGGGACATCAGCATACGTTGAACCCGAGCCTTCTCATCAAGCGACCAGTGCCCAGTCACGGGAACGTCGTAATGTGAAGCAGGCCAAACATCCTCGAGGTCGCGAGGGACCAAACCAAGCGGAGAGGTCATCATGACTTCATGGCATGCGGATGAGCGCATGGCGTAGAGGAAGCGGTCATGAGATCTGGACAAACGATAGGGTTTTCTTGCAGAACATGGGAGAAAAACCATGACGGTTGTGGTGGCTTCTGGCGCTTGGTATTCTTCGTTCATGAACCGCTCCCAATCGTTGACGAGCGGATCATGAAGCATGTTGTTGCTGTAACACGGGAATTCGGTTTTTGCGTCCACGTGTGAAGCCAATACACCTTGGGTGTTCGACACGATTCGATGGTGATGTCGAAGGTGCTCCACCAATCGCGGGCTGGACAAACTCTGCCGTTCTGCAAGCGTGCTGAGCGTGCCCTGCTGCACAGCGGCCCTGACCTCATCAAGCGCTTTGATCCAATGGTATGCTTGGTGCTCAACCGTGGTGGATTCATGTGCCAGTGGCCAGCGAGGTCCGGTGGCGGTGAGCAGAACCTTTCGTGCAGAGGCTTCGTGCGCCCTTGCCATGTCGAAGAGGTCAACGCCCATGAGGGTCAGAACCGCCATGTTGTCGGGCCCACCCAAACCCGGCGTCCATACCAGTGCTCCGGGGAACCGCTGCTTGAGCGTCAACAAGGCTTGGGCCAGTTTACCCGGTTGGGCAGCCAATTGAGGCGCATCGGTGAGAACAACGATTTCAGGGGATAACGACGCATCCATCAGTCCGTCATCATGATGCATTCGCTGCCATGAAACCGGTAGCAATGCCCCAGTTCCTTGGGCTTCTCCTGCGTTCGCTTCTTCCAACGATGGTGGGAGAACGTGACCGATGTTCACTGCGTACGAAGGACCTGGGACATCAAACGCAGGTGGCACGAACGCTCCACGCGATTCAATGGAGAGCATTGACGGTAAGGTGTTGCTGGTTGAGGAACTGAACGGGGCGTACCCCACAGGAAGTTCTACATCCATTCTGGTGGTGATCAGGGCTGGGGTCATGGCCGATGGTGACTTCCTGTCACCCAGACCCCATGACCGAGCAAGTCGAGTTCGGGCAAGGACCGTTCGGGCAAGCGGTCCGGACATGGTTTGGGGTGGCAGAGTGAGGTTCTTGAAAGGTTTGAACGGCCGCACAACGGTTGGTTTGAAAGGCTGAGCCTACAGCGATGGGCCATGAAGCGCCTCGCTGCGACCGGGATTCTGGTCCTCGTGCTCTTGGCTTCGTGGAGTGCCACCCTACCGGCCGCATCGGCCCAAAACGACTTGGCCCTCCCTCTGGACCGGCCAATAAACGAATTCACGGCCCGACCAAACGTCGTGTATTCCACCACGGTTGACTTGGTGCAAAATTCGACCTTCTTCATGGTGGTGGATTGTTCAACGTGCACGGTGAACTTGAGCAGAGACAACACGTCATTTTCGTTTACTGAATCCTTGGTCAAAACCGATCTTGTGACCGGCCAATACCACCTCAGCATGACCGTAGAACAGACCGAAAACGTTCGATATACGCTTTCGAATTCAACGACTCAGGAACACCCAACGGTGCGACCGGCACCGGGCCAGGCCATGCCTCACCATACTGCAGGATTGTGCCCAACACCAATGGCATGCATGGATTTGGAGCGGAGTGGGGTGCTCGGAACGGTACCCGAAGGCAACGAGGAACACTTTGCGGCCACGGGACATCTTGTCGGCTCCGATGAATTTTACATCGTGGAGGTTGAGGAAGGGGACACGGTCGAATGGCAATGGTTGGCCACCACAGCCGGCGTCCGTTTGCAAGCCTATGCGCAAACAAATTCAACAGAAATCTTGCTGGATGGAGAATCTGTGCTCACCTCGTCTTACCTTCAACCCACAAGCGATGAGGCGGTGGCCTGGTGGACGGCTGCTGAGGATGGAAGGTTGGTGTTCAGATTGTCAACTCAAGACACGCATGTGACATGGAAAGCCATCGTTTTTCACCATCAAAATCAACCTGTAACAGACCTGACACATCGTGATCTCACGCAGGCAGCCAACATCCAAGGCCACGGCACAACCACAGGTTTGTTCGATTGGCCGGTCAACACCAAACTGACGCTCGAACACCCATATGGGGAAGTTGAAGTGCGTGTTGATCAATTGATGAACGGCTCATGGATTCTTGGCACAACGGTGCTCCTCAACGGTTCTTCACCCCTGACCACCTACCCGTACCCGGGCGTCACAGGTGGTCGAGTGATGGTTGAATCGAACGTGGCGTTTGCCGTCCATCTCAGGGCTGAATCTTACGCTGACCTGAACCATTTGGAAGCACCATCGTACCTCCCTGGTGGTTTGGATACCAACAACGCCTCATGGCCAATCCTCAACCTTAGCAACGTCACTGTGTCGGAATTGACCCTCGCCATTCACGACACCTCGGACACCTTCCGTATCGTGGTGGACGGTTGGGAGGATTCCATCCACTATGTTCAATTCTCACTCGACGGCAACGTAACGGGCATGGAAGCACAAATGTGGGACATTGACCAAACCACTGGAGAGGTGTTGGCTACTGACATCACTCGGCCAGTTTCCGAACAGCTTCGAATTGGACTTCAGGTTGGACGCGGGACACACTACATTCAATTCCGCCTCCAAGATTCAAACGCCACCACATCCAACCTCTGGGGTGAGGATGTTGCCTCAAAGCCCTATTTCATCACCCCAGCATACAGCCTGATGGATGAAGGTGAGGAACCTTGGTTCGAGCCTTCAGATGAAGCCGTTTGGTGGGGGAGTTTCGCCCGTTGGTTCTTGGGTTTCCTGTTCCTAATTCCTGCTGTTTACGTGGGTGTTTCGTTCCAGCGCGACCGACAATTCGCTCAGGAGCTCGTCCGCAAGGCCTCAAGACTCGCCTGGTACAGTGAACGGTTGAGCAGTGGAGAGACCACTGTCAAAGCCTCGAGGAAGGACTTGAACAGGGCCCTGATGGCCGTAGCACAATTGCCGTGGGAAGAGGGCATCAATGCATGGGGCGAACCAGCCTTAACCCACACCACGGACGGTATGGCCATGGGCGTTTGGAGGGTCGACAAGCGCTTGGCTCGAACCAAAGGAACTTGGCCATTGGTGATTGGCGTCCATGTGCTGAACGGCACATGGGAATTGGCAGCTCTCCGATTTGATGCACCATACGGACAACCCTTCGAGGTCGTTCATGTTGAACCGAGGTTCCTCCATCAAGGTGAAGAGGTCTTTTTGGACACCCTCAACGAGGGGCACAGAGCGTTCCTTTACGTCGAATTGCAAGGTCAAGCGCCAGCGGTGGACATTGAACTGAACGGACGGATGGACCGTGTACCGTTTGCTTCAAGGATTCCACAAACCGTGTTGATGGAAGAAGAGTAATTCAACCACGGCGTCGTTCTTGCGCATCGGTTAAAATGGAGCTTTTGACGTCCTTAGGTCCCAAATCACCTCGAAGAGTTTCGAGTGATTTCTTGGTGGACCGTCCGATCTTTTTGGGCATGTGCAACTTCAAGAGAACCACGACATCACCTCGCCCGTTGCCTCGTTGACGGGGGAGTCCACGTTTGCGAACCTCGACCGTTTCACCTGAATTGGATTGAGATGGGACCTTGATCTGCAAATCATCCCCATCGATGTGTTCGATCGTGATGGTTGTGCCCAGGGCGAGGTCGGGATAACCGAGTGGCAAGGACATGATCAAGTCCGACCCTGAACGTTCAAAGAACGGATGGGGCTCAATTTCGAGTTCGATGAAAAGATCGCCAGGAGAACCAACACCTTGGGGAGCAGGTTCGCCTTTGCCCCGCATGCGAAGCCTCGTTCCTTGTTCAGCCCCTAAAGGAACCTTGAAGCGAAGCGTACTGCTTTTCATGTCCTGTCCTGACCCACCGCAGCCGTCGCACGGGTTGTCTGCGACTTTACCACGAGCATTGCATTCCCGGCAAGCCTGCACGGCTTCTTGAACGAACGGGCCTATTTGTTGGCGAACACGTACCTGACCTTGCCCGTTGCACGATGCACATGTGGTCAATCGACCGCCTTCGGCTCCTGTACCTTCGCAAGACTCGCAAGCATGTGGCAAATCGATGACAACCTCTTGGTCTGTACCGTTGAGGACGTCACTGAGTTCAATCGAATGCCGGATGAGAATGTCTGAGCCGCTTTGTCGGCGTCGGCCTCCTCCACCTCCGCCGCCACCAAACATGGAAGAGAAAATGTCGCCGCCGAAGAGGTCTTCAAGATTGATGTTGAAACCTCCTCCGAACCCGCCGAACGGGTTTCCTTGCCCCCCATCATGACCAAACCGATCATATTGAGCCCTTTTCTTCTGGTCGGAGAGAACGGCGTAAGCTTCTTGGATTTCCTTAAATCGGTCCTCAGCATCATCTTCAGTGCTACGATCTGGGTGGTATTTACGGGCCAATCGTCGGAAGGCATTTTTCAATTCTGATTCTGAGGCAGCCTTCTCAACGCCCAAGACATCGTAGTAGTCTCGCTTGGTGGTCATGGAGTCCCCTCGTCACACCACGAGGACAGGTCCCCTTTGAAATTCACGCCGCTCAAAGGTCCAAACCGCAATGAGGGCAATATGCAGTTCCGGCCGGAGCAGTTCCACCGCACCCTCTGCACGCAGGAACTTGAGAGGAGGATGACGAGGTGGTCACGGGTTGGAGTTGAGCCATTTGTTCAAGCGTCATGGGAAGTGAAGCACCGGAATCATCCGGGAGCATTTCATTCGAAACTTCAGAACCCCTGGAGGTCAACACGGTTTCAACGCCCCCAGTGTCGCTCATCGAAGTCATCTGGACCTCTCCATCATCGTCCCTCGTGTTGAGGCGAAGAGGCGCTACGGGTCGTTGAGCGATGACGGGAGCCGCTCGTGCGTTCTCGAGCATTCTCGCCTGTCGTTGGGCATCTCGTTCAGCCTTGGTGTCACGCCCAAACCAACCAAACACCTTGTCCAATATTCTGTCCATTGGTCCTTCCTTGGTTTGTGCGCCTAAGGTTCGCTGCACAACAGGTGCATCGTCATACTCAGTGGTGGCATTTGAGGAAATCACACCAACGGTCCCCGTCAACACCTTGACTTCAACCTTGGAATCGTTGTCCAATTCGATTTCATCGGTTTCCGGGGCGAGAGAACCAACGGTTTGGCCAAAGGCCAAGTTGGAGCTACCTGCGAGTTGACCATCAAGCGGCACATCTCGTTCCCAAACGCCTTCTGCTTCGGCTTTGTACACGTGTCGAATGGAGCGCATGGCTTTCGCTCTGTTGTACTCATGATCCTTCACGACGCGAGTTTTTCGAAAGAGGACAAGCCCCAACACCAACGCCACAGCGTACCACAGCACCATCAACAGCGGTTCAAGTTCAAACGTACCCGACAACGGAGGCACTGTCAAGTGCAAAGCACCCATCAGAATCAGTGGAAGAAGAGCCAAACCCCGAGCGGTTTGGTACCGAGCATCTCCCATAAGGTAGGCTTTCACCGTGCCTTCATGTATCTATTGGGGTGGTGTGCTAGCGATCGCTTGCATTCCTGCCGCGACGGACAAAACCATCGATCAAACCAATGGAAAAACTGGTATGAAGAATGAACAGGCACAACGGCAAGCCGAGCAACAACGACGGGTGGCGACGTGAATGCCGCAGGCCCTCAACCATCAACACACCCACGTAGGCGGCGGCTCCAAGCCACCACAGAGCGACGTTGCCCCACAACAAGATCATGGAGCCGACAACACCCATCCATGGCAACCATTCGATCGCCCTGATGCGTCGTGGATGGCGAAGCACCACTTTTGTACGCCAAAATCCATACCTGTGGCCCATTTTCCACCACTTGAAGAGGGTGTCCCGGCGGGCCATTTTCACGACGGGGTACGGTGCTCTGTAGAGCGAATAACCCTGATTGAGCAGCCGCATGGACAGGTCGCTGTCCTGACTGGTCAGAAAGGACGTGTCCCAGCCTTGAACCGCCTCAAGGGAAGATTTCCGATGGGTCACAAACGCTGGTACTTGTGTGGGCTCCAATGCGTCGAACGTGCTGAATTGGCCATCGCTTTGGCCAAGCGGCGAAGACAATGCTGCGTCAATCCACATCGTTCGCTTTGAGGATGTGTCGTTCAGACCTTCCACTTTGCATCCCACGCCTGCTAGCGGCTTTTGAGCGAGTTTTTCAGCCCGGTCCCATGCGAGCATGCGTTGTTCTAGGTGATCATCAGAAATGTCGGCATGACCCAACAACTCGACGACATACTCCACCGAGGCGGGGAGATGCTGCAGGGCTAAATTTCGAGCATGAGCAACGGTACGGAGAGGATTCTCGACAAGGCGAACAATTGGAGACTCGGGTCCAAGCCCCTCCAACACACGTTTGATGATTTCCAACGTGCCATCCGTTGAGCCACCATCGAGCAACAGAACCATGTGTTGAGTGTGATCCATGGTCTGTGTGACCAAACTGTTCACCAAACCTTCAACGTGCTTTGCTTCGTTGTAGAGAGGGATGACGGTGGCCAACATCGGACCTTCGTGAACCTCCATGCGTCTTGGTTCAAGCATGGCCATATGACCCTTGGGGCATCCATCCTCCCTTTGGCCAAGTTCTTCAACATGCACCGCTTCCAACAAGCATGGTCACCGGACGCATTCGACTTACTGGCGTTGATGAGGGGATTGAATGCACCGTTTCAACACGGGTGCGAGGAGCCGATTCACCAACGAAGGTGCTCGATGCTTTGCAAACCATGTTCCCTGAAGCAAACCGTCCTGAACACCTTCACGAGCCCGTGTTTGGTACGCCCCAAGATGCTGAACTTATTTGGGAACATCAAGGCATGAACACGTTCCTTGACGCCCTTCACCAACAGCGCATTTTGGACACCGCTCTTGACGCGATGAGCCGCCGTCTCAGCGATGAGCAAACCACGTTCAACATCAGTCGGCAAGCTGCTGTAAAAGGAAAAGTAGCCTTCCCAATCCCGAATGAACACCCCGTTGGAGGCACCTTTGAGATCCACCTCAGCGGGCGGGGTCTCTCCGAGTGGCTTGAAGCCGCTACTTGGCACCCTGGACGAACCCAAGTTCCAAGAAGCGTCGGTGATGAACAAAGCATGAACATCGACGGTGAAGCGAGCACTTGGCATTGACGTCAACGCAGTTCGGCAGCCAGTTCATCATCTCGTCCGGTCCACCGACGCTCCTTGCGTTCGGTTGGAGACCACCATAGCCATTCTTCGTGGTCCTTAAGAATCACCTTGAGGTTGCCCTCGATCGGTCGACACAACACGGCATGAACGTTGTACATGTAGCCCTCATGGACATGCGAACGGGTTCCAAGCAAATGAAGAGGTTCCACATCCACATCCAACTCTTCCTTCCACTCACGAACCGTGGCATCCGACCATGATTCACCAGGTTCTAGCTTCCCCCCCGGGAACTCCCATGTGCCCCCGTGTTCGCTGGATTTCATCCGCTTTGCAATCAAAAACCGACCGTCGGTTGAAGGAACCACGCCCGCCACCACGTCAATCACCGGAGGCGATTTAACGAGGCTCGCAATCACCTCGAGGACCAATTCATTGGCTTGAACAACAGAGCATTTTCTTGACGGTGGAAGGTGGATAAACAAACACGGGACAGGCAATCCCGGCCCGTGGTGAACGGCTTGCAATTGCAAGAGGGTTCGATGATAGGACTCGTTGCAGATGAATTCACCGGCATCCTTTGACACCGTGAAGGGCATCGAAAAACGATCGACGGGCCAAGATGTTGGATCAACCACCGCACCTTGCACTCCTTGCCCGCTCACAACGATGTTGTGCAATTGCCGACCAGCGTTGTCAGGAATTCGCATTGACAACCGGTCCGACCCACGAACCTCAAGACGGGTTGTATCACAAGATTCGCACAATCCGAGATGGAGGATGATGTCCCACTGTTCACCCTCAGCCAAGCGAGATGCAACGGTGTTGGCCCCGTGCTCATCAACGGTCAACACCTGAGATTCAACATCAAATTCAACCTCATCGCCAGCCAAAGGAGAACGACGACAATGATGGCCTTGAAGTGCCAACGCCACGGTTTGACTGATGTTGCTCGTGTGGTTTCCAAACGGTTCAAAGCCCGTGAGAAGGACTCGAGGGGCTGCCATGGGAAACCCTACTGCCTTCGGTTATTGGACCATGCGCCTACGCGCAGGCGTCACCTTCACAAACACAAGGCTCCACCACATCCCAAGGTGCGCCCATGGACGAGGAATTGGTGGTGGTGCTTTCGAACGATGCACCGGCCACCAAACAACGCATGTCGCCGGGGCGCCTCATCAAGGAAATTTGGAGAGAAATCACCTTTGGTGTTGGCATGTGGGGGGCCTTCCGTCCGTTGGTGACGGCAGTCTTGGCTTTGGTTCCCTTTTTGTTTCTCGGTCAACATTTCAACCGCGAACACCGCAGGGCGTTTGAGTGGTCGTTTTTGCAAATTCCTCTCGCATTTACACTCGTTTTGTGGGTTGGTTTGTACCTCTGGTCCATTTTTGATGCATGGCGCGACGCTGTGGCGTACATGAGTCGCTCTCAGGACCAGAGCTGATCGTCGGCCGGTATGGAACCATCGGCCATCCCTGCGAGGTCTGCAAGGTCATCTTGGTCAAATTCATTTGGAATGGAGCCAAAAAAGATGTTGGCTAAATCTGCCGAATTGACCGCCCAATACATGACTGAATCTTCGTTGTTGGAGTGGCCAGGGTGTTCGGAATCTTCATGGTCGGCTGGAGAGGTGTAAACGAGGTTAACCAAACCCAAGAGATGCCCGATTTCATGAACGATAACGCTGTTTTCGACGTTTTCGACCGAGGGACGTCCAAAGGGTCCGTCCGATTCTTGGATGGTGTCCCCGAACAAGGCAATGCTTGACCCGTCCACGGCCACACCGAGGACACCGTTTTCGCTGTACTCACCTTCCGGGAACAACAACTGCCACCGAAGTTCGCCTGCATCCATCACGTCTCCAGACTTGTGAATCCAAGCTTGTTCTCTCACCGCATCTGCGGTCCATGCTCCCTCAAACTCGTAGTTCACTTCTGAGAACTCAACGGAGATACCGTTTGGTTTGTCGCAGACTTCCTCCAAGCGCTCGAGAAGCATGTCCGTGCTGCTCGTCATTGGTTTGTATCCCGGTTCGTAGTCGATCTCCACGACCATTGACGTGAATCGATCGCTTTGGAGACAGGCAAGGGCAAGACTTCCTGGGATGCCTTTACGCTCGGGAAGCAAATCGTCCACTGCATCGCCCAAGCACCCTGCGAGTGGGCTGCACAGCAGCAGCAACAATCCTGCCAAGGCTTTGATGTGCAAGCCATTCATGGTTGGACCTCGAGTTGGTGGTTTTTCAATCCACGCCCTACCAGTCCTCGGGGATGACCAATGGGGAAAACAATTGACCCGGTCCGGTGGCTGCAGCCAGTTGAGTGCGAACCAAATGCTCCCATGAGCGAAGGGCCAACACGGCTTCCAGCACGTTGATGTTGATTTCAACCAGGGTCACCCGAATCAAGGTATCAAGGATGTCCATTCGTTGTTCGTCAACGATGTCCATCACCTTGTCGAGAGAAAAAGTGGCCTTGCTCTCGATCAAACCGCTCTCCAATGGCCAAGGTTCGGCCACATTGTTCGGAAGAACACCGCCCTGGAGGCTCACGTGTTCCGTGAGGGTGTTCATGAGGGCGTTGATGTGTTTCTGAAGCACCAAAGCCACTTCGACCACCGGCATGGTGAGTTGGTTGATCAGATTAACCGTCCGTTCCTGTAAGGTCACCAGGCCATCGGTCACCGATTCATCGGCCGTCAACGTGTTCACTTCCCCGAAAGAGCGTCAATGTATTGCCATCCGTAAGAAGCCCACTGTTGTTCGGTCCATCCGTCTGGTAATCCGGTCGGTGGAACGGGCGGTGCTTGCTGACGATTTCCTGTTGGAGCAGGAGGCTGAGCAGTCATGGAAGGGGTGGCTGGAGCGTTGTTAGCGGGCGCATGAGGTGCTGCCGCAGCGATGGTCGGAACGGTCTTCTCGGCGTTCATTTCTTCAACCACATCCTCGGTTTGGTCAACCAACTCTTCCTCAGAGGGTGGAGCCAGTAAACGACGGCGCATCACAAGGGCATACATTCCGAAGGAGACCGAACCCAAGGCCACCAGGAACAACGTAACACTGAACACGTCTTCTGAAAGTTGCTGAGAGAGTGCTTCTCCGTCTCGGACAGTCTCTGCTTTCACCAACAGCGACGGAACGACTTGTCGGTCCATTTCTACATCGTCGACCAGCACGATGACTCGGTATTCCACTGCATCACCGATGTCTGCATCCGGTAGAACCGATAGACTCGTTCTCACGGTTTCTCCTGTCCGAGTATCGACGCTGACGTTGGCTTCTGTAGCCCAAAACCCACCGCTTGTGAGGCGTTGAAGCGCAAAGGCAACGCGCCCGTTACCTCCGAGGTTGTCGGTTTGAATGTTCATGGTGGCCGAATCGCCCTGGTAGGGACTCGGTGTATCCCAAGAAAGGACGGTGCTGCTGTCTTGAAGATCAACACGAGGACCCGTTAAGGAAAGAGGCCAGGAAGCAAAGGCGCTTTCCATGGTGTTTGAGGTGGTATCGTATGGATTGCCTGCTTCATCCGACCCCGAGACCCAAACGTCGACGATGTATGTCGGGAGCAAGGTGGTGGCTCCTGAATCGGTCAAGTCCAACACGCCGCTCCAGAAAAATTGTTGACCGAACGGTGTGATGTCGGGGAGCAACACACTGCCACGTGAAATCTCAGATTCTCCGGCCTTGACACGATAATGCAAAACGGCTGGCTCGGTCAAATCAAATCCATTTTCATCGTTGGTGATGAGGATCACTTCAAGATTTGATGCCTGACCAATGGGAAGAGGCTGGCCCTCAACAACACCGCTGAGGGAGATGCTGTCAATGGTGGGACGGTCGTTGTCAACTGCGAGTCGAAGTCGTGGCTGGAATTCAGATTCATCGAGTGCCAATCCTGGAAGGTCATCCATGTTGAGGCGCAAGTCAAGACGCCCAGACCGAACGGCTGGCACCAGGAGGTCAAGGGAGAACTCGCCATCGTCTCTTGTGGAGGTCCGCCAGTTGTTCTCATAATCACCAAACACCACGTCAAACGCACCAGCAGGAGCGGGAGTTTCGGTTTCCGAGAACAGCACACGACCCGTTACACGTAGGGCTTGACCTGCTCCAATGATGGACTCGTAATTTTCCGAGGTGTAATGGTTCACGCTGTTGCGTAATTCTATCGCCCGAATGTGCCCTTGCTCAACATCAAATCTGAAATCATTGTCAAGGCTCCAGTGGTCGTCACCCAATCCTTCATCCACAACGAAACATGGGATCACTTCACCTTCATTGCAGGGTTGATCCGTGACCCTAACTTTGGGAATGAAGGTGCTGTCTCCGTTGGTGTCAAAGGATTCTGGGAACATCCAAGTCAATTGGAAGCGGGCCTGTATCAACACAACGGTGTCGTCGTTTTCTTCAAGTTCCACCGTAGAGTACAGATTGGAGACGGCGATGTTGTCGCTGCCGGAAGCCATGACCGCTTGAGGCAAGCCGTTTTCATCAGCTGCAAGGGTCACGAACATGGAGGATTCTTCGTCTGCAAAGTCGCCACCAAGAGCAATCTGTACCGTTTCAATGTCCTTCCAACCGTTTTGGTCAATGAGTTTCACCTGAACGGTGTAGGGGACACTTGGGTGGAGTGGTGCGTTGTCATCGTGACCGATGATGGTGGAATTGCCGAGATCGATGGTGGGCTCAAATTCTTGTCGAATAAAATACGTCACCAAGTCAGCTGACCAGTCAGGAAGCGTCTCACCTGGGCGGTACCCGCAGGCGATTGTGCTGGGGGGGCAAACCGGACCCCGGCCCATGGCAATCTCGTTGTCTTGACCGTCCGACCCGGAGACATAGAACGAAACTTTTTGCTTGTGAAGCAGCATGGAATCATCGACCAATCCGTCAAAGATGTTCAAACCTCCAGCCCTCCTCTCGGGAGAGGACAGCGTGGTCATCTCGTACTCGTCTTCATTGGGCAAACCATCAAAGTTGTAATCGTGGCATCCAATGGCTTCACTCGGATTGCATCCAACCCAGTAATGGAGGTTGATCTGGTTGGGGGGGTCCACCGTGTCTTGAACGACGATTGAGAGGGGTTGACCTGCACCTTCAGCACCGACGTGGCGTTCATCACCGTCGGCGGGTGTCGCTGCGAGCACCAAAGGCGAATTACCGTCCAAAATAAGTCGAATTGTGTTGTAGTTGGGGTTTGTGTAGGTGGAACCGTTTTCCAGGTTGACCGCTTGTACATAGAACACCATGCCACCAGGTGTTGATTCAATGGGTGACATGAACGTGATGTTGTAATCTCCAAACGCCGGATTTGCTTCTTGATAGAGCAATTCTGGTTCGCCTATGGCATCACCGTCAAAGGTCACGTTTTGACCCAGTATTTGGAGGTCAAAGGTTCCTGACGGAGGCATGAGTTGTGAATCTTGGAAGACCATTCTCCCGGTGAAACTCAGGTTAAACCCACCTCGGACCCAATCCATGGGGTAGAGTTGACGTCCGGTTTCTTCCCAGACTCGAAGGCCGTCCAGTTGAATATCGTTTTCAATCACCAAATCCATGTCGCTGGTGGTCCATGCGTTTACGGCCATTCCAAGGTCGTCTTGGACGCTGATGATCGCTTCAGTATCCGGTTGATCGTTCCAACTCCAGTTAACTTTGGTCGGCATCCAAATGGAAACGATGCCGTTGCTGTCGGTCATGGAGGTGCAATTGGCGGTGTCAAAGAGCACAATTCCACCACCATCGTTGACTGAAGAACAGCTGTCACCACGCTCCCAAGTGAAACCAGGGTTTTCCCCGTAAGTGTGGTCGATAAACACCGTGGCTTGAGTGACGTAATCAACGTCATCACCGGGAGCCACACGGGTGATGAAATTGCGATACATGCCATCTGGAGAGGCACGACTTCCCTCAAAGGTGGCGTCAAGTGCACGTGTTTGCATGGCGTAGGTCACGTCGATGTTGGACAGCTTAATTCGTCCTGAGGTGGCGGCTTTGATGGACAACGGCACGTTCACCATTCCGTCACCGTTATCGGGAACAAAGTCGTTGAACGCATCCACAAGAGTAGGAGCCCGACGGACCACAACACCCACCTCTGAGTCGTCTGTAGCCACAACGCTGGATTCGTTAAGGAACATCAGCGATTCCCAGTCGAATGTACCGTCGGAGCCAACATCAATCATTGGCCTGTCCGGGTACCCTTCTTCGTATTCCAACAGGAAACGATCGATGCTCGGTGTAATTCTGCTGTCCGTTGTTGTCATTAGAATGGAGTAGCGAAGGGTGTTGCCTGCTGCCTCTGCGGAGAAACTGGTCTCAGCATTGTTGGTTGCCTCCAACCACGATGTTCCGTTGTCGTTCGAGACCAAGACCTGAACGCCGGTACCTGCTGGCACGTCGGCGGTCCATGAAGGTCGTACTTTGCCAACCTTGGTGCCCGTGTTGAGCGGGGTTGAGGTCCAGTCACCCGAAGTCACGTAATCTGAAGCGTATTCAATGTCGACCCACCACGACACTGCTGTTGAGCCGATGAGTTGAGCCTTCCACACCAGTTCGTTACCGGGGAAATCAAAGTGGATGGTCGAATTCGACGTCACTTGCTCCCAATGGGTCCCGTTGTCTGCAGAAACCCAATATTCAACGCTGTCTCCAATGGATGCGGCCGACCAGTACGTCTGAACGTTGGCGGCTACGATATCCTCAGCGGTGCGAACCACCTCTCCGTACCAAGTATGTGTTCCTGGAGAAGGTGTCGTTTCGTACAACCATCCGGTTCCAAATTCTCGGTAATACAGCGTGGTGCTTGACCACGTGCTGTAGCCACTGTCTACCGTGATGAAGCGCTCACCATCGAATTGGAGCCCGTGGCCCAATCGGGAAATTTGACGTGTGGTGGTCTCAGGGATGAGGGCTTGCGATGAGCCTGAGACAGACCAGGCTTCAAGCGAGTCCTTGTCGTTGTAATAGAAGTCCTTTTGACAACGCATGTAAAACGTGGAACCGTTCACTTCCAATCCACGGAGCATTTGACGGCCACCGTTGGCGTCCGTCCCTCCACAGTCCCACGTTGAACCTTGAGAGGATTGGTAGGTGTAAAAATCTGAACTCCGGGTGTAACTGCCCGTTCCATCGCCAGCGAAATCATAGGAATAGAGGCGATTCATAGCGTTGTGAGCGATCCACACGTCACTCGTGTTGCGGTCATAAGCAATGCCAGTGTATTCACCAACCGATGGCGACACGTCGTAGGAATCGATGCAAGTCCACGTGTCGTCCCTTGAGATGTCCATTTCCATCACCCGGTGATAGTTCACAGAGGCCGAAGATTGGGTCGTCCTGTAGCCAGAGAGGATGCCAAACAAACGTTCGTCATCGGTCACGGTCCAGTCTCGGAACCCGTAGTAGGCCGAGTAAGAGGATGGATGCTTCTGAGGGAGGGTGCAATCCCCTTGGTCAAGGGTGATGATGCTCTCCCGTGTGGCGTTGTTTGGGTACAAGCGATGAACGACATTGGTGAAACTCGACGACGTCCATGTTGAAAGGAACAACCAGTCATGGTGGCTCAAAATAGCACCTTGCGAGGAACCACTGAAGCTGGGTGAAGTTTTCGTGAGTTGTTGAGAAAACAGGGTTTCGGTAGCGTTGGAGGTGTGAGGTTGGCGAAGAGCGTAGGAACCGTTGTCCAGCCAGGCGTCGGAATTGGTGTCAACATAAGCGTCTTGACCGTGAGGGAGAAAGAGATCCATGCTGTTGTCGAGTCCTAGAGTCAAATCATCGCTGCGGTCGTCCGTAGCGCTCTCTTCACCGGAGACCCAATGAATTCGGTCGTCCGCAACGCTCTGGGACCATCCCGTGGCCGAAGCACCTGAGAGCGTGAGACTGACGTCGGTGACTTCGGCACCTCGCGGAAGGGAGACCATGGCCCCTGCGTCGGGATTTGCACCTTGGTACAGGGCGATGTAGTCGACCGAACCGTCATGGAATTCGTAGACGTGGCGAGTGCCGGCGGCAGCCTCAACCGATTCAACAACGTGATCCACAAGTGGTGTCAGTGGAACGAAGAACATCAGGCCAACGAGCAAGAAGAGAACGCCTCGCGACGAGTTGGCATGCTGTACGCTACCCTGCATGACTGACACAGGGTCAACATAGACTTTGAACCATGCGGTTCGCCGACACAGTCAAACGATCCAGCGCAGTTCAGGCACTGGTTTGTCGAGAGTCGTAACGAATCGGTGATGAATCGCCACGAACCCCGTCCTCCTCATCGTCTCGAACCTCAAACCAATCGTTCATCCAGTCGCCGTCCGTATCCCAATTCATGGGGTTGCTGCCTTCGGCGAGATGATCGTTGTCAAAGTCGAGGAGGTACCATCCAAATTCGTGTTCACCAACGTTGCGAATCGGTGGTGTGTTCGGTGACGAGGCGTAGTAGATGTCCCATTGGTCCGTGCGATTGCCAGCCATAAGGACCACATCGTCGCTGGTGTCAACAGTAAGGAAATCGCTGTCCATATCGTCAACGATGTATCCGTATTGGCGGTCCATGCCGGCGTATTTGTCAAGTTTGAGATAGTTGAGGACCAATTCGTTGGTCTGGCCGAGACCGAGCAACGAAGCACGGAATTGCCAACCTTCCGTTACAGGGGACCCCTGATAGGTTAACCCACTCAAGCGAACCGAATTTGGAGATGAATAATCGCTTGTCGTGATGGCGTAAAACTCTTGGAAATTGGTGTACGATTCGTAGAGGCAGCCTCCTGCACCAGAACAATCCCATCTTCCGTCTTGGTCGGGGTCAAGATTGGCATCTGCAGGATCTGCAGGATCCAATGTGAACCAAGCCATGGCAAGGTCGGGGCGACTGAGCGTTCCGCCGCCACCTTGAGACAACGGCAAGCATGAGGCGGTGGTCGCTGTGCAGGGACCTCCGGTCCCAACATCGATAAAAACAACCTGTATCGCCAAATAGGAGCTGAAGTTGTCGTTGCTCTCGTTCCACGCCATTTTGTATTCGTACCAATCCGGGAGCATGTCACCGTCTGTATCGTTGTCGTTCGGGTTTGAACCGTATTTGAACACTTCACGGCCATCGGAATAGTTGTAATCCCTCAGGTGGGATTGAACCACGCCGTTGATGGTTGTCGTGATGTATGTGGTGCTGTCTCCATCGCTGTCGTTGAGGTCGGGTCGCGTGTCGTTGTCAAATTCCATGGCGTTGGTGAACGGCAGGTCTCCCTCGCCGTTCTGGATGACTTGGCCTGAGGGGGTGAATTCTCGATTGTCCCATCCACCCTGCGTTGCAGGAATGTCAAAGGGTGTGCGGTCGTACCAACCATCTCGGTCACCATCGTATCCAACATCCCAAGGATTGATTGGATTGGCTGCCCAATGGGTCAAGGTGGACGCATCGTCCATCCCGAAAATGGCATAGCAGTATTCCCAGCCGTCGGGGATGCCATCGTTGTCGGAATCAGAGTGGGTTGGGTCGGCAACTCCTCGGAGGCTTCTGTTGAAGTTTTCACTGTCGAACTCGTTAATTTTCATCATCCTGTCCATGGACGATGTTCCCTTACTTACGAAGTCGTTGTAAAGGGCAAGTTGAGCCTGGAACGCTGAATATCCCAATTCCTCTGCGTAGGCGTTCATGGCGTCTTTTCCGAAATCAACAATCCCCAAAGCAGAAGGAACCGTGTCCCTGTTGAGGTATTTGCCCCATGTCCTTGATTCCCATTCACGCAGGTTTGAGAACGTCTCATTGGCATCGACGGTACCGTCACGATTGCAATCATAACTGTCACCATCGGAATCAAGGTTGACATCGTTATCGATGAGCGGGTTCATCGACCAGCGATTTTCGTCCAAATCCCATGACGTGAACCAGTATTCAAAACCGTCGTACATGCCATCACTGTCCGTGTCGGCGATGGTTGGATCGGTCATTCCCAGCACAACCTCAAGGAAGGCGTTGGGAGGTTCACCTTGCTGCCAGTTGTTGAAATCGTTCAACAGTCGCTTCCCTCTCGTTTCTTTTGAGATGAGGATGTTAAACACCCGTTGTGCCTTTTCTGTGGGCTGCTGCAAATCTCCATCGATGTGAAGAAGCGGAGCATCGCTTGGGTGAGATTCACCGTTGTCAGGTTGTGCGATCGCGATGGCGAATTCCTGACGGTCCGTTAGACCATCTTCATCACCGTCAAAGTCGCCGTCTCCAGGCACCAGTGGATTGAGGGTCCAAACGCGTGCGGAGCTGTTCCACGCAGTAAAGAGCAGTTCAACACCGTCAAGCATGCCATCGCCGTCAGTGTCAATGTTGTTGGGGTCGGAGGTTGGACCCGTCAAGTTGTACTGATCCGTGGTCAAGAAGGTACCAAACGAATCAGAAGTGGGGATTCCCGGCCATTGTTGAATGGCAAATGCCTGACCAATGGTGGTCACGAACCATTGTGGAGAAGAACGGTTCGCATCCGTTTCACTCATGTTGCGGTCAACGGTGTTGTACTCTTCCCAATTCGTCATGCCGTCTTGATCAGCATCACCCCAGCGATCGGCTGCGTCAAGGGGGTTGAGGGTCCATTCATCGGAAAGGAGGTCCCAACGTGCAAACCAGATTTCCCAACCATCGGGCATCCCATCCTCATCGGTGTCGGCGCTAAGCGGGTCTGATGCGCCAACACTGTAGGAGGACAACCCCGCCGTGACCGAGCCGGAAGCGCGGGCGGCAAAGGTGGCTTCAGGTTCTCCAAGAGCAGCGATGTTGTTGAACAACGAGGTGTTGAACCCGTCAGGAAGTGTCACACCGTCAAGGGTGGCGTTGCCCAAAAAGAGGTCGCTCCTAAGGTGGTACTCAAGATAATTCACAAACGACTCGTTGGGAGAAAGAACTCCATCACGGTTGACATCGTATCCGTCACCGTCCGGATTCTGGAAAGCGTCAGAACCGTTCAGCGGATTGACACCTTGACGGCTCGGGTCCCAAGAACACAACCCTTTGGATTCCCACCCGTCTGGGAGTGTATCTCCGTCAGAATCAACGTTGTTGGGGTCGGCTACCGACCACAACGCCGCTGAAGCAGAGGCTTCCCCGTGACTTTCGAACAAGTCACCATTGGCTGCCATGTCACGAACGATGGACCATTGGTATTCACACAGGTTGGCCAAGCCATCCCCATCAGCATCCCATGATGCATCGTCAGCGCGAAGTGGATCCAGTGTCCAGTTGTTGCCGCCGCTAAAGGTCGAGCCAACCCAACGTCGGTGTTCAATTTCCCAGCCGTCTGGCATCCCATCTTGGTCGGAATCGTGGTTTGTAGGGTCCAATGAAGCGTCAATGTTGGCTACGGCAAGGTACGTGGCGTTGGCTGCTTGGCCAGCTGAATCGCCGCAAATGTATTCCATTTGAACGGAGTAATGGCACCATAACGTGCTGACATCGTAGAAGAAGCCGAAATACTCTGACCCGTCGGTCAGACCGTCCCCGTCGGTATCGCCCACCCTTGGGTCGGTTGAGTTGTACCCTTGAGGCGTGGAGGCACTGTATCGAAATTCATCAAGGTTGGTCCATAGGCGTTCAAGGTTCATGTCGCCGTTCTGATCGAGGTCCAGACCGTCGCTGTCCGTGTCGTAAAGGGCGTCCCAGGGGTCCGTGGGGTCAAGGCCGTGCACGACTTCCCAGCCATCGGGCATCCCATCGGCGTCCGAATCGTTCGCACCAGGGTCCATCAATCGGAGATTGGCATATTGACCGGGAGAAGAACCCGCAAACACGGTTGTTTGGCCATCAATGTCAACCGATAGAACAGTCGTGATGTCACCAGGTATCCACGTTTGGTCCTGAACCCCGTAAACCGCAGTATAATCGCCTGCGACGGCCCATAGGCCCCAAGAAGAACCGATGAGAAGTTCGTCCCCGGTCGGGTGGATGCTCCGGATGCTGTTGCTCTCCCGTGCCAACTGACCATCGACCCCGGGATGGGTAAGCAAGCCACTGTGAGAGATGGTGCCATCGTTGAGGTTCATCTTGTGAA
This sequence comes from Candidatus Poseidoniales archaeon, assembly GCA_003602475.1. Classification (GTDB taxonomy): domain Archaea; phylum Thermoplasmatota; class Poseidoniia; order Poseidoniales; family Poseidoniaceae; genus Poseidonia. The sequence goes on along the minus strand of QQSC01000005.1, from coordinate 18,132 downwards.
GGCCGAAAGGCGTACCGAACCACAACGCTTGGGCGTTGTTCTCACTTGGTCCTTCAAGCACCAAATCCCGCACTTCCGCAGGGTTGCCCGTGGTGCCCAAAGGCAGTGGGCGAAGTTCATCCACGTTGGCCGTGATGCTCACCGATTCGGTGGTGTAAAAGAAACGCCAAAGTCCGGTGGCTTCGTCGCGAGCAGAGGGGGTGTCAACAACCAGCATCCCCCGGTCGGTCCCCACGTAGAGGGTGAGTGTCGTTCCTGCTGCGGACCCATGATCCAAAGCCGTAACCGAGGCATTGGCGGCCGCAAGTGCTTCGACGATGCCGGTTCCGACATCGTGGCTTGCCGACAACTGACCAGCGCCATCCACCTCAACGACCATGCCTGCACCTGCGTGCCCCAACCCCAGCAATTGAGCGTCACCGTCGGTGCCATGAAGCACGGTCATGGCGGTGATTTTCGGCCCCAGAGCCCAAGTCCAATCGGATGCTTCAGCCAACTGGCCATCGGCTTGAAGGGGTGAAACCACCATGCCAACGCTTGTGGCCATGACCATTGCGTAGGACTGACCGTCCGCTGACAGAAGAGTGGAGGCCATGATATCAACACCCTGGACCATGGACGAATGCCGTGAAGTGTTCTCCGTGAGGTCGATGATGGACACACCGTAGCGTGTGGTCACGTACAAATCCCCGTTGGAATGGTCAAGTGACCTGATGTCGTGGTGAAGGACGGACGGGTCGTTTTCGGTGCTGTCATAAATCAGCGGATGAACAGTGACATCCCCGTCTGTGCCCAGTTCGGTGTTCTTGAGGCCGGGATATACGGTGTTCCCTCCATCTTCGTGAACGAGATACTCCTGAAGCGTTGAAAGAGCCTCGCCCAGCGTCATGGCGGTGGAGGTTCTCGAAAGGTCTGCAGAAATGAAACCGTCCCTGTTCGCATCCCAACCGTCTTGATCCGAATCGAGCAAGGCGTTGGACCGATTGAGTGGATCAAGACCGAAGTGGGCTTCCCAACCGTCAGGGATTCCGTCTCCGAACGATGGATAGAGCGGCCGCACAGAGAAACCATCCCAGTTGTAACGGTCTGAATCGTCAAGAAGCGGGTCCGTACCAAGCCACAGATCTTCACCCACTGGGAATGTGGCGTTGCTGGTGCAAGCCGGGAGAAGGTTCTGGAAGGTGGCATTGGCACCCGTTGGGATGTAAGGCCAAACCTTGAGCGACGATCCTTCTGGCAGTGTGGCATGGCACCACAATCCGTCAAGTTCTGGCGTGTAGGTGTCGGGTGTCCCGTGAGCGTACTCCTCTGGGGCCGTGAAGCGCTCTGAAAGGGTCATAATACCGTCTCGATCGACATCAAACCCGTCGTTGTCGCCATCGAGCGTCAAGTCGGAAGCGTTCAGAGGGTTGAACGAAGGACACAAGTAGCGCAGTGTTGCCGTGTCAAAACCGCCGATTCGTTGGCACATGTACGCTTCATACCCATCGGGCATCCCATCGCCATCGGTGTCGGACAAACGAGGGTCAAGGTAGACTCGGTCGTTGTTTTCATCAAGTTCCCCTGTCAATCCTCTTGGAAAACCTGGTTGTGTGCAATTGGCAGGATACGGCCAGCAAAATTCTTCTGTGGCGTTAAGTCCGTCCCGATCAAGGTCCACGTAGGCATCGGAAGCGTTGTTTTTGTCCAACCCTTTGATCACAACATCTCTCCCGTCAACAGCCGTCCAGTTCATCCATTCTTCAAACAGGGTTTCGTGCACATCGGGAATCATGTCCCCATCAGAGTCCGTGTTCGGGGGCGGTGAGCCATCGGTGTCATCCGGGTGGATGTTGGCAACACTTGAGATGGCTGGGAATTGTGACATGAACAGCAAACTGGACACGACAGCGATGGTTGTCAGCAAGGCGGTTTGACTTCGTCGCATGCCGGTGACCCCATAAAGCGAAGACTTCGCTCTTCTGTGTCTTGGAAAGTTTGCTTATGAGGCTGATGGAACAATGTTCATACACACCCCTATCCGAATTGATGAAAATGGACTTCAAATCATCGCTTATTCATCCGACAGGGCGGTGTGTTCAAGTGGTTCCCGCGCTGGGTATCCAAGCATGCCCATGACCATCACGCACCTCGGAACGGGGAGCCGTGGCAACGCCACGCTGCTCTCCACACCGAAGGTCAATGTGCTGATCGATCAGGGCTTCAGTGGCGTGCAACTCAAAAAACGACTTGCACTGATGAACCTCTCACCCGAAGACATTGATTGCGTGTTGATCACTCACCACCATGGTGACCATGGTGGGGGGGCTGCGGTTGTGCAAAACAAATGGCAACTTCAGGTCCTCGCCAACGAAAGAACGTCGCTGGAACTGGGGTTGAATCCCGAGCATACCACGTTTTTTGAATCGCTGGATTTGATACGGATTGGTGACGACCTGAGCGTCCTCCCGGTCCCAGTTCCCCATGACGGTTCCGATAACGTGGCTTTCGTGGCCAGCCACAATGGTGAGCGTGCCGCCATTATCACCGACCTGGGAACCTTCACCGACGAACTCGTTCGTCATGTTCGGGGCTGCGAACACATTTCCGTTGAGGCGAATTACGATGAACGACGATTGCTCAACGGACCGTACCCCCGGTCCCTCAAGGACCGAATCTCAGGTCCGGGAGGCCACTTGTCCAACGACCAAACCGGCCAATTTTTGGCCGAAGTTTGCACCCAAGACACTCGCAGTGTGGTGTTGACCCACTTGAGTCAAAAAAACAACCAACCCCACATCGCTGAGTCCACCGTACTGTATTACATCGAGGAAGTGTTTTCGGGAGACCTCACCATCTCGACCCAAGATGGACCCGAATTTTCCCACTACATCGGAGCGGACAGGGGCGAGCATGATGGCATTCAAGCCCCCCAAGCAATGGCGGTTCGAACAGAGCATGAAGGTCAAGGGCTAAATGAGAGCAACAGGTGTGGCAAATCGTGATGCGCCGGCGCCGTCAAACCGCTCGTCAACGGCTGGATGCCGATGAGCGTGGCGTAAGTGAAGTCCTCGGCGTGGTGATGCTTCTTGCCATGGTCATTACCATCATGGGGGGTGTGTGGGTGTTTCTCAACCCGTACCTCTCAGATTTTGAAGACAACACCAACTGGAATTCCGCAACGGGGATCGCCGACCGACTGGAGGACCGCTTGCAAGTTGCAGGAAATGCTCCGGATGGAACAGGATTTAGAAACACGTTGGCGATTCAATCCACATCGATCTTGTCGGTTCAAAACGTGGAAACGTGGACCATTGCTGCAGATTTGACCTCGACCGAACGGATCAGTGTGAGGCATGTCAACGATACGGTCATTGGCCTCCTGTCTGCCAATGAAACCGCGCGAAGCCTCACGATTGAGCACCCAAACGGGATGTTCAACACCACACTGGAGGCTGATCATCAGGAAATTCTCATTGAACATGACGCCTATTCGAGCCATTGGATGATCGTCACGGTGTACGATGAAATCGGCGAACAGTTGCATCGTTCGGTAGACATTTCACTTTCTGGACTCCAAGTCACAACGTCGTTGGGTCAAGGTCAACATGACATCGTGCTGATGAACAACGCCCGCGGAGAGCGCTTTCCAAACGGAGCGTGGGACGTGACACAGATGCCCATGGTTGAATTCGACAGAATGGCCAACGATGAATTGCGGCTCTCCATCCTGCTGACCGATGCGGTCACGGAAGGGTCAGTGGGGAGCGGTAGCAACATCGGCATTGAATTCGTTTCGCAAGGACCGATGATGCTGTTTACCGGTGAAGCGTACAACGTGCGATTTAACGTGTTCAATGCCCTTCATGCCGTGGTCACCCCTCAGTATCACGAAACATGGTTGACCGACTACACCGTTCAGCGGGCCGCCGGAACTCTTGACACGTACATTGGCTTTACACCCTATGAAAGGGCAAGCGGCTCCGACGGCATAACCGTCAGCAACCAAGGCTTACCTCTCTTCCTTGAAATGGACCTGCAACGCATTGAGGTGAGCGGATGAACGGCGCCATGCGTCGAGATGAGCAAGCGGTATCAGCAGCGGTAGCTACGGTGTTGCTGTTCGGGGGAGTCTTGTCCATCATTGGGCTGATGATGGTGTCAATGATGCCGGTTATCGAAGAGATGGAAGGTTCGGTTGAACGACATGACATGTCGGCTCAGATGACGCTGTTGGCATCACAAACCAATTCCCTCAGCGAACGAGGCATGCCCGGAGATTCCACCTCGGCCGAGTTGATTCCAGTTGATGGCAACCTCAATTGGGACAGCCTAAGAGGCGGAATGTGGTATTCTGCCACCTGGCAAGAGGGGCAAGAACTCAGAGCACGTGGTGCACTGGATTTTGACGATGAAGTCGAGATTCGACATGCTGAGTCGCCGGTGGAAGCTGTTTGCATCACCGATTTGCGGCAAGGAGTCAATCGCCCGTATGCCTACACGCTCGACAACGACCTTGATTCGGTTCTCGTATCGGTCCTACCCGGCCTTGCCATGCCCTTGGGCCCGGTTGACTTGATCCTGTCCAACGACGTTGATGTGATTGAGGAACGTGAATTGCGAGTTGACGAATTGACCGAGATTGTTCTATCATCAGACGAAGACCTCGTCCTTCGTTCAACCCATGAGCTCACGGTGCTGGCCTTCACAGGCGAAGCAGGAGCGACCGTTATGCTGCCGGACGATCACCAACCCGTTGACGACAAGGGACACGCTTGGGCTGTTCCGATGCCTGCTGGCAATCACACCGTTGAAATTCTGAGCAAAACGGCCAACCAAGTCCAGATTGACATCGGTGATGAGACATCAATCGGCTTCGCCCTGCCCGATGGCACCATGCGAACTGGAACCTCGTTTGTGGCCCCTGTAAACATCACTGACCCATCGGTGGTTTACATCACCACAAGCGCTCCGTCGCGTTTGTTGTTTGTTCGAAACATCAGTGCCGATCTTGGTATCACGCCATGGCCATCCAGCACGGGCCAATACACGGGCACCACCTTTACCCCTCCAGCACAGCCAGGGACCTTGCGACTGACCAATCCAGGAGAGGAGGTGGTCACCGCCACATGGACTGGAAGTGGCATCTCTGTTCAACCTGGAGGCATGGAGCACGTTTCTTGGCCCCCCGAGAACACCCAAGGGGCACCTGTGTTGATCGCAGACGGAGCGCTCATGATGCTCTGGTCTGCAGAGGACAACTTGAGCAGCACAAACTCAGCCGTTGGGCATCACATTGTACCAGCGCATGACACCGGTGCCCTCTCAGGTGGTGAATTTGTGTTCATCAAGACCGATGCTACCTCAGAACAATTGAGGGTGGAGTTGGTGGGCTATGTCACTGAATGGAACACCACCGGTTCCACAAATGCATCGGGTTCCTTCCTTACAGACAACCGAATCAGTACGGTTGCATTGGCTCAGGGCAACACCAGCTTGCAGGTCATTGACGGCCATCCACTTCGGCTCACTCGAGCCGCTGGATCTCACGGCGTCCATCAACTCCCCCACGACGGAGAGGAACGATGCACAACGGTGGGCACCCAAGCAAGTGGTTGGTTGACCACCGACCTACCTTGGGAGCGTATGGGTGGACGGAGTGCTGTTGATGTGGAGCAGGCTTGGATTCGCGGAGCCCACCCCTCCAGTGTTGAAATCGAGGTCATCGGTGGTGCGGACCTCGAAACACATGCTGTTGTTGGCACGGTATGGGCCTTCCATTTGTCAAGATTGGCCTACACGTTCAGTTCCTCCGTCGAAGGCATGGAAGTGGCCTTCAGCGGTGGTGCTGTGTTGACAAACCATCCCGAGTTTCGGCCCTACGTCATCGTACCACCGTCAGACCGTGGCGGTCCTGGACCAAGATTTGCAGCCACCGTGCCGTCGCTCCATCCAACCAGTGACAGCATCAGCGGTGGGGGTGCCCTGGACTTGGATATCGAATTGGTAAATCGACGTTCCTTGGCTTCGGCTCCCGCTTTTGAAATTCGCCGGGGCTGGAGTGAGCCTTATGGAACCGCCATTGCCGACCACGCTGCTGTTGGGCTTGATGCCAGCGAAGACTGGACCATCTATCCGGGCAGGTTGGATTTACTCACCGATTATGTTGGCTGGGTGCCAGATCCGAGTTACGGAACGGCTGAAGCCGTTTGGCATACCAACGGAGAGGTCATTGAATTCACCCTTCAACTTTCCATGCTTGACGTCACAGCCAGGGGGGATCTCTCATGAGGCGACGACGAATCACCGGAGATGTACAAGCCGCTGCCACCGAACTGGGTTACATTTTCACGTTCCTTCTGGGCGTGATGCTGATGACGATGTTCAGCGTTTGGGCGTGGGACATTGAAACAAACACCAGACTGCGATGGAATCAGGAGGCGATTCAGGCCAACATGGACGACATCGCAGCGGCGGTTGAACGAGCCGATGAAGCCAGCCGCCTTGGTAACGTGAGTTACGCAGAAGAAGTGATGTGGCGACCTACTGAAGCTGACGAATCCTTGTTTTGGGTCGAATTAACTGACACTGAAGTGATTCTCATGGACGAAGGAGGCCCTCTTGACATGGAAGTGCCCATTTCAGGAACTGGGCGAGGCGTTCATGAGGGACTGATTCCGCTGGCAGGCGTTGACAGAATTTGGGTGATTTACGAAGACGGTGTCACCAGCATTGGCCTGGATAGACCAACGACCGTGGAATGACTCATCGGCCCATGACGGCCCGATGAACCATGGTTTGGACTTCCTTCATTCTTGAGCGAGCTCCCAATTCCCTGAAAACTGACAGTGCGCGTTGAAGGTATTCCATTCGCTCTTGTCGAACCGAAGAAGTTCCTCCAATTCTGGTGAGAAGCTCACCGATTTGCATTCGCATGTCGTTGGCTTCTGCAACCACCAAGGCCTGTTGATAGTGGTCGAGGGCTTCTTCTGTTTTCCCGGCGTCTTGGAGAACACCGCCCAACAACATGGTCACTTCAACCAAGGATTGCAGGTCGCCTGCTTCGTTCATGCTTTCGAGGGCAGCAGTGTAGTGGAACATGGCAAGTTCGGCTTGGTTCATTCGGGCATAGTAGCGCCCAAGAACCGATTGGGCTCGTGCATGAAGCCCGGGGTCGTCGCAGTTTTGGGTCTGTTCGTAGGCCGTCAAGGCGTGGACCTTGGCCCGATCAAGCTCGTCCAAATCGATCAGGGCTCGTGCCAAGGTGATTTGACTTGCCAACAACGTAGGATCTTGGTTGGAGTCGAGTATCGCCTCAACTTCAGCATACGCCTCCAGGGCTTTGCTTCGTTCCTTCTTTCGGCGAAGGAGGTACCCGATGTTGTTGTAGGTCCGAGAAGCCCAGAGAGCGTCGTTCAATTCAACGTAATGCTTCAAGGCCTGCTTGTGTCGAGTCAAAGCCAAATCGCTGTTGCCTTGCTTTCTGCTCACATCAGCCATCGAAGAAAGCAATTGGGCACGGAGGATGAGGCACGTGTCATCGGTTTGGTCGAAAGCACCTTGAAGAACGTGCTCTGCATCGTCGAATCGACCCAGCAAAGCCATCATTTCGCCCTTCAACTGAGAAAGGTTCAGAACCGTATCAAGGGCCAATTCGGACAGGTCGATTTGTTCGATCAAGCCCAGCAATTCTAAATGACCCACGGAAACGAGGGCTCTGCCGTCCTTGACAACCAGTTCCGAGGCTTCTTCATGTTGTTCTGATTGAATGCAGTGATAGATGTGTTCGATCAGAAGGTCTTGATTCTCGGAATGTTGTTTGTACCATTCAGAGCAACGTTGGTGGAATTCCTTTTTCAAGGAAGGAGCCATGCTGCGCAAGAGAAATTCACGAATCAAGTCGTGGACGTCGTAGGCATCAGAGTCCGCTCTACGGGCGAGACCGGACTCCACGAGGGTGTCCAACACATCCGTATCGAGTTCCTGACGAGCCAACGCCTCAAGACCCACTGGCTCTCGGAAGACGGCCAGTGCAGAAAGCACACGTTTCTGTTCGGCTGTGAGTTTGGAGAAAATTTCAACCGTGACATAATTTTCAAGCGTTTCGTGGTAGGCTCCGGCGGATGCACCACGGTTGATGAGTTCAAGCACCAAGGGATGGCCTCGTGACAAACCATGAATGTGAAGCCATTGTTCGTCAGCCAATTCATCAAAACTTGAAAGCAGTTTGCGCCCAGATTCGGGGTCCAAACCGTCCAGAGGAAGAACCAAGCTTGCGATACGGCCTTCGGCGTCCTTCGCAGGGACCACGGGTTTGAAGGAGCGTGAAAAGATCACCAGTCCGATGCTCTCTTCGCTGCCAAGCAACGCCAACGCCATGGCTTGGAATGTTTGATGGAGGACCAAATCTGCAACCTTATGGAAATCATCCACCACCATCAATGCAGGTGTTCCGGTGAGTGCATCGACCATCAGCCGAGCAGCGTCGGCTGGATTGGGAACGGGGGTTGCTGCAAGGTAGGTTGCGAAATCCGAGTCGCCCATGCTGGAAAACCAATCAGCAACGGATTCAAAGAACGACCTGGAGCCTTCCCAATCTTGACAGCGGTGGTACAGAAGATTGCGTCGGTGTACAAATTGTTCAATCAGTTTCGAAGCCATGGTCGTCTTGCCAATACCAGCGATGCCAGGCACGAGCAATGTGGTGGCGCGGGCGTCCAAGAGATTGACCATGTTGTCCAATTCAGATGTTCGGCCGTAGAAGTGACGAAGGCGAGGCAAATCTGCCAGCGATGTAACCAACTGCTTTTCGACATGTTTGGAGAGGTCTCTCTGAATCAATTCCTCGCTGAGGTTGCGGACATCCAGCATGCCTTGTTCGTCCATGTACCTGATGATGTCAACCGGGCGCATCTCGAAAGGCAAGACGGATTTGGCACTTCCCAGCGTGGTGTTCTCTGCCAGTTGGTCGTCCAACATGCATCGAAGTGGAAACGAGCGAAGCCGCTGCCATGTTTCGTTGGCCAAAGCAACGCCTCCATCGGTCAAGAAGTAGGCTTTTCGTTTTCGTGAGACGCCTTTGACGTGCGCTTGACGTTCAATCAAGGACCCCTGATCTTTCAGTCCAGCAATTGCTCGTGGTACATTTGACCGGGCTATGGCGACGGCGTTGGCAATCCCCATTTGCGAAAGAGCAAACGGGACCTCGATGCTGTCCTTGTAATCCGAATAATCCAACAAGTGCAACAGGATGCGTTCCTGTACACCCGGTTTTGGCTGAATTGCCATGCATTCACGACCTCAAGCTTCACTGTTCGCCAGTGTAGTCGGGATCTGCCACCCACTGGTTGGAACCTTGGTCCCACAACCAGCCTGGGTGTTGAGATGCAGGTGCAGCAGGTTCAGCAGCGACGGCTGGTGCAGCAACTTGTGATGCAGCAGGCAATTCAGGTGTTTGCTTGGCTTTGGCCCATGCGTAGGGGTCTTCCTCTGGCTGACTGTCATCAGCGGTCAACTCGTCTTCGTCAACAACGTCTTCAAACTCAATGAAGAAGTAAGCCCCTGCCCCGAGAAGAACGAGGACGCCCAGCACGAGCAAAACGATGTTCAAAACACCTGAACCTGCACCGTCGCCTGAAGCCACGGCCACGGTGAATTCACCGGGCTCGTTCTGACCTGCAAACTGGTAGATTTGACCGTCCATTTCGAAAATCACTGCAGAACGACCTTCATCGCCCAATTGACCGCTGGTCAGTTGCATGGACCATGTGCCGTCGGAGAGGACACGCGTGTCGTTGAGTCTGGAGTTTCCGTCTGCGAAGCGAATCACGACTTGACTGCCCGGCAAGCCGGTTCCTTGGAATTCAGCTGGGTCATTGGACTTGATTTCTCCACTGTCGACTCGTTCAACGGTGAAGGCCACAGCACGGACAAGGAAGTTCACCTGCAACGAGTAGTTGCGAGATTCTTGGGTGTCCACGGCATAGAACATCACCCCGTTGAGGGACCAATCCGGAATGTTGTTGGTCGTTTGTGCAATGGTTTCCACTGGATTGTAGATCGCTTCACCATCCGCCGTCAAACGGATGTATTGGTCGTGGAAGTCATCACCTGCATTGTCTGGGCTGTCATAAACGTAAAACTCAAGGTCGTCAACAACGACACCTGAGCCGTCTGGATCCGAAAAGAACTGGGTGAGGTCAATGGTAGCACCTTGACCGCATCGGTCGAATGAGTTTGACTCAGAATCACAGAAAATGGTGATGGTACCGGGCCATGAGGTCTCGTCAAAGACAGGGTCCAAATTGTTGGCATCCAATGGATTGGAGATGGTCAACCGCCATACGGTGGCCTCTGAGTAATCCCTTCCATCGTAAGCACGGACGGTGAGCTGGTACACCTGTTGGTCAACCAGGTCTGATGTGTCCCATGTCGTCATCCAGGACCCGTCGGGATTGAATTGGGTTACTGGCAAGGGTCCGTCGTTCAATTCCAGTCCGGTAGCGAGCGCCACAATGCCGATTTCCACACGTGTGACTTGTCCTCCGACGTCGCGAGCGACACCGGAAATCGTGGTGTTTTCAGCAGCACGGATGGTGCCTCCGTCAATACCACCGTTGGATTGGTCCATGGCACCGACCCATGAAACTTGAAGAATAGGTGGTGTGTTTTCGTTGTCAATGGTCAGGACCCGTCGTTCGATGGTGCATGAACCTGGTTCACCCTCGGGGCCCGGCGATTCAATGCAGAAGTCAGAGTCTGCAGCCCAAACATCGACAGTGTATTCACCACTTGGCAAGGAAGAGACATCCCAGTTGAACGACCAGCTTGTTGAACCTGGAGAAGGTACTGTAGCGTTGTAACCTGGCCCTGTGATTTTGAACCAGATGTTCTGAATGTCTTGCGGGTAAACGCCAACATAGGGATCTGCGGCGGTCCCTTGGAACAGAATGCTACCCGTGCTGTGTGTGCTTCCAGAAGTTGGGACATCAACAAGCAAGGTCGGAGGAACCAAGTTGAGTTTGTACAACCTTGATTGAACGGGAGAATAGTCAAGACCGTCGTAGGAACGAATACGGAAGGTGACATCGCCTTCTCCCTCTGGATGGGCCGACAAGTCCCAAGTAAACGACCAGGTCTTGAACGGATGGTTGGTGGCTGTCAGCATACCGTTGGCTCCTGAGGTGTCAACGGCTGAGTACCAGTCTTGTGAACCGGGTGGTTGAACTTCGACCCTTCGAATCAATCCAAATTGGTTTTCGTATTCCACATAGTCAATGGTCGTGGGCAAGTCGATGCCGTCGTAGGAATCTCCGGTGATGACAACGTTGGTTGCGAAGGAAGCACCGTCGGCTTGGTCCACAGAAACACTGGGCCTGAGGTTTTCTAGGTTGATGATTTCATCAATTTCGCCGGAGAGGACAAATGTGAGGTTCTTTTTACCGCTACCGAACTTGTAGGCATCGACGGTGTAGAACGGGAGTTCGCGGCCGTTTAGGCAGTCTGCATCGTCGCCGTCAACGAGCGTGTCTCCGTCGTTGTCAATCCCGTCTGCACAGGAATCTTCGTCCATCACAATGGGTTGGCCTGTGCCGTCATTGGAACCGGGCACAGCAACAGATCGCTCACCAACTTCGTGGTTCCAGTTGTGGTCCAGCATGAAGTCGGATGGCAACGATACTTGTTGTGTGAAACCAAAAGCGTCGGTCTCGAGTTCGTACAGTGGCAAACCTGTGGCATCACGGATCACAACCGTGGCGCCAGCCATGTTGGAGTTCTTCGCCTTCACCTGATAGCGAACAAGTTCACCTTCCTGAATTTGAGAACCCCATGCTGAATTTTGATTCTGCACGTGAATCATGCTGGTATCGAAGTTTGCGAGGTCTGCAAAGGAGAAGACCGTGGCGTTTTGCACGAGTTCGAGTGCCATTGGCATCCCTCGTGGAGGCATGATTGAGGTGGGTGGAACGCTAATGCAAGCGTTCTGGACGTAGGGGCATTCGTTGCTGAGCCACTGAAGATTAACGGGATACAGTTCACCGTTGCCAGGGGAAGGAATTTGCTCCGATTGGACCGTCACACGGGATTCGGTGATGTTGTAAACTTGGGACACACCAGTCCATGTGTTGCCAGAGAAGTAACCGATGGAACCAACACGGGTGTTTTGGTTGTTGTCGTGAACGCTGATGTTGCCGGCAAAACCGCCGAGTGAATCACCCGTGTTGCCTTGCACGTTAACGATGGCTCCAGTAGCACGAATGATGTCCCCGGTGTTTCCGCTGATGGTGTTGTTGACAATGGTGGCTGAAGTTCTGAAGACGTGGATTGCTGGACAATCGAATTCACCGTCATACACGTTGGCCGTGCAGGTTCCGGAGACGTTTGAGATGATGTTGTTGTCAAGGTAAAGACGAGCCGGGAGCAAGTATTGTGCGAAGCCGCTCCAGCCTTGGTCGTCAATGTGGTATTCACCCATCAACACAGGTTCAGCACCGGTGTCTTGAATCGTGTTTCCGATGGCGGTCACATCGGAAGCGCCGTAAATCCACAGTCCGTTGTACCCTTCAACAGGTCCAATCGTGTTGTCGACGAGTTCAACCTGGGAGGATCGGATACCAACACCTGAACCGGACGCTGCACCTGATATCTCGTTCCTGTGGGCAACGACTTTGGCGTTGTCGTAAGCGGTGAGCCCCGCAAGGTCGGTGGTTGTGATGACGTTGTCGTTGACATAGAGGGTGTGTTCAATCAACCCGGTGGATTTGAAACCGTTGGTGTTGATACCGCTGCATTCGACATTGATCGTGGAGTTGGTGATGGATCCAGATGTCTTCTTGAGAATCACCCCAAATGAACTCTGGTCAATGTTCAACCTCGACAGGTCAATGTAGGATTCGACAACATCGATGACGTTCACACCATCATCGCAGCTTGCGTCGTTGCCCGTGAAATCTGAATCCAAGACTCGGAACGACGAGAAGATACCGGCTCCTGCTCCATAGGCTTGAATGGCGGGTGATTCAAAGCTTGCATCGTTGCCGACCACAAACGATGAATCGCTGATGGTTGGCGAAGCGAGGTTGTAGAGCAGCACGTTGGATGTGTTCACATCGTTGAAGGTCAAACCTTGGACCGTGGTGCTTGAGCCGTCAAAGACCAGCACGCCGTACTTGTAACCGGCGCTGTCCGTTTGAATGTAGAGTGGGTAGCCGTAGGCCCCTTCAAAGTGGGCAAACTTGATCGAGGTTTGTGCTTGGTCAATGGTGTTGCGAACAACCATGCCTGATCCGCAAGCAGCGTCGATGTTGTCAAGATCTTGGACCAATGAATCGTTGGTGCAACGCCCGTACCGTGTGGTGTCGGTTGGATCAGACCAGATAAAACGGGCTTGACTCGATGCGGAACCAGCACTTGCTCCGCAAGCAGTGTCTCCAATGCATATGGCGCCACGGACATCGATGTATTTTCCGGGTGGGATGTTGATGGTGGTTCCGGCATTGATGATGAGTTTCGCACCTTCAGCAACCTCCACGTCACCCTGGAGGTTCATCGTTCCCGTCCACGTTTCAACACCGGTCACGGTACCTTGTGTTGTTTCGTTGACGGCTTGAACGGTGGGCAATGCCGCGAGGCCCAAGAGAATGGACAGCATGTACAGGAGAACCAGTGAGATGGATTTGGATTTCTGACGATTCAGCATTGAGGCACCAATTTTCTCCATACCCATCAAGAATATAATACTGCGCCCTTGTGGATTGAATAAGAATATCATTCACTCCTTTTTGTATCACCCATACATTGCGAATTTCAGGTTTTTAGGGGGATTGGGTGCAGAGGCCTTCGGCCTACTGAGGCCAAGAAAGGCCCGTTATCTGAATCACAGTTCAGCACTGTTCGCTGTTTGAGAGCGCGTTATGCCATCCAACTGCATTGAGCAAACCATAACCGTTTCTCGGATCATGACCTTGGTTGGTGTCTCCCTGAGATGACGTCATCAATGCCTCCTTGACAAGTTCAAGGCACGATGAATTGCCGGATGGTTGCGGTTTCAAATGAGGATGTGACTCCAGAATGAGGGCCAAAGAACCGGCGACAAAGACCGTTGAATCAGAGGTTCCACTCGATGAATACCACCGATTGCTCTCACCCGTACTCACAATAGCTTGCCCAGGAGCAACGACCTCAGGTTTTTGATGGGGAGCATCTCTCGGGCTGCCGTTCATACCCATGGCGTCTCCTTGGGATGAATTGGACCAAACCGTTCCATCTCGATCGGTTGCGCCTACGGAGATGGCCAATCGAGCACTTCCCGGAGAAGCCACGTCACCATCGTCGTCCGGGCCTCCGTCGTTTCCAGCAGCAGCGATGACATAGACACCTGCATCGGTGGCTTGTCTCGTGGCCGATGAGCTGGCACCTTCTCGTTCGCCTACACCAGCCGACTCCCCACCCAATGAGAGGGAAATGATGTCGGCTTGAAACTCAAATTGACACCAACGGATGGCATCGGCCACATCGTCGTCGCTTCCGCTGTTTTCATCGCCTTCACCGGAACTCAATGCGGCGACCATTGCAAACGTGACGTTGGGCGCTACTCCAATCTGGTGGGTGGTGGACAACATCAGGCCAGACATCAGCGTCCCATGAGCCACCGTTCCGTAATCCACCGGGTCCGTAGAACCACCAACGAGATCTCGGAAATCAATGCTAGCGGAAGAAAAAGCCTCGTGTTGGGCATCAATGCCGGTGTCCACCATGCAGAGACGGACGCCTTCCCCAGTAAGCCCCATGTCCTGCAGTTCGCGAATGTCGGTCGTTTCAAACGCCCACTCTGAATCGGGCAGTGGCAGTTCGATCACGTACCACTGATTCTGCCACGCAATGAGGCCCAAAGCAACCATCAACACGGAGAGAACCAGTGTGCCTGCAGTGATCGTTGAGCGACGGGCATGACCGACCGGGCGGACTTCTTGAGGAGCCCAACCCATGACTTCGGAGCGCCAACCGGATTCGTGATCCACAACGCTTGCGTCAACCGCTGAAACCATGCTCCGATCGGTTGGTTCAGGGAGGTATTTCACTCCCTGAAGATCGTTCATGTGGACACACCATCCTTCCGACTCAAGAACCCTTGTTCCCACTTCGGGGAAAAGATGCTCAGAACCGATTGTTGCTTCGACTGCGGGCGGTTCGAAGACCACCGAAAATCACCAAAGCACCGAGAACAACGATGACCAGCGTGAGCCATGGTGAGTCGCCATCAGAACTTGTGCGAGGGTTGTATTCAATCGAGAAATCAAACGTGCCGTCGTCGTCCACTTCACCGTCAACAAGGATGGCGTCAAGGAATTCGGCTTCAACGCCTTGCACGTCAATGCGAACTGTGTAACGAGCGTTGCCCTGGATTTCTTGCTCAATCCCTTCAAACACTGCGGTTGCGTTTCCATTCGCAGGAACTTCAATGTTCATCTGCATCTCATCTCCGGTGTTTTCGTCCGTAAGGTAGACGAACACACTTGGAGCATCGAGGAATCCAGTGTTCCGGACAGGAACCCGCACCGACCCTTCTTCCTTGGTGTATTGATCAGAAGCCGTGGCGATGGCTCCTTGATTGACCTCAAGGGTGATTCGAGCGGATTGTACGTCAAGGGTCACTTCATCTGTGCTGGTGCCATCTTCGCTTGTGACTCGGATGGTCAGTGGGAATTCGCCTTCTGTGAACGATTCTGGAGCAAATGCCGTGAAGAGCGAACTTCGTGTTTCGCCCTTAGCAAGCGTCAAGTCACCACCGCCGGTGATGGACCAGTCGTCTGGAACAGCCGAACCAATTTCCACGTTGAACGTGTCTTGGCCGTTGCCTGTGTTGGTCACATCAACCGAGAAGCGACGCTCCACAAGGGCTCCGATACCGAGGGTGTCGGATTCTTGCGAGACTTCGAGTCCGAACGTTTGTGGAACTTCCACCTTCAACGAGAGGGTCGTGGCCTCTCCGAGTTCGGTTTCCATCCGTAGCGTCACTCGATGAGCGTCTTCAAGGTGCCATGCAGCCTCTACGTCTGGGAGAGAAATCTGCAAAGTAACCGTCTTGGACAACACCGCAGAGGTGTCGTCATCACCGACTCCGAGAGCAATCTCGATCGAATCTTCGTATTCTTCGCTGGTCTCGTTCCACACTTGAACCGACCAGAGTTCTGAATCTTGTGCAAGACCCATTTGTCCGGTAACGTCGAAGATGTCCATGGTTTCAGTTCCATTGTAAGTAACGGTGATGTCAACGGTGATGTCGTTGAACATCGAAGCGTTGGAAGTCGATACAATGGCCATCAGATGGCGATCCTCCTCGTCAACCAGCAGTGCGTTGGGTGCAATGGAATCAGCATCGAGCTCAACCACCAAGTCCGAGTTAACACGTCGGTTGTATTGGAGCACCGATGAAATGGTCGTGTCCGACAGGACGTTCACGTTCTGACCGCCGTAGTATTCCATGGATAGGTTCGTGGAATGTTGGGTGGTGATGAACTCTGAGTCGTATGCAACTGCTCCTTCAGGGAACAATTGGTCCAACGTTCCGTTGGTTGGGACCGTCACCATCCATGACATTTCATCGTACGTCACTTCAATTTCAACAGGCTCGTCAATCAAATCGTAACCAGCGTCGGATGAACCGGCATGGTGTTCGCCTTGGTTGACATCAAGCCAAAGGGTATCGAGACTCACATAGCCACCAAGAGCCATCACCAAACTGATGTTGCCACCGTTGGCAACGGTAGCGTCAAGCAATCCGTAGGCAACGCCGCCCCCATTGAAACCGGGGTTGGCTTCGGCCACCATGACCACCCATTCACCGGGTTGAATCAAGGCGTTCCATTCGAGGGTGGAACCGTTCATGGTAGCGGTCACCACAACAGCGTCTCGTTCCACACCTGCAACTGGATAGAGCGTGATGCTCGCATCAATGAGGCGGCTGGCGTCCACAGAATCGGTAACCGTTCCAGTCACAACAACCGATCCAGCACTGACTTCAATGTCACGGGAATCTGGGCTGTCCAGAACAACATAAGCGGAGGCGTTTTCTTCGCTGTAGTAGACGGTCTCAAAACCGTCTTTCATGACGGTGACGTTGTAATCGTCGCGTATGGGGACGAAGAGGCGCCAAACACCATCAGCGTCGGTCATCACAGATTCGCTAACCGTGGTGGTGTTGCCCATCACGGTGACGTTGAATTCCGGAATTCCTTCGGTTGCATCGGGTGTGTTGTCGTCATCGAGGTCCCAATAGACCTTGCCGCCAATTTCAACCTCAAGTGAGGCATGAAGAACACCGGCGTCGAACGTTCCGTTGCCGCTGTCGGTCACAGTGGTCGGGGTAGCACTTGTGTCAAGGCTCCACATGGTCCGTCCAATGGTTGAGTTGAGGTAGAAACTCCAGTCACCTGGCATCATCATTTCTGTGGTGTTGCCGTCTGCATCCGTTCGTTCAAGCGTGATGTTCCCGAAACCATCGTGGCTTACAGCCGTGATGGTCTTGTCGGGCAGTTCGTTTTCGGTCAAGTCCTCCAGAAGTTGGACGGAGACATCAACCGCTGCTACGGTTTGGTACGTGAGGTTGATACGAGTTGATTGGTCGGCAGTAACGGAAAGTGGTATACGGAGGGTTTCCGTCGTGTTTTCGTTCAAGAACGGAGCGACAATCACAACCCAATCGCCTGCCGGGACGTAAGAGGAAAACGAACCGTTGGTGTCCGATTCTACGTTGAACCACTGCTCATCGGCCTCGTTGTACAGAAGGAATTGGTTGGCGATTCCATCTCCAGTCGTGTTGGTCAATGTGCCGTTCACACGGTACGTGTGTTGGAGAGGGACCGGAAGAGGTTCCTCTGGACCATCAAGAGCGATGTAAATTTGGTCAAAGGCAATTTCTCCCACCAAGTCGTAATCGGTGGCGTTCTCAGCGCTGGCCGTTGTTCGGTTGAACACAAGGTTGTAGGTGCCTGGTGTCAATGTCACGGTAACGTTTCCATCGGAGGTGAAGTTGGCAGCATCAAAGTGCAAGTCCTCACGGTTTGCGGCCTGTGGACGTAGAATAAAGTCCGGGGAGACCTTGGTACCGTTCTCGAAGGATTGATCCTCTGCCGAGTTCAGGAACATGTTCAG
>QQSC01000049.1 GCA_003602475.1 Candidatus Poseidoniales archaeon | reverse complement strand
GAAGAGGAAGAAGAGGAAGAAGAGGCAGGCGGTTTCGACGGTCTCGGTTCGCTCTTTGGCTGAGCAAGGCACGATCTGCCCAATCACACGCCGACCCACGTCGGCGAATGCGTGATCGCGGCTGCTTTCGGTCCTTGTCCAAGGGAGCACCTCGTCCAGACGGACGATGACCCTGCGACAGCTGCAATCCAGCAAAACCACGCCGACGTGAGAGCGGTGCCAACGGAAGGCTTCATGCCTGTCCGTCAAGAGGCAACCGTATGGTGAAACGAGCGACCCTTGATCTCGAGGTGAGCGTCTCATCCGTTCAATCCATCCGTAGGCTACGCACGATGTGCGAGGAAGCAGGATGGTCCATGGAACGGCACGAAGGTTCCCGCCTTGTTGACCGGTTCGCCATCATCATGCCCATGGCCCAATCCACTCGAACGTTGGGCCTCAAAATCCTCGAAGGCCCGCTTAAGGGAACGGAATTCACCTGCTGGTCCGAAACCCGTGGTTCAGCCGGTGGGTTGACCATCGCTTCGTGGCTTATCCCAGGGGGGCCTGAACAACCCGTGGCCAGAGCCATGATCGAACACTGGGTTGCTGGCTTGCCCCGATGCCCTTGGCAGTGGTCGTTTGGTGAGCGCTCGAAGGTCGGTTATTTGTTGCCTGTGTGGCGCCAATCGAGAAAAAAATTCACCCAACTTGGGTTCAACACACGCAAGCAGTCTTGGCCGGTCGTCCCGTCTTCTCAATGGCCACCTGCTCCATGAAACCCTATCATAACAGCCGATATTCTTAGGTAGGAACGGCGTTGGTTTCCCGCTATAAGGAGGCCACGCCATGCAAACACGCCCGCATCAACCCGCCCTCGCTTCGGTGGGGATGGTGATGTTGATGGTGTCCATGTCGCTCTCATCCGGGCTTCTTGAGTTGAATCGGGCTCCTTGGTTGGAGGCGGACACATCATCAACAGACGTCGCTCGTACCTACGCCCCGTTCAGCTCATCCGGGTGCCTACAATCCAACGCCACCAATTACGACAGCGGAGCCGTGCAGTCGGACGGTTCATGCGTGTTCCCGCTTTCTTCAAGCGTTAACGGGTCAGAATTCATCATTGGCCAATCCTTCTCACCCATTGAGTTTGGTTACGACCCAACCGACCCCGACATCCACAGT
Organism: Candidatus Poseidoniales archaeon; assembly: GCA_003602475.1. Lineage (GTDB taxonomy): Archaea > Thermoplasmatota > Poseidoniia > Poseidoniales > Poseidoniaceae > Poseidonia. Next base: position 6,983 of record QQSC01000049.1, on the reverse strand, counting down.
TGGGCAAGCGCCAGCGACGACGTTGAGAACATTGGCTTTGAAGCGGGGGACCCTTCGTCCTTGCTGGCTCAAGACCAACTCATGAACCCCATTCAATTCAACATGACGTGGGACAATTTCACCGTACCAAACACCTTCTCGGCTGACGAACTCGGGTATTTTCCCTTCAACAACGACGTTAACGACACGTCACCCGATCCCGTTGGGAACACCAGTTGGTTGCCCGACATGCTGACCTCGGACCGCCACGGTCGAACCAACAACGCCCTGGTGTTGGAGGGAGGCAATGACCGCCTTGAATACGCCAGCAGCAACTATTCTGATCTGATCGATTACCAGTACGAATACACCCAAGCGATGTGGATAAAACCAACCAACAACGCCGGACACCAACTTCTGCTCAAGAACCATCCGAATCAATTCCTGTTGATCGATGACGGCGAAATGAATTTCCGATACCGACACGATTACTCTGGGCAATGGGACGACAACATCATCAACACGATTCTCGAGGACGGAACCTGGTACCACGTGGCCTTTACTGGAGTCTATTTCCCGGGGAACAAGACGTTTTTCATCCAAGCCTACATCAACGGTTCGCTCGAGCAGTCGTTTACAAATTCTGCAGCAAACTCCAATGTTGACGGGTTCACGAACGGCGGATCCAGTTTTAGTTGGGGCGGCAACTCAGGAGGTGGCTCGGATCGGGCGTTCAACGGAACGCTTGACGATTACTATTCGTTTAACGAACAGTACAACGCTTCTCAGGTACAAGAACTCATGAACGTCGGCCGAGTAAATTGGTCAATATCTCCCGAACTTCCACAAGGGTTGATTTTTGACGGTTTCGCAGGGCGTATCAGCGGTACACCAACCCTGCAAACCGCCGCTCAGACCTATGAAGTGAGTGCCAATTCAACATCTGGCACCAACCACACACGAGAGATCACGCTTGGCGTGGTGTCGCTGCAAGGTCTCCTTCCTGTTGATGAAGCCACGTGCACCGTGTCCCCTGCCTTACCGGCCGGGTTGACCCTCAACAGCACAACCTGCCTCATCAGCGGAACACCAACAACGGTCTCGGCGGCACGTACGTATACGGTATCGGCGCAAATCGACGGTGAAACCTTCGTTAAAACGCTAACCTTTGCCGTTAATTGGGGCCTTGTTGCCAGCGAGCCGACGACCCAATCGCCTCGGGCGACCGCCATCACTCCCGTGACGTTCAACTGGACGCAGTGGAGTTCAGGCGTCCTCAACAGCACCACCGACGTGTACACAACGGGCGATTCGGGAAATTACAACAGCTTGATGGTGGACAGCAACGACAAGGTTCACATCGTGTACTACCGCAATGACAACGCCAACCTGATGTACGCTACGAACAGCACGGGTTCGTGGCAAACCTCGACGATCGAATCGAGCAACAACGTCGGAAAATACTGCAACCTCGCTATCGATTCCAACAACGGTCTCCACGTTTCCTACCAGTACAACAGCGGCAATGCGTTGAGGTACGCCTACAAATCAGCCTCATCCAGTACATGGAGCACCACGACCGTCGACAGCACGGGTGGAAAATTCACCTCTATTGCTATTGATTCCAACGACAAACCTCACATTGCGTACCGCGACAGCGGCGGGGACGTGGGGTACGCAGAGAAAACAGGCAGTTCGTGGACGTCCGGTAAACTTCAATCTGCGAGCGATGTCGCTTTCACCTCGATTGCTGTTGATTCGAACGACCATCTTCATTTGGCCTACTACGACGCTTCTGACAAGAGCATGTTCCACCTGAGCGACCTCTCTGGCTCTTGGGTCAGAACCACGCTCGAAGACATTGGCACGAACACAGGGGGAACGAGTCTTGACATCGCTATTGACCCAACAACCGACGAACCCGGCATCTCTTACTTCGACATGGACGCCACCTCGCTGAAATACATGCATTACACGGGCACTTCGTGGGTTGAGTCAACGGTTGAGAACGGTGCAGATTACGGCCGTTGGAATTCAATTGTCTACGATTCAGTTGGCAACGTCCACATTTCTCACGAACGAAACAGTGCTGATGATTTGTATTATTCTTCGGACAAAACGGGTTCGTGGGTCACCACAGCCGTCGACACCTCCGGCAGCGTTGGCACCCACACTTCCATTGACGTTGACAGCAACGACGACGTTCACATCGCCTACCGTTACAACACGGGCACCGACACTCGCCATGCCACCGTTCAAGGTCTCACCAGCCTCACCGTTCCTCGAACTGATGTTTCAGGGGCGACCTGCAGCATCTCACCTCCCCTTCCCTCGGGGCTGACCTTGAACCAAGGAACTTGCAGCATCACCGGCACCCCCACCACAGCAGGCAACAACGTGACCTACAACCTCACCGCTACGTCCGCTTCAGGGAACGCACAATTTGGTGAATTCAGCCTCTACATCACCCCAGTAGCACCCTCCATCACCTACTCGACCTTCGCTCACGTTTTCACGGTCAACACCACCACGGTCAACCTTGTTCCCAACAACTCTGGAGATGCGGGGACATGGACCATCACGCCAACGTTGCCCAGCGGCATGGCCTTTAGTACCTCAACGGGGACCATCAGCGGCACGCCTTCCGTGCTTCAGACGGCGGGTCAGACCTACACGGTGTGGGCCAACAACTCCGGCGGGACCTCTTCTGCACAAGTGAACCTCACGGTCAACGACGTTTTGCCACGTGTGACCTATGATCCCGACGACGAGATCACCGCCACCAAAGGCGTCGCCATGAGCCCGAGCATCGGGCCGTCGTCCATCGGAGGAACGGTGACGTCGTGGGAAATATCCCCTCCACCGGGTTCAGCGTTCAATTTCAATTCGAACGACGGGTCCATCGATGGCACCCCGGGGATTGTTCTCTCACGAACCCAATACACGATTTGGGCCAACAATTCAGGTGGTTCGGATGTGGCCTACGTGAACATCACCGTCAACGACGTTGCCCCTACGACGACCTACACGCCCAACGAAATCACCTTGACAAAAGGGGTTTCCATGACCCGTGTGGACCCTTCAAACACGGGAGGAACGCCGACGTCGTACGAGTGTTCGCCAGCGGCGCCAAGTGGTACATTCAACTTCAACACAAACAGCGGTGCTCTTACGGGAACCCCGACTTCCCTGATGAGCAGAACCATGTTCACGATATGGGCGAACAATTCAGGCGGTTCATCTGCAACTTACATCAACGTGACCGTGAACGATGTCGCCCCGAACGCCATCGTTTACCCTTCTCATGATTTGGTGTTGGAAAAAGACACGGCGTTGACCACGCCCACGCCATCTACCGGTGGAGGCAGCGTTACTTCATGGGAAATCAGCCCAACCCTTCCAAATGGGCTTTCCTTGAGTTCATCGACAGGCGCCATCACTGGAACCCCCGCAGTGCTTCAAACCACGGCGGTGACCTACACGGTATGGGCCAACAACTCCGGCGGGTCAGCCTCCACCCAACTCAACATCACCGTTAACGATCAAGTCGCCGTCGTCGCTTATCCTGCTGTGGTCGTCGTGTCCAACGACCGAGCCATGACGACGGTCACGCCAACCAATGCGGGTGGAGAAGTCACCTCTTGGGAAATCGAACCTCAGCTCCCCTCCGGTCTCACCTTTGGAAGCATCAATGGAAGCCTTTGGGGCACACCAACTGGATTGTTGGAAAATGCCACCTACACCGTTTATGCCAACAACAGCGGTGGTTCCAGCAGCACCATCCTCGTTCTCGGACTTAATTGGACGCTGACACCAAGCGCCGAGGGCGCCTACATCACCAGAAACACCTCCATCGCCGCCGACATCACCTGGACGTGGGACGAAGAACCGCTCGAGGCTGACAACCTTTCGATGGCCACAGGTGAGTGGAACACCTGCGCTGTTCGAGACAACGGGGACGTCTACTGTTGGGGTCGCAACGGCAACGGGCAAATTGGTAACGGACAGACGGGAACGGCTGCTTGTGGAAATTCTGGTCACAAGTGCAAGGATGAACCAACACAAACCAATTCACTCGGTTCAGATGCTGTCTCGGTCGCCGCAGGCCATCAGCACATCTGTGCCTTGCTTGACAACGGCGTTGTGAAGTGTTGGGGCCGAAACAATGCCGGGCAACTTGGAACGGGCGGTGGAGACAAGGACACGCCGCAAACCGTCAACTTGGGTTCTGGGCGAACCGCCACGAGCATCCATGCCGGTGGCCATTTCACCTGCGCGATTCTCGATGACGCCTCGGTCAAGTGCTGGGGACAGAACACCGACGGTCAACTCGGTCTTGGTTCAATCTTGAACACCAACACCCCGACCACCATCAACACCCTCGGTACGGGTCGCACGGCCGTTTCGCTGGCCACAGCCTTCAGCGCCGTTTGTGCTCTCCTTGATGACGGCTCAGTCAAGTGTTGGGGTGACGACTCGCAACAACAACTGGGCAACGGCGGTTTGAACGGGGACCTCTCAAGTCCGCCTTCATCCGCCATCAACCTTGGAAGCGGTCGCACGGCCAAGGCCATCACGGGTGGCGAGTACCACTTCTGCGCCATCCTCGATGACGATTCCATCAAGTGTTGGGGCGATGGGATGAACGGAAAGTTGGGCACGGGTTCACAATCCGATCAAAGCACGCCCACGGCCACCAGTGGCTCCTTTGCTTCGGGTCGGTACGCTGTGATCATCGATGCTGGCTACGACCACACATGCGCTGTTCTCGACAACGGTGACATGACCTGCTGGGGCAGTGACGCGGACGGTCAGTTGGGCAACGGCGGATCATCATCCAGCACCGTAGATTCCCTCTCATCCAGCACCATCAACCTCGGTAGTGGCCGAACAGCCATTTCGCTCTCCGCCGGTGGAACGCACACCTGTGCACAGTTGGACAACGGTCTGCTCAAATGCTGGGGTAATCGAGCCGACGGGCAAGTTGGCGACAATGGAGGATTTGGTGCAAGTGACCGAACGAGCCCATCCGCAGTAAGCAAAGGGTACACCTATGATGACACGGGTGTGATGCCGTCCACGGCCGTGGGCGGTGCGACGTGCGCCATCTCGCCTTCCCTACCAAACGGGCTCAGTCTGGCCGCTGGCACGTGCGCCATCAGCGGCACACCAACGGCCACCGCTACCAACGCCACCTACACGGTTTGGGCCAATGTTTCAGGTCAATCGTACAGCGGGCAAATTTGGCTTGAAGTAGGGCTGAACGCTCCGGTGATCTCTTACAGTTCTTCGACGTTTTTGTTCGTTAACGGGACCACCATCGCACCCATTGTACCCGCCAACACCGGGGGCGAAATTTCGACTTGGGCCATCAGCGGCACCGCGGTTCCCGGGCTTTATTTCGGTTCTTCAAACGGCACGGTTTGGGGCACGCCGACCGGGCCGTATTCGGCAACAAGCTTCACCGTATGGGGCAACAACAGCGCAGGGTCTTCTTCCACCTCGTTCACCGTTGAGGTGCAAACCACGCCAACGTCTGTCACCTATGCAACGGAGAATCTTACGTTGACCAAAGGGGTGCCGATGCCCTACAACCTCGCAACCACCACCGGAGGAGCCCCAACTTCCTGGGCCATTTCACCCGGTTTGCCCTCGGGGCTCACCTTCGACAGCAGCAACGGGACCATCGGAGGTACACCAAACAATTTGCAAACCGATCCGGTGCAATACACGGTTTGGACCAACAACACGGCAGGGTCCATCTCATGCACGTTGAACATCACCGTCAACGACGTTCCCCCTACAAACATCACCTACGCCAACTCAAGCATGGTATTGATCATCGGTTCACCGGTGAACATCACAGCACCCACCTTTGATGGCGGCAACGTCACCAACTGGTCGATCACTCCAGCCTTGCCTTCTGGTCTGGAACTCAACAACACCACCGGAGCCATTACCGGTACACCCACCGCCCTACAAATCACTCCAGTCACGTACAATCTAACGGGCATAAACTCGGGCGGGTTCGGTTTTTCGACCTTTTCGATGGGAGTGAGGGCGGAAGCCCCCAAGGACCTCCTTTATTCGCCTTCAAACATGGTCATCACGGTGAACAAGGCCATGAATCCGGTGCTGGCGAGCTTCTCCGGTGGAACACCCACCTCGTGGTGGATCAGCGGAACCGCACCCTCAGGCGTCAGTTTCGGTCTTAGCAACGGAACCATTTGGGGCACGCCAACCGCCCTCACCAATGGCAGCCTGAGTTTCATGATATGGGCCAACAACTCCGGTGGCTCCACTGCCACCAACATCACGATCTCCGTGGTTGACGACCTACCGACCCTTTCGTACTCACCAAGCACCCTCGCGCTGACCGAGGGCAACCAGAGCAGCGATTTGCCACTGAATGCAACCCTGACGGGTTCGGGGACGATCACCTCGTGGGCCATCAGCGCCACCTTGCCAGCGGGCCTGTCCTTTGGTACAACCAACGGTACAATCTGGGGTGTTCCAACGGTCTTGCAGACAACGGCCACGACCTATACGATTTGGGCCAACAACACGGGTGGTTCGAGTACGGCTACTGTGACCATCACCATCAACGATGTTGGTGTGACGGCCATCACCTATCCTTCGGAAAACATCACGCTCACGCTCTATCACACCATGACCACGGCGACACCATCGACGACGGGTGGAACAGCAACGACATGGGGCATCAGCCCAAGTTTGCCTTCCGGCGTGTCGTTTGATTCTGCAACCGGCGCCATCTCCGGTACCCCAGAGAATCTTCAGACGACGGCTGTGACATACACCGTCTGGGCCAACAACTCTGGCGGTGATTTCTCCGACCAAATCAACATCACCATCAACGATCACGAGCCAGTTCCTCTCAATTACTTCGGCGATGACATCACGCTTGATTACAATGAAACATTGACGCCAATCGGCGACTTTGAACTCAGACCAGACCTCATGGCCGCTGGTGAAGACCACAGTTG
>QQSC01000048.1 GCA_003602475.1 Candidatus Poseidoniales archaeon | reverse complement strand
CGAACCCCGTCGGGCCCGCCTGATTGTGCTACCGGCCCGTGTGGGTGGGCCATCGCGGGGAACAAACATGGTCGTAAAGAGTGCTACGAAGAAACGCCTGATGGAACTCGGCGTCACCCAAGAATTTGCTCACAAACTGGCAACAGACAGAAACATGACGGACATCAAGAACATGTCCCATGACGACGTCGCCACCACCCTTGGCATCTCAAAAGACGATGAAGCCTTTGTACAGACCATGAACATCATCGCTGAGCAAGGTTCTCGCCGACGCACGGCCAAAAAGAGCACCAAGATCACCATTCGTGCCAAGGCCATTGACGAGTTCGACCGCCCTGAAATCACCTCTCGGTTCAACGTGCTCAACCACGTGCTCGTCCCTCACCAAGAACTCGTTGGGCCCGCCAACGTATCCGAAGAAGAACAACTCGCCATTGAAACAGAAGAACTGGCTCCATGGCGAATGGTCCAACCCGACCCAGAGACAGGCGAAGATCGTCTCGCTAAGGAACTCCTCCCCAAAATTTTGATCACCGACCCTGTGGTCCAGGTCATCAAAGAAGTGGCCGAATCCGAAGACAACGCTCGCCTCGCAGCCGACCCCGACCACCGCCCTCTTGCGGCTGGCTGGATTGCTGACAGAGTACTGAAGGTCATCCGCCGATCCCCGTCGGCTGGACGATCCATAGCATACCGACTCATCGTCGAGGGGAACTGAGGAGGAGAACACCATGCAAGAAATTATTCAAGCTTTTTTCAAAGAACGCAGCCTGGTCAACCACCAACTGGCCTCGTACAACGACTGCATCCCCGCATCTGAATCCTCTCTCTCGAGAATGGAACGCATCATCCGCAACATCCGAGTCGGAACCGATGAAGATTTTGACGACGACGAGGGCGGCTACATCAAGCTCGACGTGGCCGACCAGGACATCGTGATTCGACTCAAGAACATCCGCTTGGGCAAACCAACCGTGAAAGAAGCAAACGGCGCTCTCAACGATTCAACACCCATGGAGTGCAGGTTGCGAAAGTTGACCTACATGTCCCCTGTGTCCATTGATTTCACCATCCTTCGCAACGGCGTTCCGTCGCCGACCGAAGAAGGCGTCCAAGTGGGTTCGATGCCCATCATGGTTCGCTCAGAACGCTGCAACCTGCACGCCAAGCACATCGCCGGCGACCGAGTCTTGACTCCAACGACCTCCGATGAAGATCAATCCTCATGGCACGAACTTCTCCGAAAGCGTGGTGAAGACCCCCTTGACCCCGGTGGTTACTTCATCATCAACGGAACCGAGCGCGTCCTCATTTCGATGGAAGACCTCGCCCCCAACAGAGTCACCGTTGAAATCAACAAGCGGTACGCCAAGAAGACCGAAGTGGCCAAGATTTTCTCCCAAAAGGACGGTATGCGCAAGCCCTTGACCGTTGAAAAGCGACGAGACGGTATGCTCATGGTCAAGATCAGCACCGCCGGTACGACCGCCATTCCCGTGGTCTTGCTCATGCGAGCCCTGGGCGTTGAAAACGACCAGAACATCTTCCAAGCCATCGCCGGAAACACCGACTCGTTCAAGTTCATCGTGGCCAACATCAACGAAGTCAACGACAACGAAGAGTACAAAGTCGTGACCACTGAGGAAAGCCATCAGTGGCTGGAAAAGAAATTCGCCGCTGGCCAGCAAAAGGAATACCGTGAAGCACGGGTCAACCAACTCCTTGACCGAGAACTCCTCCCCCACTTGGGCGATCAGGACAGCGACCGAGAAAAGAAAGCGATCTACCTCGGACGTATCGTTCGCCAAGTCTTGGAAATGGCCATTGAAGGCCGTGACCCCAACGACAAGGACCACTACGCCAACAAGCGTGTTCGCCTAGCAGGTGACCTCATCGAAGACTTGTTCCGTGTCTCTGCTGGACAATTGGCTCGTGACCTCAAGTACCAACTCGAGCGTCACCACAACCGCAAGCGTGAACTGAAAATCACGTCCTGCTTGCGACCCGATGTCTTGACGTCAAAAATCATGCACGCCCTCGCCACAGGCAACTGGGTCGGTGGACGCTCTGGTGTCAGCCAACTTCTCGACCGAACCACCTACTTGGCAGCACTGTCCCACATGCGCCGCGTGACTTCACCGCTGGTCCGAAGCCAGCCTCACTTTGAGGCTCGTGACCTTCACCCCACCCAATGGGGCCGGTTGTGCCCCAACGAAACCCCTGAAGGCCAAAACTGTGGACTTGTGAAGAACGCCGCCCAGATGATCGACATTTCCGAGGACGTTGACGAGCGTGAAATCCACGAGCGTCTTGACGAACTTGATGTGTACCAACCCGATGACTGGACCGACGGCGACCGCATTCACGTCAACGGTGACATCTACGGCATTCACAAGAAAGGCTCCCGTCTTGTTGACCACTTCAAGTCGGCCCGTCGCCGTGGAACGATTCCTTCCGAGGTTTCGATCCGCTACGACAAGAGCAACAAGGACATATTCATCAACACCGACAAGGGACGTATCTTGCGTCCTGTCCTCATTCTGTACGACGGAGCTCCTCGTTTGACTCAAAGCCATCTGGCACGCCTGAACAACGGAGAGATGAACTTCCGTTCTCTCGTCGTTGAAGGCATCGTTGAATGGGTGGATGCTGAAGAGGAAGAAGACCTCTACATCGCACCCCGTCCGTTCGTCTTGCCAGAAACCGTCCCCGAAGGCGATTCCGCTGGGCTCGCAGGCCGAGTTGTGAAGCACGAAGACGTTGAGTGGATGAACCTCGGCGAGCACGGTTCAACCGTGGCTCATCTGAAGGCCAACGTCCGCATGCCAAATGGCGAATGGGCCACCACCGAATTCGATGTGGAACTGTTGTACACGCCAGAACACACGCACTGTGAGATCGACCCGCAGCTCGTCTTGGGTGTCTGCGCTTCGCTCATCCCCTACCCAGAGCACAACTCAACACCCCGTGTTACCGGTGGTACGGCCATGGTCAAGCAATCCCTCGGATTGCCCAGTGCCAACTACCGTATGCGCCCCGACACAAGGGCTCACATCTTGCATTACCCGCAACGCTCAATCACGAAAACACGAGCCATGTCAACCACGAACTTTGACTCCCGCCCCGGTGGTCAAAACTTCATTGTGGCCATCATGTCGTTGCACGGTTACAACATGCAGGACGCTGTCATCATGAACAAAGGCTCAGTGGACCGTTCCCTCGGCCGCTCAACCTTCAACCGAACCTACAATGCAGAACGCCGCCGTTTCCCTGGTGGACAAGTTGAAGAAATTGAAAAGCCCGGTAGCTCCAAGCAGGAAGTCAAGGGCCTCAAGACGCCTGACGCTTATTTCCACTTGGAAGCCGATGGCCTACCCGTGCCCGAATCGTACCTTGAGGGAGGAAACGTCTTGGTCGGTAAGACCAGTCCACCCCGATTCCTTGAGGAATCGCAAGGTGGTGCCTTCCTCATGGCCCAAGAACGTCGAGAATCCTCGATGTTGATTCGCCATGGAGAAAAAGGATGGGTCGACAACGTCTACGTAACGGAATCCCTGGACTCCGGCCGGTTGGTTCGCTGCATGGTCCGAAGCCACAAGATTCCTGAAGTCGGTGACAAATTTGCATCTCGTCACGGACAAAAAGGAGTCATTGGACGCTTGGTTGAACCAGAAGACATGCCATTTACGCCAGACGGTGTGGTGCCCGACCTCATCATCAACCCCCACGCTATTCCATCAAGAATGACCGTTGCCCACGTTCTCGAGATGATCGGTGGCAAAGTTGGTGCCATGGAAGGCCGTCGTGTTGACGGTACCGCATTCCGTGGAGAAAAGGAATCCAGCCTCCGAGACGGATTGGTCCGAAACGGCCTCGCTCACACCGGTCGCGAGATGATGATCAACGGTGAAACCGGCGAATCTTACCCTGCCGATATCTTCGTTGGTTGCATCTTTTATCAGCGATTGCACCACTTGGTGAGTTCAAAGATTCACGCCCGATCCCGAGGTCGTGTGCAGATTCTGACCCGCCAACCAACCGAAGGTCGTGCCCGACAAGGTGGTCTTCGATTCGGTGAAATGGAACGTGACTGCCTCATCGCTCA
>QQSC01000047.1:894-10150 GCA_003602475.1 Candidatus Poseidoniales archaeon | reverse complement strand
GGCGGCACCGACAACAACACCGGCGGTACCGACAACAACACCGGCGGTACCGACAACAACACCGGGGGCACCAACGTGATGCCCGAGTGTGATGTTTACGTTTACATCGACACCGAGATCGCTGGCACACCAGTTGAAATCCGTGACAAGACCGCTCTTGCAGCACCCCTCACCGGCCAATTCACCGTTCCTCTGATCACCGGCGACTACAAGGTCGCCGTGCTGTGCACCGACGCTGACGGCGATGCATTGACCCTTACCCTTTCAGACGACATGGGCACCTACACCGCCACGGAGTACAACGGAGAATTCTACGTTGAGACGACCTTCACCATCATGGACGAGGACGACTTCACCTACACGGTGGACATGAATTGGAACGACGGCTCTGCAGAGGGCGAATTGGAAATCACCTTCACCACCGATGTCCCAGAGATCTTCCCTGAAGAATCCGATACCGCCCTACCCGGCTTCGGTGCCGTGACCGGCATGGTCGCCATCGCCATTGGCGTGGCCGTTTCCGGTCGCCGCAAGGACGAGTGAACCACCGAAACCTCTCATAGGAGCCGCCCTAGGCAACTCCATGAGCACGGTGAAACGGTTGCTTGAGGAAGCAAAAGTGTTGTCCGATGCGTGCGACTTGGCCATCCCTGCCTTGGAGTCAACCGACGTTGTGGCCCACGCTACGAACCCCCTTGATTATGCTTGGACTCATCACGCCCAATTCATTGAACAATGGGGCGGCAAAGGGGCCAAAACATTGCTCTTGGGCATGAACCCTGGACCGTGGGGGATGGCACAGACAGGCGTACCGTTCGGAGCAACTGAGGTCGCCCAGCGTTTTCTCAACATCCGGCCACAGGAGCTGAAAACCCCATCCAACGCACACCCCAAACGACCCATCGTGGGCATGTCCCTCGAGCGTCAAGAAGTTTCAGGAACCCGGTTGTGGAATTTGATGGCGTCGATGTACGGTTCACCAGAAGCCACCTTTGCAGAATTGTTTGTGGTGAACCATTGCCCGTTGCTGCTCCTCGGCGAGCGTGGTCAAAACATCACACCTGACAAGGTGCCCAAAGAGGTCATCGATCCGGTTCTCGAAGCCTGCGATGAACACCTGCGACGGGTCGTCGACATCATGGGCATCACTCGCATCGTTGGTGTTGGTAAGTATGCTGAAAAACGCGCAAAACGGACCTTCAATGTTGGAAAGGACGGGATTGGAACCACAGATCAAGGTCGAACGGTGACCGTGACAACCTGCTGGCATCCGAGCCCCGCCAGTCCGTTGGCCAACCGAAACGACGGAGCGGACTGGCGGGACAATGTTCGCAACATCCTCAGTCAATGACGGGGTGAGGTTCAAGAACTCGGTGTTCCCATCAACACCAATGCAACAAGACGAATTGGCATGGGAACGGCAGCCGAACGACCGACAATGGGAGAAGCCAGAAGGCGTTGACCCCCGGACGCTCTATCAAATGTTGATGACAAGCGTCGGTCGATTTGGCGACCGTCCTGCGTTTGGCTACATCCCCGCCCCGGGCATGCCTCGCACCCACGTCACCTACCAGGAATTTGGCGACTTGGCCACTGCTGTTGGTCGCCAACTTGCCGCAGCAGGCGTGGAAGCCGGCGACCGTGTGGCGTTGATCCTCAACAACTCGGTTGAATGGGCCGCTCTTTCCTACGGAGCCAACGGCATTGGAGCCGCTTACACCGCCATGTACACGCATCAGCACGGCCAAGAATGGGCCTACATCCTCAACGACGCCGCGCCCTCGATGTTGGCCGTGGCCGACACGGGAGTCCTCGACAAGCTCGTGGCCAACATGCCCGGTGATGCCGCCGGATGGCCGAAGTGCGGTGTGTTGCTCCTCGGCGAGGACGCTCCCAACGAAATCCCACCAGAGGGCGTCACCGTCCATCGCTGGGCAGCGTTTGTTGCCGCTGGCAAAGAAGCAGGCGAATTCGAGGTCGCTGACGACCCGTTCGCCCTCAACACCCTGATCTACACCTCAGGAACCACGGGCAACCCAAAGGGCGTGATGCTCACCAACTGGAACACCTTGTCCAACATCCTCTGTGTTCAATCAGCGTTCAAGATTTACGTCGGCGACAAAAACGCTGCCTTCCTTCCATGGGCACACTCCTTTGGTTCCACCTTTGACCTGCACTGGATGATTCGATGCGGCGTGCACATCAACCTCATCTCTGACTTGACTCGAATCGCTGACGAATGCATCGAAATTAAGCCGGCTGTCCTGCTTGCTGTGCCCCGAGTATGGAACAAATTCTACGATCGCGTGAACGCTCAGTTCGAAGCGGCGACCGGACTCAAGAAGATCTTTGTCACCAAGGCTCAGAAATCGGCAGCCAAGCGAATTGCCAAGGCTGGAGTGGAATGCGATGCCGTCCCTCCAAGCGGTTTCTTTGACAAGTTGTGGGACCGCTTGGTATGGTCCAAGGTTCGAGCCAGATTCGGTGGCAACATCCGCTTTTGCATGTCCGGTGCCGCTGCCCTTTCTCCAGATGTCGCCGCCTTCATCCAGATGGTTGGCTTCAACTGTTACGAAGGCTACGGTTTGACAGAAACCTCCCCCTTGGTCTCGGCCAACGGATGGTCTGGACCAGGTACGAGCAAACTCAACACCGTGGGACGCGTCGCCAATGGCGTCACCGTCACGATTGACACCGACGCTTGGGACGACCCTGACCGACCCGATGAGGGTGAAATCATCGTCACCGGACCCAACGTTATGAAGGGGTACTGGAACAACGAAGCGGCCACTCAAGAGGTCATTGTTGAACCGGGTACCTTCCGTACAGGCGACTTGGGCAAACTGACTGGCGGATACCTCAGCATCACCGGCCGCGTAAAGTCGCAGTTCAAATTGGAAAACGGCAAGTACGTCTCTCCCTCCGCTCTCGAGGAAAAAGTCAAGCTGAACCCCATGGTTGAACAAGCCGTTCTCGACGGACGAAACATGCTCAACACCTTCCTCATCGTCCACCCGAACATGTCAGCGTTGCGAGCCAACCTGTCATCGGCTGGCATTGACACCTCGGGTGACGACGCGGCGTTGTGCGCCAGTGCAGAAGTTCGTTCGTTCATGCTCAAGGAGTTGAAGGACAACAACATGAAAGCGCCAGATTGGAAGGGCTACGAAGTCGCCAGAACCCTCATCCTTGACGCCGAGGAATGGACAACTGACAACGAGATGCTCACGCCTTCCATGAAGGTCAAACTGCGAAACCTACTCGCCAAGCACGACGAAGAAATTCAAGCGATCGCTTGACCTCAACGTTACTGAAAACAGCCCTACATTGTGGGCTGGCGAACGGTTCGTGGGAGTTTATACCCACTCAAAGGTCCATGTGTTCATGAAAGAATCAAACGATGACGACAACGAAACAAAACAAAAACGTGCTCGAATTGAGCCGCACTTGATGGCGACGTTCCATGAAGAACGCGTGTTGTTTGAAGAACGCAGAATCAGGAAAATTGCTGTTGCGACCTTGACGTGCGACGAATGGGGTGTTTCAATTCAATTGGACCCTGAAGACGACAACGAACCGTTCACCGTGTCCGGTGCTTGGAGCATTCTGTCCGTCTGGGCCAATCGTGTTGGCGCCGCTTACGTGGGCTGGGGCATCACTCTGGTCGAGGATTGAGACAGCGTTCGATGACGTGACATCAGCGGTTCTTGAGGTAGTCCTCACCGTACCAAGCCCATTGCTCCATGGTCCAGCCTGCCGGAAGGCCCTCGGGTGGCAACGGCGGTCCGGCGACCGTTGCCTGAGGTGCCACGGTCGGCATGGGAAGGACGACGGTTGGTTTGGGCATGGCCATCGTGGGCAAGGATGAGGATCGCCTTCGGCCAGCCACGAGCATCACCAACAACACGAGAACGAGAAGGGCCACACCGCCTCCAACCAATTGGGTTTGAGAGGCCATGGATTCATCATCCAGGTGTTTTGTTGCATCATTGGGATGGAGATCGGCTTCGTCCGACCATCCGTCACCGTCGCCGTCCAAGCATCCGAGGCGGTCTTCTGTGGAAGTCCCAAACTCCTCAGGGCAATCATCGGAGAGGGTGGTTCCGTTTTGATCGGCGAACCCGTCACCGTCGCCGTCGGACCACAACCTTGGGTCGTCATCAAAAGCATCGAGCCGTTGCTCCCATCCGTCACCGTCGCTGTCGGGGCATCCGAAGGTTTGCTGTGTCGACGTCCCCGGCACTTCGGAGCATGCGTCAGGACGTTCGCCCGTTGCATTGTCACCAAAGCCGTCTCCATCACGGTCGCTGTGTTGGGTCGCCTCGTTGGGGAACGCATCACCGTCATCGGAATACCCGTCGTTATCGCTGTCGATACAGCCCAAACGGTCGAGTGTGGAGGTGCCTGCCTCCGAGGGACAAGCATCTGCTTGAACCCCGCGGGAGTTGTCGCCGTATCCGTCGTTGTCCGTATCCGCATGTTGGGACGAATCTTCAGGGAAGGCGTCGTTTGCATTTGACCATCCATCATCGTCACCGTCGGCGCAGCCAAATCGATCGGCGGATGAATCGCCGGCTTGGTCGGGGCAGGCATCGCCTTGGAAGCCGTCGGCTTGGTCTCCAAAGCCATCGCTGTCGGCATCGAGCCATTGGGTGACCTCGGTTGGGAAGGCATCAACGGTGTCGCCGTAGCCGTCACCGTCGTAATCGCTGCATCCCAGCGAAGCGCCCAGAGAACTGTTCCCCGCAACGTTGGGGCAAGCGTCGACATCGTCGTTGAAGCCATCGTTGTCGTCGTCGAGGTCTTCAGTCGCATCGTCGCAGCCGTCGGCGTCAGCATCGTTGCCGATGTAGGAAGAAAAGCCCGGTGAACTGGTGGGGCACTGGTCCATGCCTGTGGATGAAGTGGTGCACGACCACCGGTTGTCTTGCTCACCAGCGTCACAGATGCGGTCGTTGTCGTCGTCGTCGTCCTCCGTGGCGTCGTAGCATCCGTCGCCGTCGTAATCGGTTGTGGCGTTGGAACTCCATGCGACCTCGCCTGTGGAGCAGATGTCGGAAGCGTCGGCCACGCCGTCATCGTCGTCGTCAATGTCCTCTGTGGTGTCCAAACAACCGTCGCCGTCGTGATCGGTCAGGGCTGTCGAGGTCCAATTCAACACCCCCTGAACGCATCGGTCGCCGGTATCGAGGACAGCGTCGTTGTCGTCGTCGTCGTCGCAAACGTCGCCAGCACTGTCGTTGTCGAAGTTGGTTTGGAGAGGATTGTCAGCGTACGGACAATTGTCAAGGAGGTCACCCACGCCGTCACCGTCGGTGTCGTCGTACGGGTCAATTCGAACCACTTCGTACATGCCGTGGTCAACGTAGTAGAGGTGGCCGTTTGGACCGACCTCAAGCCCCATGATGGACACCGCCGTGGTTTGGATGGTCGCAAGGGCAACCCCGCTCTTGCCGTCCGTGGCAAGATCGTAGGCAACGATGGCTCCGTTGCCGTTTTGAGACACATAGAGTTCACCATCGTCCAACGCAATGCCGGAAGGGCGGTCGAGTCCGGAGGCCAACACGCCCCATTCGACGCTGGTGATGTTCTCGTATTCCGCCAGCGGTTCCATCCTCGAGGCGTGGCCCATCATGTCCACGGACGTGGTGGTGGCGTCGTCGGTGTTGACCCAAAGCACGCGCCCGTCTGCAGGGTCGGCGATGTAGAGGATTCCCGTGCTCTTGTCGAGGACCATGTGACCAGGCACGCCCATCAGATGACCGATTTCCACCTCTGTGTAGCGGTGAACGATGGCGTCGGAATGGTCGTCGTAGCCGGTGTCGTGGTCCTCGGCGAAGTCGTACATCACCAGCTCGCCGTAGTACCCGTCGTTGTACCAGTACACGTTGTCGTGGTCGTGAGCAATGCCAACACCGAACGGGGACTCGTGGTTCATGTCGATGTGGCTTCCGAGCAGGTTGTTGTTTTGGTTTTCAACCGCATAGTGTGTGAGCGCTGAAGGCCACAACGTGGGTCCCATGAAGTTGTTTGGTGCCCCCTGACCGCAGTAGGTGTTGGCCGTCTCTTGGGCAGAGCCCCACTGCCAGTCAAACTCGGGATGGTACGAACCAAAGGCAATGGCACTGACCTCTTCGAGGAAATGGTTGCTGTAAGCGTCCTCTCTGTTTTCAGAGGTTTGGTTTTCCATCCCCGTGTTGTGGACGATGGTCATGCTGTCGGTGTCCTGGTTGGCAATCCACAATTCGTTGGTGCGTCCGGGATGGAATTCCAAGTCGGTTGGGCCTTCGAGGTCATCGGATGCGTCAGCGATCACGGTTTCTTCGAACACCACGCCAAATTTCTCGACCACCACAGGTTCGGCCGGGTCGGATGCGCTGATGGGAAAGGAAACGAACATGATGACAAACATCCATGCCATCAATCGGGTTCTCAACATGAACTCAATGCGGCGATGGTTGACACTTTATTCCTTGCTTCCACCGTGAGTGCTGTGCGTCAAGACGGCAAGGCGACGAGCGGACTCAAATCTTGACCGATTTGGTCCCGTTGTGAGAGACATCCAGCCCTGTTGCGGGACTCAGACTTCGGAGACTTCGCCTTCCGCCAAGGGTGGAAGGCCTTTCTTGGCCCGCACGTAATCGGTGTAGTTGCCGTAGTGAACGGTGACCTTCCCGTCCTCAAGTTCCCAAATTCGGTTGACCACCTGGTCGAGGAACCAACGGTCGTGGGACACCGTGATGAGCGAGCCGGTGTAGTTGATCAGCGCCTCCTCAAGGGTGGATTTGGATTCCATGTCCAAATGGTTGGTCGGTTCGTCCATGAGCAGAAGGTTGTTTTCCTCGAGCAACAGTTTGAGCAGCGCCACACGAGCTCGCTCGCCACCGGACAACGCCGAGAGTTTGGTGTTCACTTGTTCGCTTGAAAATTGGAACCGGCCCAGCGCCGCACGGATGTCTCCGTATTGGAAGTCAGGTCGGAGTTTCTGGATTTGCTCCACGGGGTTGAGGTTGAAATCGAGGGTGGCGTGGTCCTGATGAAAGTAGCCGATGATGGAACCGGGTGCCAGGTCAATCTTGCCGCTCGTGAGTTTCTCATCACCGTTGATGATCTTCAGCAAGGTGGTTTTCCCCTGACCGTTACCGCCCACAATACCGATGCGGTCGCCTTTTCGGATTTCCAAATCCTGCCCGTCGAGGATTTTCCGGTTCAAGCCCTCAAACGTCTTGGTCCCTCCGTCGATGGTGAGCACGTCCATGCTGCCCTTGTCCGTCGCTTCAAGCGAGAGGATGAGCGACTTGCGTTTCTTGGGCATTCTCGCCCTGTGAGCTTTCAGTTCTTGCTGGTAGCGCTCGATCATTTTGTGTTTGGCCGAGATCGACTTGTCGTACTTGTTGGCTCGTTTCATCTGCGCCATGGCGCCCATCGTGGATTGGATTTTCTTTTCGAGGTTGCCGATGGCGTCGGCCAAAGCGGCTTCACTGGCGGTTTTCTGGGCCAAGAATTGGGTGTAGTTGCCCTTCCAAGGCCACGCTCGGAGGTTGTCGACCTCAACGATTCGATTGCACACCTGGTCGAGGAAGTAGCGGTCGTGAGAGACAATGAGTTGAGCGCCTTTGAACTCCTTGAGGAACGTTTCCAGCCATTCCGTGGTGTGGATGTCCAAGTGGTTGGTCGGCTCGTCAAGGAACATGACATCGATGCCGCTCAGCCCGACGAGTTGCCGGGCAAGCGCCAACTTGGCCTGCTCGCCTCCGGAGAGTTTGTTCACGGCCATGTCCATGGGGTGCTGGTCAAGGCCAAGTCGCTCAAGAATGCCTTTGGCAATCCCGGCCACGTTGCCGCCACCGCTGGCCGCCAAGGTTTGTTGGAGGCCTGCATAGCGCTCCATCACGGGTTCCCAATCGCCTTCGTAAAAAGCAGGGTCCACCATTTGGGTTTCAATAGCGGCGATCTCGTCCTCAAGTTCCTGAAATTGACGACCCTTGCGACCGAGTTCATCCTCGATGGTGGAGTCGGATTCGAGATCTCGAATCTGAGTGAGGTAGGCCAAACGGATGCCCGGGGCGAAGTCGATGTCGCCCGTGTCTTGCTTTTGCTCGCTGATGGTGTTGAGCAGCGTGGTCTTGCCCGCTCCGTTGTGACCGACGATGCCGATTCGGTCGCCATCGTTGACCTTGAAGGTGATGTCCTGGAGCACGTCCACAGCACCAAACGCACGGTCAACGGCTTCGACGTTGATGAGTTCGCGTGCCATGGGGTGTCCCTCATTCGCTCGCGCCGGTTCACCGTTCATAAATAGCCCCCAAGAGGTTGGCGTGAGGAACGGCTCTGAACGGGACCGTTCGTCCCTGCCAACAGCCCTCATCCGTGTCGTTGATGGGTGAAGGACGTGCGTAACGGACCACCCTTGAATTGATGAACCAACGGTGCTTGGAAGCATCATGGGCGAAGAAGGCGACGACGTGGTCTTTGAGACGAGCACCGGTCCGGTCCGCGTCATCACCGCAGCGTCCCTGTTCGACGGCCACGATGCCGCCATCAACGTCATGCGACGGCTGATTCAATCCTCAGGAGCTGAAGTGATTCACCTTGGCCACGATCAATCCGCTCAAGCGGTGGTGGACTGCGCCATTCAAGAGGACGCTCACGCCGTGGCCTTGACCTCCTATCAGGGCGGTCACGTGGAGTACTTCACCTACATTCGCCAGCTGCTCGATGAGGCAGGTTGCGAACACGTTCGCATCTTTGGAGGCGGTGGCGGGACCATCACGCCGCCCGAAATTCGAACGCTTCATCAGTCCGGAATCTCAAAAATTTATTCGCCCGACGACGGCCGAACAATGGGCCTCATGGGCATGATTCATCACCTGATGAGCATGGCCGGTGAAGTCGATCTCATCGGCAAAGACCGACTGGCTTCGCTCAACGGGCCCGTCACTCCCGAAGACACCGCCAAGGTTGGCTTGCTGCTCACCTTGTCCGAATCGGCCGACGATGCCACGTTCAAGGAACATGTGGCCACCTGCCGCTCGTCGGACCGGGAAGTCCCCGTCATCGGGTTCACCGGAACGGGCGGTGCCGGAAAATCGAGCCTTCTGGATGAATTGATGCTGCGCATTCAGCGCGACAACCCTGGAAAGAAGGTCTGCCTGCTGTGCGTTGACCCGACCAGAAAACGGACCGGTGGCGCCTTGTTGGGCGACCGAATCCGAATGAACTCCCTGTCCAACAGCGACCTCTACATGCGCAGCCT
>QQSC01000047.1:0-827 GCA_003602475.1 Candidatus Poseidoniales archaeon | reverse complement strand
GTGGGCTTCGATCTCATCTTCTGTGAAACAAGCGGTATCGGGCAGGGCAGCGACGCCATCACCTCGGTGGCCGACCGCTCGCTCTACGTCATGACCGCCGAGTTCGGTGCTCACACGCAACTTGAGAAGATCGAAATGCTCGACGTCGCCGACGTCATCGTGCTCAACAAGTACGAAAAGCGAGGCAGTGAGGACGCCCTTCGCGCCATTCGCAAGCAGGTGCGTCGCAACCGAAACCAGTTTGAGTTGGCCGACGAAGAACTGCCCGTCGTGGCCACCATCGCCAGCCAATTCGCTGACGGCGGTGTGGACCGTTTGTGGCAGAAGGTTGCCGCCATGGTCGGGTTCGAAGCCAGCGAACCTCTTGATTCGGGCGAAGGAAAAGGCGTCATCCCACCCGAGCGCATTCACTACCTCTCGGAAATCTCGGCCACGGTTCGGGATTACCACATGGCCAACGAAGAGGTTGCTCAACGCCTGCGACTCGTGCAGCACCTCGAAACCGCCGCCACCCACGCTGCCGAGCGAGGTTCATCGGTTGTTGCAGAAGACCTTAGCGACCAAATCGCCACCCTGCTTGAGGAGGTCGGCGACGCTCGTGAAGCCCTGGCTGGGTTTCGTTCTCTTGCCGAGGAATACGCTTCGGGCGAGTTCACCTACCACGTTCGAGGCAAGCCGTTCAAGGTCGCCACGACCACGGAGTCGCTGGCCCATTCCGCCATACCGCGTGTGGCGCTGCCCAAGACCGCTGACGACGGCGAATTGTACGCCTTCATCACCAAGGAAAACGCTCCCGGACATTTCCCCTACACCGCCGGCGTGTTCCC
>QQSC01000046.1 GCA_003602475.1 Candidatus Poseidoniales archaeon | reverse complement strand
CAATGTCTGTGGATTTCGACGCTGCTAAATGCTGTTGAACACCTTGGAGGTGACCTGCACCCAGCACGGCGAGAACCTTCTTTCCCTCGGGGAGTTGTTGCAATTTTCCTGCAATATAGGCATCTCGCTCGTCAATGAGCACCTCACCTGCCCCGGGGGAAAAGCCCTTGAGTTCCTCCATCATTGACGAGAGCAAGTCCGAATTTTGCAGGAGTTCATTCACGTCGATGTCGTCCTCTTCTTCGTCGTCATCGTCCATCAGAAGCGAGGTCAGCAATTGCCGTTTCTCCTTGAAACGCATTCGTTTCCAAGCGCGCCTCAGCGTCACTTGAATATCACGATCCACAAGGGCAACTTCGCAATTTGCTTCTTCAGCCGTCTGAACTGCAGCCAACAGTTCGGCCCCGGGCTGTTGCCCTTCGTCCAAACCCAGTTTACGTTGTTCTGCAGACAGCATCGATTGAAGAAGGATCATCGGGGCTTTGCCTTCCTTGATCACCTTGAGCAAGCCCTCGTTGTCCAACCGCCGGTCATTGACCAAGGAGTCGTATCTCCCTTTGCACAACTCAACGGCGACGATGTCGGGCTGGAACGTAACGATTTGTTCCTTGACCGCTTCAACAGATGCGGTCGCAATGTGGGCGGTGCCCAAAAGACGCAAATGCTCGCTGACGTCGACGGTTGGTGACGACATGCGACTCACCAGGCGTCGAGTGTCGAACCTCAGAATGTGATTTGGACGTTCTCGCGGACGTGAGCAGCGACTTCCCAAAGGCTACGGCGTTGGCAACCCTTCATGTTGGCCACAATGTTGGATGGAATCATCTGAATGGCCTTGTTGAAGTTGGTCGAGGCTGCGTTGTAGAATTCACGGCGGTCGGCGATTTGGTTTTCAAGACTGACCAGTTGGTTTTGCAGGTTCAGGAAGTTTTCATTGGCTTTGAGGTCAGGGTATTGCTCAGCGACCATGTTGATGCGAGGCAGCATACCTGAGAGGATGCCTTCTGCAGCAGCCACACCGGCGACGTCACCTTGGGCGAGGGCGCCAGCTGCGGTTTGACGGGCTTTGGCAAATTGGTCAAAGATGCTGGCTTCGTGCTCGGCGTAACCTTTGACGATGTTCACCAAGTTGGGGATCATGTCGTACCGCTGGTTGAGCAGCACATCGATGTTTGACCAAGCGTTAACGGCGTTTTCTTCAAGCTTCACGAACCGGTTCCAGGTGCTGAAGAACCAAATCACAAAGATAAGGAGCAAAACGCCAGCGATGCCAATGATGACCAATTGAGTGGTATCCATAAACATCGGTCTGGCACTTCCTTCTTGAAACCTTTCCCATTCCAACCAAGCCATGAAACCCCCTCAATGTCCAACAAAGAAGAGGCATGTTGAAACCACATGTTGGGCCGACCGCACCAACATGGAAGAGGTTCTGATGGCCACCGGGGTGTTCCTCGTGGCGTTCCTCTTCGCCCCTGTGGGCATGGGTGGAGGCATGCTCTTTGTGCCGCTTTTCCACTATGCGGGAGGATGGCCCATTGATGGAGTCCTTATCGCCACCTCGTTGATGCTCACAACGGTGGTGAGTTACGGCAGCGGTTTAGCACACCGTGCAAAGGGTCATGTCCACGACCCTTCCATCCGTAGCGGGCTAGTAGGTGCTGTCCCAGGCGCTGTATTGGGCGTAGTGATCGTGATCCTTCTGGGAAGCAACCTCGACGCTGTGTTCAAAATTCTCTCTGTGGCCATGCTGGCATGGGCTTTGGTGAAGACTCGTAACAAGATTCAACAAATCGAAACCGGAGAACCTGAGTCACTCTCCAACGAACCTCAAGCCGCCATTGAACATGGGGCTCTGAGATTGGGAACCGGCGTCGGTGGCGTGCTGTCCTCGGTCCTCGCGATCGGTTCAGGCGTGGTGTATGTCCCGATGCTGCAGCAAAAAGCCCATCTCCCCACTCGATCGTCCATTGGCTCAAGCCTCCACATCATGATGGTCGTTGTTCCTGTAGCCGTCCTAACACATTTGATGGTGGTGACTTCAGAAGAGCGGGCCAGTTTTGTTGAAAGCATGCCGATGTTGTTTGTCTGGATGATTCTGACGTACATCGGAGCGATTCTGGGAGCAAAGATTGGCATGAAGTACATCAGTCCAACCAACATCATGCGCGTGTTCATGACCCTCGTTGGGGTCGTGCTCGTGCGGTATGTGATGGATATCGGATCAAGCGTCGTTTGACATCGACTCGATGACCATGGCGATGCCTTGTCCGCCGCCGATGCAGGCGGTTGCCACACCGTAACGGCCGTTGGAACGCTTGAGTTCATGAGCCAAAGTAAGGACCAAACGGGTACCGGTGGCGGCCAATGGATGACCCAAGCCGACTGCTCCCCCATTCACGTTAACCTTCTCAACGTCAAGACCCAAGTCCTTGACACACGCAATGGCTTGGCCAGCAAAGGCCTCGTTGATTTCCCATCGGTCGATGTCCTCTACGGTCAATCCAGCCTTTTCAAGGGCCTTTCGAGACGAGGGAACGGGCCCATAGGACATGATGGCCGGTTCCAAACCGACGATGCCCCAAGACACGATACGCGCCAGGGGTTGGTCCCCGTCGGCTTTGGCTTGCGATGCGGATTTGATGACCACTGCAGCAGCACCGTCAACAACACCTGAGGCGTTTCCGGCTGTCACAAACGATTCTGGGCCAAAGGCGGTTGGAAGTTTGGAAAGCGAGGCTTCAGTGGTGCCCCGGACAACGTGGTCTTCGTCTTTGTGAGTCAGAACGGTTTCACTCCGTCGCGATTTGACGGTGACTGGAACGATTTCCTCTTCGAACACACCGTTGTCGATGGAGGCGGCAGCGCGTGTGTGGGAGAGGGTAGCAAAGGCGTCAATTTCTTCACGTGTGACACCCTTTCTACGGCACAATTCATCCGATGTTTGTGCCATGAACAACCCGCATGTCATGTCTTGGAGGTTGGTCATCATGTAATCCTCAACCTTTGGTGAACGGCCAAGTTTCCATCCCTCTCGTCCCCCGCGCATCACATGAGGGGCTTGGGACAAGTTTTCCATGCCGCCTGACACCACGGTGTTGGCTTCACCAAGCATGATCATCTGCGCACCGCTGACAATGGATTGAATGCCGGAGCCGCAAATTCTGGAGAGAGTAAGCATGGGCACTTCTTGTGGTATGCCACCTTTCAGGCCAGCGTGCCGTGCCCCGTAAATGGATTGAGCGCAGGTTTGCAGTGCGTAGCCCATCACCACATGGTCCACCGATTCTGGAGAGGTACCGGTCTTTTCCAACGCACCTTGAATGGCAATAGCACCCAAGTCTTGTGCACTGATTGTTTTGAGGGCGCCCCCAGGCTTCCCATCGCCGCGCTTTCCGCCAACCCATTCGCAAAACGGTGTTCGAGCACCGCCAACCACAACCACATCTTCGTGCATGACTCCGCCACAGCAAAGAGGGGTATGAACCCCACGCCATGTCCCAGTGACAACTCAAATGGCTCCAAACAATTTGCTATCGTCCAGTCCGTTGTTGTTGACAAGAAGAGGTATGGCGATGATCAGGCCGCAAACACCGTTGCAGACAGCAAGGAGAACAAGCCCGACACCTTCTACGAGACCTGAATTAGCGGTGACCAAGTCGTATTCTTCTTGGGTGATTTGCTCATCTTCAAGCATTTGGCCATAGAGGGCCTCGGTGTTGGTCAGTTCGACCCCACCCACTACCGTTCCAAGAACGATGGTCAGCAAAAGAAGCATGATGCCTCGGCGTTGGTAATTCATCGCCATCACACCCCCTGCGATCGTAGCACCGCCCAATCCAAGGCTTACCACGTTCAGTACCATCAGCAGCGCAGGCATGGGCGTGAGGAACCCTAAGAGAGAGCCGCCAAAATTGAGCACACCCCAAATGATGGCCAAGATTCCGATGAACTTGGGCGCACCTGAAGGGGGTTGGAGCATGATGATTTGCCCCGGGGCCATCTGAGTCGTTCCAGTAAGAAAGGAACCCTCGTTCATCGGAACGAATCCACCGGCCACCTGAACGGAGGGCGGTGGTTGCTCGGCCGTGAATTGTTCCGTATCATCCCATGGAGGAGGTGCACCTTGCATGGTGGGTTGTCAAAGCGCTCGCTTATGAGCCTTGGCGCGAGGGTGCGTTCTTGAAGCATGAACGTCTGGTGGGGTTGAGGCGAGAACATGAACATCCTGGTCGTGTTCAAGAAAAACTTCGAAGAAGTCCATGACGAGGGGCTTCTCAACCTCCGATTGGCCCTTGAGGAGGTCTGCGGAGA
>QQSC01000045.1 GCA_003602475.1 Candidatus Poseidoniales archaeon | reverse complement strand
TCCGATTTGAAACGTCCATTGACCGTTGCTCGTTCCGTTTTGTCGGGATTGTGCGATGACACCGTCCGTGGTCATGTCGGTTCTCACCCAAGCTTCGATGGTAAAATCTGAAGTGCCAATGGCTGGAGATGTTCCAAAATTCACGTGGTCGTTGGTACCGTCAAACGAGAGAGCCCTCGAGGCACCGTCTCGTCCTGAAAGGGGCGCTTGCGAGGTGCGGTTGATGGCCCCGCTGACCGTGGCGTCGTTACCGTTGACCGTCATGTCGGGCACCGTGGTATCGGCAACATCGTCGAAATTGAGGTAAGCGAGCAAGCCACCTTCATCATCGTACGATGGGAAGTGCATGCTCAGCTTTGTATGGGCGAGGTTTCTGCTGTAATTCCATAGTTTGAATTCATCAACGATGCCGTTGAAGTAACTCCCACTGCAAGCAGTGCCGGTGCTTTCGCAACCGATGAACAATCGATCTCCGTTGTCGTAGTCTGTGGATTCTGTCCGCGTTACGCTGTTGCGTTCGATGCCGTCAATCATAAACCTCAGTCGCTGTTGGTCGTAATTCAAGGAAAAGTGATGCCATGTTCCGTCGGTGAGCACGTTGCCGTTGACCTCAAGGTATCTGTTGTCAATTTTCACCTTGATCTTGTTCTGACTCGCGACATAATACATGCGGTACCCGTTGGTGTTTCCACCTCCGAGGTCAAACAGGAAATAATCGCTGTCGGCACTCCAATCCTCTGAATATGCCCACAGTTCAACCGTGAAGTCGCCCGAAGGTTCCAAACTTTCGTCGTCAGGAAACACCACAAAGTCATCGGTTCCGTCGAATTCCAAACCTTCAGCAGCGACGTTTGGTCCACCGTATTCCGAGTCCGGGTCGGAACCATCGGGTATCCCGTCATTGTCCGAATCGGTGTCCAGGAACCCCGGGATTCCGTCCCCGTCCCAATCTGCGGTTGATTCGTTGGCATCTTCAATGCCATCACCATCAGAATCGTTGTCAACATTGTTGTTGAGTCCATCTCCGTCGGAGTCAAGGGTGCACACCGGTCGGAACAGGATGCTGTCCACCAAATTTCCAGAGCCTGTACCGCTGGCGGCCTTGAATGCAAATCGAGTGGATGTTTGTCCGTCTGGAACGAGGTAGGAGCCGGTGTTGGCGTTCCAGATGCTGTTCGTGACGTTGGAGTAGTCAATGATGTCGTAGCCATTGATTTTTTCCGTGTTCGTTCCGGTTGCATCAGCGTCGCCAATTCTCAATTCCATCTTGTCCTCTGTGGCCTCTCGCCGGGCGTGATAATACGACCAAACCATGATGTCTCCACCCGTTGAATCCATGTCTTGGAAGAGAGATGCAAGTCCATGGGCGTTGATTTCAGCGTACTGGTCACCACCTTGTGCTGCGCCAGGTCCGTGGTTTGTCACGCCATAGCCTTCCCAGATTTCAACATCTCCCTGTGAGTCGGTGGTCAGCCACCCAGGTACATTCGCTTGTGCGAGTTGCGATGTACTGTCTGTGCCAGTAAGTTCTGGCAACTCGAACCCTCCGTTCACCAGGTTGTAGGCGTCAGGATTCGTGGGGTTGCACTCCAATGTTCCCGGAATTCCGTCGTTGTCCTCGTCGGTGTCCCACCAATCCGCCGTGCCGTCTCCATCCGAATCCTCAACGACGTTTGGGTCAGAGCCAATCGAAACTTCGTGCCCGTCAAACAACCCGTCTCCATCGGAGTCGGGATTGGTGATGTTGGTCCCGTTGAGGATTTCCGAGTAATCTTCCAAGCCGTCGTTGTCCGTGTCGTTGCTGTTGGGATTGGAGTTGTACACGTTCTCCTCCAAAAAATCCTCCAAACCATCGCTGTCGGTGTCGGTGTACGGTGTGGTGCACGTCGCCATGTCGCCCGATGTTCCTGTGCCGGAGTTGAGGAGTGTGTAGCTTCCGCTTCCGTTTTCCCAATCTCCATCAAACATGTAGAGCGATGTCCCGTGGTTGGCGAGAAGGGTGCTGTTGGATAAGATCGTGGCGCCCACGTAGGACAAATCGTTGGAATACATGTTGTCCAATGTGTCTTCAACGGATCGGCTGCCGAACGATGGAGTGGTGGTGTAGAGTCTTCCGTTTCCGGAATTGACAAAGTACCATGTCCCGTTGTCTGGGTGCGCCATCATGTCGCCTCCGCTGCCGGTTTCGCCCACAGAAGTTGCGCTGCTTTGACTGCCGGAATTTGTGTTGATTTGGTAGGTGTTGTCCCCCTGTTCGGCCCACAACTCAGCGTCTTCATTGAATGCCGCTCGTGAAAACGTGGTGGTTGAATCGGTGTCACCTTCTTCGGTTAAGCCATTGAGCATGTTCCATGAGTAGACTTTCTGATGATTGTCGTTGTTTTGGCGACTGCTGTCCACCCACCAAAGTTTTCCATCAACCGCTGAACGAGCGACTCCAGATGAATAGGCGTTGACATCATCTCCAATCAACACCATCGTGTCGTTGGTCCAAAAATAGGCATAAACGTCCATTTTGTTTCCACTGGCGGCGATTTGGAGGGTGGGTTGGTCGCAATTGTAAAGCGCTGAGTGCAGGTAATCGTAGGTTTGGCCTACGCCCACGCAGAAGTTGTTGGTGGTGTTTCTGCCGTCGGGACACTCAAACCATGTGGGCCAGCCATCACCGTCGTCGTCCGAGTCTTGGTAGTCGTTCGTTCCATCTCCATCGGTGTCGTCGTTGGTCCAATCTCCGTCGCCATTGATGTCTTCTGCGGCGTTGGCGATGTTGTCGAAATCACAATCTCCGTTGTCATCGACGCAGTTCCCACGAGTCATTGTGGCCAAGGTGTCGGTTTGTGAGACTGGAATTTCCGGCTCCAATTCAGCGGGCATATTGGTCAGGAATTCAACAAACATCGGCGCTTGGCTGGAGAGGAGGAAAACGAGGGCGATGGCCAAGGCACGGGCTATTTTCCCGTGCATGGCGTCGCCTCCTCGGACCATGTTAATAACCACATTTTGTCCTTATATAACGGTATTGCGCTGTGGCCCGATTTTAAGCCCGTGAAATCTTGTGGTCCTGACCGGGTTTTTTTTGACCTGCGAAACACGAAATCATCCTCAAATAGAGGGGCAATACAAGGTCATGTTGTGAACTCCGATTCTGTGGTGTTGATCGTTGTCAACAAGAACGATATTGCCAGCACAAATCAAGGCGAAGCACTGCTTGAAATGAATCCGTGGTCGGTTGCAGAACCGGTGGAAGGTCATGCGTGCTTCGCTTTTCGTCATGTGCGAATGTGGTTTCTTCCCGATGGATTGTTGTTCGAGGATCACGTTGATCAACGATGGACGAAGGCCACCGAAGAGACCGTTTCTGAGGTGATATTCCCATCGCGACATGCAGCAGCCAGCGGGCAAGCATCGTTGACGTTGCACCCCATCGGTGTGCCTCATCTTTCCGATGGTGAACTCGGTCAATTCGGAGGTGTTGGTGGTCAAACACCGCCTCCAAATCCCCGACTCGGCCGCTGGTGGAAGATGCTTCTCGAACGGGCTCCACTCGTTGACGCCGTTGACGAGTTTGACCTTTCCCTCGAAGTAACACACCATGGCCCCGTTCTCCAATCCCCTGCCATGTTCATTGAGGTGGGCAGCACCCAAGCCACATGGGGTCATGTTGAGGCGGCGAAGCTGCTTGCTTCCATCATCAACGATGGACTGTTCGATGCCAGCCATTCGATGACTTGGGATGAAGACGTTCATTCTGGGCAGTTGGTCGTCATCACACTTGGTGGTGGCCATTACGCGCCTCGAGCAAATCAATTGGCCGCCAAAGAAGGCGTGTGGTTGGGGCACATGCTGGCTTCCTATGCCCTTCCGTTTGAAAAAAATGATGACCTTCCTTCAGGCAACTGGTCCATCGCTATTGACGAAGCCATTCGTTCTACAAAATTGGCATTCCCGGGGGGCCATTTGGTCGCTTCCATGGATAAAAAATCCTTCAGAGGGTGGCAACGACAAGCCGTTCGAGACCATCTTTCAACCAGGAATGTACCCCTTCTGACCACGAAGGACATCGACGCAATGTTGAGTAGAACATCCTGAGCGACACAAAGGGTCAAAAGTTGCCTGCATTTTGGTTTAAGCATGGTGGGTTGGTTCTCTAAAACCGTGGTCGCCATGACCGTCCGAATGCCACGCTGGTTCGTCCGGTGGGTCAGCCGTCGTTATGTCGCTGGCCCCCATTTGGACGATGCAATAAGCATCATGAAGCGGCTCTCAAAAGAGGGCTCATGCTTCACGATTGACGTCTTGGGGGAGGAAATATCGAGCATGGAAGAGGCCACGTATTTCTTTGAAGAATACATGAGGGTCTTGCAAGCCATCAACGAGCATCAATTCGACGCCAACTTGAGCATCAAGCCCACGGCGTTTGGTTTGCTCATCGATGCGGAGAAGGGCATGGAGAACATTCGTCAATTGGTCAAAGCGGCCAACAAACACGACATGTTTGTTCGTTTGGATATGGAAGATCACCGTGTCACAACCGACACCATCAACGCTGTCAAATCCTTGCATGCGGAAGGGTTGCTCAACGTAGGGACTGTGCTTCAAGGAAGGTTGCACAGGACACTGTCGGACATTGATCAGCTCGAAACCGAGTTGGGCCCAAACGCCGATTACCGCATCTGCAAAGGGATTTATCTGGAACCTGAAGACATTGCCTTCGCCGGGCGACAGGACATCATTGACGGGACAAATGCCTGCATAGATCGGATGCTGGCAGCCGGTGCATACGTGGGGATCGCCACACACGATGTGCCTGTCATCAAGCATGCAAAAGCGGCTCTTGAAGCCCACGGAATGGGTCCAGGAAGACAAGACCCGAGGAACAATGCTGGGCCTGCTCGCCATCACAAAGGTCCCGGTTATGAATTCCAAATGTTGCTCGGTGTTCGGGGGCCAATGCGCAGGTCGTTGCTGGCCGAGGGTCATCGCACCCGTGTCTACATTCCATACGGTGAGAAGTGGTACGAGTACAGCATTCGACGGTTGCAGGAAAACCCAACCATTGGGACACAAGTTGCCAAAGCCTTCCTGATGCCTTGGACAAACCGCCCGTGATCACTTTCTTGGTTTCTTTTTCTTCCTCTTGGAAGACGTATTGGGTTTCACGCCACTTTTGACGTGCTCTTTGGGGCGAATAGGGTTTGGGTTGTGTCCCAATTTCCCTTCCTTCCACGCTTGTCGTCGCTCCCTTGGTGTTCGAGGGGCAAAGTGTTCTGGATTGGGTGGCTCATGAAGGTACATTCTTTTGATGTCCGGTGCACGAACGGTCCCCCTCAGCGTTCGACCTGCTCCCGTGTGGATGGCACGAATTCGCCACGTTTCATCGTCATGTTCCATTAAATGACTCGCTGTGAAGGTGGTGTCTTGCGGCACGACCAGGACATCAGCGAAGGATTCCTCTCCACGAGTGAGCGTCATTTTCACCCGAACCATGTCGGTTCGGACGGCGTTGATGCTGGCAATGTTGTCAGCATAACTTGAGGTCGTCATTGGTCCAGCCTTTGTTTCAATTTGATTGATGGTCCAGAGTTTTTCCTGTTCCTCAAACACGTCGTTGACATAAAATTCCTCATCAGCATCGACCATCAGAACCACACGCTCCGAGTCAGGTCCATCGCTTAGGATGAAGGGAATGGTCATGGGTGCCGGTGGTCGGAATTGGACGGTTTGGACGTTGCTGCAATCCTCGCACCGAACCATGATGTCGGCGCCGTTCCCCACCTTCTTTTCCTTCAGGATGACATGGCCGGTGATGTCATCACAGCTTGGACAGTGGGTGGCGTTGTCCATCACCTCTTCTTCAAGATCCATGTTCTCAAGTTCTTCACCCATCACTTCTTCATTGGTTTCAGGGTCATCGAAGTTGTCGTCCATTGGCGCACCTCCCGTGTTGGGGGCTCCGCCTCCAAGGTTTGAACCCATCGTTGTTCACGGAGCGAGGATTCAAGAGATTCGGGTGAAGTCAGCCAGCATGGACTCTGAAGGTGACGTTGATCGCGCCGATGTGTTGGCGCACTTGCTCTCTAAGGATTCGAGCCAACCTCGAGAGGAACCTCAGATCGCTGCAAACATTGGGGAACAACTCACGCACATGGGTCTCGAAGGGTGGACATTGTCGGTGTTGAGGAGGGTGCGCGACGGCATTGGCAGAATTCAACCGCAACGAGTGCTTGAAGTGGGTGCATCCATCGGTCATCGTTCCGCTTGGCTGTTCGATGCCATGGAACGCTTTGATCGCCCTGTTAAGGCGTTCACGATGGTGGAGCAAGGGAACAAATTCGCCGTTATTCTCCATCGCTTGCGAACCCGTTACGACGCCGAGGGCTGGGCCTCCATCGTTGTGGGGGAGCCAAATCAACTGGCTGCTGAACATCGTGCATGGATGCTGGCGTCCGCAACCGGTTCCGAGTCATCAAACACACCGTTCGAGGAGGATTACGAAGCGATTGTCGTGGATGGTCCTCATCACGAAAGAGCTTCCCATGTAGCCACATTTTTGCCCATGCTGGCCTCCAATGGCGTTTTGTTCACCACCGAACCGCATCACCCCACCGGGGAGGTCGAAGATGACGATGTGGAAGGCATGAAGGTGGTCAACGGCTTCAACGATTGGATTGAATTGATCAAATCAACTCAAACCTCACATCACGTGGCGTTCATGCCCGTCTTCGGAGGCACCGTGGTGGCTTGGATGCCTCGGATTAATCCGCTTCCGCCCGCTCAATGAGCGCTTCCATGTGCAACAACCCGTAGCCGTAACGGTCATCATGACCGTTTTGTCCTTCTTGTGGTACCACGCTTTCCATGAGCCATGTTTTGATAGCGGCCACCGTGTCTTGGCTGCTCGAATCCGAATCAGCCTGCAAATCTGGACGTTGTTCAAGAAGCAATGCCAGTGCGCCGGTGACGTAAACGGTGGATGCACTCGTGCCATCTGCCAATCCCCAAGCGCCGTCGGTTGTGAGGACCGGTACGCCTTGTCCCGGAGCAACAATTTCGGGTTTTTTGTTCGGGTCGCTTCGGGGAAGAATCACCGGCAATGGGAGGATGCTACCGTCGTTTTCTCCCTTTGATGAACCCGACCAGGATTCCCGGGTTGGTGTGACGCCTCCGACCGAAATGACATCTCGCTCGGAAGAGGGGTGTGCAACATCGCGGTCGTCCTCATCGGTTCCATCGTTTCCAGCTGCTGCCACGACCAGAACGCCTTCTTCGATGGCATCTGCAGACGCTTCACCTGAATCGCGTCCTGTGCCGGTGTTGAACGGGAGAATCCCCGGTGCACCGCCAAGGGAGAGTGAGATGATGTCAGCACCTTGAGCAACGCACCAGTCCACGGCTTCTGCAACAAGGCTGTCGTCACCGCTTCCGTCGCTACCGAGTGCTTTGGCTACCAACAAATCCACACCGGTGGCCATTCCTTCGATCCATCCGTCTGCAACCAGAATTCCAGCCATGGCTGTGCCATGCCCTTCGTCGTCGTACGGTTCGCCTCTCTGGTTTACAAAATCCTTCCAACCTGCCAACGTCAGGCCGTCCAAATCTTCGTGGCTCATGTCGATGCCCGAATCAACAATGCAGACGGTCACTCCGGTTCCATCCAGAGCATCACCGGGGTGGTGGACCATGTCCGTGTAGAGCTCTTGACGTTCCAATGCAAGGGCACTGGGGCGCAACAAGATGGCTCCATCGGTCAAAAAAACGGCTACGAGATAGCCCGCAGCGAGAATCATTGTTGTTCCCAAACAAACGGTTACCAAGCGTTTGACAAACCGCATTTCAGCTTCACCTTCAGGCAGGCTATTTGCCCCCAAGGTCGAATATGATGGCTCACCTGTCAAATGTTGCAGGTTGCTGGGAGATTCAGGATTCATGGTCAGCCTCATCCCAAGGTGTTCACGATTTCTTCAAGTGTGTCGGCAAACAGTTTTGCTTCCTCCTCTGTGTTGTAGAAATATGCTGATGCCCTTAGAGACCCCTCTGAAAAGCCCTTG
The DNA here is from genome assembly GCA_003602475.1 of Candidatus Poseidoniales archaeon. Lineage (GTDB taxonomy): Archaea > Thermoplasmatota > Poseidoniia > Poseidoniales > Poseidoniaceae > Poseidonia. Next base: position 42,736 of record QQSC01000045.1, on the reverse strand, counting down.
TTTTCGAACCAAGAGTGGACACAATGGTGACCACTCCGCACCATCACGCCAGCCGCCTCGTCAAGAAGCAATGCTGCTTCATGTGCTGGGACAGATTTCATCAACAGGGAGCAAATACCGCTTCGCTTGGTGGGGTTTTGCGGTCCAATGATGTCAACGCCATCGAGGTGTTTGACTCCCTTGGTCATGATGGCGTTCAACTTCTGTTCGTGGGCCTGTACGGCGTCCATGTCCAACGCTGAGAGATAATCAATGGCTGCACCTGCGCCAATCATGCCTGAAAAATGCCCGAGACCACCTTCAAATCGGTGTGGTGGTGGTGCCCAAGTTGCCTTCGTGTAGCTTGATGCCGACACCGTTTGTCCTCCCGATTGTATGGTGCGCAGTGAATCCAGGAGGTCGTACCTCCCCCAAAGGCCACCCATCCCGGATGGACCACACATTTTGTGGATTGAGAACGATAGAAAATCGATACCCAGTTCTTGAACATCGACCTTCATGTGTGGGGTGGATTGAGCACCGTCAACGGCCACGAGTGCCCCGTGATCGTGGGCCACTTTGGCAATGTCTTTGATGGGCAAGGTAACACCATCGAGGTTGCCCACGTGACCCATGGCCACCATTTTGAGGCGACCGTTTGCATCGGCACAAGCCTCTTCAAATGTCTCCATGTTGAATGAATTGTCTTCGTTGCTTTCAACCACCCTGTGGTCGATACCATGTTCCTGCTCCAATTGAAGCCACGGTACGAGGTTGGAATTGTGCTCCCGGTCGGTCGTAAGGACAACATCGCCCTCGGACCACGACATACCGTGAGCGATTTGGTTGATGGCGTGAGTGGTGTTTCGCGTGAACACAACCTCATTAGCGTGTTCTGCGCAGATGAAGTTTTTGATGGAGTTTCGGGCAACAGATAGGGCTTTTGAGACATGTGTGCCGTACCGGTGAACCGATCTACCCCCACAACTGGGATACTTCGTGTAGTAATCCATGATGGCGTCAATGACCGGTTGTGGCTTGAGTGTAACACACGCGCTGTCAAGGTAGGCCGGTGGATTCTCTCCGCGTAAGGTTGGAAAGTCATCGCGCAGGCTTCGCATCATTGGTTACCAAGCCTCCTGGTCGGGCATGTAGTCCATGGCTGGAGCATTGACGCCGCAAGACGGACATGAAATTCGTGTTGGCATGGTTTTGCTGCAGATTGAACATGCGGTTCCAACCGCAACACTGGCGGAGCATCCCTCTGCCATGCATGGGTGGTGGAGGGTTCCGTCTTCGCTTCGAGTTAGCGGCACAGGTTTTGCGCATTCAGGGCAGCCCGATTCGGTTGTATGTTGACCGGTTTGCAAGCTCAAATCCTGTTCAGCCTGTAGAGCAGCCTTGGTTCGAATGCGCGCCTTACCCCCCAACATCCTTTGTGGAAACCAAAGGACAATCAATAGTGTGGGTATCGACGCCAGACCGGCCGATACGTGAAGGATGAGCAACAACAGAGGTTGTTCGCCATAGGTGCTCACGTGATGGACTCCCGCCCAAGTGGACGTGATGACAAGGGCCAGCCATCCGATGAATGTCCACGACCACGCCATAAGGGAATGCTCTGCCATTTCAGCTTCCATCACCCTTACATCTTCATGCAAATGGTGTACCTCAACATGAAGGTCCCGAGTTTCAACAACGGCTTTCCAAAAAAAGTAGAGGAAAAACCCTGCGACCATGACCAACAGCGTTCCACTCATCATGTCAGCAGGATTGATGCTAAGTGGGAATGTTGGGTTGTTTTGATGATAGAAGACCTGAGAGGCCATGAAAATGTTCCACATGATGAGCAACGATACGGTGTGAACCCGCATGATGGGGAACATGATGACGGCTTGGTACAAAAACCAAGACCACAAAAGAATGGAGATTAAAATTTGGAAAAACTGGAACCCGCTGATCGAAGTGATGCCCTCCATGCCCGCCAAGGTTGCATCTCCGCCGCTTGATATTTCAGGCGATAACGAGCCCAAAAGGAACGCTACTGCACCGAACAGCATCAACATGTAGTGCCGTTTGTCCCATTCGGAACGAAGGAGGCGGTACTGGAAGGTGAATTCGGTGACCATTCGCTGAATGCCAACCGAAAAAGGCCAGGTTGTTGGAATCGTGAGGGCAGGTTCTATGTTGGCCATTCGGAACGGCAATGCCGTGTGTTCCAACCCGGCAGTTGTCACCTCCCCTTCCACCATGTCCTTCCGTTTGTGTTGAACCTTTGAGTTCTTTCGTTTCCGCGTTCTCCAACCGGGCTTTTGGGAGGGTGATGATTAAACGAGGGGCGCTTCTCGGGTGGTTTGAGCCGAGATCGCATAGCCTGGTAGTGCGCGCGACTGGAAATCGCGTGGGCCTGTCCCTCGGGAGTTCAAATCTCTCTCTCGGCGCCAAATCTAAAGGCTATCATGATTGTTTGCGAATAATTTAAAGCCCTCATGGCCCACAAATTCTCCATGAACAAACCCATTATGGCAGTGTTGCTAAGTTTGTTGATGCTTGCTGGTTGCCTTGATGATGCGGAAAACCTCGCACCGGATATGATTGAGACGATCATGGGCTGCGACGATCCTAGCGCCATCAACCACAATCCCGAGGCTACAACCAGCGGGGTGTGCGCCTACAAAGGAACGGTGGTGGAGAGCTTCGGAACGTTCATGAACAGCCTCAACACACTCCCCGACGCCAATGATACTGTTGGGAGGACGGTCTCATTTACCCCGTTGGACGATTCATCTTCTGAATTCATGATGGCATACACATGGAGGCTGTTCGCCATGCCCGATCAGATCTACACCTCTCTGAGTGTAGGCAACAGTCTCGAGTCAACATGGAACGAATCGTACCATCTCTCACCCTCGGAGGATGGCACAAATATTCATGCAACTGTGAATGGCTCAGCGTTTCGAATGAGCAGTGCGTCAACGCTTTCGCAAACCTCATCTTCGTTATTTGCTGGGTCTGCTTTGGAAACCATGGGTGATGACCTGGCAGTGATTAATCCGTTCGATCGATTACTGCTCGTGAATGTAACCGATGCCTCACAATGTCAACTTCAAGCCCAGACTTACGGGATTGGATGGGGGGGTGAACTAAACCAATCAGGAATAAAAGAGGGTTGTTATGTTCGCCAAACTGGGCTGACTTGGCTTCACCTCGAAACGTCGTCGGTGGTTCAGCCCTTTGAGGAATTGAACTTCTCGTCCTCAAATTTCACCATGTCCACAAATGCTAGAAACTTGAACGAAATGTTTCGATTATCGACGAACCTAACCGTTGAGGGTGTCGCCTCCACGGTGACCTTGGTGATGGACTCAACGATGGTGACTCGGTCGGTTGAGTTGGTGAACACCTCCGAAGAAATCATTGTCAAAATCTACGATGCTGAAGAAGTATCGGCCTACATGGACGAACTCGATTCCATGAGAATATCCTCAGCCGACCATTGGCCGCTTCCGTTTGAATTTTCCATGGCGCCCGCATTTGTAAATCACGGTCATTATGGTGTTGATGGCGACGCTGAGGAGGTGTGGGAAGTAAACTTGGAGTGGACCTGCACAAACTGTAACGGTTTGGATTTGGGCGATGCTGATTCCATCGGAGGGTTTGAGGTGAGCGAGACTCAGGGGATTTGTTATGATCTTCAGAACTTGACCACGTCCTTGGTGGGACTCGATGATTGCGATACCGATGATCACAACCGCACTTGGTCGGGTTTCGGTGTCACAGAGTCAGAGGTCCTAAACAACTCGGGTCACTGGGGGCCTGGGGGTGATGCCGACGTTCAATGGGAGATGAATCTTAACTGGACCTGCAGCGGTTGCAATGGTCGGAACTTGGGTGATGCCATCACCATTGGTGGTGCAGAAGTGGACAGCCTCGAGGGTGTATGCTACAACGTCCTCAACAGGAGTACAACTTTCGTCGGATGGGAGGCTTGCACTTCCTTGGAAGGAGAACATGTTTGGTCTAGCTTTGATGATGCAGATCAGCCTGTGTACTTCGAAATCTTGCCGGTTTGGCAACTTGAATCCCTACTGATGTCTGGCAATTTCTCCACCTATCATGTCGAATTTATCAATTCTTCGATTGATGAACCAAGCAATAGGTTAGTGCAATCATTTAATCTATCGATAACGACCGTTTCAGTCGCAGAAATCTTGGAATCAAACACATTTTATCCTGTGGTCTTGATTGATTCGGACGGCTCAGATAGTTTAACATCCCATGATCTCATGATGGTGCATCCTCACGCACTGTCTGGTGAATTTGACATCGTGCGCTTTTCAATAGGCGATGGTGCTGGAACCACTCAAAACCATCCGCTGTTGGGGACCTCGTGACCGAGGGTTGAGGCGGTGACCATCCTACGATGATTCGTCCCTCTTGAACGGTGGCAGGGCATTTCATTCGAGGGAAAAGGTTGAATCAAGCCTTGTTGAGCAGCGCGTGTGCAAAGAGAGGCCGAATCCCGAGTTCGATGGCTTTGGATGCTCATGGTGGTAGGTGTTGGGCTTCAAGGCTTGACGTTACTTGTAAGTGATTCGGGATTGGACGCTCATGTTCGCACCAATCTTGAGGTCGGCGATGACGGTGCTTCGGTTCTCCCGTGGGGAGGACTTCGGCACGCACAAGGGCACTCAGTCAACGCCTCAACGGTGGCTTACGATGGTTGGGTAGCCCCATGGACATCATCAACAGTGACCCTCAAAGCGGCGTCGTTTGTTTCTGTCGTGCTGCTGGCCGGTGCAATGAGCTTCAGATTTGCTGGGTCAAACGAACGCAGCTCGTTCAACCCGGAATGGGCGTTGCCGGTATTGTGGTCTCCCGTCTTTCTTTTTTCAACCGGACGCGGGTACGATGAAGCCGCACTCGCTCTGTTGGTCACAGGTGGTGTTTGGTGGGTTTGGGCGCTTGGGATAGAACGAGCGCCTGCACCTCGCATCGTTCATGCCAGTTTGGGTGCTTCACTTGGCCTAGTTATCCTTTGGAAAGGATTGGGGGTGAATGTGGCGTTGTTCACTTTTGTTCTTGTCATGCTGGCTTCCAGTGCTTGGGACCGGTGGTGGGCGATATCGGGTGGCATCGTCAGGGGCCGCCACCTTTCTCCGAGATCGGCGTTGGTGATTTTTTACCTCCTTTCTGTAGCCCTTGTCTCCCTCGCAGGAGGGTTGATTGGTTCGGGTTCGTTTTCAATCATCGCACAACATCCAATCAGGTTCGTCATGGCCCTTCTCGCCGCTGCAGTGATAGGGCCAGGTCTTTACCTTTTGATTGGAAGCCTTCTATGGCTGGTTGTCTTTGGTAAAATGGGGGGAGGCAAAACCGACCATTGGCCCCTGTATTTCGCCTCCTGTTCGGGTGTGCTGCTTGGTGCTATCGGGGTGTACACAGCGGTGTTGTGGACGTTTGAAGCCCAGCTCTGGGGTGCAAGCTTGGCATCTACCATCGTGTTGCTCGGTAACAACGGGCGGTACGTCACAGTGGTCCTCCCTTTGTTGGTGGTGATGGTTCGTTTCTGTCAAAGCGATTCTCCGTCATCCACGATGGTGCCTTCAGGTCGACAGTGGTTAGCCTTGAGCCTTGTTCTTCCGTTCGTGGTTGCGTCGAGCATGGTTGGTCATCAACTCTGGTCAGTCGATGCTGGAGAGGCCCTGTCCGACCATATGAGCGACGGTGAGTCGTTTTTGTTCGTTGAAGAACCCTCCTTGGCAATGCACCATCTCTACGCAATGCGATCATCGCTAAACGCCGAAGGGACGACCTCTGTTTTCGGCGCTTGGTCGTCGCCAAGTTCACTGGAACCGTCATGGCTGATGAATTCGACACACGCAGCCATTCTCATCGGCCCAAACACCGACTACAGAATGAATGAAACTCAATGGCGATTGGCAGAACAGGTGGAGGTCCCGCTCTCGGTTCCCGGCATCCAAACAGGTTCCTGGCGCCTCTATCTGCCGGCTTGAGTTGACTCGGGCCGCGAAGCGATTATATCCGCTTGGCCGGTGGCCGTGTCCACTGCCACCGTGGCTTAGGGGTATAGCACCTCATTGGTAATGAGGAGGTCGCGAGTTCAAATCTCGCCGGTGGCTCCACTTCTGCAACGCCATCCGGGAGGGGAATCGTTGTCTGTCCCCGTTTTCCACCTCAATGTATAAGAAGCGATTTTTTTTCATTCGATGTGAGAAGGCAACTTCTCAGATGGGATGCACATGCAGCGAGAGCAAGAAACGAAGCAAAACATGACACGTAGGGTCATGCAATTACAAGAACAGGTTGATGAACTTACAGAATTGGTGAACACCCTCCTCAGCGTGATCGTTGAGGAGCCAGACGGTGTTCACTCCGGTTCGGCTCCCTTGCCGAACGGTGCATTGACCCAAGTCTGCATGTGATCATCCCTTGATGACCGCAACAGGTGACAATCGGGTGACGGGCCGCGTCAAGCCGGCTGAACTCGTCACGTTGATGACCTCGTCCACATTTTTGTAGGCAGCAGGTGCTTCTTCGGCAAGGACGTTTGGTGTTGATGCATGGATGCGAATGCCTTTGGCTTCCAATTTGAGCTTCAACGCCTTGCCATCAACGGTTTTTTTGGCTTTGGTTCGCGACAAGGCCCTTCCCGCACCGTGGCACGATGAACCGAAGGCTTGGTTCATGCCAGAGACTGGAGCGGCCATCAACCATGAACCGGTTCCCATGTCACCTGGGACAACAACCGGTTGCCCTGTGTGCAAGTATCGCGAAGCAACGTCCAGATGATTGCCGGGGAAGGCTCGGGTTGCACCTTTTCGATGAACACAACACGTGCACGATTGACCGTGAACGGTGTGCTCCTCAACCTTTGCAATGTTGTGAGCGACATCGTAAAGCGTTCGTGCTTCTCCGTCCACACCCAACTCCAACCTCAAGACCTCCCTCAGTCGGTGGGCCAAAGCTGCTCGATTTGCAAACGCATAATTTGCAGCCGCATTCATGGCATCAAAGTACCCTTGGCCGGCAACGGAATGGAACGGGGCGGAGGCCAATTGGCGGTCTGGCAAAGCAAATCCGTACGCTTCGTTGACCCACATGTCGTTTTGTTGGCGATAACTGGCCTCGAGCGCCCTTACGTGATCGGTACAGACCTGGTGGCCGAGTCCTCGACTACCGGAATGAATCATCACAACGAGTTGGCCTTCACTGAGGCCCCATGATCGAGCAGTAGCGTCGTCAGCAATACCGTCAACGGTCTGCAATTCAAGAAAATGATTCCCACTTCCAAGCGTGCCCAGCGCCTTCATGCCGCGCTCCAGTGCGCGAGGCGACACGTTCGCTTCCTCCGTATGCAAGCATCCTTGGGATTCGAGGTGAGGGATGTCATCGTGTTGCCCGTAGCCCAAATCTGCTGCAGCGGCAGCACCTCGCATCAGGATATCGTTTAGATCGTTGGGTTTCAGCCCCAGGCCACCTTTTCCTGAACCGCCGGCCGGTATTCGCCCGCTTAATCGTCCAGCGAGACGCTTGAGATTTGGGACATCGTCGAGGGTTGCATCCAACACCAGACATCGAACACCGCAGTTGATGTCAAAGCCCACGCCACCTGGTGAAATGGCCCCGCCTTGGTCTCCTGATTCGACATCGGTTGCGACAACACCGCCAATGGGAAAGCCGTACCCGTAGTGCCAATCGGCCATTGCCCATGCTTCACCTACAATTCCCGGCATTGCGGCTGTGTTAACGAGTTGTTCGGGCCCTCTGTCATCGGCGTGTTGTTCTAGATGTTCCCGGTTGGCGACCATCATCGCATCGGTTCGCATGTGGCCGTGCGCTTTGATCCGCAGCAAACCGTCGCCTTCATCGACGAGATGTTGACGCCAAGACGCATCCATGTTGTGCCCTTTCGTCCTTGGAATATGAGCCTTTATCCTCACGGAGGCATCTCAATCAAGGGCAGGCTTCAAACATGGGTGGGGATTGGAGAAATCGTTCCTTGAGGCGACGTACATGGCTCTTCCCGCAATTGACCTTGATGTGTTTCGAACGGCAGGCTACCAGCGAAAGCAGTGCCGAGTCACCGACCTCTGGTTTTGGACGGTTGACGATGAACGGACCACATGCGGTGACTCAACGGAAGACGAATACACCTTCATTGGTTCACCCCTCATCGATGGTTTTTCGCAACGGGGAAAGGCTCTCAAGGACGCCATGCGGGAAGTGTTTCTCTCGTTCTTTGAATCGACAGGCCACCATCGTGTGGCTCCCTATCCAGTTCTTGCACGTTGGCGAGACGACATTCACCTCACCATTGCATCGATTGCGGATTTCCAGCCCCATGTGACATCAGGACTTGTGGACCCTCCCGCCAACCCCCTGACGATTTCTCAACCGTGCATTCGATTGACGGATGTTGATGCAGTAGGCCGTTCAGGCCGTCACCTGACCACCTTTGAGATGATGGCTCACCACGTGTTCAATCGGCCCGATGATGGAATTGAAATTTACTGGATGGAATCCTGCGTTGCTCAATGCCACAATTTGCTGACTGAATCTCTTGGCATTGATGCCAACGAGATCACCTATGTCGAAAACCCATGGTGCGGTGGGGGCAACGCTGGCGCAGCGGTGGAGGTCATCGTTGGAGGTCTTGAGTTGGCCACACTGGTGTTCATGGACATGGAAGAGCACCCTGAAGGTACGGTGGAACTCAAAGGAGACATGTACCGCACCATGCCCTTGCAGATCATTGACACCGGTTACGGTTTGGAACGGTTTTGCTGGGCTGCTGCGGGTACACCTACAATTTATGAAGCGATTTATCCCGAATCGGTAGAATGGCTGAAAACGCTGGCTGGATTTGACGCTTCGATGGCTCAGTGGCCCGATGTCGACGTTCCCAATATGTTGAGTGAGATGAGCCGCCTGAACGGTATTTTGAACATTGAAGCGGGTGTGGATGGGGACGAACTGGTGTCACTTTTCCTCACCAAATTGAAGGAACGCGGTGTTTCAGTCACAGCAGAACAATTCCGAGGAATCACCGACCCGCTGGCCCGCATCTACGCCATACCCGACCATCTCCACGCACTGTGCAACATGCTTGGCGACGGTTTGGTCCCTTCCAACACCAAAGCTGGTTATCTCGCCCGTATGTTGGCGCGTCGTGTGCTCCGGATGCGAGATGATCTCGGTCTCAATGTTTCACTGGAAGTGCTCGCCTCCCATCATTTGGACATCAATCTTGATGGCCACCTCAACAAGCAACATCGAGATGGGTTGCTCACCATCCTCAATTTGGAGGAAGAACGCTATGCTGAGATGCTTCGAAAGGGCGTGAACGTGATCGGAACCCAGCTCAGGAACGTGGACAAAAACGAAGTTGAATTGCCCGATGATGTCCTCTTTACACTGAATGATTCTCACGGGCTGGCACCCGATACGGTCATTGTGTTGGCGCGTGAGCAGGGTTGGATTAACGCAACCTTGCGCACAGGATTTATGGCAGAAATGGCAGAACGACACGCCCGGTTGGCCAAGGCCTCCGCTCAAACCGCTGACGCCTCCTCTTCTGGACATCCAACGAACGACCTCCAACCAACCGGGGCACTTTACTACGCAAACGTACAGCAGACGACCTTTGAGGCAACGGTTGTGGCGAGTTTCCCAACCATTGAAGGCGATAAGTCGTCCTCTTATTCAATCGCCCTTGATGCCACGTGCTTCTATCCGGAAGGCGGTGGGCAAGAAGCCGATCACGGTTGGATTCGATTCGGAAAGAAGGTGCTCACGGTATCAGACACCCAAAAACAGGGAGATGTGATTTTCCACACGGTCGATGAACCTCTTGAGGTGGGGGCGGTTGTCACCGGTGAAGTGGACGCTGTCAGGCGAAAACAACTGATGGACCATCACACAGCAGTCCACATCATTGGAGGAGCTGCACGTCAGTTGCTGGGCCCACATGTGTTCCAGGCAGGTTCTCACCTCAGCGCTGCAAGCGGCCGACTGGACATCACCCACTATGAGCGGCTTACGCGAGAACAACTTGACGACATCGAACATGTGGCCAACCAAGTCTTGACTTCTGTTGGCACCACGGAAAAAATTGAACTCAACCGTAAAGACGCCGATTTGGAATTTGGCTTTGATTTGTATCAAGGTGGGGCCCCCAAGGGCGATTCAATTCGTGTCCTCAAGATTGGTGATCACGACACGCAAGCATGCGGCGGTACCCATCATGACCATCCCGGTCAGATCGGTACGATTCGACTCGTGCGCTCAACAGCCGTTCAAGACGGTGTTGAGCGTCTCCACATTGTGGCAGGAAACGCTGCACTCGAGCATGGACGGCAACAAGATGAACTCGTTCGAACCACAGCTGAAGTGTTTGGCGTGCACGGCTCAGATTTGCCCCGAACAGCCGAGCGTTTCTTCCGTGAATGGGGTGAACAGCGCAAGCAAATTGAACTGCTTGAGAGGGAATTGGTCAAGGCACGAACCTCAGGCGGTGGTGACAACATCAACGTCGTTGATGGCGTGAGAATCGTGGTGATGGAAGTCGACGGAGATTTGAAAGCGCTGACCAAGATGTTGAAGGAATTGACCCTTGACCAATCACAACCAACCGTCGCTGTGTTGGGTTCCCGTGTTGGTGGTGGCAAGCTGATGGTGGCCCTCACCGAGGGGACCGCTGCCCAAGAGCGTTACAACGCCGTCGATATTCTACGCCACATTTCCGGTCACATCAATGGTGGAGGCGGTGGACGACCAACCATGGCCCAAGGAGGCGGCTCAAATCCTGATGGCCTGCCGTCTGCACTTGGGGCGGCAAAAACGATGCTTCTCAACGATTGACGAACGCTCTAAGGGCTTCTTGGTCAAATTGTGACACCGACTCTTTGAGGGCTTCTGGTGCCGAAAACCATCTGGCCTCTGAGATTTCTCCCTCCAACAACTCAAGAGATTCGACATCTCCGTTCCATGAAGCATCGTAGGTGAAGGAAACAAATGAAATTCCGTCGTCGTTGAAGACCCGTTGGGTGATGACCGGGGCTTCGGACGACAACTCAACGTTCACACCCAATTCCTCCAACGCTTCACGAACGCAACCGACCGAAGGATGTTCATTGTGGTCCATGTATCCGCCCGGAAGCGTCCAATGGCCGGTAAAGTGACCTCGCTCCGCTTTGGCCATCAACACCTCTCCTTTTCCGTTGTGAACAATAACTTTTGACACCAAGCGATGCATTGAGCGGTAGATGCATTCTCTCACGACTGGATCTACACCGTTGTCAGCGATGCAATTGTCTTTCCAAGCCCATCCTTCGGGCCAATCTATTTTCGGGTAACCGCGTTCAATCAAATGTGTTGCATCGTCCCATTCGATCTTGATGGTGCCTTTGGAGCGGTAGCCAAACCCCATGAATTGAACTTCTTTGGTGGTGGGGAGGCGAAGTCGGACTCGACCGGATTTTCGGCCCGGTACGGGTGTTTTGGGCCCGTTTCCCTTCTGGTCAACCAACAACACCTTGCCATCGTGTTCGAGATAAACGAACGTGGCGGGTGGGTGCATGGTGTTGCCAATGCAACGTGTTTGATGAATCCTCGTACTGGTCTCGTCATTCTCTTGGAACGTGGTCAATGTCCTTTGGTTCTGGCAAGACGGCTTGAAGTGTTTCAGCAACTTTGAGTTCGTCCAAACGTCGACCTTGTGGTAATACCCTTGATTCATAGGAATTTTTTGTATCGTTGTAGGCCTTTGATGCAGCGGATAGGTGGCCACCGACCTTGTTGAAGTGGTTCACCATAACGGTGGTGCGCTTGTACAATTCCCTTGACACTTCGTAGATTTCCTTTGCACCTTCCGCTAACGCGTGTTGTTGCCAGTACAGCGCCACGGTTCGTAAGAGTCCGAGCATCGTCACAGGAGTTGCAATCAGCACCGCTCTGCTCAGTGCATACTCCATCAAATCCGGGTCAAAAGAGAACGCAGAAGCAGCCATGGCTTCACTTGGAATAAACATGATGACATGGTCGAATTCACCTTCAATGGCGTTTTGGTACCCTTTTGCGCTCAATTCCATGATCCGTTCCCTTGTCGCTTTTGCATGGCGACGCAGCCGTTCATCTTGTTCGGGGCCCGGTTCCAATTCAGTGGCTTGCAGGTAATGGGCACCTGCGGCTTTTGAATCAATGGGAAGCACGCCATTTTGGGGCAATCTGACCACAAAGTCGGGTCGACTCCCGTTGTCAAGAGTCACTTGTTCATCAAAATCCACGTGTTCGCTGAGGCCTGCCATTTCGAACAAGCGGCGCAATTTGACTTCTCCCCAATTTCCTCTTGCCTGTGAGGAACTCGTCAGCGCAGACGAAAGCGCTACGGTCCGCGTTGACAGGGATTCTGTTTTGTCTCCCAACTCCTTTAGATGCCGCTTAATGCCTTCGTACGCTCCGGTTCGTTCTTTCTCCATTTCATGATTAAGGGACATCATCTTGGCCATTTCGTCGCGAAGCGGTTTGATCAGATGTTCCACTTCGTTTTTGCGAACATCAAGGGCGTGCACTGCTTCTTGTTGTTCAGATTTCCAGCGTTCTTGTGCGTGGTTCATCAATCGAGTTGTACTTTCCTCAGAGACCTTACGGGCAATGTGTTCCACTTCCGCTCGGACACGTTGTTCATGAACCGTTGATTGCTGTTCTGACGCCCTTAACCTCTCATTGGCGACCAAAAGTTGGCCCTGCAGCGTTTGCCTGCTGGCCAGCCATCCCAACACACCACCCAAACCGAGGCCGAGCGCCAACAGGCCATACGCCATCACGGTGACCATGCTTCAACATCTCGTCAAGGGTATATCATCAATCCGCAGGTGTGAACGTTCAAGTCATGCCCCGACTGCCCCCCAACCATGCATGTTGAGCAACTCAATGAAAGTGGATGGGCGATGACGTACCTTCTCGTCGATGAAGCATCTCGCAAAGCTGCACTCGTGGACCCTGTCTACGATTTCTTGGACCGATACCTCGAAGTGATCGAAGAACGAGGGTTGACGCTGGTGTACGCTATTGCCACCCACACCCATGCGGACCACATCACGGCCTGTTTCACACTTCGAGACCGTTTGGATTGCGAATACGTCATGTCCCATGAAACAGCAAGTTTGGGTGTCACCATGCTTGTTGACGATGAAGAAAAGATCATGCTTGGTTCCGTTCCAATACAGTTTCACTTCGCTCCAGGTCACACCAACGACTCAATGATTGTTCACATACCAGGGCACATGATGACAGGAGATTTTCTGTTCAACGGAGACGGTGGTGTTGGGCGAGACGACTTGCCGAGCGGACGCGTCATGGTTCATTGGGACGCTCTAAGGGTCCTCGAACGGTTTGACGAACATACGGTGGTCTGCTCAGGTCACGATCCTCCCGGAACCGTGATGCAATCCCTTGAATGGAATCGAGCCAACAACCCTGTGTTGCAAATGTCCTCTTTCGAGGAATTCGCCGAATGGCAGTCAAAAGTAAGTGAACAACTTGGTGCGGTATCAAAAATAAAAACAGCGGTTCCGGCCAACATCTTCGGAGAACTTCCCGACCGAATACCGTGGTTGGACTGATCAAGAATCGTCCAACGGATTCTTTGGAGCACGCTTTCTCTTGCCAGCTGAAGGCAGGCTTTGCAGGTCATCGAACGTTAATTGATGTGGATTCACCTTGTCAAACGTCATCAAGCGTTCATCCATCGCCATTCTGACGTTGAAATCAATGCGGCCCTTTGACCTGGTGAGGTCGTAAGAAAGTGGATTGAGTTCTTCAATCGCCTGGATCTCAAATGTACCTCGAACGGCTCCCCCGCGCCATGTGGAATAGCCCCACCGGAACGAGATGCCGACCACGGCAGACCCGTACAAGAGCATGAGAACAAAGGTTGCAAACAAGACTGGATTCCCGTCAACTGCCCTTGCTTCTTCCAGCAGGTTTCGGCCCAGCAAGAAGACAAGACCGATGCCAACGATGGGATTCAGCACACCCTCCAGCCATTGATTGACAGGAACCAACCGTCCCTTTGCGGGGTCAACGAAGACCAAATCCGACTCAAAAGCCGTGTTGAGAACGGACAACACGGACAGCAGGACCATGTACAACAGCGAGGAATAAATCAGTTCAACGGTCCATGAATCAAGGCTCAAGACCCAATGGACGATCAACCATGCAAACAAACCGAGAAACGCCGCTTGCGGAACATAATTGAAATGCTCAATGTGTTGGGCAAATTCCGTTAAAGAACGTTTTCTTTCGTCTTTACCCCGGTGAGGTTTTGGAATGTGGATGACCTGCCAGTGCATGACACGCTCCACGCTTCTCAGCGACCAAACCAAGATTTTTCGTCGGATAATGATGTATTCCATGAACAACAGCATCGGGAAACCAAGCAACACGATGGGCAACGCCATGACTGCAGAGAGGGGCAAGATCAGCAACGAGGGGAGCAAAATGAAGTGCGAGATGGTGAGTGGGTGAAGCAACTCTGCCTCAATGAGACGTTGTTTTGATGGGGTAAGGCGGAGGTTACGAGCAATGTCGTCAAGGGTTTGACGGAAGGATGTCACTTGGTTGCCAGAATCCACGATTTGTCTTACGACCGTCCTGTACTCGGCAGCTTCGTGGCCAACCCCTACCCAAATCTGCCAAGCCAACCTCAGTGGCAACGCCATGATGAGTGGCAGGGCGAGCAGCCCGGCTCCCCAAAGCAACTCATCGAAGTTTGTCGCAGCCATGTTGGTTCAATCCGTCCACTCGGTCCGAGTTGTTCAACGCAACGGTCGCTCGGTGTTTCATGCGAATCTTCTAACACCCTCTGCCGAACCACGAGTTATGGCCAAGATTGCAGTGACGGATGGCATGGACGACACGGCGGTGAGTTGGCTTGAACAGCAAGGCCATGAAGTCGCCGTGGCATCGCTTTCGGTTGATGAACTGATGTCGGGTGCTCTGCAAGAATTTGACGCCATCATTGTCCGTAGTGCCACAAAATTGCCTGTTGAGGTGCTCGAGGCGTCCAGAGGGCGCCTCATGGTGATTGGACGAGCCGGCGTGGGTGTGGACAACATCAACATCGCCCATGCAGGGTCCATGGGAATCGCAGTGGTCAACGCCCCCAGAGCCAGCACGCAATCCGTGGTGGAATTGACCATTGCGCATCTTCTTTCTTGCGTGCGGTATGTTGCTCGAGCAGACCGTACGCTTCGTCAAGGCCAATGGGCGAAAAAGGCACTCAAGGGTACGGAATTGTCTGGAAAGCGATTGGGGCTGATCGGTTACGGTCGCATTGCTCAATCCGTGGCATCGGTGGCTCGGAGTTTGGGTATGGACATTCATGCTTACGACCCTTACCTCCCACCGAAAGTAGCCAAATCACAAGGCACGGTGTTGCATACGAGTGTTGACGATCTGTTTCGACAATGCACCCACGTTTCCATTCACTGCAACCTCACCGACGAAACGCGGCATCTGGTCAACGCCGAACGAATTTCATCGATGCCCCACATCGGGGCGGACGGGAATCCTTGTGGCCGTCACATCGTCAATTGTGCCCGGGGAGGTATCGTCGACGAAGATGCTGTTTCCCAATCCCTTGCATCGGGTGTGTTGACCTCGGTCGCCCTCGACGTGTTTGAGAACGAACCGGTTCACCCCGATCATCCTCTTCTCCAGATGGAGGGTTTCCACGGCACGCCCCACATTGGTGCTGCTACGGTTGAAGCGCAAGCACGCGTGGGCATGGACATTGCCGCTAACGTTCATGCGGTCCTTGCTGGAGAGGCCTGTGACTTTGTGGTCAACGACCCGGTGGCTTGAGATTCAGTTTCAGTTTTGGGGTGACACGAAGGCTTCCCGTCTGTCCCTGAACTTCACCGGATATGGGTCGAAGCGTTCCAACATGGCGTACACGAGCAGAGGTCGAACTTCAGGCTCTTGAGCCGTTTCGGCGCGCCTTGCCCAAGCAGGAACAGCCTCATTTTGATGCGCTGATGGATTCGGTTCGACAACGACGCACCGCTGGGGGCATGCTCCCCGGTCATGATGTTTGGCCTCCGTTCATGCTGAGCATGCTCGTTGGTCTGATGTCCCAAGTTGACGCCTTGGAACGGCGTATCTCAGAACTGGAAGGGATGGCACATGGCGATTGAAGGTTGGTTGCTTGACGCTCACGAACATGGTGACCGTTCGTGCATGACGGCATGGGTTGTGGACGATTCGGGGCAAGCTCATGCCTGTACGATGCCCTGGAGTGTGAAGTTGCATGTGGCAGGTAGCGTTGCGCATCTTCAAGCCCTTGAACGCTGGCTGACGCAACCGGAACTGGTTCGTCGCTTTACCATCGTCAGTACGCAAATGTCGCAAGCCCGTTTGCATCTTGAACAGAACGATGTGCAACGGGTCTTGGTGGTGGTGTTGGGAGGTTATGGACACTTGCGACCCTTGGCCGAGCACATTGAATCACGCGGAGATTATCACCGATTTACATTGCACTCAGTGGATGCGCATCTGACGCAACGTTTTCTGACGGACATTGGCTGTGCACCGTTTTCGCGAGTACTGTGGGACGGCGTCATGCTGCGTCCGGTTCACCCGGCTCCAATCACAACAGAATTCCCTCCGTTTCATGTCGTTGAATTCCGATGTGAATATCGGTCGGCTTCGGGCTTTGCTTCAATCCACGACGATTTGACATCGGTGCACATCGCAACCGTGACCTCTCTTGGTCTTCGCCCGTCGATGTTTTCCCAAACAGAACGCATCCAGCGCGACGCTCATGATTCACTCATGACCTTTCTCGAAGCCGTGCAGGATGCGCTGAATCGTATCGATCCAGACGTGATCGTCACGGTTGGAGGTGACCAACGTTTTTTCCCATCCTTGGTTCATTGGTCCGAACACGCAGGTGCAGCGTTTCGTTTCGGTCGAGGCCAACAAGCGTTGTCCCGTTCCACCTCGGAACGAACCGTTCATTCGTACGGCCAGACCCTGCACAAGCACGGGGCGTTTTTCTTTGAAGGGCGTCTTCACATTGACAAGGCCAACAGTTTCATCGTTCGCGAAGGCGGTTTGGCGGGTTTGCTCGAACTGGCTCAGCACTCGTTTCAATCCGCTCAGGTCATTTCGCGTCTTTCTCCAGGTTCGGTCATCAGTGCCATCCAAATGAGATTAGCAATGGACGATGGTGTTCTCGTGCCGTGGAAAAAAAACCGTTCAGAGGACACCAAATCCGCTTGGGAATTGCTCCATGCAGACCGTGGTGGCCTGTACCTTGACAGCCAACCAGGCGTTCATGCGTCGGTGACAGAACTTGACTTCGCCAGTTTGTTCCCGAGTATTATCGCCACGCGCAACATTTCGCCCGAGACGTTAAACTGCTCGTGTTGTCAACCGGCAACAACGGATTTACCGCCAATTTTCGTTCCACTTCACCCCGACCGAGCACGTCAAGAATTTCATCATCGGAAAGTGGAGGAACGCTTTGGACATGGCTTGTTTCCGTTGCCACATCGCAAAGCGTTGGCGGTCCCCGGACTTCAAATGCATACTTGCGCCCGCCATCAGGGGTTTTTGGGTAGGGTTGTGGCTCCACTCATCGAACGTCGACGTGAGCTCAAGGCTCAACGTCGGTCCTCCGGTGATGCCTTTGACCAGCGTCAAAACGCCCTGAAATGGCTTCTTGTCACATGCTTTGGATACACCGGTTATCGCAACGCTCGTTTTGGTCGCATCGAAGCGCACGAGGCCATCTGTGCGTGGGCACGGGACATTTTGCTCACGACCATTGAGATGGCCAACGATGACGGCTGGGACGTGTTGCATGCCATTGTGGATTGCGTTTGGATCCAAGATCAACGAGGCAGAAGTCCCAGCGTTCGAAAGGCGGATGTCGCTTCGTTGGCCGCCAAGGTCACCGAGCGAATTGGAATCCCTCTTGAGTTTGAGCACGACTACCCTTTCATTGCGTTTCTTCCGAGCCGACTCCACGGTGGGGGGTCGCTGACAAAATACTGGGGGTTCACCGGTGAACATTACAAAGTTCGTGGGATTGAGATGCGACAACATTCAACTTCATTGTGGGTGGCACAACTCCAAAAACGTGGTTTGGACATCCTTTCAGCGTCGCCTCTTGAGCATGGAATCCCTTCAACGGACGCGCAGTTTGAGGTTCTGCGCATGTACAGAAAGGAAGTTCACCGGTTGCATTTGGGCACCGTTTCACTCGAGGCGACGTTGATTGCCAGACGCGTGACGAAAGAGATTGAGATGTACCGTTCCAAGAGTTTGACCTATGCTGCGTTGTTGCGTGCCCGTCGAACTGGGCATCGAGTGCCGGCAGGGGGGAAGGTGAGGTTTGTTGTCGTGGACCAGAATGCATCCTTGCACCACGAGCGCGTGCGGTTGCAAGAAGAGTTGCCGCTCGACAACGCACAACCGTGCAAGGTTCACTATGCTGTGGCTGCAGAACGAGCGATTTGGGCCATTCTCGCTCCGTTCGGCTGGACGGAATCATCGCTGAGAACGACCGGTCTTCAGCGACGTTTGACGGATTTTTCCTCAGCGTTTGTCAACACCGGATAAGACACCTGCTCCGCTGAAGAACGGTCTCGAGTTAATGTTCGAAACGCCGTTTGTCTGGAGTGGGGAATGCCCCACATCCCCGCGCGTCCACTCCTCGGGTGCAGAAGGCGAAGATGCTTCGCTCGACCCTGCTTTTGCTGGATTCCCGTCAAGTGATTGTTGGCCGACCGTTGCACGAGGTCGATGCGTTGTTGTTGCAGTCGGTCGTGGTGATGTGCAGCGGTGATGACGACGACCGCTACGTGCCGTTCATGAGCCGTGCGTTGCAACAATGCGAGGTGCCGTTTCAACAAGACACGCGACTCCCGACGTCGGATGGCATCGTCCTCATGCATTGTCAGCAAGCCGTCAACGACAAGCAACGGTGTTCGTGTGATGGCCAATTCTCTGGGCAGACGGTCCAACTGGTGGTCGAGTTGATGCAAGGTGAACCCCCGGCTCAAGTACAAACGGGAGAGGGCGGCTTCAACCGATGTCCGTCGCTGTTTGAGCAATGGAATAAAACGACCGGGATCAATGCGGCATGCACCGTCAATCCAGTGCACTGCTTCGCCTTGTGCCAATGCGTTGGTCACCCAATGCTCCACCACACTGCGCATTGCTTTCCCGTGATGACCGGGGCCTTTGACGTGGTAGATTTGACCTTGTTGTGGCGCAATGTCGGACGGGTTCAGCACGGGCAGGACGTTTCGCAGAACGGGATGCAAGTGGGGTTTGGGCGATGACGGCATGTGAATCATGTACATCGGTCCACTGCCCTCTTCAGTGTTTACGCACACCCCGCTGTTGAAGTGAACCATCATGTTCAAACGCCGTTGACCAACATTGTTCATCATGGTTGATGCAGCGGCTTCGTCGGGTATGGACGAAGGGCGTGTGTTGATGCACTGCGATTTGGACGCCTTTTTCGCCGCGGTTGAGACATTGCATCACGATCTGGATCCGGATGTACCGCTCGTGATTGGTTCGGACCCTCAACAAGGACGCGGCCGTGGCATCGTTTCCACTTGCAACTATGCAGCCAGAACCTACGGTGTTCACTCAGCAATGCCCATCTCTGAAGCGTGGAGGCGCTGTCCAGCAGCCCCGTTTGGTCCCGCTCGATACATCTCGGGAACCCGTGGATTGTACAGTCGCGCCAGTCGTAAGGTGATGGATATCCTTCGGCCTCATGCAAAAAGGTTCGAAATTGCGAGCATTGATGAGGCGTATTTGGACATCACTGAAACGGTAGAGGGCGATTGGGATGCAGCTTTGGCACTGGCGAAAAGATTGCAGCAACGCATCATGGACCAGCTGCATCTGTCGGCTTCATTTGGCATTGGGCCGACAAGAATCGTGGCAAAGATGGCCAGTGAAGAAGAGAAGCCCTTTGGTGTGCATCGTGTGATGCCGGATGAAGTCACATCGTTTTTTGACGGTCGTTCTCTCCGAGAGATTCCTGGGATCGGGCCAAAAAGAGCTACTCAGTTGGCTGAGTGGGGATACCAAACCGCTGATGAGGTGCACGGCCTTGGTGAATTGGGCCTGGAGCGTTTAGCAGGAAGTCGGTTTTCCAAATGGTTCATCAGCGTGGTTGAAGGCGAGAGCAGCACCGAGATCAGTCAACTGAGAAGCCGAAAATCAGTTGGAAAAGAACGGACATTTGCCTCTGACCAAACCAACCATGAAGTGGTCCTCGACCAACTGCAGCGCCTGGTTGACACCGTCATGGAAAAAGCCCGTGGCATGGGCCTCTCAGGTCGACTTGGTGAGGTGAAAATCAGGTACACCGGGTTTGAAACACACACCACCGGAAGAAGCATCCCGGTTGCCATGGACGACAGTGATGTGTTTTGGAGGCTTGCCCAGCGGTTGTTTGCTCAATCGGTTGACGCAGATTCTGCGATTCGGTTGATTGGTTTTCGTCTCGGCCACTTGGAGATGCACGACTCGCGCCAAGCCACCTTGTTTGGCGACGAGGTCACTGGAGTTGATGCATCCGAGTGAGGATGGATGTGAATTCCACGAGCGAGGTTGGGACAACGATACCGTCAACCGGTTGGTTTAGAGAGATACCTCGTTCTTTCTTCAACGCCCATGTTTGACTGTTGAACTCCTGCAGTTCATGACTCTGGTTTCGCAGCGCATCTCCACGTTCTTCACCATGATTCAGAGATTCCAATGGTGTTGCTGGGAATGCATCAGCATCAACGGCTGAGGACCCGTACACCGTGGTTGTGATGTGGTGGGTGAAAAAGGGGCAAACAGGACTCAGTGCGGTCATCAGATCACGGACGATCCGGTGCAGCGTCCATGCAGCATGTTCATCGTCATCGTAGAGCCTGGATTTAACCATCTCAAGATAGTGACTGGGCAAGACACCGGTGCCGAACGTTTTCAACGATTGCGTGGCCGTGTAGATGTCAACGTTGGTCCATGCGGTTTTAACCTCGTGCATCATGTTTGAGAACTCAGACAAGATCCATTCGTCCTCAACAGCCAATCCCTCAGGAACGATGTTAAGGTCTTCGGGAACCTCAAACTGTGAAGCAAATCGAGCAACGTTGAAGAGTTTTGTCAGGACTCCGAAATATTTCTTCTCAATCTCTTCAGGATTGATGTGGAAGTCATCCCCAACTTGAGCTTCGCACGCCTTCCACAATCGGAAACACTCACTACCGATTTTATTGGCTCGCAACTTAACACTCCCGTCGGGGCCTTTTACACTCCATGAGCCGGTTCGTCCACCTGCACCGCATTCTAGAACCGAATCGGCATCAATGCCGTTGCCAAGGGATTTGGACATTTTTCGACCCCACGGGTCCATGCCCAAGCCGTCAATCCAAACGTGGCTGAATCCCGGTTGGTCAAGAAGCAACGTTGATTTGAGAAGCGTGTAGTACAGCCAGGTGCGAACAATTTCCTTCCCTTGGGGTCTCAATGCGGTTGGGAAGGCCTTCGCAAAGGTTTCCTCGTCGTTGAGGTATCCGCTGACAAAGAGGTTCGAGTTTGATGAGTCCATCCACGTGTCAAACACCTTTTCTTCTCCAGTCAAGGTTCCAAGCGTGTGTTTCAACTCCTCGTAATCCCCAAGGTCTTCCCGGGTGGTTCGGTTGAGCACCCTACTTCCATCTGGCGGGGATTGTTTCCAAGGTTGGACATACGATCCAGCAGGAGGCACGACCACACGGGTCTGGTCGTCGTTGTACCAAATGGGAATCTCAGTATGGTACCAACGTCGCCGACTAATTGGCCAATCAATGGTGATGTTGTCCATCCAGTCCAACAAGAACTGACGGTTTCGCGGAGGGTGGAACGTGATGTTCTCGATGTGCTCCCTCATGCGATCCTGAATGTGTGTTTGTTTGACATACCATTCCTTGAGAAGAATAATTTCGACGGGGTTTTTTCCACGTTCGGATACGGGAACATCTTGTTCCCGCTCAATGGCTTGCACCAATCGTCCGTTTTCTTCAAGCAACTCAATGGCTTTCGCACGAGCATCCCGGACTGAAAGCCCCTTGAGTGGTCCTGCCACATCGGTCATGCAACCGTCAAGACCGATGGCTGCAAAGGGTGTTAAACCAAGTTCTCGGAACACGGCTACGTCGTTTTGGTCTCCAAACGAACAAACCATCAGCACACCGGTTCCGAATTCAGACTTCACGGAGGGGTGGGTTCTGACCTCAACCTGTTGTGTTCGCCCATCCGCTGGCAACGGCAATTCAATGGTTTGACCGACGAGGTGCTCATACCGGCTGTCATCAGGGTGGACCACCACAACACCGCATGCACAGATGAGTTCGGGACGTGTGGTTGAGATCACCAGTTCAGTACCGTCAGCGCAGGTCCATCGAACATCAACCAGTTTCGTCCTCCTGCTCATCCGTTCAACTTCAGCATCGGCAATCGTGGTGCCCTCAATTGGATCGTAAATGTTGGGCCGAAGATCTTCAACGATGTCTCCACGCTTGAACAATTCAACGAAAATGGACTGGGTTACGGATCGATAGTCTGGAGCGTCGGTGAGGTACTCTTTTTCGAAGTCACACGACAGGCCCACGCGCTTGGCGGTCACCCTCATGGCCTGAGTGAAGTGTTCGATGGTTTCTTTGCACAATGTCAAGAATTCCTCTCTGTCGTATGTTTTCATTTTCCGCTTGGTGTTTTTCTCAACGGTGAATTCGATGTTGATGCCGTTTCGGTCAACGCCCCATGGAAAGAACACCTCTTTGCCCAACAACCGCTGACTGCGGGCGATGACGTCGATCATCGAATATTGAGCGACGGCCCCAATGTGCCATGTTCCTGAGGGGTAAGGCGGTGGGGTGTCGATGACGAACACTTCTTTTGTGGTGTTCGGTTGGAAACCGTAGCGTTTGTTGTACGCTTCCTCATCGGCATAATGTGCTTCTTGAATGGACTTCTCAAGGTCAATTGACCAACGCTTTTCTGGTAGTTTTGGGGCTGGCATTGGCCTCACCTGGCCCAACCCCGGTTACTGAGGTGGTCCATGTTTTGCGAAGGGATGGGGCCTTTCAACCCGTCGCCCGCACCGGCTGGGACCGCCCACGCTGTTGGTCCAATCGTGGGCAAGCCTTTCAAGACCGTTCACCTCGGAAACACTGAGGTCAACCCATGCCGCCAGTTGACGACCCCTCCAAATCCCCAAAGAAGGGTGTTGATGGGTACAAGGAGCGACTCAAGTCCCTTGGTAGCGCCACCAAAAACAAGCGAGCCCAGGTGGTGGGTCAGCTCAGGGCGGTCGATTCAAAGCGGAGCATTGATGCTGTTCTTCAGGCCCCAAACCGACTCAAGAGGGAATGGCAAAAATCGGGGGCCACCGGTGCCATCACGAAGTTTCCTTTGCCGACGGTCCTCGTGTTTGTTCTGCTCACGGTTTACTTTGTGACCCAGTCAGGATTTCTTGATGACACGTCGTTTGACGATGACCCGAACAATCCTGCATTGAACGTAAACGGTGACATGGAAGTTTACCTCCCAGATGGGAGTCGTGTCGCCGAGCTGATCGGCAAGGTAGAAGAAGATTGGTCGACCAATGTTATGGTCGTCTACATTGAATCAGAGCAACAAAACATAACGCAACAGCGCATTTTGCAAGAAATTAGCTATGTGGAAAATCGGTTAAATCCCTATTTGTCGGATGATTCGGATGACGTGATCTACATTCTTTCGCTTTCAACGGTCCTCAAGGAAGTGAATTCAAGCGCACCTCGGATTCGGGAAGCAATCGTCACAGAACTGGGGGAACTCGGTTGCGTATCGGACGATCCTGAGGACGATTGTTTGACACGATCAGCTGCGGAAGAAGTCAACAACGGATTCGCCTTGACCGACGAGGAACTCGGAGGTTCCTACGAAATTCCCAGTCAGAACACCATCGATCTGGTTGTCAGTGAAATGTACGAAGACGACGGCTCTCCAACTTCTGGCCTCAACAAACTGGCTCGAGACATCAGTGGAGGGGAAGGTGGCGGACCGGACGGACTGCTCGATCGAGCCATCATGGCCATTGCCGTGACTGAAAATCGACCTGCTAAGGACATCATCGCCGACACACAACAAATTCTTGACGAAATATCCCAGTCAAACCGGGCCTGTGAGTTCGATGATAACGGGGCACCCGTAGACAATCGGGTGTGTGATTGGGACGACTTGGGATTAACCATGACCTTGACAGGTCCGGTTCCCATCACCAATGCGGTCACAGAATTTTCATTCAAACTCTTTTGGGACATCTTCCCCAAGGCCATTGTTCTGGTGGCCATTGGCTTGTTCGTCTTTCACTCGGATTTGATGCAGGCAGGTTTGACCGGTATACGACCCGTTCAGGGAATTAAGGTGGTCATCATTGCAGGTTTGCCAACGCTTTGCTCGGTCTTCTGGACACTCGGCATCATCGGGGCGACAAATTACGAAGTGACGATGACAGTCATTATTGTCGGGCCGATTTTGCTCGCGTTGGGAGTTTCTTATGGCCTCCACATCACCAACAGGTATGCCGAGGAATCGGGGACAAAGGATGAGAAAATGAGGGCTTCACTCAACAGCACCGGTCGAGCCGTGTTTTTATCGGCGGTGACCACGGTGATCGGTTTCATTTCGTTGGTGCTCACGCCGATGGCTCCGATTCAAACGGTCGGTATTGCGTTGTCACTCGGCATCGTGATCGTTTACATTCTCACCATGTTCATGGTTCCCAACTTGACGTTGCTGTTGGACCTCAAAAAGCCCAAACATCCACCTCTGAAGGCCTTCGATGTGTTGGTCGATTTGCCAATCAAGCGCAACAAAGCCATCATCGTCACGTTTGTTTTGCTTGTTCTTCTTTCGGGCACCATCGGTCGGGCCAACGTTCAGGAAAACATCGACCTCTTGGGCATGGCGCCTGAAACCGAGTCACCTGTCATCAAAATGAAACAATACAGCAACGAGTTTGAAGCCGGTCAGGTGGGCATGGTGTTGGTCAACGCAAACGTGAGCGGCAATGTGAACGACGGTGACGGCTCAAACGACGACCCGGCAGCGATGCTGACAAAAATCGACAATCTTGAGGGTTCATTGAACGAAATAGAAAACACCACCGCTGTATCAATTGTGTTCTTAATGAAAGCTTCTGGCATTCAAGTGACAGCATCGGGTGAGCAAATCAACGAGTTGATGCAACAGATTCCTTGTGCTGGTTCCGATGCATGCGAGGACGTGAAAGCAACGACAGAAGTTCTCCTCAATCGCAGTCAATCCGTCGACGGTTCGTTTTGGGATTTGCTAACCCGACCAGATGAATTTGGATTGCCAGGCTCACAGCAAAGTCAAATCTTCCTTTTGGATGTTTTTTACGCTTCACTGACCAAAGAGACACGTGAAATTTTCGTCAACGAGGACTTCGACCGCACACTGATTTACATCGATATGCCGTTTATTCCCGTCGCCGACACATCAAAGAGCGTGGATTTGGTCAACGAGCGGGTGGCCACGTTCCAAGGGCCTTACGGAGAAACGGCTGAGGATTTGACGGGTGTTGCGGCCACCGCTATTGAAGTCAACAAGCTCATTGTTGGTTCACAATGGACTTCTCTTGGTTTTGCCCTCATTTTCACCATGATTGTTCTGGCCATTGTCTTCAGCAATGTTCGCTACTCCATATGGACAACCTCTCCAGTCATCGCAACAGTGGCTTTGCAATGGTTGGTGATGTGGAGAATGGATGTGCCGTTGTCCCTTGTGACGGTCATGATCGGCTCCATATTGGTCGGTGTAGGGGTTGACTTTTCCATTCACATTGCCAATCGAATCAAGGAACTTGGCGGCGGTATACCTGCCATTCGCTCCGCTGCAGTTGGGACAGGGATGTCGCTGTTTGAAGCCGCCACCGTGACATCATTGGGGATGTACACCGCCTACGACATTCCAATTCCGGAGATTAAGCCGTTCATCACGGTGATTTTGATTTTGCTTTGGGTGGCTGCTGCAAGTGCCCTGATCCTTCTCCCTGCCATTTTTGTCACGCTCGAAAAGATGGGGATTGGAGCGGTTGGCAATGCGAACAGCATGGCTCGGAATCTGGGATTGGTGCAATACAAAAACGAGTCCATCGAAGTCATGGATGCCATGCTTGAGGACGTTGCAGACGCTTGGTGAGCGAGCATTCAATAGTCCCCCTCGCTGTCGTGGTGTTGATGAACCACTGGTTGATGAAGTCCGAATTGGACGTCTATCCCTATGACCGACTGGTTGAGGATGGAAGCACTCACTGGGACGGTGTCCGAAACTATCAGGCCCGAAACATGATGCGGGACGATATGAAACCAGGGGACTTGATTCTCTTTTACCACTCCAACACCAAGCCGCCGCACATTGGAGGTATCGCCAAGGTCCTCAAGGAAGGCTATCCCGATCACACTTCTTGGGACACGAACAGCAATTATTACGACCCTAAATCCACACCAGAGTCCCCTCGTTGGTTTATGGTCGATATTGAACCCGTGATGGCCCTGCCAATGATTTCACTCCCTGACTTGCGCACCAACCCGGCGCTTGATGAAATGCTCTTGCTCCGTAAGGGCCAACGGTTGTCCGTTCAACCTGTTGAGGCTCGCCATTTCGAAGCTGTTTTGGCCATGGTGGGATTGACAACGGACGATGTTGTCGTGAGTTGAGGTGGTGAACATGAATCCCATGCCAGCATCTTCCAGAGCAGCCAGCATTGAATACGCCATCAGGGACGTTGTCGTTCCTGCAACGGCCTTGGAAGAACAAGGCCATGAAATCATCAAACTGAACATTGGAGATCCCATCGCATACCCTGGTTTACCCACACCTCAACACATGGTGGATGCGTACAGTAAAGCTTTGCAGGATGGCAACAATGGATATTCTCCGTCCTACGGATTACCGGCTCTACGTGAAGCGATTGCCGCTGATGAACGAGGGAAAGGTTGGGCTGCGAAAAAGGACGATGTGTATGTTTGTCACGGGGTCACCGAGGCATTGCAAATTCTGTTTGCTGCGGTACTTGAGGACGGCGCAAAGATTTTGGCACCAGGTCCTCATTACCCACCTTACATGGCCTACCCACAGATGTACGGTGCATCAACCGTTGAATACCGTTTGGATGGTGACCGTGGTTGGCAAATTGATTTCGATGATATTGAGGCGAAAATGGACAAGGATGTGCGGATGTTGGTCTTGATCAACCCCAACAACCCCTGTGGTTCGGTTATGGGCAGGGAAGGAATTGAGCGAATGATTTCCTTGCTCGAACAGTATCCCAATTGCTTGCTTGTAGCGGATGAAATTTACGATGGCCTGGACTATACAGGCACCCATGTTTCAGCAGCTGCCTGTTCAAACACCGTTCCAGTGGTGACCCTCAACGGTGTATCAAAAGTATACTATGCTCCAGGTTGGCGATTGGGCTACATGGCACTGCATGATCCAACAAACCGATTGCCACTTGTGAAGGACGCCTTAGAGCGATTGTTGCGCTCAAGATTGTGCCCGTCAACACCGGCTCAACATGGGTATCTGGCGGGATTAACCGGGGACCGCAAGTGGATGGTTTCTTACGCTGAAAAGGTTCAACAACAGAGGGATTACTGCATCAACAGAATACAACAAATTGAGGGTATTGAACTTCAGGCCCCGGGCGGGGCCTTCTACATGTTTGCCCGTCTAACAGATGACCGTTGGGCAGACGATGACAAATCCTTCGTGTTGTCTTTGCTTCACGAAGAACATGTCCTTCTTGTTCACGGTAGCGGCTTTTCTCCTGAATTTGGTTCAGGGCACGTTCGAATTGTCTTTCTGGCGGACATGGGGGTATTGAAAGACGCCTTCGACCGAATTGAACGCTTCCTCTCTCGTCACAGAACCGCTGCATAGAAACGAAGGCTTCTTACGGTTAATTTCACTCCATAAGCCATGCGATACGGGATTTTGGTCATCTCGTGCGTTGCTTTGTTCTCGCTGCTTCCGACCGCCTCTGCAACAGGAGTCACCTCAAACACTGAAATTTCCACAACGTTGCTTGCCCCCTTGTTCATCTCCCTCGTGGTTGCTTATTGTGTCCGTAGATGGTTTATACCGCAACAGCTGAAAAATCTTCAAGTAGCGTTTGAGATTGATGACAATCTCTACGAAGTTCATCGCATCACTAAAACGAACCGAGACACTCGGAAGTTGATGAAAACCGGGTCCGTAAGGTACGGTGTTTTCCTGTACATGATGGGGCTGACAGGCATCTTGATGCTCATCACTGAATTGTTGTTTGACGCCGACGATTACGCCCTCTTGAACATCTATATCATTGCAATTTGTGTAATTGTTCCAGTGTTTATCTCGCCCTGGGAGACTCTCAACGGGCAACTTGTTGGCAAGGGCTCTTCCAAGAAAGGAAAAGCCTCACTGTTGAGTTCTCTGCGCCGTTTTATCACCTTGGGGCTTCTGATTGCCATCACGGGATTGGTGCTTTTCTACGGCATCAACCTCAACGATGGAGCGCTCACTCCCGGTTGGTTGGCGTATGCCATGTTGACGTTCATGGCCCCCACCATTTTGGCCTATGGTCGAATTCTCGGTGCTTCATGGAACATGTTGCTGATCAACAAGTGGAGGACCTCTCGGGGCCGGCCAAACCCCATCGATCCTGAGCGGGCTCGTTTTGTTGGACGGTTGTTTTCGTTTTTGCTCGTCTTGTTTCTGTTAACCATGCCAATCGTCGCCCTAAACGGTATTCTCACGGTTGTTCACGTGATGCTGAGTGACCCATCGAACGCTGAAGAGATACTCAATTTTGGAGGCATCGTTGGCTATTCAATTTACATCAACATTGATGCCATTTCAGAACTTTTGTTCCACTGGGAATTTATCAAATCTCTGCCAATATTCCTCTCTTTTTACCTCTCATTGAACATTGCGATTGTCGGCTTGGCGTTCATCTTTGAACTGACTCGCAACCTCATTCTGGGAGGTCAAACGTTCGGAGGTATCTTTGGCGTCACACTCGATTCTCCCAGAGAGATCAGGACGGAGAAGTCTGCACAAGCCAGGCAGTTGACGTTTGCTTTTGCAGGATTCTCAGGATACACTGTCTTGCTCCTCATTCTTGTGTGCTACAAGGAATTTGGAGATTTGATGCCGTTTACCGCATTCCTTGAAACCAACGGATTCAATGAAGAAATGCGCCTCTTAACGGTGTGGCTCTTCATCGGGGCTGGACAGGTCGTGTTTCTGTTTACATGGCTTCTTTCCATCAGCAAATTCGGTTCGTTGGTGGCCCTGTCCTTTGACTTGAACCCAGATGAACGACGTGAGGGTGCGGTGAAGTTGGAAGGAGGCGACCGCCTTCAAATGATGGTCGAGAACGCAGCCATCATCGAAGACATCGACATGCTCATACGAATACAGGAACATGAATTCAAAGGGGATCAGGCACTTATCCGACAGGAAAAAGCCCGGGCATCCATGTGGGAAAAAGCCCTTCGTGGAATGTGGCCCCAAGCTGTTGAAGAAGCCCGGAAACTTTTGGCCCAGACGGGTGGAGACAACGACGAAGCGCGAATGATTGTCGCCACCGGTTTCGTGGCCATGCGCCGCCTTGATGCAGCGAGAGAAGCCCTTCACGGCCTTCAACAACCGGAAGGTTATGACGAGCCCGAAATATTGTCCTTCATTTGTGAATGGTTGGACCCATGGCACGGACGCGTATCCGAGGATGACTTGTGGGATTGGGAAAACAATTCAGCCATCGATCACCTCCAAACCTTGCAAAAAATCCTCCAATCATGGGATCCAGACCCGAGCGTCATGCATGCTCACAACGATAAATTAACTCAGGTGGGCACCCTTTCAAAAATAGCTCTTCTGCGCGCGCAACGACGTTATGACGATGGACTGGACATGGCCCTTGAACTGGTGAAAAAAGATCCAACCGGTACTCGGCCTCGAATCGCGGTTGCGTTGTGCTTGATCGACAAGGGTCTGTGGCATGATGCCCGGAGTGTTCTCGATGAACTCCTCAAAAGCGATGGGAAGGACCCAAGAGTGTTGGCCTTGAGTGCCATCATGGGGTACGGCACCAAGGGCAAAGAACACCCAGAAGTTGCGTTGGTCCTCGACGGTCCCAACATGAAAAGCAGTATCATGGATGAAATTCCCGTTAACGCCGTTGCAGCGTTGACTCAAAAAGGAGGGTTGGATGAAGCCGTCAATGCGAATATCCTCGTTATGGCTCACCAAGCAGCCATCAACACCATGCCTCCACGGTACTCAAAGAGCGTCCTTTCCTTTGTGTTCACGTACCTTGTCCTGATCCCGATGTGGTTTGTCTTGGGCATTCTTGTGTACCAAGAAATTGGAGCCAATCAGGGGGCCATGCTCACCGTCGTCTTGCTCTTCTTCCACGGCAGTTACATACGATTGAGCCATCAACAAGAGCAACTGATTCGTCACCGGGACCAGCGCGGGATGATCAAGTACGCCAAACGGTTGCGCAGATTCAAGGCAAAGCCGGATGTCAAAACCCTGCCCATGGGGACTCACCTTTTGCTCTCTGGTATTTTAGTCACGGTCAACGGTGTTG
Organism: Candidatus Poseidoniales archaeon; assembly: GCA_003602475.1. GTDB lineage: Archaea > Thermoplasmatota > Poseidoniia > Poseidoniales > Poseidoniaceae > Poseidonia. The sequence goes on along the minus strand of QQSC01000045.1, from coordinate 12,021 downwards.
TTTTGGACGTCGGCTTGCCCGCATGGATGACCGAACGTTTGGAAAAAGAACCAGATAAAATCGTTCGTCAGCGTCTACAGCGCCGGTCCTCCTCTATTCGAAAGGGGAAGAAACTCCGAACAGAGCGCCTTGGGAAAGCTTGGTGGCTCAAGCGTCCCAAAGAACATGGAGAATCCGGACCTGCCCTTGAACGGCACATTGGCCCGGGTGCTTACCGCGGAAGGAACAACTACCTCAACAAAAAAGACACCCGCCAAATTGATGCAGCAGCAAGAGGAGAGGGCCTTCAATCGGTCAACAAATTTATTCCGCGCAACACCATTCGAAGCGAAAAAGGTCAAGGGAGACCAGGTGGAGCTGGTCGACCAGGGAGTGCCGGCCGCTGAAGCCCGGTGTTAGGTTCATCTACCTCCAGCACCTTGGTCGTTCCATGGTCCCTAACGAACGTCCCAACACGTCAACCTCAACGGTGTTGGCCGAACAGGTCATGGAAGCTGTTCACTCAAGCACATCTCTTTACCGGCACGGTCTTGGAATGATCGCAAGTGAAAACATCATTTCGCCGATGGTTCGCCAAGCCGTCAACAGCGACCTTCATGGACGGTATGCAGAAGGATTGCCCGGACGCCGATACTACCAAGGTTGCGAAGATTTTGATACCGTGGAGTCCATTGGAATCGAACTTGCAAAAGAGGTGTTTGATGCTCCTTTTGTCAATTTACAGTCCATTTCCGGGACCGTAAGCAACATCGGCGTGTTGAAGGCTTTCGCCAAACCCGGAGACAACATCACGGCAGTATCAACAGCCGATGGAGGTCACATCTCCCATGCTCGGATGGGTGCTGTAGGGGTCCGTGATCTCAAGTTGACCACCTATCCTTGGAACGAAGAACTCATGGAACCCGACATCGATGGTTCATTGAATCTTATTCGTGAGGTTGAACCAAAATTGGCCTTGTTTGGGCAATCGGTATTCCTGTTTCCCACACCTCTCAAGGAACTGGCAGATGCTGCGCATGAAGTCGGAGCCACTGTGATGTACGACGGGGCTCATGTATTGGGACTCATTGCAGGCGGAGTTTTTCAAGATCCGTTGCGAGAAGGTGCCGATGTCATGACGGGCTCAAGCCACAAAACATTCCCTGGTCCACAGGGCGGATTCGTCATTGGATCGTCTGAAGACCCGGCCGTGCATCGAAAGCTCAACAATGCGGTGTTTCCAGGGGTATGCTCCTCCTATCACCTTCACCATGTTGCTGGAAAGGTTGTCGCACTGGCTGAATTCAAGGCCCACGGCCATTCGTATGCTCGGGACATTGTTCGCAACGCTCAAGCTTTCGCAGGTGCCATGGCAGCGGAAGGATTTGATGTTCTTGCGGAAGGTCGTGGCTACACTGCATCCCATCAAGTGCTGACGCGTCACGGACAACTTGACTCAGGTGCCGGAGCAACAGCTGCTCTTTTGCTTGAGAAGGCAGGCATCATCACCAACATGAACATGCTTCCCGGTGATACAAAGGCGTTGAAACCCTCAGGGTTGCGGTTGGGTGTTCAGGAGATCACTCGAGTTGGTATGGGTGTAAATGAGATGCATGAGGTGGCTAAGCTGTACGCTCGGGTGCTGATTCATCACGAAGACCCTCGCTCTGTGAAGAAGGATGTTCAACATCTCAAGGATTGTTTCCAGACCGTGCAGTATTGTTTTGATGCTGGCAACAACGATGCCTATCCAAAAACCGTCTGAAGATTGACATGCATCCCCCAGTAACAGAAATCGGTTTGGGCGCCTTGGCTACTCAAAAGGGAGAATCCGTCCACTTGTGGCCAGTTCCTGACTTTGAGCGATGGTGGTATGCCATGGAAGAACGGTTTGTAACCCCAGTTGGGAGAAAATTGCTCTATGCGGTGTGCGATGCCGAGGAGCATCTTCTGCAACAACGTCCCAATCTTTCACATCGTTGGTATCGTCGTAAAAATTCGATGATCAAGGAGCTTGCGAACCGTCGCACGGTGATGGGTTGGGGGAGGTTTGACCACAACACCGAGATGTTGCATCAACCAGCTCATTCACTTGTTGATTCAGGGAGTGCATTGGCGCACAGGGAGCACCTCCAAACCATCCGGTTCAACATGACGTGGCAACAACACAACGAGGGAGCCATATCGTTGTCGTTCCAACCAAAATTAGAATCCATGGCCTCCGTTGGCCAGCCCCAAACAAGGATGTGGTCGTGTGACGGGTTTCGCAATGATTTAGAGGGTTCATTGGACGTTGAATTTTCACCACGTAATGTAGGTTTCTTTGTCAACGAACATCGACATTTTCTGTTGCCAACATCTGTATTGACATACCTCTTTGGTGCGCTGCTCAGTGTTGAAGGCCAAACAGCTAGCGGGCCTCCAGGACTGGTCGTTCAAGGCGTTGCTCCCGAAGAATCCACCCTGTTTTCCATCATAGCAGGCGCCGCATTTGATGCTGTAATGGCCTCTCATCGACTGGTGTTCTTTGATTCCGTCATCGAACTGCAGGGCGTTCTTCGGGCTCACCTTCACCGTCTTGGTTTTGGTGGGGTTGAGGTTGAACGGTTCCATGATTGCAACAACATTACATTGAGGGTGACGGGTGAACACACTCCGTTGGTTGTCGGTTGGACCTATGCACTCATCCGCATGGGTTCTGGTGGCCGATTGGAGGGGTTGGTTTCACGTTGTGATGGCCATTGGGAACTGAAAATACAGTCCGAAAAAGTATCATTTACAACCGCCTGAAAACGAGCCCCCACGTCCCTGTTCTCACGCATTTTAGGTCAAGGTTCATAACCGAAACAACGCCACGCAGAAATTGCACAGATGTGCGGGGTATGCATCATGAGTCTTAGTCACAATCAAATGGCATACGTAGCCATCATCTCCACCCTGATGTTCGGGTCCATGTTCGTCGGCGTTTCGGGCGTCTTTCAAACCAGTGAAAACATCGGAAACTTCGACAGTGCTGTTGAGGAAGATTTGCTAGGCACCTCTGATGTCACAGATCCTGCTACCGATACCGATGGAGACGGTCTGTCGGACCGTCTCGAGGAGACTCAGTACGGTACGGACATCAACGATGCCGATACCGACAACGATGGGATGAGTGACGGTTGGGAAGTCCAACACGGCCTCAATCCTCTCGACAACGGAGAATCCGAAGATGGTGTTGTTGATCCGTCTTCAAACGATGAACCCCAAGATGCTAATGTCGAAAATGAAACCGATTCTTGGCCAGACCCCAACCAAGGCCCCACCGGCGACCCAGACAACGACGGCCTCACAAATCAGGCTGAACAAGAACTGGGCACCGACCCACAACGTTCCGACACCGACAACGACGGATTGAACGACCGTTGGGAATCCCTCTACACCACACAAGTTCTCACCCCGGGCGGTGAAGTGACCATGTTCAATCCACTTGATGGAAACTGGGACTGTGTGTTGCTTGACCAAGCCATGGAAGCCGCCCTTGAATCGCGTTTCAATGGCGAGGGTGGGATGCCTGAATGGGACGACCTTGCCCTCAACGGCCGATATTCATGCGACAGCGTGTTGGATTCGGATGATGACGGGTTGGCAAATTTCGAAGAAGAAGCCTTTGGAACCAATCCTGACGCTAGAGACTCGGACATGGACCTTATCGATGACATTGTTGAGGTCGCCAATGGAAGCATTGGATTGTTTGTTGGCATGGGAGAGGAATGCAACATCGATCTCCTCGACCCCGTGACGCAGGCTGGTCCTTTTGCTACGCAAGACCGCTCTTGGTTTATGATGGACATGGACAACGACGGTCTCCGTAACGGTCCATCCGATTGGGATACCGACGGCGATGGGATGCCAGATGGATTCGAGTATTGTTACTCCACCGCCGGAAACCCTGCCAACTCCGCATGGACCCTCAACCCCTCAAACGCCTCCGATGGGTACGGCGACTGGGACGAAGATGGCTTGAACAATCTTGAGGAATATCAGGTGGCTCAAGTGTTCGGTGAAGGCAATTTCACCTCGCCTTGGCTGGAAGATACCGACATGGATGGAATGCCAGACCAATGGGAAGCCAGCAATGGCCTCCACCCACGCTCAGCATCCAACAGAGACCTTGACCCCGACCGGGACGGTTGGGACCTTGATGGTGACGGTGCTGTCATGTTTGGCGATTTGGAAACAACTGCCGTTGTGCACGGCATCGACGTTGTCCTGGACCAACAGGTGGAAGCCAATCAAACGGTGGCTCGTGCGCGTGTTACACTCGGTGGCGGCAACCAACAAATCATCCCACTTTTGGCACCCGTTGCTGGGTATGTTTACAACATTGACGTCACGGTTGGACAAACTGTTGACTCTCGCCTGTTCGAATGGATCACCATCGTTGAGGTTGAGGAGAGATTTACGAACGTAATGGAATACCAAGCCAACGACAGAGATCAAGATGGCGTCCTCGATGGACGCAGCACCAACCCCCTCAACCCGGATACCGATGGTGACGGCCTTTTGGATGGAATTGAGGTCATGGGCTGGGAAATCCTGGTCGTCAATCGCGGTGTTCAAACCACATGGGTGACCTCAGACCCCGGTCTATACGACACCGATTCTGACGGTCTTTCTGACTTCGAAGAGTTCTCATCGGTGTGCAGCACTGGCGGATCCAATGCCTCCAACCCCGATACGGACTCTGACGGTTTGAGCGACCTCCAAGAAGCCGGTGCCAGTTTTACGTGGGAAGGCGAGACGTACTCCACCAGCCCTTGCATGTTCGACACCGATAACGACGGTCTCGAGGACGGCGAGGAGGTCATTGCCGGTGAAGACAACTTCCTCACCCATGCCAACAATTCCGATACCGATGCTGATGGCCTCATTGACGGTCACGAAGTTCTGTTTGTCCCACGTCCGTTCCAGAGAGCGACCAATCCCTTGCTCAATGACACCGATTCCGATGGCATGCTGGATGGGTGGGAGATGCAGGTCAAATCTGCTGAAGACAACACCAAGTCCCACAGCCTATGGGTCGCTACATCAACATGGATTCGACCTGGGTGTGAAGCATCTCAAGGAGGCTCATGCACCATGCAACCAGGTGGTTACGAATGGCAAAACTGGTTGGGTGGATTCGCCCTTGCACCCAAGTTTGAGGTCAGTGAAATGAACCTTACTGGATTCCAGATGCCGGGCAACGACCTTTGCAATGGATGCAATGGCCGCTGGGCCCTTGACCCGTCACTCGAATCGTTGAAGGACGATACATTTGACATTGACAACGATACGTTGGCAAACGGACTTGAAGCCCCAGACCGATGGAACACCAATCCTGTTGATGACGACACCGATGACGACTTGCTCCCTGATGGCTGGGAGGTGTACTACTCACAACTGGCCTTTGAAATCGGTTTGGCCGATAACGCCACCGTAGGTGCATACGGCGCCCGTGGTGTCATGGACCCCTCCATGCCCGACAGTGATTTGGACGGTATTGATGATGGCTCAGAGGACCCCGATCGAGATGGTCTAAATCGCAGCGGATTAATCAAGCGATACTGCCCTGGATACAACGATACGACCAACTCTGAATGCAACATTGACCCTAATACACCAGATGGTCAACGGTTTTATGAAAATCTTGAAAATTACACCAACTTTGAGGAGTTGCAAAACATGACCAACCCCATCACCAACGACACCGACGGCGACGACTGGAACGACGGGCCGGAAGTGTACTATCAAGACCATGACAACGACGGCATGGCCACAGGATGGGAATTCCACTTCAAGTTTGATCCATTCGACGGGGCCGACCGCATGGCGGATACGGACGACGACGGTCACGTGAACTATTGTGAATACAAGTGGGACACCAATCCTCGAAACCCTGTTTCTTACCCTGGACAAGGCGAATTGTGTGACCCGTTCAGTGACTGATTGTGGTTGAATCTTATGCGTGACCAACCATCTCGGAGGATTTCAGCCGTTGTGCTTATTCTCCTGTTTGGATTGGTGTTCCCTGCAACCGCTGCTGGTCACCATCGAGGTCATACGCCTGAATCAACTCCGGAAATTGTGTTTTCAGACGACCACGGACTGTTGGTTCCATCGACACTTGAGCTAAACGGGAGTTCCAACTTCCCCCTACGAGATACCTCCTGGGTGGTCGTTGACCTTGGTTCAACCACCCCCGTTGTGCTGTTAAACGGTCCACATCTCACCAGTGTAACACCTGTCAGCGACGAACGATTTGAATGGACGTTAAGCATCGATACGTCCGAGCTTTCGTGTGTTTGCTACATTGGCTTGACTCCAGAATCGGGACCAGGGTCTGATGAAGTGTTCCGTCTTACGGTTTACATCGGGGATGCATCACAACATCGTCCGGTTTTATTCTCCGATGTGCCCGGCGAATTGCATTCACTCTCACCAACCAACAATGCGCCCGTTAGCAACGGCTTGGTCAGCCTCAGCTACCACGCTGTCATGTCGTTAAACAGTTGGAACTCTGCTCAAGTAATGGCTGAAATCTGCGAAGCTCCAGGACAGGTTTGCCGTGAAGAGGCCGTTCCAATTGCTGTAGTGGCTACCGTACAGGCCACCTCAGTTCAGATCTCCGTTGACCTCTCTGCTGCGGGATATGCTGACGGTGTCTGGTTGCTTCAAATGAGGGTGGTTGACCAAGTCTTACGCCATTCCAACACGATGATGCATCTGGTGATTCTTGATACTACCGAACCTTCGCTGGCTCTTGCTGCTCCCAACAGCGTCTATGAACGCTCCTTGATTCACGTTCTCGCCAATGTCGATGATGGCTACGACGGGGCTCGGACCACCGCAACATGGTCGCTGATGCACAACAACGATACGATCAGGACATTGTATTCTTCCGAACTCATCGACCAACACCATGCCGTCCTAAATTTATCGGTTTCAGGCCACTATGATCTTCAGGTCATCGTTCAGGACCGCGCCGGTTATACCACAACTGCGATTCATGAATTTGAAGTTGAAAACATACGGCCCCATGCCGTTTTGTCCGTTGACGGCTTCGAACTTGGCGAAGGACAAACTGTTGTGGTGGGGCCTGAACTGAACTGGTCAATTCAAGCCTTTGAGCGTGACGACAACGAACCCGTGGACTACCTTTGGGTCATTGACAACACCACATCTGTACGAGGTGCTCAGCAACTGAATGCATCATTGTTGGATGGTGTTGGTGTCCATGATGTTGAACTGATCGTCTTTGATGACGATGGATCCACTGATAGGGTCTCTGTTAAGATTGAAATTCTGAGTCCCCCCGAAGACGCAATCTCTTCAACCGACGGTTATCTTTGGTTTGGCGTCGGTTTGCTTGGCGTGCTCATGATTGGATTTTTCACCATGATCCATCGAGATTCTGAATTTGATGATTTGCCAAAATGGTCCAAGAGAAATCCAAACCAACCCGATGACGAGGGTTGAGTCAACCAACGATTGAAAAACCGGGGCTTCTACCAACCATCATGTTTGCCGAGGCTCTCAAGCGTCTTCCTCCCGCACCTGAACCAATACGTGTCGAGGAATTCTCCGAACGACAAGGTCGCCTAACCCAACAATTCCGGACTTCCGACATCCTGATTGTCGTGGCGCCACACGAAGCGGTTCGGTCCAACGATGTCCATTATCGTTTCAGAACGTCAAGTGATTTGATGTACCTCACTGGATGGACGGACCCCGAAGCAACCTTCGTGCTTCGTCATGACGGAAACGACTGGCGTTCAGCCTTGTTTGTTCAACCGAAAGATACACTGAAAGAAATATGGGAAGGAAGACGAGAAGGTACAGAAGGAGCTTTGGAACATTATGCAGTTGACGAAGCATATCCCACCGATGAAAGAAACGACAGATTGAGCGAATGGTTGAGCGATGCGAAGCGTGTGTTTCATCGAAGCAGTGTCGATGCTGCACTCGATGCACTGGTGCTTGAATCGATCGAGCGTCGCGACCGCAAGCGCCAACACTTCGGTACAGGCCCGGTAACCATGCAAGACCCGTCCCCTCTTTTGGCAGAACTGCGACTGCGCAAATCAGCCTCTGAAGTTGAGCACATGTTGTTTTCAGGAAAGGTTGCCAGCATTGCTCATGAACTTGCCATGCGACACAGCCACGAAGGTGTCCGAGAAAATCAATTGCAGTCCGTTATTGAAGGTTTTTTCTCCTATGCCGGCGGTGAAGGCTGGTCGTACCCATCCATTGTTGGGAGTGGAGAAAATGCGACTATTCTTCATTACACGGTCAACAACGATGAATGCAACATTGAGGATGTGGTGCTCATCGATGCAGGTTCCGAGTACAGAGGGTATGCGAGCGACATCACAAGGTCATGGCCCATTGGAGGTACATTCTCTGTACCTCAACGTGAACTGTACGAGATCGTCTTGGCTGCACAGGAAGCCGCTATTGCCGTATGTCGCGTAGGTGAACAGTACACCGCTCCCCATGATGCAGCGCGTCGGGTTTTGGCAGAGGGTTTGATCAACTTGGGTGTCATTGATCAGACGATTGAAGAAGCCTTGGATGTTGAAACCGGTGAACTTCGTAAGTGGTACATGCACAACACCAGCCATTGGATTGGCCTTGATGTCCACGATGTCGGTGTGTACAAGCCCAACGGCCAGCCGCGCCTCCTTGAAGCAGGTATGTGCCTCACTGTTGAACCCGGATTGTATTTCGGGGCATGGCGACCTGATGTGGATTGCCCTGAACGCTATGCAAACATAGGAATTCGAATTGAAGACGATGTCCTCGTCACCGATTCAGGCCCGGTCGTCTTGACCCAAGATTGCCCAAAGACAATTGATGATATAGAGGCCATCGTAGGACAAGATTGGAAGTGAGGTGTGTCCAACATGTGGTCCGATATTCTTGAGCGTCAAGCGCACTGGACTCGTGACCACAAAAACGAGGTTCGTCTAACGCCTGAAGAGGCTACAGAACTGTACCACACCGCTCCACTTCACGCTCTAATGAACGCCGCACATCAACGGCGTATGGCCATGCATCCTGACGGTCGAGTGACCTACCTCGTTGACAGAAACATCAACTACACCAACACCTGCACCATCAATTGTCAATTCTGCTCGTTTTACCGCCCACCAGGTCACGATGAGGAATACACACAAACATTTCAGCAAATATCTGAGAGGGTAGGTGAATTGGAATCCATTGGAGGTGTTCGAATCCTCATGCAAGGAGGCGTCAATCCCTCTTTGCCGTTTCAATGGTACCTTGATCTGATTGGTTTCCTACGAGAACACCACCCAAGCATCGACCTTGACTGTTTTAGCCCCATTGAAATTGAAGGGATTGCCGAAGTGTGTGACATGTCAACCTTACAAGTTCTTACCGATCTCAAATCGGCAGGCATGCATGGTTTGCCTGGGGGTGGGGCTGAAATGTTGGTGGATGATGTTCGAAAAGATGTTTCTCCAAAAAAAGGCAGCCCACTGAACTGGCTTCGTGTGATGAGCGAAGCCCAATCATTGGGACTGACCACAAGTGCCACCAATGTGATTGGTTTTGGTGAAACAAACGAGCAACGAGTCGAGCATATGAACGCCATTCGGCGTCTGCAAGAGCAAAGCCTTGAGGCTCACGGAAACGGCTTCACATCGTTCATTGCTTGGCCAGTTCAACTCGAACACAACACATTTGGAAAAAGGAACCGTGGTCAAAACAAAGTCGATCTTGGGGCAGGGGCGTCAGAATACCTCAGGCACGTGGCCGTTGCAAGGTTGTTCCTAGACAACGTCGAACACATCCAAGCATCATGGCCAACCATGGGCATGGGGGTCGCTCAAATGGCCCTCTTGGGAGGAGCTGACGATGCAGGATCTACGATGATGGAAGAGAATGTTGTGTCCGCATCTGGAACCAAAAAAGTAGAAGCCACCGAAAAGGAACTGCAAGATTCCATCGTCCGCGGAGGATTCCTACCGCAGCGGCGCAACAGCGATTATGCCCCTTTGGAAACCCCGGTCATGGTTGCTGCCCGTACCGAACATGTGGCACCACCGCCCGCAGTCTAAGCATCAGTAGCGCCGTAATATACAACCCAAATCGCAGCACGAATGTTGCGTCCACCGTTGCCTATTCCGTCCGATGGAACGTATTCCTGACCGTTGAAGTACCCACGATAGACCAGTTGGTTGGTGTTGTTCAGCCCCTGGTCGACCCAATCCGTGATGTCGTATCTCCATTGCTCAACATCTTGACCAGCACACCATCCAGCACGTCCAAACGGCCATGAACCAAACTGATTGGCCACAACGCCGTTGCTTACTTCCTTTTCACAGCCTTCGTTGTCGTTAACAAGGGGGTGCGATTCCATCGCTTGGTTTCCACCAAGTGTGTAATGGTGCTCGTGATCACAGAATTCAGCGCAATTTGCAGTATCCTGATTAAACCCGTGTCCAGTAATCGTGGCCACGATTTCTACTTTTGTAGCCCATTGCGGAACCGTGAAGTCCAGTTGTCGAACATGCCTTGACTCGTTGTTGTACGTACCGTCAAATTGTCCACCGCTAAAGGCGTAGGTTGCATCCATGCCTTGCTCTCCCGTACCCCAATTGCTGAACAAAAATGTGACAGTAAGGTCGCCTTTGTTCGCCCCACTGTACTTGAAAAATCTCTGCTCTCCATCACCGAGCATGAACATATAGGGGGATATATCGGTGAGCCACATGCCTTCTCTTCCATACGTTGTGATCCAACGCATGAACTCGGTGCTGCATGAAGAAGCATTGAATGCATCACAAATGTAGAGATGTGCAAGGTAATCCCACTCGTGACACCCGCCGTACGTTCCGTCAGAATTTTGATACCGGTTTTTCCGGTCAAAGCATGCATGTTCGTGATACACTTCCAACGTGTCATAGGAACTCAAGTTGTTCGGTAAGTCGAACGTTGCATTGCTCTGTGAGTTGTATCCTCCACCCCATCCACCGTTGTGGCGTTGGAAGTCCATCAGATCAACCGCATGCACCCCCGGGTCCAACGCACGTACTTTGGTTGGAAATTCTGTCACCCACTGGTTTGGTTCATGAGAAAGATGGAATGGGTCGTTTGATTGTGAAGTCCAAGCGTACAAGGAACCAGTTTCCCGTGCCAGTTGGAATCGGTCGATGCCCATGAACGTGGGATTGTTGAATGTACCAATCATGTTACCCAATCCTCCACCAATGTTGCTTGCATCCATGTCAATGTAATGAATTCGGTCGTCCCAGTATGCCTCTTCACTGCTGGACAAACCAGACAAAACGGCGTTGCGTTGTTGGGTCACATCGTTGTGGTAGGAACTGTCAAAGGAGCCGTAAAACAACTGGGTGTTCGACGGCAAATTTCGGATAAATCTCCCCGGGTTTTGTCCCCATGTGGCGCTGTTGCTGTTGCCGCTGGAATCCGTGTACTTGAACATGAAAAAGTAGACATCATCGCCTGACCACCGTGTTTTCAGATTGTAAGTGCCGTTCAAGGTAGGAACGCTGAACGTTGGAACGGTTTCCATGGGCCCATTCAATCCTGTTGCGTCGGTCCACAGAATGGGTTGTTGCACAACGGCACAACCCAATTCATCCACGGTCCAACGGGCGGGAGAATTCGAGCATTGGTCAATGTTAGCGAACACACCGTCTCCATCCAAGTCAGCACATCCTGCCTCGTTGACCGTCAAACCCGATGGTGTCCCTTCGCAGAAATCCAGCAAGTCGTTAATCCCGTCTTCATCGCTGTCTCTTTCAACGGCAGCGCACCCTCGTTCATCCACGTCAGTTGCGTTGGTTGGTGTGGTCGGACATCGATCAAGAACCCCTCCAGTGTTGTTGAAATCGTTGACCAAATCGTTGTCATCATCGTCGTCTTCTGTGGAATCCATGCAACCATCGCCGTCAAAATCTGATTCCAGTGTTGAATTCCATCCCACTTCTCCTTTGGGGCAAGCATCGGCAGCATCGATAATGCTGTCGT
>QQSC01000044.1 GCA_003602475.1 Candidatus Poseidoniales archaeon | reverse complement strand
CATGCCTCAAAGGATGGGCCGTTGTTGCGAGAGGAGAAATTGACATAGATGGCATAGGTGTTGATCCCGATGCCCAAGGGGTTGTTCAAGCCGAGCGAGTTGACCGAAAACAATGTCTCAAAGAGATTGTACGGCCATCCATCGGGCTGAGTAGAAGCGTCGATTAGGAATTCGTAAGGGCGTGGGTGATCGATTTCAAACGACGAACTGTCTCGCAATGAGACATTGTCAAGGTAACCACTTGCTTCGCTTAGGGCATCATCAGGACCGATTGGCCGGGCGTTCGTGTCCACTTCATTGAGGGCGGTGAGAGCAGCAGTGGTTGCTATTTCTCCCTCTCCGCTGTCCGTGCGGGCATTGAGCGTTTCCTCAAGTGCGTCGAGAACGCCGTAGTCATCTCGAGTGACTGAGAGGTCGGCTCCCGCTGGTTGAGCGATGGATGCAAACATGACCACGACGAGGAACACGGCCATGCGCCTTGGGTCCCTCTGTTGAGGTAATCCAGCTCGCACAACACGAACGGCCACCTCATCCATGTTCTTAGCAGGCAGAGCCACTATGAGAACCCATCCCCTTCACGAGCGGGTCAAACGGGCATCTGAAGGACATGTTCAGCGGTTGGTCAAGCAGTGACGATGTTGTCGGCATTGCATGACGGGCAAGCCACAACCGCTTGCGGCACACCTGCTGGTAACGTAACTGAAAACCCGGTGCCACATGATGCACATGTGAGCGTTTTAGTGGTCGCTTGTTCGACAGGTGATGCAACCGAAACAGGTTGCTGGACCGGATGCTCGGGTGTGGTTTTCTCTTGAGCCATACGTTTGAGGTTGGTGCCTTCTGGAAGTTGTACTCCACCGCTCTTGACTACGGTTTGAGGTGCCTCCGCTGGCATCAAATCTTGGATCATTTCGCTAGGCGCTGGTGTTGGAGGCTCACTCGTGACTGGCTCGTCATTGAAAAGAGCCATCGCATCAGAGGCGGCCAGTTGACTGCCCGCGCTGAAGGTAGGATTTGCCGATGGAGGGGCAAAAGCCGAACCGGTCTGCATGGAGTTGCTCGTACCGTATATCGACTCGAGTTCAGCGGCCTTCGCTTGTTCTTCCTGCGCTTCTGTTGAGGTGACTTCGCCAACATCAAGGCCGGCAAGAACGGTCGCCGAAGCGAACAGAGGTGTCTTTCGAGCGTCCACCACATTGGCAATGTGTGCTTTCGCTTCAGGGACAGAGAGGCCTCGTCCGACAAGGAGGTCAACGGCAATGCCATGTTGCCAGCGGCGATGACCCACAAGAGCGATACCCATTGTGAGGGTTCCGATGAAAAGGACAATCAAGAGCATCCCTGCGATGCTGCCTTCTTCTGTTGGCTCACCAATGTTGAGGGTGAAGGCATGGTCGTCAGAGTTGTTTGAAGGATCGAAGACGGTGACGACAACGGTGTAAGTTCCAGGTTGTTTGAATGTCAAATCCGCAGTGCTACCTGTTCGGTCCGGGTCATCCCGTGCATCACCGTTTCCATCGCTATCCAGTTCTGGATTGAGGTCCCAATGATAACGAAGGGCGGATGCATCATCGAATGGGTCGTTTGCTTCAACCGTGCAAGTGAGGGATTGATCAATCATACCGCTCGAAGGGAGGACATTCAACGAGGTTTGTTGGAGCACAGGCAGGGTGTTGTCGATGACAACAACCGTTGTCATAGTGGCATTCGTGTTGCCTGAGGCATCGGTCACTGTCAGCACAACTTCATGGATTCCAATGGACGCCCAAGAGAGAAGCACCGACGAATTTTGGCCGAAAGGAGACCCATCGAGGTTCCATGCGCATGCTGAGACAATGTGGTCATCGCTGCTGCTGTCGCAGTTTAGGACAAGCGCATCGTTGACGAGCAAACGCCAGCCCCCAGCAACTGGTTGGCCGTTGCCTCCAATTCGAGCGATTGGATCGATCACATCATTCACGGTGATAGTAGTGGTAGTGGAGGCCATTTCTCCCGTTGGCGAAGTCACCCAAAGCGTAACGGTGCGGTCGCCAGGTGTCGGCCATGACGCATCAGCCGTGAACCCTGTTGCGTCCGCGTCGTTGTTTGGCGTGCCATCGTTGTCTGAATCCACACTTGAATCGAAGTCCCACTGAACTGCGGCAATTTGGTCGAGGCGGTTAGGGGTTGAAGAAGCATCAAAATTCACGGATGCTCCAACCGTCGTCGAGCCATCTGCATCATTGGAAAGCACTGGATTGAGCGTCGGTGAGAGTTCCACGCGAACGGTCATTCGAACCGTTTCATCACCGTTTGCACCGCCAACAGGAGTATCGGTATTATCGGCTACTAAAATCAGCGATTCTCCATCCAACTCATTTGGTACAATCCACGAAAAGGAAGACGATCCTTCGACTGATTGCAATGACGCCCCTGTAATCGAGAGGGTACCAACGCCACCCGTCGTGTAGAGGTTGTTCATGTTCTCGGTTTGAAGGTAAACATCGCCTTGGGACTCGAGCGACCAAGCACTCACCACAACGGTTGTGCCCGCATCCAAACGCAGTGCATCGCCTGAGAGAAGTGTTTGGTAGGAGTCGGATTCCATCCGAATCAAATCATGGTATGGTGTCCAATATGCTTCGTTAATGGCTTGAACATTTAGACTGGCCCTGCTGTCGTTTCCACCCAAGTCACCCATGCCTTGGTCCCCATCATGGTCGAGGTTATCGAAGACGATGTACCACGTTTTCTGAGAAAGAGAGGATGGGACCTTCCAGTGGAATGAATAGGAACCTAAGGCGGATTCAGTGGATGGAATTTGCTCATACGATGAGCGATAGGATTGACCAAGGTCATAGGGCTGAATGGTGTTTTGATCGAATACGAAGATGTCCATCGCATCATCGATGATGTTGAT